>NZ_QXIW01000031.1:171065-287014 GCF_003570985.1 Candidatus Cryosericum hinesii
TCGTGCGTCTTCTTCCTCACAGCAGGTTGCTTCGTCAGGAACGCTCGTTGCCGTGCGCTTGCAGCAAGCTAAAGAAACCGATCCTGATCTGACAGCAATCGTGAATACCGTCGAAGGACGCGTTGTCCAGATCGTCGATACAACGCAGCTAAAAGGACTTGTGATCAGCGACTTTGCCGGAGCATATGCTGTCGTAGATAAGCAGGGCAGCTAGCCCGGCTGGAGTCATTGACCACTGATAAACGGACCGTCAGATTCCTGCCAAGTTGTACTATAAGTGGCACCTGAAGAGGAACTTGAAGTGATCAGATAGCCGATGACGGACCAGATCTTGGTCTGCTCTGTGCCAAGGAGTTGCCGCAGTCTGAAGACGACGACGTTTTCTTGCTGCGAAAACGTAACCAGAAACAAACGATCCCCATTGTTTGGATCCTTTCCCTCATCCTGGATGGACTGAACATGTGTGATGCTCAGGTAGTTGAATTGAGGCCGCAAATCGAAAGAACCCTCTCCCGAAGCATCCGTTGCAACAAAAGAGGTCAGTGTCTTCTGTGGATCCAGAAGGTCAGAGCGTTTGCCGCTGTCTGCCAGTTTCTGGGCTTGTTGCAGTTCCTCGTGGGAATATGAAATGTGTACCCAGGGATCAGGCGTGACGTACGGCTTTGGCGTGTACCATGGTCGCCAGACGAGAAGCGCAACGCCGAGTACGGCAATTACTGGAATGATGATAAACAAGAGCTTCTTTGTCTTCCTGCTTATATGTATATGTCTCTGTACAGGTTCCATAGCTCGCCTCCACTACTGTAGCATTGATCTGATGATCTCACAGACACACTGGGTGCCAGGAGCGGCAGGGGATTAACTGGCGTACCGTTGTTGCGCACTTCAAAATGCAAATGGGGCCCAGTGCTGAAGCCCGTGGAACCTGACAGTCCTATGACTTCTCCTTTGCTGACCGATTGTCCGGTGTCCACGCCAATGTGGCTCAGGTGGCCGTAGATGGTGGACAGGTGCGTCCCATGACGTATGACGATGCAGTTGCCGTATCCCAGTTTGTTGCCACGCCAGACGACAACACCACGCGCGGCTGCCATGACTGGCGTGCCGGTTGCCGCAACCAAGTCGGCGCCGTGATGTTCAAGCTCCTGGCCAATAATGGGATGTTCGCGCAGGCCAAACGGTGAGGTAACGACAAGTGTTCCAATCAGTGGCGGTGCAAGTTGCTGTGGCGTTGCCAGCAGCAGGACCTGCCACTCCCTTGCCTGGGTCGTAGCACGACGAAAGAAGGCATCCTCCAAAGTCAGTTCGTGTTCCATGGCGGTCGGGTCCTGAGCCGATATCGCGCTCCACGTTGCCTGTTCGGCGTCGCGTGCCCGGATGGAGGCAATCGGATGCTGAATGCTGAACGGTGTGTTGAGCGTCGGAGGCGTGACATCTCCACGTGCAGCCGCCTGCGACCGGTACCACATCAGTGATCCGATCGCAAGGATCAGGACAAGGACAACGGTCAGACATCCTTTTTTGCGCCGATGCATCCGCGGTGGAGATCTGTGTTGTGTCTGGTGAGGATCTGGAACATAGAACCCAGATGAACCGTGGTATGTAGCTGTTTTTCCTGGTTGTTTCCGATCCATGTCCCTTTTGCTCCTCAAAAAGAGTCTCATAAGCAATTTACAGTATCACGTCTTGTTGGCAGTGTTGCAGCAGATAAGTCGGGCGATGAGCCCGGCCCGAGTCATAGACCGCTGATAAACGGACCGTCAGATTCCTGCCAGCTTGTACTATATGAGGCACGTGAAGAGGAACTTGAAGTGATCAGATAGCCGAGGACAGACCAGATCTTAGTCGGTTCTGTGCCAAGGAGTTGCCGCAGTCTGAAGACGACAACATTTGTTTGCTCTGAAAACGTAACCAGAAACAAGCGATCCCCATTCTTTGGGTCCTTTCCATAATCCTGGATGGACTGAACGTGTGTGATGTTTAAGTTGCTGAATTGAGGTCGCAAATCGAAAGAACCCTCTCCTGAAGCATCTGTTGCAATAAAAGAGGACAGTGTTTTCCGTGGATCCAGGAGATCGGCACGTTTGCCGCTGTCTGCCAGTTTCTGGGACTCCTGTAGTTCCGAATGGGCATACTGAAGGCGCGCCCATGGATCGGGTGGAAGAGAAGAATATGGTTTTGGTGTGTACCATGGCCGCCAGAGAAGGAGTGCAACGCTGAATATGGCAATTACTGGAATGATGATGAACAAGAACTTTTTTGTCTTGCTGCTTACATGCATGTGTCTCATCTGTTCTCCGTTTTATGGTGGAGTTACTCCCATTGCTGGGTCAAATGTTTCCAGCAAGCCAAACTTTCCCCTACCCCTCTACGCGCATTTGCCTCATCTCCTCATAGAGGTAACGCAATGGGTTAGATTTTGCTGATGCGGGGTATCCAGAAATAGTTCAGCGCTGCCGACCCCCGGCAGCGCTGAAGGAGGGTGGGAATATGTGTGAGGGTCAGGAGCGGGGCATCAGTGGTGTGATACGTCATTCCCCCCCGAGTATTTCTTTTCAATACGAGGGGTGCTTTCGGCGCATGCAGGAATCCAACCCTACCGTTGTCTGCAGGCGTGTTGTTGCAGGTAATGCCTCAGGGAATGCGCAGGTCTCCTGTGGCCACCACGACCGTTTCGCCCGCGATGAGCACGCGGTCACCTGCCAGGCGTACCTTCAGAATGCCCCCGCGTGAGGAGGCCTGGAAGGCAAGGAAGTCGGTCTTGCCGAGCACGTTGCTCCAGTAAGGCGCCAGGGCAGCGTGTGCAGAGCCGGTGACTGGGTCCTCGAAGATGCCGTCGGCGGGCGCGAAGAAGCGAGACGTGAAGTCATACGGCGCATCACCCGCTCCTGTGACGATGATGCCGGGCAGGTCGATTGCCATCGTGGCTGCACGGTCGGGTGTCAGGGCCCGCACGGCTGCTGCCGACCCAAGGTCGAGCAGCCAGTAGTCGTGATCGTTGACACCGCTCCAACTGGGTGCCGTGTTGATTCTCAGGGCGTCGAGGACCGCTTCGGGGACGGGCGCAGGCGTGGGAGGCAGCGATGGGAAGTCGAGCTCGATCTGGTCTTCCTGGTACCGGGCGGCAAGGTCTCCACTCAAACTGCGGAAGTAGACCTCGCCGTCTGTCACGATACCGGCCTCTCGCAACGCCCGGGCAGTAGCAAGGGTCCCGTGGCCGCACAATGGCACTTCCACCGTCGGCGTGAACCACCGCAGTCGCCAGGCGTCGTTCTCCCACAGGACGAACGCTGTCTCCGACAGGTTCATCTCTCGTGCGATGGATGCCATGACCTCGTCCGCCAGCGGTTCCTGCAGGAGGCACACTGCTGCCGGATTCCCAGCAAATAACCTATTGGTAAACGCATCGATGATGTAGTATTTCATGTTAATATTCTATGACCAGAAGCCTCGTCACGCAATGTCATTGTTCCTGAAACACAATAGCAATGCCTCTGTGAGGTTGTCCTGGAGCCACAGCTCAACTCACCTGCCGTCCCAGTCTGCACTGACGAGATCGTCCAGATGCTCCGGACCATCTACGTACGTTCTGCTACTTGCCGTGGCTCTTCTTGGCCTTCCTTGCCACAGAAAGTGCAATTGCTACGGCCTGTTTCTGAGGACGGCCGGCCTTGAGTTCGGTCTTGATGTTCTCCCCAACCGTCTTCTTGCCATACCCCTTCTTCAATGGCATATCAAACCTCCTCTTCGGCCCCTTTGGCCAGAATGCCTGCAAACGCATCGATGACGCAGTATTTCATGGCAGTATTCTATGCCGGGTCACTCGGCAGGGCAACAAGACATTGCTCTGCATGATCTCCGCTAAGCGCGACGACGGGTTCAGTTCAGCAGCTTTGGCCAGATCGTCACGCTTCACCAGCCCGCGCTGGAGAGCTTGTCGCACAGCCTGCTCAAGAAGTTCGGCAGACACGGTCTCCAGGGAGGCGACATCGATGATGGTTCTCAGGGGCCGCGTGACGCTGTACCCATCCATCTCCTGGATGTCAGTGGCCGCAAGTATGGCACGGTGGATGACGAGGACCTTGGGTATCTTGGCCGACTTCCTGAACGATGGCGGAACCGTCATGTGGAGATGTGCCGGCATAACATCAGAGAGGTCATGGATGGAAAGGGTTGTCTCATGGGAAAACACACCCTGAGGCTTGCCCTTTCGGTTGCTTGACCACAGAGACCACAGCACCAGGTCTGGTCGGTCAGTTGCCGGATAGTCCGCAAAGCGATAGATGCCTCGTTCCTCGCGGATCCAATTCGCCGATGCCGCCTGGTAGTACTGAGTGGCATAGGAGTAACCAGCTTCAAGAGCTTGCTTGGCAGTGAAGTATCCCTGCTGGCGAGAGGCAATGGTTCGTATGTTGCGTTCCGATTCCTGTGTCTTTCCCATTTGCGCAACCCTTAAAATTTTCTTAAGTATTGTGCAATCTCACAGAGAGTCAAGTCGAGAATGGACTGCGTTGCTAGTCTGTGTTCAGGGACATAAGCTTTAGTTGCCTATTCTGGTCTCTCACCGATCCTGACGAGGATGTCAATAGCAGCTTGTCGGGTCTTACTGTCGATGATGTCTGCTGTCACCATGAGATCAAGGAATGCGTCGAAGTTGTAACAAGGCACATTCCGCGTCTGCGCCAGCTTGTGCAGATCGGTGTCATGAGTGGCTAGAGGAATACCCATCTGTTCTGACAGCACAAGGCACGCGACGTCGCATACCGAGACCCCTCGAGTAGTGGCTTTGATCTCGGCGAGAGTCCTCATGCTGTCTGACGTGAGCTCATCGAGTGTAGTACCCTTGTCCTGCAGATCTTGCCAGGACAGTTGAGTGAGGAGTTCGTTGGTGAGCATCAGATCTGGATCGTGAAGTGAGCCCAATCTGAAGGCGGCGTCAACCAGACCGCAATAGTACAGATATATCCAGATATTGCTGTCAATGACCAGGCTCAGCGACGAGTAGATCGGCATGCCCTTCTCCGTTACCGAGAACCTTCTCCAGGCTCCAACCAAGCAGCTCGGCCGCACGCATTCCCGTGACTTCACCCTCAGCATACGCGCGCATGACCATGCGCTCCATCCGCTGTGGCGTCTCGGGCGTCAGTCCGCAAGGAGGTTCTTCTGTCCGCCATCCCTCCAGATTGCGCAGCTTCTGCCATCGAACGTTTTCGGCGGGCGTGATGATCTTGAGGTCCGCTGCGCGGTGAATCCATCCACTCATACTGAGACCGTACTTCGCCTTCAGCAGTTGCAGCTCAACCTTGCTCAGGTGATCGCGGTGCTCACCGAGTTCGCGCATTGCAGTATCAGCAGGAACGAGAAATGCCCCCGCGAAGCGGTTGGCCAGCCCCTCTGGCACCTTACCTGACGGATGTTGCAGGACCAGGTGAGCCAGCTCGTGGGCGAGCGTGAATCGGACTCGATCGACGGGAGCTCCTGTACGAACGACGACGAAGGGCCGACCGTCGGATTCCAGAGCACAGGCATCGAAGTGATCATGCGCAGTCAACTCGATGACCTGGATCTCGTGGTCTTCCAGCAGTGCCACCATGCTCGGAATGGCATCATGGCCCAAGTGCCAATCAGAACGTAGTCTCTTGGCCGCGTCTTCCACATCTGCGGCATCGCTGATACTCAATACGGGCAACTTCAGCTTTTCGTGACGTTGTGCCAGCTCCTCGGCTTCGCTGTAACGCTCTGCCTTGTCCTGAACGGCCGTCATGATGGCCTTGCACTCCTTGACCGCCAGGTCCGAACGCTTGCGGTATGCTGGTTCCGACAGGACAACAGCAGTCGATCGGAACAGTCGTTCCAGGCTGAGATCTAGCGCTTGGCACAGGCGCATGAGGACGCCTGAACTTGGCATGTCCAGATCACGTTCATATTTGGATACAGCAACCCCGCTTACACCCACGATCTCTCCCAGCTTTCGCACGGACAGTCCCTTCTGCTTGCGAGCTACACGTAGTCTGCTGCCAATCTCCATGGCAACGCCTCCCCAGATCGGTTGACCGCATCTCATCACGTTGGTTTACATTATGTGCAGACTGCACATAATGTAAACCGCAATGGGATTAATGTCAAGACCACAGGGATGAATTGCCCTGGAGTCCATACTGACTTCATCCCCGCGCATATGGTCACCAGAGCCTCAGTCCGCCCTCTGATTGATCTGTGTATGCTGGATTGTGTCCTACTTGCCCTTGCCGCTCTCGTTCTTTGTCGGGTCAACCAACGTATAGGTCGACCCCGGCTTCTGAGTCGGCGGCAACGGTTTTCCCTGTACACTGGTAACCTCGGGTCCCTTGCCGCCCCTTGGCCCAATCTCCTCGTATTGACCACTGGCGGGAGTTATGGAGCCTGGTTTCAGTCCTGATGTCTTTCCCATTTGTATCACCTCCTTTCTAGAGAATGGTAGTGCTGAAAAGCCATGGAACAATCAGAGGTTTGCGAGCTTCATGACTTCAGGATGGAAGACATCCCGCATCAATTGACAAATGAGGGAATTTCTCGTGGAGAGAGCCCCGCGGTCGTCGTCAAAGCAGGGGCTTGTCCTGTGCGCCCGGTGCGGTGATGTCTGCTAGGCTCCCGCTTTCCCTCGCAAGTTCATCGGGGAGTCCCTGCTTACACAACAGCTGTATCCGTTCAGGCAGGGTTTGAGGTGCAAGCTGGACCCCGAAGATCAGGCCTCCTAGGGCGGTCATGACGTATCCGATCTCAGCCACGGTCTTCAGAGCCAGCAGCAGGGGTTTGCCTGTCGTGAACAGGCCGACCTCGATCCTCGTAGCTCGCTCAGACTTTATCCACCTGCCAACCGCTAATACACCGTCTCGATTGGGATGTCCTCCGTAGCTTACGGTCCTCTCGTACAACTCCTTCACATAAGTGCTTGGCACGATTCCCCCAGTGGGCAAGGCATCGATAAGGTTGGTAATCTTGAACTTGACCTTGAACTGAGTTTTGTTGGACCGAGTGTCGTAGCGTCGTATCCACACTTTGCCAAGATCAGGTGAGCCCACAATGGCGTGAGCATACACAATGCATTCGATGCACATACGCAGGAGAGCATAGCAGGCTGGCAGTTGGCCGGAGAAGACCATATCGACGGCAGCAACAAAGTAGGAAAAGGCGTAGTTGGTGAGCATGAACACGACTCCCGGTTTGCCGGTGAGCCCAGTAATTAGCCCTGGTGTCATCAAGCCGTTGTGCGCGATGATGATCTCCTCGAATGCCGAATACCAGCTTGGCAGTAATGCAATATTCATCTTGCGATTGTGATCTGCTGCGCCAAGAAGTTCTCGCAGCCCGAAGGCGTTTCTATTGCCGCTTGTTGTCATGTATCGCCTAGCGAGTTCGCCGATGAGACCACTGTCGAGCAACGGCCGAAATCGATACTTCGAGGAGCTGACTGTTCATCACACTGACTATGGCAGGTGGAATAGCAGTCGAATTCCATGGTAGATGATGGGCAGCGACTGAATCAGGACCGCGGAATCTTTCGCTATCGAGACAACCTTGGCGAGACCGGATATGATTCCGGCTGCTGCAAGCCGGTCGCCAGCTTGGAGTTTTGTATTGAGAGTTTCTCGGTTCTTCCGAAGTTCCTGCGATGCGGCCAAGTCAGAGGGTAATTGTCCAACTACTGTGTCGAAGCTGTCTCGCACGATGTTTGCGTCAGCTTCTGAAATGGTGCCGCTGTTCATCTGCACGACTGTAGACTCAATGGCATTGAAATTGCCACCAACGTTGATCGTGTTTGTCTGTATCAGGGATTTCTCCACAGTACGCAGAGCATCCAACGGGGATTCGACGTAATCGGTGCCTTTTGAGGTTAGGGCCAGCAGCGCCTGAACCGTCCCTACCCATTGGGCTGTCAACAGGCCTGCGCTCTGAAGATACCGCAGATCTGGAAGCATCGCGTCATGGTCGACTCCAATAGTCTCGGCGACTTGGATCGAAGGGAAGACGGAGCTGGTAGGTCTTTGGCGGCTGAGATAGTAAATGGCCGCAAGAATCTTCAGGTACTTGTCATCAATCACTTTGGCCTCCTTGGTCCGGGTTCACTCCTCCGAGTATCTCCTCTTTCTTGGGCGAGAGTTCATACAGCCGGAAGACAAGGGAGTCGATGGCGCGATCGACGGCAGCGATCTGCAGCTGAAGGCTAGCTTCTCACTTGCTGCTACTCCAGCCATGTCAGCTTCTGTGAGAGTGCGGCACAAGTTCCGGGGGGACAGACCACACGCGACGGCCTACCTGTTTACCAGTGGAGCGCAGCGTGAACGTGAACTGCTTGCTCGCACACCCCACGTTTGACAAATACTGTGCAAGAGTCTGGTCTTTGATGTCCTGATGCCGCGTGTAGTACAACCACTTCTTCAGCGACTCAAGAGAAATGTACACGTAGTCATCCTTTAGAAACGGCCCGCCTAATGTCATTGCTTCGTTGGCGTCTTCTCCAATCTTAGCTGCCAGCAAATACTCTCTCACAAAAGATTTGGTGCTGTCCTCGAACTGTCCGTCCGTGATACCCTCTGCTGTTTCAGCACACTTGACGATAAGGGTCGCGATCTTCCTCCACTGCTGTCGGTCAAAATCGGGGATCATCTCGCCGACCGTGCTTAGTACCTTGTTGGAGAACTTCCGGAGCTGAACGATGACATCGACTGTTCCGATACGTACGCGACGCGACCCGTTGACCTCCATCCAGAACATCGGGTCGGGGTCAACGTCGTCCTTGACAATGCGGTCGATGTGAAAACCAAGCATGTCGCTGAGATGGCCGAGCATCTCCTGATGTGCTTCCGCAGTCGTTGTGCCGGGCGTTTCCGGATCTCCGAGCGTGGAACACGACTGGGAAATTAAGTCCTCAATGCTCTCCTCGGCATATTTGTCGAACGCGCCATGCAGGATTGCCTCACGGGAGAAGGTGCTGGTGAGGAAGGCCCACTTGTCGGGGTACGCCTCGAAGGTGAAGTACTGGATTCGCGCGGCCGAGGCTCCGTCGTTTGGGTTGGGCTTGATGCGCGTGTCGTAGACGGCAAACTCACGGAAGTTCGTCAGAATGGACAGCGGCAGTCTGATTGAGTACGCATAGCGGCGCAGCTGATAGGCGGGACTGGGGTCGGAACGGAGGTCGACTGACGGTTTCTTGGCCTCCAAGAAGAACTTGCGGCTGCCGCCGATACGAAAGCAGTAATCAGGGGCTTTGGTGCCGCCCTCGATGCTGACCTTGTCCTCTCGGATGACCTCGCGGTACTGCTCGGCATAGCCGGCCGTGTTGGCGACGTCCCAACCCAACAGCTCAAACAGGCGATCGATGAAGTCAGTACGTGTGTTGGCCTCGTCGTACCAAGCACCCTTGTACTGCTCCAGGTGTTCCTTGAAGCGGTCGATCAGTTGGACCAGTTCGTCTGGCAGATTCTCCATGAAGCCTCCTTGTTTAGTATAGTACACAAAACGAGAGACATGCAACCTGGAACAGATCTGTGGGCAAGCCAGCCGTCCAGCTCACTCGGGCTTTCTGTCCTGTCGATTAGCAAAAACATCACCACCGCGTTATATTTGTAGTGGAGGGTATGACCTCCGCTGCGACGCCGCAACGATACGGCGCGCTGACGGCTCTGGTGACCGGGTTCCTGTCCACCATCAGGTCAAGGAATGGGGGGCAGGAAATGACCACGAACAGACAATCACAGAAACGTCCATGGGTCATCACGGGACTGCTCGTGCTGGCACTGCTCAGTATTGCCATGACAGGATGCCGGCACCAGACAGCGTCGGGCACTGTCAATAGCACCTTTGTCGATGTAAACGGTCTCCTTACGGCACCCACAAAAGTCGCCGCATCATACGCCACTGAAAATCTGAACCTGGGCAATGACAGTTGTGCCGGCATACCACAGTTCCTGGATGGTGCGCTATATACCTTCTCGTACCATGACGACTTGACTCAATGGACGACTGCATGGGACCAGGCAACGGGGAAGAAGCTTTGGTCAGTACCGACAAATGCTGACATTTACATATCATCGAACGCAACGTTCACGACAGATGGCAAGTACCTGTTCTTCATCAGGCAAGAATCGCAAGGTGTGCCCGGACAGATAGATCCATTCGTTGTCTATCTTGACAAGGCAACAGGAGTAACCGAACAGGACATTGGCCTTGAGGCAGTTGGAACTCTCTATACCAATGTTCTCAGCAATATCGCTGTAAATGTTGACCAGCAAGATCACACTAAGGACACGATGTATCTCCTATGTGATGAAGAAAGGAGAAATCCATCGCTTGGTAATTACAGTAATGGGATTGAACAAGCAATTGGTCGTGGGGCTGAAATACGGGCGCGGGACATAACAACCGCCGGAATGCTTGATTTCGTCAACTACCCGGTGTTCTCCCCATATTCGGGGGCAAGCAGTCAATTGTTGTGCGACGGGGGGATTCTGTATACAAGTATCCCTGAATCCCCGACTGTTTCTTTGCTTACGGCTATTGATCTCGGTACGAACAAGATATTGTGGACCGAGCAGTTCAGCGGGCACGCAGAGAACCTCGTCAAACAGGGGAACATGTTGATAGTCCCAGTCTCCAGGGACTGGCAAGAACAGCGGATAGATGTATGGACCGTCGGAGCAGGAATCTCCACCACGACGAAGCTGCTGTGGACTCATAAAATTGGGGTGGAACATATTCTGAACCCCATTCACTTCGCTGTCGATCACGCCCATCTTTACATTCAAGATAGCAGTGGAACGCTCATGGCTCTTGACCTTGCAACAGGGAAGGAAGCATGGATACAGCAGTTTGCATCATACAAAACGCCTATCACAGACGGTCCCGATATGGGGAAGTTGTATGACCTCTATCCGGACATGATGCTGACAACGACGAGAGATGTCCTGTACGTTCAGGATGGCGGCGGACTGGTGGCAGCTCTTGACCCAACTACAGGTAAGGAATTGTGGAGCAAGCGCATCTCGCAGGTGGTTTGGGGCCAGACTCATACTGACAACCTGTTTGTGTTGCAACCCGTCGACAAAGGATTCTTTGTCATTGCATCAGATGGCAAAGTCGATCTGTGGAACTAGGCGCAGGAGGCATACATTGTGACGACAACGAAATCCCCTGAGGAGAAATCAACCAATATTCTTACAAGGCGAGGTACCTATTGGACGATTGGCCTCGTGACCTGGGTAACAGCAAACCTGCTGCTGTTCCGGTCATTATACAGGGAGCAGACAGTCACAACAGCAGATGCGGCCTCGCACATACCCAAGGGATTGCCGTTCCCCTTCCTGTATCAGAATCAGACGTGGGAGTTTGGGAGCGAGATAGGACACATGAAGATCGGCTTCTCTGCCGGAAGTACCCATCTTCTGTCTCCTCTCGAGAACCCCACCCACATGATCTGGCCCAACTACTTTCTTGATCTCGTCCTGGTCTGGGGAAGCCTTCTCCTGATCACATTGCTGATCCTGTGGGTGATACAAAAGGTAAGAAGGGCATACCGGACAGGTCTATGAGAAGAAGCTGCGCACTGACGGTGCTGGTGAACGGGTTTCTGTCCACTGTTGAACAACAGGGGAATCGGAGATAAAAAATGAAAACAAACGAGAAAAAGGAGCGCAAGTATTCCAGCCTTAAAGTCATTCTGCCGATTGTTATTGTGCTGGTTTTACTGTTTTCGTCTTTTGCCGTGTACCAGGTGATCAGAACACGTGCTGGCAAGGACGAGAAGGTTGTAGCGCTCATCCCCTACCGAAAGGGTGATAAATGGGGATTCTGCAATCGAGACCGGAAAATGGTCATCCCCACTGTTTATGACAGTGTAGATCTCTTCAGCGAGGGTCTTGCTCCCGTCCACCTCAACAGCAAATTCGGCTTCATCGATACCAAGGGGAAGATGGCAATACCGGCTGCCTATGATGGGGCAGGTCCCTTTGGCGATGGTCTGGCGGGTGTTGTACTCAACGGCAAATGTGGCTACATCGACACCAAAGGGAAGATGGTCATACCGGCAGTCTATGACGACGGCGGAGGTTCCTTCACCGATGGTCTTGCGGCTGTTGGTCTCGACGGCAAATGGGGCTACATCGACACCAAAGGGACCATGGTCATACCGGCAGTCTATGACAGTGTAGATCCCTTCATCAAGGGTCTTGCATCCGTCCACCTCAACAGCAAATGGGGCTACATCGACACCAAAGGGACCATGGTGATACCTGCTGCTTATGACAACGTACTTCTCTTCAGCGATGGTCTTGCGGCTGTTGGTCTCGACGGCAAATGGGGCTACATCGACACCAAGGGGAAGATGGTCATCCCCACTGTTTATGACAGTGTAGGTCCCTTCATCGATGGTCTTGCGCCCGTCCACCTCAACAGCAAATGTGGCTTCGTCGACACCAAAGGGAACATGGTCATACCGGCCGTCTATGACGACGGAGGTCCCTTCATCGAGGGTCTTGCACTTGTTGTACTCGACGGCAAATGGGGCTTCATCGACACCAAAGGGACCATGGTGATACCGGCAGTCTATAACGACGGAAGTTCCTTCAGCGAGGGTCTTGCGCCCGTTAGACTCAACGGCAAATGGGGCTACATCGACACCAAAGGGACCATGGTGATACCGGCAGTCTATGATTGGGCAAATCCCTTCAGCGAGGGTCTTGCGCAAGTCCAACTCAACGGCAAACAGGGACTCAACGGCAAATGGGGCTACATCGACACCAAAGACACACGGTACTGGGAAAACTGACAGAACGAGGGGAGGATTTCCGCTGCGACGCCGTACAGATGTGGCGCGCTGACGGCGCTGGTGACCGGGTTCCTATCCACCATTGGATCAAGAAGGGAAGACGGAGGGCAAGAGATGAACATGAACAAACAACCACAGAAGCGTCGTACCGCTCGCATAATCACAGTCGTGCTTCTTGTGGTGGTAGTTGGCCTCATGTGGCTAGGATCGAACAGTCACCTCTATCCTGGCGAAGCGGTCTCTAATCCGCTGTTTCTCTGGATGATTCATACGCGTGTCTCTCGGTCTCAAGCCATTGCCGTTGCGAAGGATTCACTAGCAAACCCCAAGTTGTCATCCTTCTCTGTGCCATTCAGTAAAGGATATCTGCGTTTGACAGCAGATCGTTGCACTACCCTTCTTGTCAGACTAACTCCACCAGATGGATTTATGTCGGATACGGACCACTACATGTGGGATATTTTACTGCCCGCAGAAGTAGTAACAACTTACAGCCCTCACAAATTTACAGGCGTTGTCCATGTGTATATTGGCGCTGACTCCGGGCGAACTGCGGCTTACGTCCACGATAGCGTGATTGACCAATGGAGGATTGTGTACGGTTATCCGCCAGCGTCTCTTCAGTCTCCGTTCTCGTTCTAGGCTAACCGGACGCTGAACGGGGTCAGGTCTACATATTTTGCAGGACAGCTCATGTCAGATGGAAGAGCCCATGGCTGTGCACTTGGAATGAAGAATTAAGGTCTCGGTATAGGTGTCAAAGTTCTGGCAGACGTAGTAAGATCTTGGTAGATGCATTGAGGTTCTGGTATTCCGGGCCTTCTGTCCTGCCGATTAGCAAAAACATCACCAACGCGTTATATTTGTAGTGGAGGACACGATGTCCGCTGCGATACCGCAACGATACGGCGCGCTGACGGTTCTGGTGGCCGAGTTCCAGTCCACCATCAGGTCAAGGAACGGAGGGCAAGAAATGAACACGAACAAACAACTGCAGAAGCGTGCATGGATCATCGCAGGGCTGCTCATATTGGCGCTGCTCAGTACTGCCATGACAGGATGCCGGCACCAGACAGCGTCGGGCACTGTCAATAGCACCTTTGTCGATGTAAACGGTCTCCTTACGGCACCCACAAAAGTCGCCGCATCATACGCCACTGAAAATCTGAACCTGGGCAATGACAGTTGTGCCGGCATACCACAGTTCCTGGATGGTACGTTGTATACGTTCTCGTACCATGACGACTTGACTCAATGGACGACTGCATGGGACCAGGCAACGGGGAAGAAGCTTTGGTCAGTATACACGAACGCCTTTGCGTATATACGACCGTATACGACATTTACGACGGATGGGAAGCACCTCTTTTTTGTCCGCACGGACATATTCAAGTCGGGCGAGCCCGGCGTTGTTGCGTCTATCGCGTGTCTTGACAAGACAACGGGTGCAACCGTCTGGCAAAGTACTCCAACAGTCACGTCACCTTTTGTCTTTGGAGTTCGCGGCAACATTGCCGTGCATATCAATGAGCAGAGCCATACAGCAGATCGCGTCTACGTTATTGGTGAAGAAGAACGAACGTCAACCTCAGTTCCCACTACGGAGGAAGTGCGTCACCCAGGTATATGGATCTGGGATGCGACCACTGGTGCATCGCTTGATCGTATCGACTGGACTGCACTGCCCATTGACTCAGAGACATCTGGACAGCTGTTGTGCGATGGCGCGACGTTGTATGCCGTTATTCTCGAATCCGTGTCTCCAACATCACGCTCCGCTCTTATAGCTTTCAATTGCGATACGAACAAGACGCTATGGACAGAACATGTCAGCGGAGAAGCAACAGATCTCATCAAGCAGGGCGATACGCTGTCAGTCTTATTGTCCAACAGCAAGCAAGAACGGTCGATCGACGTGTGGAAGATGCGTACAGGATTGTTCGACAAGACAGAGCGGCTCTGGACGCGTCAGATTGACACAAATCCGGCCCACTTTGCTGTCGATGAGGCGAATGTCTACTTTCAAGGCAGCAGTGGAGTGCTTGTGGCTCTTGACCTTGCTACCGGGAAGGAAGCATGGAGACATCAGTTTGCGTCCTACAAAACACCTATCACCGATGGTCCCGATCTTGGAAAATCGTATGACCTGCACCCGGATATGACCCTGACCACAACAAGAGATGTTCTGTATGTTCAAGATGGTGGAGGACTGGTGGCAGCTCTTGACCCAGCTACAGGTAAGGAGTTGTGGAACAAGCGCATCTCGCAGGTGGTCTGGCACCAGACTTCTGTCGACAACACATTTGTGTTTCACCCCGTGGACAAAGGCTTCTTTGTCATTGCATCAGATGGCAAAGTCGATCTGTGGCAGTGAAGGAGACGTATAGCATGAATACTAACAGATTACTCAGGTTCATTGCTGTCGGAGTGGTATTGCTTCTTTGCATCTCTGTTGGCGCATATTTCTGGTTTCGACCATACAAGTCCGTGACGTATTCGGCCCAGTCAGTCCCGGTCGGCGACGACATGGCAACACAAATCAAGAAAGGGACAACCATCTGCACAACGGCGAATGTCCCTGCCTTCGTCCTGAATGGAACAGGCGCATTCACTGCCGATTTCTCGGCCACGGTGAAAGTCCTGGATGTTCTGGACACGAGGACCATCAGAGTGATGACGCTCTCTCCTGCTATGTTTGAACCGCAGTCTGGGAATGCGGGATATCTTTATCTCTGCACTCCCCTGTCAGAGAAGGCAAGAAAGCTCTCGGACGGAACGGTCGTGTATGGTGGCAACGGGTATCCTCAGATCATCACGGGACAGTCGTATGACGTGGTCGGAGTCCTCCAGCACCCATGGCGGGACGATCCGCGTGCCTACATTCCCACTGCGCTTCAATTCAAGCAAAACTTGGTGGACAGCATCGATATGCAGGTGGTTAACGATGCGGCACGTTCCTTCGCTGAGCAGGCAGTGGCAGCTGGAGACCATCACATGACGGCAGAACCCATTATTACGGTCGACAGCAAGTACGTCCAGGCAGGGAAGGTGGAAGCTTTGATAATGATCGTGACAATGGACGCCCTGAACAGTGGGCCGGTGGATGCTCAGCCGCTGATCGCAGGGGAACTTCAGTACCTTCATGATCACGGCGCTGCGATCTCTGCTGCCGCCAGGAAAGCTGTTGAAGACGATATCGCTTATTGGCGTGGCACGATCAAGTCTGCCATGACTGATTCAAGTGGGACGAGCTATATGATCAAGATCGTTGCAAACGTAGATGCCACCGGCAATATCAATGCCGGCTCTCTTCAGGTGTACATAGACAACGCACCAGTGGGGAGCAATTTCATTCCTGCAGCTCAGTTCCTCGAGGATATGCGTTCTGGCTGGGTTACTGTTACACAAGCTTATGCCAGTGCCGAATCCATAGCTGCGGCTGCAAAGGCTCCGTAACATCTATAGTCGCTCCGGGTCCATAGAGCTTTACTGTGTTTTGTAGTGGGAAGGTATGACCTCCGCTGCGACGCCGCAATGATACGGCGCGCTGACGGCTGTGGTGACCGGGTTTCAATTCACCATACTTGTTGAAGGCACCTGTTGGAGGGGCATGGCATGATAACAACGAAATCGCGAGTCTGTTCACGAATTGGCGCTTTGATAGCTTTGATCCTGTGCTTGGTCTTGGCAACCCCAGGCATGCTGGGGAGCGTTCCCACAACGCAGGCAGCAGGGATGTCTGTTTGGTCACGTCTCCCGCTATATGGAGGCACTGTGTACAACATCGTCATTGACCCAGAGAATCCCTCCAGACTATCTGCGTACACGGGGGACAGTGTCTTCCATTCAACTGATGGCGGAGAGAACTGGAGAGAAGTGAATGCTGGTATTGCCAACATCACCACAGCGTCGTCCTCTTCTTCCATCCTGTATGGCAAATCTCCGGATGGCGCATTCTTCCGTTCTACCGACAACGGAGATCATTGGACAGCTGTGAACGCTGCTGGTATCGTGACCGCAGATATTGGAGCCATTGTTGTCAACCCAGTTACCCCTCGTATCCTCTATGCTCTCATGGTAAGCCCACAGGGATATCTTACCTATGGAAGCGGCGTCTTCCGTTCTGTCGACAGCGGAAACCACTGGACACAACTAGCCACTGGTCTTGCACAGGGTGATGATATCATCTCTCTTGCCATCAATCCTCACATGCCAACTGCTTTGTATATTGTCATCAACGAGACCGCTGGCATTATTCGTTCCATGGATGGCGGAGATCACTGGATGAACGTGAGTGCTGGTCTTCCAGAAGGTGACGGGATCAGGTCTCTCGTTTTTGACACTCGTATCTCTGCTGGACTATACGCTGTTACGGGGAGCCACGGCATTTTTCATTCAACGGATAGCGGGGATCACTGGGAAGCGAAGAATGCAGGTCTCCCACAAGGAGAGTCCCTTGTAGGCTTCATCATCGATCCCTCTGCTCCTGCCACAATGTATGCTATTGTCGGCTATGACTACTCCGTGTCTCCCGACGGAACCAACCTCTTTCGCTCAACAGACGGCGGCAGTCAGTGGACTCGGATGCACGGGATTCCCAATGATGCGTACATCGGCTCCGTCGTTTTTGATCCGAAGACATCATCTACGTTATACCTTACTTCCGGCGAAGGAATCTTGCGGTCCACCGATCGTGGAGTTACGTGGGCAACAAGGAATGTTGGTCTTGACGACTTGCGCGTCATTGCTCTTGCCATCGATTCCGACACTCCTTCTCACATGTATGCCGGCACTCAGAGCGGAGTGTTCAGGACTGTCGATGGCGGCAAGACATGGACAGAGACCAATACTGGTATTACGGACATGAATGTTACCGTTCTTGCCGTAAATCCTCTCATTCCTTCAACCCTGTACGCCGTTGCACAGAACAGAGTCTTCCGCTCGGTCAATGGCGGTACTTCCTGGAGCATGTTGGACGGTGGTCTCGCTGGCGCAAACGCTGCCGGTATTGTTATCAACCCACGTACACCCTCAATTCTGTACGCCGCGACAGATGATGGCGTTTTTCGTTCCATGGACAGTGGAAGTCATTGGACAGCTATGAACAGTGGGCTTACTCAGAAAGGCCTCAATACGCGGGCTCTTGCCATCAACCCACGCACTCCTGCCACAATCTATTGCAGCACTCGTTACGACGGACTCTTTCGATCTTTCAACAGTGGCACCACCTGGACAGCGATAGATACTCCTCCCAGCGATTATGGGGTTTCTTGTCTTGTCGTCGACCCCATCAGCCCCTCTACTCTCTATGCAAACACAGAAGGCCGAGTCTACCGTTCCACAAATAGCGGCACTTCATGGACGATGGTACTGAACCCCAAGGGGGCGGTAAACTCTCTCGCGATCAACCCTGCTGTTCCTTCCACTGTGTATGCCGGTACCTGGGGCAACGCCTTGCGGTCTGCAAACAAGGGCGCCACCTGGGCTGCGATGAACATGGGTCTCGCCAGTAATTCTCAGTGTGTCATGTCCATCGCTTTCGACCCTGTCACCCCCGCAACCATGTATGCCGGTACGGAAGGTCGGGGTGTCTTACGCTCCCCGAACAACGGGACCACCTGGACAGCAATGAACACTGGTCTTGGCAACGCGAACGTCAGAAGTGTTGTCATCAACCCCCGCACTCCTTCTATCCTGTATGCCGGAACCGATGGCGGCGTCTTCCGATATGGTCCAGTCTCTGCTTCAACGAAGGTCATTCAACTGAAGATTGGTAGCACGACAATGCACGTGGATGGGAAAGCAGTGCCACTGGAGGCAGCGCCCATCATTATGAACTCACGTACCCTCATTCCTCTCCGCTCCCTGATCGAGACGCTTGGTGGCAGGGTCATCTGGAGTCCGTCTGCAAGAACAGTAGACATGTTCCTGGGAGAACACTCTGTGGACGTTGCTGTTGGGGGCAATATCGGATACGTCAATGACAAAGGGGTCGCCATTGATCCCGCAAACCCGAAGGTTGTGCCCCTTATCATCAGTGGCAGGACCATGCTTCCGTTGAGATTTGTTACCGAGAATTTTGGATGCTCTGTCGTCTGGGCAGCTGCAACCAAGACGATCACGATCACATATACACCGTAGGGCAACGTGATCATCAACTCCCTGAGGACTTGACGTGAACCGTCCTGCCCCCGTCATTCCCGCTGCCCTGTTCTCATCTCAAGGACCAGCACTCTTCTGTCATCGTTCACCTCCTTGTTTTCATGAGGTTACGGAGCCGGGCCACCTCCGTGTTAGATGAGTCAATACGGAGGTTAGCAAAAACATCATCAACGCGTTACACTTATATAAAGGGCGTGATCTGCGCTGGGGTGGCGAACCGATGCGGCGCGCTGACAGCGCTGGTGACCGGGTTTTCATCCGCCGTCCTTGTTGAAGGCACGCGAAGGAGGCACATAGCATGATTGACAGACTGGCCAGATTCATCCTTGTCGGTATGGTACTGCTGCTCGTCATTTCTGTTGGCGTATATTTCTTGTATCGACCTAATGGAAAAGCCACGATTGCTGTTCCGGTCGGTGACGACATGGCAACACAAATCAAGAAAGGGACAACCATATACACAACAGAGAATGTCCCTGCTTTCGTGCTGAATGGAACGAACGCAGTCACTACGGATTTTTCGGCCACCGTGAAAGTCATAGATGTTCTGGACACGAGAACTATCAGGGTGGAGATACTTTCTCCTGTCCAGTTTAGCCACCAGGGGCCCGGGAATGCGGGGTATCTCTACCTGTGCCAGCCGCTCTCGAATAAGGCGGAACAGCTCCCCGACGGAAGCGTCGTGTATGGTGGCAATGGGTATCCCCAAATTATCGCAGGGCAGGAATATAGTATTTCCGGAGTTCTCCAACCTCAATGGCTGGATTATCCGCGCGTTTACATCCCCAGTGCGGTTGAGTTCAAGCAGGCGCCTGTTTCGCCAGAAGGTCCGCAGATCAACTTGATGGGGGAAATCAGCACAACAAGATATGATGTCGTTCCGCTCTCGTGGAATGTCGGGTGGAACACGCTGCAGGCATCTGAATCGCCCGTTGTCTATATGAGCGATGTCAATAACGGGGGTCCGCTGTGCTGGCAACCCGGTCCACCTGTTCAAGTCGTTCAACAATGGAGCTACCTGAGCAAGAAACCCCTCATAACAACGATATCCAAGGATGTAAGTCTTCTGACTCCTCCAGAGGGAATGCAGTATTTATCAACCAAAGATGGTGAAATCAAACGATGGTACGCTTCAGATGAGAATGTTTTTGTATCCGTTCCACTAGAACTGGACGCTCTGCCGCCACATGAGACGCTGGATGGCAAGACTCTTTCCATTACGGAGCAAGGCATTTCTTCTGGTTCAAAGGCGCAAACGCTGACGGTCCCTGTCCCCTCTGGCTTGACGCAGATAGTCGTCGTGTATGGAAGCGGCAGCATAACAAATGGTTTCATTCTTGTTGAAACGCGAGACAAGGTTGTGGCGAACGCGGCGGATTCGCTTTGGCTTCTTCGCATGAACAACGGGACGGGATCGTGGGTACGATGCGGTGATTTGTCTGCATTTGGCGGAAGTCTTATTCCGGATCAGAGTCCAAGCTTTGCCCGTGTTGGGTCGCTCCTCTATTTCACCCACAGTCACACGAAAATCGGCTGCATCGACACGGCAGCAGCCTCGCCCTCGGTGACGGTGCCTGAGAATATCAATACGCTTCTTACAAAGCTTTTTAGGGAAGGACCGCAGAACGCTGAGTCGTCACTCCAGGCACAGCTGGCAAGCGACAATGGTACGTTGATCATTGAGTATCCCGATGCCAACTGGGACTCTCTATATTATGCTGTAGATGCGTCTGGAACAGTTCTTGGAAACTTGCATATAGACAAGACTTCAATAACAAGTTTTGACGCGAAGGGAAAGCAGGGTTCCTCCATTAGCACACCAGGCGGTATCTCCTTCCCTTCTATCGACCTTTTTGAATAGGCTGTTTATTGAAAACACGTGTTGGAGGCGCAGAATGAGCAAGAGGTTTCTAATTGCTGCTGGGATTGTTTTACTTGTTGTAGTTGTTTTCGTCGCAGGGTTTTTCTTCTGGAATTTTATGAATCCAAACACGATCAAAAAAGATGAAAAGGCTGAGGTAACTGCTCTTGTTGAGAACTTCGGTTTAAAGTTAAAAGAAGTTTCTTTAACCGCTCCTGGGGAGATTGTTTCTCAAGAAATAGAAACAATCTATGCCCCCTTTGTAAGTTCTACCTTTCTATTGAATTTGACGAATGATCCGACAAGAGCCCCCGGAAGAGATGTGTCAAGCCCATGGCCTGAAAAGATTGAAATCATTTCGATGGAGAAGCTGGACTCCTATACGATACAGGTAAAAGGGAAGATTATCCTCATGACGAGTGTGGAAATGGCCCAAGGCGGCAATGCAGGAGAAACCCCAATAATGTTTTGGGTGAGGAACACTAATGCCAGGGGCGCATGGCTTATAGACCAACTTTCGTACGGCGAATATGCCTTCTATGACGGCAAGGAATTGACCGCAACACTGAAGAGGGCCTTTCCCAATACTACGAGCATTGGAGAGAGGGGAGACCCCTTTATCGCCCAAACCATTGATATGAACGGCGATTCTATCCCGGAAGCTCTTGTCGATTTGCAAACAGGTGGAGCCTATACGGAAGACTACACTATCTGTCAGCTGGAAAACGGAAAGCTTTCCGTCGCCAACTTCAGAGACAAGAATATGCCGCTGTCTTTGCCAAAGTATTTCAGCGAAGGTGCTTCTGTCCAGCATGAAGTGAAGTTGAGTTTTGCAAATGATGGCAAAGGCAATAGCGTCATCTATCAATACACGATCGATAAGAGCTCTTCAGATCCAGCAGTGACTGACAAGATCACCGTTGAGGCCTATGAATGGAATGGGACAACAAAGGAGTTCGGATATGACGAACACCTTTCGATAGCATTCGAGCAGGAAGAAGAAAAACTCTTGATGCCTGGTTTGCAACCAGTCATGCTCATAACGGATAGCACTGGAAATATCTCCACTAGGGTATCTCTTCCAAAAGGTATCAGCGGGAAAGACGTCTATGCCTATCTGCAGAACAAGATTCTACAGCCTGCCTGGGGTGGACAGATGTTCTGCGCCTATACCCTCTTTGGGAGCGAAATCAAGAACAACAAGGTGTACATATACCTTTGGGCGCTATGGGAGGAATATCGTTCGGAAAATAGAAAACTTGTGGCTGGAACCGGCATGGACGGTCCAATTACCCTCATAGCCACACTCTCCCAACAAGGCTACGCAATAACTAAACATCAACTACCGGAGAATGGAACTGCTTATGCGCCAAGTATCAAGAAGATGTTTCCACTGGAGTATTACAACGAGATATTCTCAAAGACACAACTGTTTAACACCGTAATAGCCAAAGAACTGATGGATAATGTCGAGCAGCAGGCAAGGAAATACTACGGCCTGCAATAGGAAAAGCACAGGACACAAGCCTGGTCGGTCACGAAGTCCAGNNTCAGACGCAGACTTCGGGATTGAAGTATACTCTCGATACATAGTGGTCACTTGTTTCCTGGAGACAATGTCATGAGAAAGACGAAGTCGTGGAAATTCCTCAAAGACATATATGCCAGATTTATGAATGATGATCTCCTTTCAATAGGAGCCCAGGCAAGTTTCTATCTGCTTTTTTCCCTTTTCCCGTTTCTCATCTTCCTGATTGTGCTTCTTGCCTATATGCCTATGGTCAATTTTCAGGACAGTATTCAAGCCCTTGCCGCGCTTATGCCTGCAAATGCCTATCTGATCCTGCGGGATATGGTCAATCAGACAATAGCCAGCAGGAGCGTTACCCTGTTATCCTTTGGCATGTTGTCTGCATTGTGGTCGTCTGCCAGTGGCGTTACTACTCTTATTCAGGGCATAAACAGGGCCTATGATCAGGAAGAAACGCGTCGCTCCTGGAAGGTATCAGCTGTTTCCCTGTATTTCACATTCGAACTCGCCATCGCGATCATATTCTCCCTGGTCCTTATCGTTTTTGGTAAAGTTCTGGGAACGCAGCTGTTTCGCTTTTTGGGTTTCTCGGATGTATCCTTAGCAATTTGGAGCTACCTCGGATACATCATTACCCTGATCACGACCATCCTTGTTTTTGTATCCCTTTATCAAAATACCCCAAACCGTCGATTGGGGTTTAGAGAGGTCGTACCTGGTGCAGTGATTGCTTCCCTCGGCTGGATCATTGTTTCTATTGCCTTTTCCTACTACATCGACAACTTCGGCAATTACTCGAAGGTATACGGAAGCCTTGGCGGTATCATTGCGTTGCTCATGTGGCTCTATGTGAGCAGCATCATCATTTTGATGGGCGCTGAAATAAATGCTTCTCTCATGTTTTCAAAGACGGGACTCGAAAAACTGAAGCTCAGGCGATTCTAACATCATGGCCTCTTTCCCGTATCTGTTGAAGACAGACTGATAGGTCTCTCTATGCTGCTCTAATGTCCCTTCCCCGCGATCATCTCCAATGCATGAGGGAGGAGAGGGATGAGGACGTCCATGCCGTCCTGAACCGCCTTGAGGCTGCCGGGAAGGTTGACGATGAGGGTGGTGGCTCGCAGGCCGGCCTCGGCGCGGGAGAGGCAGGCGGTCGGGACGCCCTTGTTGAGGCCGTAGAGACGGATGGCTTCGCTGATGCCGGGCGCGCGGCGGTCGACGACGGAGAGCGTCGCCTCGGGGGTAACGTCACGGGTAGAGAAGCCCGTGCCGCCCGTGGTGATGATGGCGTTCACGTGGCGTTCCGTGGACCACTGCTCAAGGATCCCGGCAATTTCGGCCTGCTCGTCGGGGACGATCGTCGCTTCCTCGATGGCCCAGCCGGCATCTGTGAGACGCTTTACAATAGCGGGCCCGCTCTCGTCGACGCGGCTCCCGGCGGCGCAACTGTCGCTGACGGTCAGAACTGCTGCTTTCATAGGGTTCCTCCTTTGCTGATAACGGTGATGATGTCGCCGGCCTCAAGTGTGCCGGGCGTGATGACGCGGGCGAAGATGCCCTCGCGGGGCATGACGCAGTCGCCGACCAGCTTGCGGATCTCACAGCCCAGGTGGCACTCCTTGCCGATCTGGGTGATCTCCATCGTGACATCGTTGCCGATCTGGAGGCGTGTCCCGATTGGCAGGGTCAGCAGGTCCAGGCCCTGTGTGGTGATATTCTCAGCGAAGTCGCCGGGCTGCAGTACCAGACCGTGGCCCTGCATCTTGTCGATGCTCTCCTGCGCCAGCAGGCTGAGTTGACGGTGCCAGTCGCCTGCGTGGGCATCGCCCTGCATGCCCAGCATGGTGATGGTGACGGGGCCCTGCAGGGGATGTTTGCGTGTGCCTTTCTGCTCAGAGATGTTGACCGAGACCACGACGGGATGGTTCATGCGCCCTCCCACAGACCCGACTGGCCGCCGCTCTTGCGGACAAGGCGCAGGTCGGTAATGCGGATACCCCGTTCGACAGCCTTGCACATGTCATACACGGTGAGTGCGGCGGTGGAGGCGGCGACCAGGGTTTCCATCTCGACGCCGGTCTCAGACTTGGTACGCGCGGTCGCTTCAATATCAACGGCATGATCGGTCTCGTTCAGTATCAGCGTCACACCGACGAAGGTCATGTTGATCTGGTGGCAGAGGGGAATCAGTTCCCACGTACGTTTCGCGGCCTGGATGCCGGCAACCTGCGCAACCGTCAGGACGTCGCCTTTCTTGAGGTTGCCCGCCTTGATCAGCTCGAAGGTCGCGGGCGCCAGCAGGACACGGCAGCGGGCGACGGCCTCACGGACTGTCTCCAACTTGCCACCGACGTCTACCATGCGCGCGTTGCCCTTGTCGTCCAGATGTGTCAGTTCATTGCTTTCCATGCTATCCTCCTATGCTTCCCATGGCGCGGCCATAGTCGCGGGCCGTCTCCGGCATACACTCGGGTTTTTGCTGCATCGCCCGCACAAGCAGCGCGCGCAGCGCCTCCTCGTTGACGACGGGGCGCAGGGCTGGCCGGATGTCGATCTCGTCGGCGCCGAACAGGCACAGCCGCAGGTGGCCGTCGGCGACCAGACGCAGACGGTTGCACGTGGGACAGAAATGCTCGGTGACGGGCGCGATGACAGCCACTGTCCCAGGCGCTCCCGGGATACGGCGATACTCCTGCGCGGGGCCGTTGCCTCGTGGCTTGTCGGCTGGTTCCAGAGGGGCCAGTGCTTCCAGCTTGCGTCGCAGCTCGGCGGCGGGTACCAGGCAGTTGTCCTCCCCCAGTGGGCCGATGGGCATGTACTCGATGAAGCGGACCTCGATTGGCAGGCGCCTGGTAAGGTCGAGGTACGGCGCCAGGTCGTCGTTGACGCCACGCAGGACGACGACGTTGAGCTTGATGGGGCTGAACCCTGTGTCGACGGCCGCTTTGAGGCCGGCAAGGGC
The DNA here is from genome assembly GCF_003570985.1 of Candidatus Cryosericum hinesii. GTDB lineage: Bacteria > Caldisericota > Caldisericia > Cryosericales > Cryosericaceae > Cryosericum > Cryosericum hinesii. The sequence goes on from NZ_QXIW01000031.1 coordinate 196,387, forward strand.
GGTGTCCAGTGAGCCGAGACGTGTCAGGTGAGCGTAGACGGCGGGGTCCAGCGAGGGAAGGCCGATGTTGACACGTTTCAATCCTGCAGCCTTGAGTTGGCCGGCAAACTGAGGAAGCAGGATGCCGTTGGTGGTGAGCGAGAGGTCCTGCAGGCCGGGGACGGCCAGCAGCATATGCACCAGATCGACAATGCCGGGGCGGCGCAGCGGTTCACCACCGGTGAGGCGCACCTTGACGATGCCCTCGGAAACGGCGACGCGCATGAATGCGACGATCTCCTCGAACCGCAGGATGTCCTCGTGCTCCAGCATGGGCACACCCTCTTCGGGCATGCAGTAGCGGCACCGCAGGTTGCAGCGGTCGGTGACGGAGATGCGTATGTAATCGATGGTGCGTCCGAAACGGTCGGTCATCAGTGGTCCTCCGGCAAGTCGGTGAGCTGTACGTGAACGGTCTGGCCGGCTTCGACGACGATCGTATCCTCGGGGATGACCGCAATGCCGGCAGCGAGTGCCATGGACGTGAGGATGCCGGATCCCTGGGGACCGGTCGACGTCGTGTGCAGGACTCCGTCACGCTCCTGCAGGCGGACCCGCACGAAGTGGGTACGTCCAGCGTCGACACCTTTGGCATAACGTTCGTCGAGAACGGCGGTGCGGACAGGACGGTACAACAGGGCGTGGCCCATCATGTGACGCACCAGGGGGCGCACGTATTCCTCCGCGCAGACCATGCAGGAGACGGGGTTGCCGGGCAGTCCGACAATACGTTTGGAACCCATGGTCCAGAACGCCATCGGCTTGCCGGGTTTCTGCTTGACACGCCAGAAGACCAGCTCTGCGCCCATCTCCTGCAGGACGTCCTTCACGAAATCGTAGTCGCCAACCGAGACGCCGCCGTTGGTGAGAACGACGTCGGTCTGGGCAAGTGCCCCTTCGAGCGCGGACCTCACGGCTTCACGCGTGTCGGGCACACGGGCGAAGACGACTGGTTCTGCCCCCATCGCGGCGACCTGTGCACGCAGCGAGTGTGCGTTGGCATCGCGGATCTGTCCGGGTCCAGGTATCTGAGCGGCGTCGACCAGCTCGCTGCCCGTGGTCAGGATGGCAACGCGTGTGCGTGGGTGGACTGTGACAGTGGCATGACCCGCAGCGGCGCACACGCCGACCTCGCCGGGGCGGAGGACTGTGCCGGCGGTGAGGACGACTACACCGTCCATCATGTCTTCGCCTGCCCGGCGAACGTTGACGCCGGTCTTGAGGGCCAGGAGGATGAACACGTCGTCGCCTTCCGCGCGGGTCACCTCGACGTGGACGACGGTGTCGGCGCCGTCGGGGAGGGGTGCACCTGTCATGATACGGATGGCGGTGCCGGGCCGAACAGGCTGGGTCGCGACACTGCCTGCAGGGACATCTTCCAGGATGTGCAGGCGGACAGGCGTAGCCTCGGATGCCTGCTGAATGTCGGCGGCGATGACGGCGAACCCGTCCATGGCGGAGTTGGCGAAGGGGGGCACGTTTCCGTGTGCAATCACATCCTCCGCAAGTACCAGTCCTGCAGCCTCGTCGAGCAGCATGGTGACAGGGGTCAGCGGCGTTGCGTGGTCCAGTATCGCCTTGAGCGCTTCCTCGATGTTCAGCATTATTCCTCCAGTGACAGATGTTACAAGAATGCCGTGTGTCTCATGTTACACAAGCAGCTCGCCTGCCACGAAGCGGCGGGTCCGGTCGTCGCGCGGATGGGTGAAGAAGTCGTCGCGTGGCGCCTGTTCTATGATACGTCCCTCGTGCAGGAACGCCACCTGGTCGGCGACACGACGGGCTTCAAAGATGTCCTGTGTCACGACGACAGCTGTCATGCCCAGGTCATCCCTCATGTGAAGCAGCAGGTCCTCGAGCAACTTGGTGCCGTAGGGGTCCAGGCTGGCAGACGGCTCGTCGAGGAAGAGCAGGCGTGGCTGCAGAGCGAGGGCGCGGGCTACCGACAGGCGTGCCGCTTCACCGCCGGAAAGCGACGAAGCGTGCTGGCGGGCGCGCTCTGCGATGCCGACCTCGCGCAGGGCGGCCATGGATCGCTCCTCTGCCTCGGCGCGGCTCACGCCACGCAATTGCAGCCCATACATCACATTGCTGAGGACCGAGCTGCTGAAGATCGCTGGGTGTTGAAACGCGAGCAGCATCCGGCGTCGCAGGGGCAGGTAGTGTGGGTCCTGAGTAGGGTTCCTGGTTGAAGCGTCGTAGGTGACGGTCGACACACCTGGGACAATGCCGTCGTAGGCGACAGTACCTTCGTCGGCAGGTTCCAGCAACCCCAGGATGCGCAGGAGCGTCGTCTTTCCGGCTCCGTTCGTGCCAAGGATGACGGTAATGCTGCCTGCGGAGACGCTGAGGTCGATGTCCTGCAGGACCTCCCGGGCTCCGAAGCGTTTACGCAGGCCTCGCGCTGTGACCAGATCAGTCGAGATGGCGGACATTGCCGACCTCCGACGTGCCCTCGCCCAGGAGGGACAGGAGAGCGTTGACGAGAAAGGAGACGAGGAGCAGGATGATGCCCAGTGCAATGGCGCGGTCGAAGCTGCCCTCACGGGTCTCAAGCACAAGGGCCGTGGTGAGGGTTCGCGTCGCGCCCTGGATGTTGCCACCTACCAGCATGGCTGCACCAACCTCACTGATAGCGTTGCCAAACGCTGTAATGACGGCGCCCAGGATGGCCAGCCGTGCCTCGCGGAGCAGGGCAATGGACGCCTGCGTGCGTGTCGCGCCGAGCGTGAGCGCGAGATCAAAGACGCCCTTGTCGGCACCGCGCAGTCCAAGGACCGAAAGGCCTACGATGACCGGGAGAGCCAACGCGATCTGGGCGATCACCATCGCCGTTGGCGTGTAGAGCAGTCCCAGCGGCCCGAGAGGGCCGCTGCGGGACAACAGGAGGTATACCAGGAGGCCCGCCACTACGGGTGGAAACCCCATCAGGGTGTAGACGATGTTCATGACGCCCTGCTTGCCCCGGAAGTGGGAAAAAGCGAGCAGGATGCCGAGAGGGAACCCTGCGAGCGCCGACCAGAACAGGGCGCTCAACGTGACGCGGAGGGACGTTCCCAGGGCCTCGTACGTACCGGGGTCCAGGGAGACGATGAGCCGTACGGCCTGAACGAAGCCCCGGCCGATATCACCCATCGGTGTCCTTCCGCGTCGTTTGCATCCTACTTGGAGATCTCGAGACGGTAGATGTACTTGACGGTATTCACGAGGAACGTACCATTCGTGGTCATGAGAGCCATGAAGCCGTCATCGGTCGAGAGTGTCGCACCGCCTTTGAGGTAGACGACTGTGATCTTCGTGCCGGTGCTTGTGTTGTAGATGTCGTTGTAATCCAGCGTCACGTGACTGCCGTCGGTGGCGGTCGCGATAACAGTCAGGCGCTCAGCGGCTGCAAGATCAGGCGAGATGACCTTCAGGATGTCGATGAGCTGGACACCGCCGTACGAAACCGGTGTCAGTGACTGGTTGTTTTGTGGGTAGACCTTGATGGTCGTCACAGGGAACTTGCGCACGTCGTTCAGGCGGTAGGCAATTGTCTTGCCGCCGGGGAGAACAATGTCGAGACTGCGCGTAGCCTTCCATTCGGTGGAGTCCGGGAAAAAGAGGGTCTGCCCGTACTGCTCGACGCCGAAGCTCTTGATGAGTTCCTGACCGGGCAGGCCGGTCATGAAATCAGCGAATCGAACGGCGAGGTCGACCTTGACCGTTGGATACTTGGCGGGATTGATGGGCATGAGGCCGTAGGGATTGAGCAGCCCTTGGGACCCCTGGACGAGGATCGGCAGGTTGATCTTGCCGCCTTTCTGATACGCGAGGTACGTGGCGCGGTCGGTCAGTGTATAGGCCTGCTTCTGGTCGGTCATCATGAGGACTTCACCCATCCCCTGTCCCGCGCTGAGATACCAGGGCTTGCCGGCAGGCGTGATGCCCGCTGCTTTCCAGATGTCGAGCTCCTTGGTGTTGGTGCCGGAGTTGTCGCCACGGCTGATGAAGGTCGAACCGGAAGCGGCAAGCTTCGTGAATGCCGCGGTTGCGTTGGTCATGCCCTTGATCTTCGCAGGGTCGCTAGCCGGTCCGACGATGATAAAATCGTTGTACATGACGTCGTCGCGGAAGAGGCCAAAGCCGTCGGCCATAAACTGATCTTCCTGGGCACGCGCGTGTACGAGCAGGACATCGGCGTCGCCCTTGCGGCCAGTCGTGATGGCCTGACCGGTGCCGACGGAGATGATCTTGACCTTCACGTGGTTGGACTTCTCGAAAATGGGGATAAGGAAGGTCAGGAGTCCAGAGTCATAGGTGGACGTCGTCGTAGAGAGGATCATCGACTGCGTTGCGGGCTCTTTGTAGTCGAGGATGGCAGGGAAGTAGGCGGCAGTCTGAGCACGGGTGATGGCAGAGGTCGGCTTGGTCACATCGGTGACCATACCTTCCTGTACACAGGCAGCAGCAGCTGTCCGGGCCCACTCTGAGAGATCATCTGATCCTGCGACCTTGTCCAGGACGACGTGCGTCGCCATACCGCGGATCTCGAAACCCATGCGCTGTGCGACGACAGCCATCGATTCCTCACGTGTGATATTGGCTGTGGGGTGAAAAGTCCCGTCCGGGTATCCGGAGACCCAGCCCTTGGCGATAGCGGCGTAGACAAGAGGAGCAGCCCAGTTGCTCGTGGGCAGGTCCTTGAGCATTTTGGCGGGCGACTGCACGGGGTCGAGCCCTGCAGAGCGCGCAAGTGCCACGATGAACTCGGCACGGGTGACAGAGGCGTCGGGGCGGAACGTCCCGTCCGGATAGCCCTTCATGAACCCTTTGGCGACGACCCGTTCGATGACGGCCTGGTCGGGACGCCCAGCAATGTCGGACAATGTTGCGGCGCGCGCCGGGAGAGCGGACGCCATAGACAGAAACGCGAGAATGAGTGCCGCCGCAAGGATGCGACGGACCAGCAGACGTGACAGACCTCGTTTCATTAGTTCTCCTTTCCACAATGGGAGGCACGGCCGTTTCCCGCCGTACCCTGTCGGCTGTACGCCATGGCTTGCACCAAAGGTCGGACAGCTCGAAGAATTATTCTCTGCACTTGCAGAGAACAATAGTATAAACGTCTGCACCGGTACGGCAAGAAACGGGGCAGCAACAGCGAAGAGGGTTGAGGCGTTGTACGGCCTCAACCCTCTTCGCTGTTAAAACCGACTGTCTGTCAGTCGATCTTCTCGATCGTCACCTGTATCTGTTCGTGCATGTAGAGAGGCAGATAATAGACGCCGCCCGCATTCTTGCCGGTGGAACCCGAAGCTTTCCATCCACCGAACGGCTGGAATCCCGGCCAGGCTCCCGTTGTGGCTCCCTGCGGGCGATTGGCGTAGGTGACGCCTGCCTGGATGTGGTCGAAGAACCAGTCGGTTTCCTCTCTGCTTCCATAGAAACCGGCGGTCAGCCCATAGTCAACGCTGTTGGTAATCTTCATGGCCTCGTCAAGCGATGATACACGTCCAATCATCGTGATCGGCAGGAACATCTCCGTGCTCCACAGGGAGTGCGTGAACGGGACGTCTGCCACGACCGTGGGAGCGCAGAAGAAACCATGCTCGCATGGCCCGTCCTGCAGGATCTTGCCGCCGCAGACAATCCGGCCGACCGCCTGGAGCTCTGCGCAGTAAGCGGTGTAGTCTTGCTGCGCCTTGCGGTTGATGACGGGGCCACACGCGACGGCAGCTTCGACGGGATTCCCCACGACAAGATGTGACGTCATGTCCGCGAGACGCTTCAGGAGTTCGTCATAGACGTCGTCCTCGACCAGTACCCGGGAGCAGGCTGAGCATTTCTGTCCCTGTAGTCCAAAGGCACTGCGCACGATACCTGTCGCGGCGTCATCCAGATTTGCGTGACGAGAGACAATCGTGGCGTTCTTCCCTCCCATCTCGAGCACAAGGGGTCTGACCCACTTTCCGCCCGCGAACGAGTGGTAGATGCCCATGCCGATTTCATATGATCCCGTGAACGTCAGCCCGTCGACCTCTGGGCTGTCGGTGAGTGTCTTACCGAGTGTTGAGCCGGGACCCGTCACGAAGTTGACGACACCTGCCGGCACTCCCGCATCCAGCAGAGTTCTGGCGATGAACCACGGTCCCCACGGCGTATCGGTTGCCGGTTTGATGACAACGGTATTGCCTGCAACCAGCGCTGTGCCTGTGGGACCTGCCGTGAGGGAAGCCGGGAAGTTGAATGGGCTGATAACCACCCAGACGCCGTATGGTCGCAATACGGACATGTTTGTACCGCGGTAGCCACGCAGTGGGTCGGACTCCATCGGCAGAGCTAGTCCATTGGCCCGTTCCATCTGACTGCACGCATAACGGATCATCTCGATAGCCTCGGCGCCATCACCAAGGCTTTCCATACGGTTCTTGCCGACTTCGAGCGACAGAATGGCTCCCAGAGTGAACACGCGTTCCTCAAGCAGATCGGCTGCGGCACGCATGACGCGCACGCGTTCCTTCCAAGGGGTTGCAGCCCACAGCGGTGCCGCCGCGCGGGCTGCTGTCAGTGCATCGGTCGCGTCCTGTTCCGTTCCTTTCTGGAAGTACCCGAGGACTGTTCCATCAGTGGGCGAGCGATCCTCGAACACGTCCGGACTGTAGTGCGACTCCCCGCCCCACAGCATGGGGTAGGCTGCTCCAAGAGTCGGTGTGAGGGTTTCAAGGGCACGTTCAAACCTTGCATGGAGTTCGGGTGGAGGCTCAAACATGGTCGCGTAGGTCAGCTTAAAGGGAATTTTATCTGTAGTCTGGCCACGTATAGACACTGCCGGATGATCATAATCACCCGTTGCTGCTTTCGTGCATTCGTTCATGTCTTCTCCTTTCCACAATGGGAGGCATGGCCGTTTCCCGCCGTACCCTGCCGGCTGTACGCCATGGCTTGCGCCGAAGGTCGGGCAGCTCGAAGAATTGTTCTCTGCAGTTGCAGAGAACAATAGTATAGACGTCCGCACCGGTACGGCAAGAACCCGTGTCTTCATTGACCTCAGGGCGGTTTGGCTGTATACCCAACACATCTGCCTCTGTGCGGGTTGAGCATGCGGTCCGCCGGCGGCGCAGGAGGAAAACGATGACGAAGCGACTGCAGTGGTGTCTGAGAATCATGGTAGTGGTGGCTCTGGTATTAGCGTGTGCGCTGTCAGGGAAGCCGGTTCTCAGTGCAGTGAACCTGCCCACGATCGACGCCGAATTTCTGGCCCGTGCCGGGTCATCGCCATCACCACAGGACGTCATCGTCCGCATGCAGGGTCTTCCGTTGGTCGGTAGAGTCCAGGATGCAGGAGCGGAAGGGTGGCTGGACACCGTGACCACGCACGCATCGGAAGCAGCGATCTCGCAGGAGCAAAATGTATTTTTGTTGTCGCTGGCGGCACAGGGTGTCAGGTATACGATCAAGCAGCGACTGAGCGTGACCTTCAATGGTCTCGCACTGAGCGTTGTGGGGTATGACCTCGCAGCGGTTGCGGGGACGAACCATGTCTCGTTTGTCTACGAATCTCAGCAGGCGCAAGTCCTGGACGAGGATACAAATGCCGCCATGGGAGTGGATCAGGCGTTGTGGAACCGCACATCGGCGGGGGGGCAAAAACTTGACGGAACCGGTACGACCATTGGCATCATCGACACAGGTATCGACTACATGCATCCGGACCTTGGCGGAGCGAAATTTCCCAATGCAAAGGTGGTGGGAGGATACGACTTCGCCGACAAGGACAGCGACCCCATTGACATTCAGGGCCACGGTACACACGTTGCAGGCATTGCCGCCGCGGACGGCAAGGTGCAGGGTGTCGCGCCAAAGGCGAAGCTTTATGCCTACAAGGTTTTCAGTGACCAGGGAGGAGGAGCTGCTGATGGGGACATCATTGCGGCACTTGACCGCTCCGTGCGGAACCGCTGCACAGTGGTCAACCTGTCCCTGGGCACGTCTGGGGGAACCGCCGATACGCCCGAGAACGAGTCGATCAACAACGCGGTCAAGGCGGGTGTCGTAGTCGTCGCAGCGACGGGCAACTCCGGCCCACGTAACCCCGAGACCAACTGGCCCCTGGGTTCGCCGGCGACAGCGCTGAATGCCATCGCGGTAGCCGCCTCCAACGACGGCCCGTATCCAGTAGTGGAGGTTGTAACGCCGACCGGAACGGGGTTGGACAACATCATGGGTAGTTATGCCGACATCGCTCCAGCGTTCAAGGAAGGCTCCATGTACAGCATCGTGGATGCCGGGTATGGCTCGAAGGCGGATTTCGCTGCTGTGAACGTCACGGGCAAGGTCGCACTTGTCGAGCGGGGCCCTGTCGGGACCAGCGGGATCTACTTCCGCGACAAAGTCCTGAATGCGCAGGCGGCGGGAGCTGCCGGTGTCATCATCTACAACCACAGCCCTGGAGTCATTTCTATGACGCTCAGGGTAGCGGCTGGCGACGAGACCAGGAACTATATCCCCTGCATTGGCATCACCCAGGACGCAGGACTGGACCTCAAGATGTTGACGACGAGGGGACTTGTCGTCCGGTTTGGGACACGGAGCGACCTGGGGACGCTTGCAGACTTCAGCTCCATGGGTCCCACCGAGGACTTTCACTTCAAGCCGGAGGTGTCTGCGCCCGGTGTCACGGTGAACTCGACGTTTCTGGGCGGCGAGTATGCCAGGCTGGACGGCACGTCGATGGCTTCGCCGGGGGTGGCCGGAGCCGTCGCGCTGATCAAGGCGGCACATCCCGACTGGACACCGCAGACGGTCAAGCTGGCGCTGATGAACACCTCCAATGTTCTTCGCAACTGGCAGAATGGCGAAGTCATCACGTGGACATTGCAGGGAGCCGGCCGGGTCGATGTACCGGCTGCCATCGACACTCCAGCCGTGGCCGAGGTAGCCACATCCGACGGAACGACGACGTTTCAGACAGGGACCGTTCTTGTCGACGATGACAGCATTGCGACTGCGACGACGATCACTATACGCAGTCTCTCGGATCATAGTGTGACTTTCTCGCCTTCGTTCGGCTGGACGATGGACGCGCGGGCAGGCGTGGAGGTGACTGTAGTCCCGTCATCTGTCGTCGTCGCACCCGGCGGGACCGCGCAGGTGAGCGTGACCACGACTGTGAACCCGGCAACCGTCAAAGATGGGCCACACGAGGGGATGATCACCCTGCAGTCGATCAGCGGAATCTTGCACGTGCCCTACATCTTCTGGCGTGCGAGTGTTAAGGTCCCTGAACAGTTGAGCGAGATGCAGACGAGCACAGCAACCTTGGCGGCGCCCGGTGGCACGATGGACGTTCAGTTCAACATTGGCTACGGTGGCGTGCGACCTGCCGTGGAGGCAGGTGAAGGCCCCCAGGGTTCCAGCTTTGCATCGGAGGTCGTGGCTGCGGTCACGGGCATAGATGGCGTGACAACGTTCGGGACCGTGTACCGGAGGTCGCTGTTGCTCGTGGGCGACCACGGGTTTACGTGGAACGGTCGGGATGTTCACGGCAACCTCTTCCTGACCGACGGAGACTATCTCCTGAGGACATCGGTCCTCGAGAGTAACAACGATCCGGCCAACCTGCAGATCTCCGAGGCGGCGCATCAGTCGGTGCCCATTCATGTCATGGGCATGGCAGGTGTTCCGGTGCTCAGTCTGAACATCGTGGGCGGGAATCTGCGCGTGGGCCAGGACGTGACAGTCAGCCTGAGTGCCGACACCACGACGAGCATTGCAGGCATAGCGGCTGCCGTGCAATTCGAACCATGGTACCTATCGGTGAAGTCGGTCCAGGAAGGCGACTTCCTGAACCAGGGGGGAACAACCCCGTCGAGCTTTGCCTCCACTGTTGACGCCTTGGCGGGCAGCGTTGCAGTCAAAGGCGCGACAGGGATGGCCCAGGTCCAGGGGCACGGCAATGTGTGTACGATCACATTTACTGTCCTGCACGACGGTTCTACGGAATTGTGGCTTGGGAAGCCTCTGGCGACGAATAGCAGCGGGACGGTAGAAACGATCGCCCAGTCGCTGGCTGTGACGTTGCGGTCGGGAGCGAACGTCTGGGATATCGACGGCAACAAGCGCGTGGACCTTGGTGACATGGTCATTCTTGCCCGTGCCTATGGTTCGAAGGTCGGGGACAAGCAGTATGACAACACGGCAGACCTCAACGGCGATGGTCGCGTCGACGACGCCGACCTGCAGATCCTGCGCCAGCACTATGGCGACGTGTACCCCTAGGAGACGGGAATGAAGAGAACAATTGGCCTGCTGTGTGTGATTGCGCTTCTTGGAGCGTTGCTGGTACCAGGCACGGGAATGGCGAGGGGCGCTGTCGCGTTGACTGAGGTCGATATGATTGGCGTGATGCCCTCTGACTATGTCGGGACACTGACCATCGAAAGTGTCAACACTGTCGAGAAGGATTACCCATCGGCACGAGCATTCCCGTCGCAAGGCGTGGCTGTTCTGCCGAATGGGGATGTCGTCGTGTGCGACACTGGGTATGGCCGCATCCACATTCTCTCGGTCGACCTTGTCCACAAGCGCGTCATCGGGTCGCTGGGGAGTGGGCGCGGTCAGTTGCAGTACCCGGCCGACGTCGCCGTGGACAGCGCCGGCAACATCTATGTCGCTGATTTCTTTGGCAACAAGGTTGTCAAGTATCGCAACGACGGTTCGGTCCTCATGGAGTTCGGCAAGGAAGGCAAGGGAGCCGGCCAGTTCGAAGGGCCCGCCGGCATTGCGGTGACACCGGACGGCAGCATCTGGGTCGCAGACCAGTTGAACGATCGCCTGGAGCAGTTCACCGCGACAGGCGCCTATGTGACAACCGTGACAGGCATCTCTCGTCCCGCCGGCATGACCTTGGCGGGCCTTGTCCCTTACGTCGTTTCCAGTGGCAACAGCGCTGTCTATCGGTTGAGCGGAACAAAGGCTGTGCGTATCTTTGCTGCCCCGGGAGAAGCGGAGAACCTCATTGCCAGCGCCGCCGACCTCGCGGTCGATGCTCGTGGCAACATCTATGTCGCGGACCGCGGGACCGGTCCACTGCCGGTTCCTGCCGTCAAGGTCTTCTCCAGCAGCGGGCAGTATCTGCGCAGCTTCGGAGAGTACCCAGCCGACATGACCGACATCCAGGACGGCGAAGTTCTCAGCCCCGGCGGTGTCGCCGTCACGCCTGACGGCATAGTCTACGTCATGAACAGCGGGTTCTTCCGCGACGCAACCAATCCCTTCGGCAGTGGCTTCCACGCGAAACTCATCGAGTATGCACCTGGCGGCGGCGTGGTGGCTGTCCAGGACTATGCCATCGACGTTCCGGGACGGCTGAACAACCCTCAGGATGTCGCAATGGACGGCAAAGGTCAGCTGTGGGTAGCCTGCAGCTCGCCCGTCATCTCCACCGACGGTCAGACGATCGGGTGGAACCGCGGATACGTGGACGTTCTGGATCACAGTGGCAACGAGCTGTTCACCGTCATGCAGGCAGGTTCCCGTTCGATGCAGCTGGTGGAGTCTGTCGCTGCAGGCGGTACGGGATTGGTGTATGTCGCGGCGCAGGACGTCAACGGCGGATTCATCGCTGTCTACGATGAAGCCGGCAACTATGTCCGGACTATTGCCGCCGGCAAAGTTGACGGACCGGGCGATCTCGAGGTGGCAAGCGACGGGACGCTATGGGCCTGCAACCAGGGCGACGGGTCTGTTGTGCATCTGGCGGCCGATGGCACGGAGCTGGGCCGGTTCAAAACTGCCGGCGTGCCCGGCGGACTGACCGTTCTTCCCAACGGAGACCTGCTCGTCTGCCTGTGGGGTGAATCTTCGGAAGTTCAACAGGTGGTTCGCTACAGCTCCAAAGGAGCCATTATCCGGGTGTTCGGAGTAAAGGGCGGAGGTCGCGGCACCGGCCAGATGTACTATCCTCACGATGCGATGCTGCTGCCTGACGGCCTTATCCTGGTAAGCGACGCCGAGAATGGGCGCTTCGTCGCGTTCCGTCAGGACGGATCGGTCGCCTGGACTACGGCCAGGTCCTGGTATCTGCCGGGCAGGATGGCGTGGTCGGCGCAGGGCACCCTTTATGTGACCGACGCTTTCCATAATGTGATCCGTGAACTCAGTTATGGCCAGCCAAAGGCGCCACAGGGGACCGCCGTGACCGTTCGGCTGGACACCGTGGAGCGTGCAGTTTCCGCTGGAACGACGACCGGTTTCCAGGTGAGTCTTCGCAACCGGAGTGCCCGGACAGACACATTCACAGTCAAGTCGACCGTCAGTGGCGGAAGCGGGTGGTCGAGTTCGGTCAGTCCCGCGTCGGTTAGAGTGTCGTCTGGAGCGACAGGCACGGTTGAGGTGACGGTTCATGTCCCGGTGGGCCTCGCGCCGGGGACAGTTGGTGCCGTGGATGTTCAAGTTCACAGTGCTCTGGACCCCGCGAATGCCACGACCGTCCATGCCAAAGTTGTGATTCGTACTGCTCCCCCTGTGGTTGTCGGCGGGGGGTTGGTCGAGACGTCCATGGGAGCGACGGTACAAGTGTCGCTGGATGCACAGGATGCGGAGAATCTGTATGGAGCGGGATGCCGTGTCACCTATGACGGCAAGGCGCTGCAATTCGTGAGTATCGCGAAGGGGGACCTCATGGGCCCCGATACGCTGTTCATCGAGGAACACGGCATCGCAGGCGAAGTTCGCATCGCGTCGACACTCAAGGGCGACGCCCAGCCGGTCAGCGGAAACGGTAGTATCGCTGTCCTGACGTTTCGTGCACTTGAGGGTGGAACGACACAGCTGAATGTCGACGAGCTTCAGTTGTTTGGCGGAGACGGAGGGAGGGAGGCACTTGCAGGAAAGGCGCGTTCCATTCCCGTGCGTGTCCTCGCAGAACAACCCCGGACGGTTCTTGTCCTTCGCGTCGGCTTGCCAACCATGAAAGTCGGCAGCTCCAGCATCGTTCTGGATGCGCCGCCGGTCATTGTCGAGGGGCGCACGCTGATCCCGATCCGGACAATCATCGAATCACTTGGTGGAACCGTTGCCTGGGATGCCGGCAGTCGGACGGTGACCATATCGCTGGGCGGGACTAAACTGAATCTCGTCATCGGGAAGTCGAGCGCATTGGTGAATGGCAAATCGATGCCCATTGACAGCACAAACCCAAAGGTCGTGCCTCAGATCCTGAACAGCCGCACGATGCTCCCACTGCGCTTCGTCGCCGAGAGCCTGGGCGCCGACGTGCAGTGGCAAAGCTCGACCCAGACGATCACCATCACATACCCCAAACCCTGAGATTCCCCTGGCCCGCAGGCATGAAGATGCCCCCACGCATGGGGGTGTTTTCATATCCGGTGCTGCCGCGCGATGCGCATGAATCAGTCGTCTGCGGTTGTCTCGAATGGTGAACGGCTTAGACTGTCATAGAAAGTTTTCCGTGGTCTCGATGTGTATCTTCAAACCAACTTTCGAACATGGAGGCAGGTAAGAATGACTGAATCGGCAGTTTCTATAAAGGGTCTTGTGAAACGGTACGGCTCGTTTACTGCGGTAAACGGGATCGACATTGAAGTCGGCCGTGGTGAGGTGTTCGGGCTTTTGGGACCAAACGGTGCGGGCAAGACTACGACACTGGAATGTCTGGAAGGCATGCGAAAAGCTAATGGCGGTAAACTGCGTGTTGCCGGATGTGACCCGCAGTCGGATCAGCGTGAACTTCGCAGTAAACTGGGTGTCCAGCTTCAATCCTCGTCGCTGCCGGACAGCATCCGGGTAGGTGAAGCGATAGCGCTGATTTGTGCCTGGCATGGTCTATCCGAACGTCTCGACCTGATTCAGAAATTTGAGATAAGCGATTTGCTAAAGAAACAGTACAGGGAACTGTCGGCCGGCCAGAAAAGGCGGCTTCACCTTGTGCTTGCGCTGTTGAACAACCCGGATGTGCTTGTTCTGGATGAGCCGACAGCCGGGCTGGACGTACAGAGCAGGGCACAACTTCATGAAGAGATACGGACCATCAGGTTGCAGGGCATTACCGTGCTGCTTGCCACCCACGACATGGCGGAGGCCGAAGAACTCTGTGACCGCATCGCCATCATGATTCATGGCAAGATTGCCGTGTGTGGAACTCCTGCACAGGTGACGGCGGCCGGCAGCAAAGAGACACGTATCCGTATGCGTACGACCAAAGGTTCCCTGCTGCCCGGCGGCGATATCGGAGGCGCTACGTTTGTGAAAGCCAATGACGGCTATCTCGAATGGAACTGCCGTGATATTGCACCTTCGGTTACTGAACTATTAAAGCGGGTACAGGACGCCGACGATACGGTTGAAGATCTGCGGGTAGAACGGCCGTCTCTTGAAGAACGCTTTCTTGAACTAGTGAAAGGGGTTGAAAACAGATGAAAGCCTTTTTTAAGTACCTATGGATTCAGTTGAAAATGGATCTGCGGGACAAGGGGACTCTGCTGGTTTTTTATCTTGTGCCACTCATATTTTTCTTTGTAATGGGCGCGGTCTTTTCATCGATCAATCCATTGATGAAAACGACGCTTGCAGCCTCAATGACCATTTTCTCCGTAACAATGGGCGCGGTTATGGGTTGCCCTGCGCCAATCGTCAAAATGCGGGAATCGGGAACATTGCGCGCCTTCAAGGTGAATGGCATACCCGACATGGCCGTGCTGTCTGTCCAGGCCATCAGTGCTTTCCTTCACCTGTTTCTGGTCTCTGTGATTATCTATGTGGTGTCACCGCTTGCCTTTCACTCAGCAATACCGAGATCTCCAGCACTCTATTTCGCTGTTCTGGCAGTATTTCTGTTTGCAAGTATCGGAATTGGGTTGCTCATCGGCGTCGTTGCACGCGACCAACCTTTTGCAACCATGCTTTCCATGGTCATATTCCTTCCGTCGTTGCTCTTAAGTGGCATTATGTTCCCTGCAACCATGCTGCCCAAGTCGCTTATGTGGTTGGGACGCATTTTCCCTGCCACACATGCTTTACAGTCCTTTGTGGGGCTTGCCTACCAGACGAAGACCGATATGAATGCAAATCTTTCACTTGGTATCATCGCAGGGATCGGCCTGCTCATGTTTGTGCTTGCTACATGGCGATTCAATAACGTCCGGAGGAGTGAACAACTCTAACAATATTTGTGCAAGAGTTCTCCCACTTCTAAAGTGGCGAGATGAATTGCATACATCTGCAACACTTTCGTTCTGCGGTATAATTAATAGTAGCAAAGGAGGTGAGCATCATGCGTAAAGCGTACAAATTCCGGCTTTACCCGAATACCGAACAGCAGGCAATGTTCGCAAAGGCTTTCGGATGCGCCAGGTTCGTCTACAACCAGATGCTCGCAGACAAGATCGTGCAGTATAAGACTGACAAGACCGTGCTGCACAATACTCCGGCACAGTACAAAGGACGTTTCAAGTGGTTGCGAGAGGTCGACGCATTCGCTCTTTGCAATGCTCAACTCCAATTGCAGACAGCATATACCAACTTCTTTCGACACAAGTCGGTTGGATTCCCCAACTTCAGGAGCAGGAAATCACATCGTGACAGCTACACCACGAATCTCATACATGACAATATTTGCATCGAGAACGGACACCTGAAGTTGCCGAAGACCGGTCTAGTTTGTATCAAACTGCACCGGCAGATACCGGTAGATCACAAGATCAAATCCGTTACCATTTCATGCACTTCGTCCGGCAGATACTATGCCGCTATTCTCACAGAGTACGAGTTCACACCTCCTGTAGTTGCGTTGGATGAATCCAAAGCTCTCGGTCTGGATTACAGCAGTCCCCACTTCTACGTCGATAGCCAAGACACGGAAGCCGATATGCCGCATTTCTACCGGGAAGCCGAAAGTATCTTGAACAGAGAGCAACGCAGACTTTCAAGAATGGTTCGAGGCAGCAACAACTATGCCCGGCAGAAACGAAGGATTGCGGTGATGCTCGAACGCGTGTCGGACTGCCGCAAAGACTGGCTTCACAAGCAGAGCACGGAACTTGCCAATAAGTGGGACTACGTCTGTGTTGAGGACATCAACCTGCGCGGGATGGCCGGATCGCTGAAATTGGGAAAATCAACCAATGACAACGGCTTCGGTATGTTCCGCCTGTTCCTTGACTACAAATTGGCAGAGAGAGGGAAACGACTGGTTACTATCAACAAGTGGTTTCCGTCAAGCAAGACGTGCCATGTTTGTGGAGCAGTTAATCATGCGTTGACGCTCAAGGATCGCGAATGGGATTGCGCTTGCGGCGCACATCTTCTCCGAGATCTGAATGCGGCAATCAACATCAAGAACGCTGGTTTGTCTTTAGTCAACACGAACCGTGGGGTACACGGGGATAGCTCGTTGATACTGAGCAGATCTTGCTCTTGAGCGAGAAGCCCCCACTTCTAAAAGTGGTGGGAGCAAGTCACGCAAAGCTGTTTGCCAAGCCGTCAGCGTTGTCTCGGCCGGTGAACGGCTTAGACTGTCATAAGGAGTCTTCCATGCTCTCGACGGCGTGGGGTGATGCGGGTGTTCTCCCTATTGTTGCAGGAACCTGATCGACTCCAGCTGCGTGCACATTGATTTGCTCCAGAGTAATCGCTCTGCTTTGAAACAGGAGGTTGACATATCATGACTGGACAGACGGCAATGATATCGGCGTTCGGCGTACTGCTGCTGGTGGCTGTCGCTATCTTCATCTGGGTGCGCAGGAGCAAGTTCGGGGGCTGGGCCCTGGGGCTCAGCGTAGCGCTCCTGCTCGTCGCAGTCGCGGGACTGCTGTTCTCGGCGCTGGCAGGTATCTACACCGATTTCCTGTTCTTCACCGAGGTCGGCTACCGGCAGGTCTTCTGGACAAGGACACTGGCGCGAATCGCCGCCTATGTGGCGGGGGCCGTCGTGGCCTATGCCATAGTGTGGGCAGTTACAGGACTTCCGCGCGGCCTGTTCGCTGGGATGAACGCGGACGACGCTCGCCACACGTCCCAGGTCCTCAAATGGACGCGTATCGTTATCGCCTTTGTCGCGGCGAATTTCGTCGGGCTGGGCGCAAGCGGTCTCAGTCTGCAGCTGCTGGCGGCTGTACGCCAGGTGGCCTCGACGATGTACACTGACCCCATCTTCGGACACAGCATCAGCTTCTACTTCTTCACCTATCCGGTCGTGCGAGGGCTCCTGGGCATTCTTGCGGGTATCGTCGTGGGTGGAATGGCAGTGATCGGCGCAAGTTTCCTCATGGCGAGTTCCGTGCCGGGCGACGCCGCACTGCGCCGTGGGCTGCGCAACCGCCTGAGCTTCTTCGCAGGCATCCTGCTGCTGATCGCGGCTGTGGGAGTCTGGATCTCGATGTATGGACTCCTGTTCCAGAGCAACGGCGTCGTGTTCGGTGTGAGCAACACAGATCAGGTCGTCCGCATTCCGCTCATCAAGGTGACGGCTGTGGGGGTCCTGTTATGTGGCATCGTATTCCTGCTGGCTTCGTTCAAGCCACGATTGGCCAACCCGAAATTCCTCGGCTGGGTGGGCGCCGTCACGCTCATCGCGTATATTCTGCTTGTGTCCGGTATTCCAGCGCTCTATCAGCGCTTTGTCGTCAAACCCAACGAACTCGCGCGCGAGACGCCCTATCTGGCCAACAACATCGCGGCGACCAACACTGCTTTCGACCTGTCGGCCGTCAACGTGATCCCCGATCCCGGCACGCAGACGACCTTGACTACAAGCGCCGTCATCGCCAACAAGGACGTGCTTCAGAACGTGCGGCTGTGGGACTGGCGTGCACTGGCCGATACTAACGAACAGCTGCAGTCCATCCGCAGCTACTACAAGTTCAATGACATCGACATCGACCGCTACACATTGAACGGGACGTCGCAGGAGGTCATGATCGCTGCGCGTGAACTGGACCAGTCACTGTTGCCAGATGCGTCGCGCAGTTTCGTCAACGATCGCCTGGTCTACACCCATGGGTTCGGTGTGGTCGTGAATGGTGTCAGCGACTTCTCGTCCGAAGGCGCACCCGTGTACGCAGTGAAGGACATTCCCCCCGTCAGCAGCGGTGGTTTTGCCAATATTTCCGAGCCACGCATTTACTATGGTGAAAGCACGAGCGGGTTTGCCATCGTCAAGGGCAACTCGTCGGAATTCGACTATCCGCAGGGCGATGCCAACAAACAGTACCAGTACACGGGCAACGGCGGCATCCGTCTGTCGCTGCTCAACCGGCTTGCCTTCTCCTTCGTCAACCAGGACGTCAACATCCTGATATCGGGACAGATCAGCAGCGAATCACGCATCATGGTCTACCGCAATCTCCAGGAACGCATCAAGCACATCGCGCCATTCCTCGAGGTGGACAGTGATCCCTACATCGTCGCGGACCCCGAGGGCAAGCTCTTCTGGTTTGGCCAGGGATATACGACGTCGCAGTACTTTCCCTATAGCGAGTACTACAATTCCAGTACAGAATTGAACGGCAAGGCTGTCAACTACATTCGCAACAGTTTCATGTACACCGTGAACGCATTCGATGGAACGACGACCTTCTACCTCATTGACAAAGCCGATCCCATTGCGGCTACCATCGACCGCGTCTACCCGGGGTTGTTCAAGTCGCTCGATGACGCTCCCTCGTTCGTCAAGGACCACTATCGGTATCCATCCGGGCTGGGTGCCCTGCAGAGCAATGTATTCTCGAAGTACCACATGACGGACCCCCGCGTGTTCTATGGACAGGAAGACCAGTGGGCGGTGGCAAAGGAACGCTACCTGGGAACGGATACCGCTATCGAGCCCTACTACATCTTTTTCAGACTGCCGGGGTCGACGAAGCCTGTGTTCTCGCTGGTCACGCCATTTACACCGGTCGGTAAGGACAACCTTGTGGCGCTCATGGCAATCAGTTCTGACGTCAGCAGTCCCAACCGTGTGTCTGTCATCAAGTTCAGCAAGGATCGTGTCGTCTATGGTCCGTTCCAGGTCGAGGCCCGCATCGACCAGGATACGGAGATCTCCCAGACGTTGACGCTCTGGAACCAGCAGGGTTCGCAAGTCTTGCGGGGCAACATGCTCATCCTTCCGGTCGACGGCTCACTGCTGTATATCGAGCCCATCTACCTGCAGTCGAGCAGTTCCAAGATGCCGCAGATCAAGAAGATCGTCGCGGCCACCAAAGACAAGCTGGTGTGGGGGGATAATCTGGATCAGGCTCTGAGCAGTTTGCTGGGAACTCCGGTGGACATTGGCGGGGTAGGACCTGCGACCACCGAACCTGGGCCGGTTGTAACACCTGGTCCGGTCGTACCACCAGGGACGGGGACGACGGGTGGGAATGTCACGCCCGAGACGGTGACTGCTGAACAGAAGGCGCTCATCGCAGAAGCAGTCGCCACGATGACCCGGTACAAGCAGTACACGGCGACAGGCGACTTCGCGAATGCCGGACTGGAACTCAAGGCGCTCGAGGATGTCCTGGCAAAACTGGACGCCCTGAAGACGACACCATAGCAATAATTTCCGAGCGTTCATCTGGGCCACGGCGCACGCCGTGGCCCGTTTTTGCATATACTGGACGAAAGGCGCCGGCTCTCCTCTGAAATCGCGGTGTCTTTGGTGGAGACCTGGACATGATGCGACAACCTGACGTACGGCGTGGAATTCCACTGGCATTGTGCGCCGGTACGCTGCTGGGAGCAGGAGCTCCTCTTTCAAAGCTGCTGGTCTCCCGGATGGACCCCGTAGCCCTTGCAGGAGCGTTGTTTACCGGTCCGACGCTTATCGCCGCACTGGCGCTGCTGCTGGGATTCGGCAACCGAAGGCGGTATGTGCCCGTCACGCACCGGGATGTTCCACGTCTCACTGTCGCAGTGCTGACCGGGACGATCGCGGCACCTGTCCTCCTCATGTATGGGATCCGTATTTCCAGCGGATTTGCTGCTTCGCTCATGCTGAACATGGAGGCGGTCGCAACGGCGCTTATCGCACTGGCATTTTTCGGCGAGCGTGTGTCTCCATCGATCTGGCTTGCTGTTCTGTGCATGACGGTCATGGGGATCCTGGTCACCGGCACGGGAGGTGCAGGATCAGCGCCTGTTGCCGGAGCAATGCTCATTCTCGGCTCCTGCGTCGCATGGGGGATCGAAACAAATGTCGTGACGACGCTGTCGTCACGTGATCCGTTGTTGATCACGCTCTTCGAGTGCCTGCCTGCAGCATTGATACTCACGCTGGTGGCCGCTGTCCGCATGGGTGGCCTGCTCCCGGTGCGCGATCTCCTGCTGGGAATACTGTTGGGATCCGTGTCCAACGGAGCAGGCCTGCTGCTCTACTTCGTGTCCCTGCGGACCATGGGCGCAGCACGGACAGCCGCTTTCGCAGGCATCGGGCCGCTGGCTGGTGCCCTGCTGTCGCTCGTGCTGTTTAAAACGCCTGTCACCTGGGTTGTCGTTGCTGCGCTCGTGCTGACGGCGGCAGCCATTGTTGTCGTCGGACGTGACGACGAGCGGCGTTCACTGGCGTGGGAGACAGCGGAGCGATGAACGTCCGCCGAGGCATCCCGCTTGCGCTGGGAGCAGGAGTCCTGTTCGGACTCAGTGCCCCGTTGTCGAAACTCATCGTCGCCGGCATGGATCCGATTGCACTCGCGGGTGTCCTCTATCTCGGTGCATTTGCGGCCGTGTCTGTCGGCCGTCTGCTCGGGGTGACACGTGGACTGCACAGCGAACCACTCCGACGCCTGGACGTGCCGTATGTGCTCACGATGATCATCGTCGGCGGGATCATGGCTCCGGTGCTCCTGATGTTCGGCGTGCGCGCGGCGTCGGGGTTCACGGCGTCGCTGCTCCTGAACCTCGAGGGCGTTACTACAGCGCTTATCGCGTGGATGTTCTTCAAGGAGCGTGTTTCGCCGCTGGTCTGGGAGGCGGTCGTGCTGATGACGATGACTGGTGTCCTGCTCACCGGGGTCACCACGGGAGGGAGGTCCAGTATGATCGGACCGCTGCTGATCGTGGGTGCTGCCATTGGATGGGGCGTTGACAACAACGTGTCCGCGCGGCTATCCCGCTGCGATCCGCTTATTTTGGTCAGTATCAAGGGACTGGCGGCGGGGCTCTTCTCTTTGGGACTCTCGTGGGCGATCAGAGGCAGTCTGCCTGCACTGGGCAGCCTCCTGGCCGGTCTCGGCGTTGGCTGCATCTCGTATGGGGTCTCTCTGGTGCTGTTCATCCTTTCACTCAAGGTCATGGGCGCAGCCCGCACGGGAGCTTTCTTTGCCGTTGGTCCTCTGGCCGGAGCCCTGTTGTCGCTGGTCATCTTCCGCAGTCCGTTCACGTGGTCGATGGCGGTGGCACTCGTCCTGACAGCAGTGTCGATTGCGCTGGTGGCAAGCGAGGGCTTGCGCACCGATGGAAGACAAGGAACCGACCAGTTGACCGATTGACCGTTCCGGGCAAACTGTACTATCTGAAGGAAGTTCGTCATCGGGGAGGCTCATATGAAGTGGGTAACGCGCGCGCACGTGCATGTGGACAGGGTCGCGTGTCCATGGCTGATCAGCCGGTTCGTCGACAATAACGCGGAGTTCGTGTTTGTGGCGCCCGACATCGTGGATCAGTTTGCCAAGAACGAGGTTGCGATACCGTTCGACATTGAAGGCGCCGAGTTGGGTCATCAAGACGGTCACTGTAGCTTTGTCTCCATCATGGAGAAGTATCATCTCACAGAAAAGGCATTGTTGCAGCTTGCCGACGTCGTCAACGCCGCGGACACGGATCAGCTGGACACGAACCCGTACGCCAGGGGGCTCGAAGCGCTAGCGCAGGGATTCTCGCTGATGTATCCGGACGACACCGACAACCTGGAGGTTCAATTCGCCGTCTATGATGCCTTGTACGCGTTCTTCCGGCTCAAGGTCGCCCGCGAGAACACGTAAACTCACACATCACTCACACTGGAAACACTGATTGGCTGAACAATACTGTGGTGTCCACAATCCTGTACGAGGAGGAACAACAATGACAACAGCTATCAAGAGTGTCCATGCACGAGAGATCCTTGATTCACGCGGCAACCCGACGGTCGAAGTGGAAGTCACCCTCGCATCCGGCATCATGGCACGAGCGGGCGTTCCATCTGGAGCGTCGACAGGGATTCACGAAGCACTGGAACTGCGTGACGGCGACAAGGCCCGCTATGGCGGGAAGGGCGTCCTGAAGGCCGTAGAGCATGTGAACAAAGAGATCGCGTCTGCTGTCATCGGCAAAGATGCGACTGATCAGGCTGGTATCGACCATGCAATGATCGAGCTGGACGGTACGCCCCACAAGACAAAACTGGGCGCCAACGCCATCCTGGGCGTCAGCCTGGCAACCGCACGGGTTGCAGCGCTGGCCTGTGACCTTCCATTGTATCGGTACATCGGCGGCGTGACGGCGACAGTGCTGCCCGTCCCCATGTTCAACATCATGAACGGCGGCGTCCACGCCAACTGGCAGGGAACCGACTTGCAGGAATTCATGATTGCCCCGGTGGGCGCACCCACGTTCCGGGAAGCTGTACGCTGGGCGAGCGAAACGTATCATACGCTCCAGGGCGTTCTCAAGGCTGCCGGCTACACCACCGGCGTCGGTGACGAGGGTGGATTTGCTCCGGCGCTCAAGCGCAACGCCGAAGCCATTGAGCTGATCATCCAGGCCATCGAGAAAGCTGGGTACAAGCCGGGCGAGCAGATCGCCATTGCTCTC
The DNA here is from genome assembly GCF_003570985.1 of Candidatus Cryosericum hinesii. GTDB lineage: Bacteria > Caldisericota > Caldisericia > Cryosericales > Cryosericaceae > Cryosericum > Cryosericum hinesii. The sequence continues at coordinate 219,199 of NZ_QXIW01000031.1, forward strand.
GACCCAGCCTCCAGCGGTTTCTATGAAGACGGTTTGTACAACCTGCGTACCGAGGGCCGCAAAGCGACCTCCGCTGAAATGGTCACCATGTATGCCGACTGGGTGGAGAAGTATCCCCTCGTCGTCCTCGAGGACGGCCTGGCCGAAGACGACTGGGACGGCTGGAAGCTGTTGAACCAGACCATCGGGCAGAAGATCGAGCTCGTTGGCGACGACCTGTTTGTCACGAATGTCGAACGCATTCAGCGCGGCATCGACGAGAATGCGGCCAACGCCGTCCTCATCAAGCTGAACCAGATCGGCACATTGACCGAGACCATTGCGGCTATTACGATGGCGCGCAAGGCCGGATGGGGCGCGATGGTGTCTCACCGCAGCGGCGAGACGGTCGACAGCTTCATTGCCGACCTCACCGTCGGTATGGGCACCGGTCACCTGAAGACGGGCGCACCCTGCCGTGGCGAACGTGTCGAGAAGTACAACCAGCTCATGCGCATCGAGGAGGAACTGGGTAACCAGGCTTCCTACGCCGGACACACTGCATTCGTACGGCCCTAAGTAGCGAGTAAGAATAATTGAACGGCGCGGCATGACTCCTGTCGACAAGATGAATCAGGAGCGCGTGCCGCGCCGTGGCATTACCGGTGCCATTCGCAGCCTGTCGTCTCGGTCGCCGCATTTGGCGCCGCCTGGTTGTGGAACAGGGGACCGGGAGTGAACTTCTTCACCGCTGCGGCCTTCGGGGCGGCCGGCACAATCTACTTCGCGGTCTTCGGGCGTGACCTCAAGTCTGCTGCCTGACGTTTCATGCCTCTCCGCCGACGGACAAAGCCGGGTATACCCAGAACAAGAATGGACCACCACAGCCCGACACCCCATCCTGCGAGGACGTCCGACAGGTAGTGCGCGCCGAGGTACAGGCGACTGAACCCGATCAGCAGCGGGAAGAGAAATGCCAGGGCAAGCCAGAGTTTCCTGAGGCGCGATGAGCGCGTGGCGCGGAACAGCAGGTAGAAGCCCAGCGCGTAAAGGGCGACTGAGATGTTCGCGTGGCCTGAAGGGAAGCTGCCATCCAACTCTGTCACGACAGAGAGAATTGCCGGTGGACGCGGGCGTCCGAAACCAGCCTTGCCAAAGTAGACGACCAGTTCTGATCCGGCGCATACCAGTGCAATCGTCAGGGCTGTCCGTCGTCTGCGGTTCCACAGGAAGATGACTGCGGCAACCACCACTAGAGTTGCCACTTCCCAGTTGCCCACAAACGAGACTGCATCGAAGAAACCTATGCCGAACGGCGTACGGTGCGCGGCCAACCAGTGCACGAGCCAGCCGTCTACGCGGACGATGCTCTCATTGTCGAGTATCTCCTCCGCGAGACCCGAAGCAAGGAAGGCGACATAGATCAGCGCTGTACCGACAAGCACCGCAAACGGCCATGGGTTCTCCAGCCACTGATGGGCACGGTTCGCGATGAACGAAGCCTGTTTTCTCATGCAGACATGATAGCAGAATAGACGCGAAAATATGCAAGCCCGGGCTTGCCTGAAGGGGTTGTCCCGATACACTTCAGACGCAGGAGTCCATTTTCGGAGGACTCCGGGAGGTACGAGTGCACGACGCGAAGACCAGAGAAGCCTTTACTGCCGAACACCATGCGCTGCTGTTCGCGTGGATCGCCCGGGAGGCGATCGTGCATATTGGCGAGGAGGAGGCCGCGCCTGTCATACGCGCGGCCGTTCGACTGTATGGCGAACAGTGCGGCCATCGCATGGCGTTGCGGGCACAGCAGGATGGACAGCCTCTCTCAATGGCGAGCTATCTCTCATATCGCGAATGGGAGGTTCCTGTGGGCGAGATGCAGCAGACAGGCCTGCCCTGGCGAGGAGACCTCCGAACTCAGGTGCGTCGCTGCTGCTGGGCCACGACGTGGCAGCAGGAAGGACTCACTGACTACGGCAAGTACTACTGCCAGGAGATCGACAAGGCTGTTGTGCGTGGGTTCAACGCCGACCTGATCATCGATGTGAAGGGGACGAGGACGAATGGAAGCCGGTTGTGCCAGTTCGTCTATCAGGGTGCGTTCGAGGGCATCCTGGTCCACGAAGAGGCACAGCGTGCTCAGGAGACGCGCATTCTCCCATGGAGTTACCACACGGCACACCTCTATTCCACCATGAGTGCAGTACTGCAGCGGGAGCTGGGTTCTGCCGGTTTTGCAGCCTCGCAGGCGGCGCTGGAGACCTTTGCCGTACGATTCGGCACCGCCATGGTAGATGTCCTCGCCGGGGATGCCGGTACCGATTTCGACGTGCTGCCGGAGGGACGGTGAGTCATTCCCTGTGCTGCGTCCGGTGCGGCCGGGACTACGATGATGATGGGAGACGCCTGCGCTGCGAGTGTGGAGGCATGCTGGACCTGTGGTTCGAGCCGTCCTTCCGACCCGGGATGACGGCTGGCCGACCGTACGACCAGTGGCGCTACCGCGAGGCACTGCCTGTCGGTGATGACGTTGTGACGATGGGAGAGGGCTGGACGCCCCTCCTTCCGGTGACGTTCGAGGGCCGGCAGCTTCTCGTCAAGCAGGAGCAGTTGTTCCCCACCGGTTCCTACAAGGACCGGGGCGCGGCAGTGCTCATGACCCATCTGCGCGAGCTCGGCGTGAAGCGTGTCGTCGAAGACTCCTCAGGGAACGCAGGGTGTGCGGTGGCTGCTTATGCTGCTCGCGCGGGTATTGCCTGCGACATCTATGTCCCTATGGACACGTCCCCGGCCAAGACGGCGCAGATCGAGGCATATGGGGCGACGCTGCACCGTGTCCCCGGAACGCGTGAAGACACGGCGCGCGCGGCGCTCGAGGTGGCTGTGACGTGTGTGTACGCCAGCCATGTGTACAGCCCGTGGTTTCTGCAGGGGACCAAGACGTTTGCGTATGAGGTCGCCGAACAGCTCGGCTGGACGGTCCCCGATATCCTGGTCCTGCCCGCAGGCAACGGCACCTTGCTGCTGGGAGCGTATCTGGGGTTCACGGAGCTGGCACGGGCGGGAATCGTGAGTCATATGCCGCGCATCATCGCTGTACAGGCTGCGGCATGCGCGCCTCTTGCCGGCGCGTTCGCAGAGGGCCTGGATGAACCCGTCGAGATCCATGCGAGTCATACGGCTGCCGAGGGCATCGCCATTGCGACCCCCGCGCGTGGTTCGCAGGTGCTGGCCGCAGTGCGTGCCACCGATGGATCGTTCGTGGCAGTTTCCGAACACGAGATCGTCGCAAGTCTTCGGGATTGCTGTCGAGACGGCTGGTTCATCGAGCCGACGTCCGCAGCGGTTATCGCGGGCGCACGCAGGTATGCCCGCACCGCAGCGTCGGGCGAGACGATCGTCACAGCGTTTACTGGACATGGGTTGAAGGCGGCGGCCAAGATCGCCGAACTAGTGGAGTCTCTTTGACAGGAGGAGGTGAGTCATGCATCTAGCAACATTCTCGTACCTTGGTCGTGAGGAAGTGGGACTCGTTGTGCAGGACCATACCAGGATCCTGCCGCTCAGTCAACTGCTGGGTGTCGATGCTCCCGCGACGATGATCGAGATCATCGAACAGTGGAGGGATCTGGGTCCCCAATTGCAGGCGGTATCGGTCTCACCGGACACGGGCTTGCCCGTGGCAGATGTCGGGCTCGTCGCTCCCATCCCGCATCCACGACGCAACATCATCTGCCTGGGCAAGAACTACCGAGATCACGTGGAGGAAGCTGCGGTCCTTGGCGGTCTCACATCAGGCATTCCAACTGCTCCTGTCTACTTCTCCAAGATGATCGACCATGTGCGCGGCTCAACCGAGTCCGTTCCCGTCCACGCGGATGTCACGAGTATGCTGGACTACGAGGCCGAGCTTGCCGTCATCATCGGAAGGGCTGGCCACGACATCGACCCAGCGAGTGTGCCCGAGTATATCTTCGGCTACTCCGTCCTTAACGACATCTCGGCACGGGACCTGCAGAAGAGCCACGATCAGTGGTTCAAGGGGAAAAGTCTGGACGGTGCGTGCGCAATGGGCCCCGTCATTATCACCGCAGACGAGATCGCGTATCCGCCGGCTCTGGACATCGAGTGCAGTGTCAATGGTGAGTTGCGGCAGAAGGCAGCTACGTCGGACCTCATCTTTGACATCACGGAGATTGTCAGTGATTTCAGCAAAGGTCTGACCCTGATGCCGGGCGATATCATCAGCACAGGGACGCCGGCGGGTGTCGGCATGGGCTTCCGTCCGTTTAGATGGCTCAAAAGCGGTGATGTCGTCGAATGCCGGATCGAGGGTATCGGTGTCCTCAGGAACACGATCGAATAAGCGTCAGGCGACTTTGAGGGCTCGGAACAGAATCCAGGAACTCAGGATAACCAGTGCGGCTATGGAAAGGGCGAGTGTTGCCCGGTACTCCTTGCGTTCTTCTTCAATCATTTGGCCGTGGTCGCGCAGCAGCATGGTCGCGGCCACTGAACCGGCGATCACCAGGAGCAACACCGACACGATATTGCTGGGAACATAGAGATTGCGCCCGCCGGATGCCATGGCCCATCCGTCCCAGACGTAGTTGCCCAGTCCCAGCAAGCCTCCTGCGAAGGCCATGATCGTCATAAGTCTTCTCATCCAACACTCTCCTCGTTGCCGGCTGATTACTCCAACATACAGGTTATTATATCCGGATTGCGCCAACAAACGGGTCGGCGCCTTCGCGGGAACATGAAAAGGGGGCAAGGACACCAGGAGGGCACCTGGTCTCCTTGCCCACAATAATTGGACTGCGTACCGTCCGCATTTGTTCACAGCGATGGTCACGTCATGGTCTCTCGTTGTCGGGACACCGCAGTTATGATAGAATTCACATGGTGCGAGGTGTCTGTGGCCCGTCGCGTGGCAGCCGGCGTGGAATATGGTGTGATGGAACCGAGGTGGCAACAATGACAACAATTGGTGATCATCTGTACGCGCGCAGTACCCATGAGGAACTGCTGACTCGTGCCACGAACGGGGCGTTCGTGACGACAGCCATGTGGTATCTGCTGTCGACAAAGCGGGTGGACGCGGTGCTGGGTGTAGAGCATGATCGGGAACGCAACTTGACGCATACCCGGTTCATCGATGACCCTCGGGAAATATCTGAGCTTGCGGGTACGGTTGTCACCGCGCCCCTCAACATCGTCCAGACATTGCGCAAGTACGCCGGCAGTGGGCGCGTGGCCCTGCCGGTCATGCCCTGCGAGGAGAAGCTGCTGGACGTCCTCATTCACAAAGATGAACTGCCCGTGCAGCTGTTCCGCATCGGACTCGTATGCGGCGGCCTCTTCAGCGCGAACGACCTCGGCAAGGAGGTGAAGCGTCTCGGAAAGTCGCTGCTGGACGTCGAGCGCGTCATCCATGGTGAGGGGGGATACTCCGTCTCATTCCGGGGCGAGGAGCAGGTCCACGAGTTTCCGGAGCGGAAGACCGTGCGTCCGGCCTGCGAGCGCTGTGTGACGCCCGAGCCCGTCACCTCGCATTTTTCCTGCGGGTACTGGGGGACTGGAAGTGACCGGGGCAGGACGTACGTGACGGTGAACACGGCGGAGGCGGCCGAGCTTGTCGACGCAATGGTGCGCGACCGGGCCCTGGTGGTCGAGCCGGTTCCCGACGATGCCCGCGCCATGCGCAAGCACCTGCTGGACCTCAAGACGGACGCGTCATGGCGATATCGGCGCCGGCAGTTCGAGACCGACCTGGTGGAGACGGGTGAGCAGATCAACGCGTGTCCGCTCTGTGGCGAGTGCATGAAGGCCTGTCCTCTCCGGACCGATGAATATGTCCAGCACCTGCTGGAGGGGGTGAAATCTCCAGCCGAATGGCTGGCCGCATTTGTCCTCGACCTGTACGATGAATGCGCCGAGTGTGGCCTGTGCAGTGAGCACTGTCCCATCACGTTGCCGTATGACCTGGTCATCGAGCATCAGCGTGAACTGAGGAAGACCCTGCCTCGATGAGTACAAACGTTGTCCAGACCATCTGCCCGTTCTGCGGGGTTGGATGTGGCATGTACCTGGTCATCGACCATGGGCGTATCGCCGGTGCCGAAGGCTGGCCTGAGCACCCGGTGAACCGTGGCATGCTCTGCCCGAAAGGCCGGTTCAGCTATGCTCTCGTCAACAGGCCAGACCGCTTGAAGTATCCCATGCGGCGCGATGGGGATACGTGGAAACAGATATCGTGGGACGACGCCCTTGGTATGATGCGCGAGCACCTCGGCCCGCTGCGTGAACGGGACCCCGACAGCATTTACGTGTTTGCATCGGCACGGTGCACCAACGAGGAGTCGTATCTGGCGCAGAAATTTGCACGAGTGGTCATCGGGACCAACAACGTCGACAATTGTACACGCATGTGCCATGCACCCTCAGGATATGCGCTGACGCGGGTCTTCGGCGGAGGCGCCTCGACAAACAGCATGGACGATCTCGAGGAGGCAGGTTGTGTCCTCGTCTGGGGCTATAACCCATTTGAGACGCACCCGATGCTGTTCCAGCACGTCATTGCCGCCCGGAAGGCGGGGGCGAAGCTGATCGTGGTTGATCCGCGCATCACACAGACAGCCAAGGTCGCAAACTTGCACCTGCAGCCCATACCCGGCACCGACATCGCGCTTCTCGCCGGCATGATCAACTATGTCATCCAGACGGGCCTGCTGGACCGCAAGTTCATTGAGCGCCGTACTGAAGGGTTTGAAGAGCTGGCGAAGTCGGTGGAGCTCTATACACTCGAGCTGACGTCGTCGCTGACGGGTGTCCCCGCCGCGCTCATCCGGGAGGCTGCTCTCGCGTATGGGACGTCGCCCGCCAGCTCCATCCTGTTTGGCATGGGCCTGACCCAGCATGTAGGGAGTACAGCGACGATCGCCGCGCTGTGCCAGCTGGCCGTCGTGACCGGTAACATCGGGCGTCCCGGTACGGGTGTGAACCCCGCGCGTGGCCAGAACAACGTCCAGGGCACCGTCGACATGGGGGCCGTTCCAGACGGACTGCCCGGTGGGTCCATGTCTGACACGTCCGTTCGCACGATCGTTGAACAGGAATGGCACGCACCGCTGCCCCAGCGGCCCGGGCTGTTCGCGACGCAGGTATGGGAGGCGGCACAGGCGGGGACCGTGAAGGCAGCCTACATCATCGGCGAGAACCCGGTGCTGTCAGAGGCGGACGGCGCTGCTGTCGTCCGCGGGCTGGAGGCCATGGACTTTGTGGTCGTGCAGGACATCTTCATGACGGAGACTGCCCGGTATGCCGATCTCGTCCTGCCGGCGTCGCTGTGGGCCGAGAAGGACGGTACCTTCACCAATACAGAGCGGCGGGTTCAGCGCGTCCGCAAGGTGGTGGAGAGCCCCGAGGCTGCAAACCGAGACTGGCGCATCCTTATTGACATAGCAGACGCACTTGGAGCGGACTGGTATTACCGCAAGCCCGAGGACATCTTCGAGGAGATCCGCCGGGTTGTCCCCGCGTACGCCGGCATCACGTATCCCCTGCTCAACACGCCCGGCTTCGGCCTGCAGTGGCCGGTCGGGGAGGGAGGAGATGAGACCGAGATCTTGTATGCGGAACGATTTGCGACCCCGTCCGGAAAGGCCCGTCTGTCGGCGCTGGAGACAGTTGACCTGACCAGCAGATTGACGGCGGAATTTCCGTTCACCCTCATCACTGGGCGCCTCATGGCGCAGTACAACACCGGCACCATGTCCCGGCGCATCGACCAGCTGAACCGCATCGCTCCGGCCGGCTACGTCGAGCTCAACCGCGACGATGCGTCCCAGATCGGCGCAGTATCAGGCGATGTGGTGAGGGTAACCTCGAGGCAGGGTACGCTGATTGCGCCAGCACGAATCGGCACCGGCGTGCCGAGGGGGTTCGTGTTTATCCCCAACCACTACGAGGATACGGCACTGAACGTTCTTGTGCCCAACGATACTGACCCGGTCGCACACACGCCGGCCTACAAGGGCGTGCCGGTACGCATCGAAAAGGAGGAACAGTTGTGAAGTCACTGTACATCTGCATGGGAAGCGCTTGTCATCTGAAGTCTGCACAGTCGATCGTCGACGTGTTCCGCAGGAAAATCCAAGAGCACCAGTTGGAGGATATCGTCGAGCTGAAGGGCTCCTTCTGCCTTGGGATGTGTGCCGAGGCGGTCCCGGTCAAGGTCGATGACACGATCGTCCACGGGATCACCGTCGAAAATGCTTCCGAGATGTTTGACAGGGAGGTCATGCCTCTTATCCGGGGAGCATAAGATGGACCCTGCCAACGACACATGGGCCGTGAACGAGTTCCTGCAAACGCTTAGTTAGAAGGTCGCCTGCGGCGGCACGACCACAACCATTGTTTCCCGCGAGACAGGGCGCACGGCCGAAGTCGAGAGGAATACTGCGCCCTGACTACCTGCCTATGCGCCAACCGGCGATGAGGAGCTGGTCGAGCGAGATCCCTGGATTTCGCGCAGGTCGATCACCGTCTCCTCGGACTTGAGGAGACGGCGCATTGTGTCCTGGTTTACATCTGCCACCTTGAGGATGATCCGGAGACGATGTGGCGATGTTGCAGGGAACGACGACACGGTCGTGACACCCCCGCCCGCTTCCACGATACGGTTGAACAGCGACGCGAGAGCACCCTTGCGGTTGTCTATCTCAAGAGATGCGCGGACTCCTGGTGCACGTGAACCGAGCATCTCGATGAACAACCTGAAGATGTCCGTCTCGGTGATGATCCCCACAAGCGTACGCGACTCTGGAGGGCTCACGACGGGCAATGCGCCGATCTTGTGGTCAGCCATGGTCGCAGCAGCCAACTCGACGGGACAGTCAGGACCGACCGTGACCAGGTCCTGCTGCATGATCTGACGCACAGGCAGGGCAGCGGCCTGGGCGCTGGCCTCCACCCAGCTGATGGGTCGGTCCGCAGAGGGCAGCGCATACAGCAGGTCCTTCTCGGAGACGATGCCGATCAGCAGATTGTCTTCGATGACAGGAAGACGGTGAATGTTGTGCGTGCGCATAGTTTTGAGAGCGTCGGACAACCGTGATTCGGGCTCGACTGTCACAAGGTCGTGTGTCATGTAGTCACGGACAAGCATCAGTTTCTCCCCGAGACCCTAGCGCTTACGCGCGGTGGCGACCAGGAATGCACCGGTCAGCGGCCTGAACATGCGACCGAAGAACTCCTGCCGCGAGGCGGTGCTGTCCTGAAACTCGTCCACGTCAGGAAACGTATAGATGCAGCTTTCCATCGTCAGGGCGCCAAAGGTACCCGTCCGGTGGAACAGCAAGCGCAGGTCGGACGACGAGAAAAAATGGGCTGTCCCGTAGATGGACTCCTCGCGTTTGGCGTGTTCGCGGCGAGCGTCGGCCCATGGAGAATCGTTGTTGAGGACGCCGATGACCAGCTTGCCACCTGGTCGTAGTACCCGGGCCATTTCCATGAGAACCGGCAGCGGGTCCGCGGCAAACTCGAGCGCGGTAATCGACACGACCATATCGAAGGTCCTGTTTTCGTAGGGGAGTTTGGCCATGTCGGCTTGGTCATACCAGATGTACTGACCGCGGTCTTTGGCCTTGCGGCGTGCTATCTCGATCATCTTCGAGGAGATATCGACGGCAGTAACGTCGGCGCCACTTTCGGACAACCGGATACTGTACAGTCCGGTGCCACATCCGACGTCCAGGACGGTCTTGCCTCGCACGACACCCACATGCTTGAAGACCAGTGCGTTTTCGAGCTCATCCTCGTAGGCACCCAAGGGTGTCATGTACCAGTTGTCATAAGTGTCGGCCTTGCTGTCGAACAATGCGTCATCTGCCATGTGGCACCTCCTGGAGAAAATCCTCTCCATTCATTCTCTGCGAGACAGGCAGGAATGCAAGACAGAGGAATGCAGGTGGTACTATTATAGATCGTCTGACCAGCGGAGACTCAGTGTTCCGTCTTCAGGTTGAAGATGTGATAGGCCAGAAGGTACAGCGCAATGGCGAGCAGGCTGCCGACGGTGTCCGCGATAACATGCTGCTTGAGGACCTGAGTCGCCACGACCGTGACCACGGCAAAAATCGTCATCAGCCAGGCGACGGGACGGTAGCGCCTCTTGACCCACCAGAAGCTTGCGGCAAGAGCAGACAGGCCACAGTGCAGCGATGGGAAGCAGTTGTAAGGGTTGTCGTGGAGATAAACGGCTAGCAGTGCGTCGACGTACCTGCTGCTACCGGCGACCAGGTTGGTCGGGCGGGGTACGTACGTCTGAAATACGATGTAGACGCCGTTGCTGATAGCCTGGATGGCGATGAAGGCGACGCCGAATGCCGTGAAGATCTTCGGATGGAAGACGAAGAAGAACAGGAGACAGAAGTAGAGGACGGGTTCCAGCCAGTTGTACGGGACGATGAATTGGGGGATGACCGGGACCCACCGATCGAAGGCCGTTTGCAAGACGTGCACGTTCGCGGTCGTATGGTTGGTCATGGTGTACCAGGTCGAGGACCAGTAGACACCGCCGGCGAGAACGATGTTCATCAGGTATCTCCACCAGTTCTCTTTCATGAATCTTCGCAGTTTGTCCATACGTAAGCCTGGTCTAGCGTCTGGCCGTCTCGGTGGTTCTCATGAGCCATGCGTGGATGGCACGTGCAGCCTTGCGGCCCTGGCCCATGGCCAGGATGACTGTCGCAGCGCCCAGCACGATGTCGCCACCCGCGAAGACTCCCGGAACCGACGTCTCCATGGTGTCTTCGTCGGTGATGATGCCCCCGTGCTTGTTCACTTGCAGACCCGGGAGGGCGGCGGGGATCAGTGGATTGGGGTCGTTGCCGATAGCTACGACGACAACGTCCGCAGGGACATTGCTGGTCTGGCCGGCTATGGGCAGGGGGCGCCTGCGACCAGAAGCGTCCGGTTCCCCGAGCTGCATCTGCTGCACAGTCAGGCCGGTGACCCATCCCTCACCATTGCCGAGGATCTCCACAGGGTTCTGGAGAAAATGGAACTCGACTCCCTCCTGGATTGCATGGTGATATTCTTCTTTGCGAGCGGGCATTTCCTCCTCCGAGCGTCGATAGATGACCATGACCCTGAGGGCTCCCAGCCGCAGCGCCGTCCGGGCCGAGTCCATGGCGACATTGCCGCCGCCGAGGACCGCCACAGACTTACCACGCAGGATGGGAGTGTCAGAGTTCTCGTCGTAGGCGTGCATGAGGTTGGTGCGTGTCAGGTACTCGTTGGCGGAATACACGCCAAGCAGGTTCTCGCCCGGGATGTGCAGGAAATTGGGAAGCCCGGCGCCACTCCCGATGAAAATGACGTCGTAGTCCTTGCGCACTTCGTCGACCGTGAGAGATTTGCCGATGACCATGTTGTACTGGAAATCGACGCCGAGCCTGGTCAGGTAGGCAACCTCCTGGTAGACGATCTCCTTTGGCAGACGGAACTCGGGGATGCCATATCCCAGGACGCCTCCCGGCATGTGCAGCGCTTCGAACACGGTGACGGCGTGCCCCAGCTTGATGAGGTCGCCGGCCACGGTGAGTCCTGCGGGACCACTGCCGATGACGGCCACTCGCTTGCCGGTCGAAGGTGAAATCTGGGGGATGACTGCTGCGTGGTTCTCCCGTTCCCAGTCGGCCAGGAATCGTTCCAGCTTGCCGATTTGTACAGCCTGCCCGACGTCCCGGTGTGCCTTGCCTACCGTGCAGTTCTTCTGGCACTGTTCTTCCTGGGGGCACACACGCCCGCAGACCGCCGGCAGCAGATTGGTCTGCTTGATGATTCCTATCCCGGCGAGATAGTCGCCGGACTCGATGGCCTGGATGAACTCGGGAATGCGCACGCCGACGGGGCATCCTTCGACGCAGGGCTGGTTGGTGCACTGAAGGCAGCGCTGCGCTTCCTGCAACGCCATCTCGGGTGTGAACCCCAGTGGCACCTCACGGACGTTGTGGACGCGTTCGGCAGGGTCCTGCTCGGGCATGACGACGGGTGGCAGCTTGAACCGAGTGGCAGCGTTCATCGTGACTCCCCGGCGTCCAGGCCGACGCGGCACTCGTGGTCATAGCGGTCAGCAGCAACCTGCTCCGCTGTGCGGTAGGTCCCGAGACGACGGATCATGCTGTCCCAGTCTACCTCGTGCGCATCGAACTCGGGGCCGTCCACGCAGGCGAACTTGATCTCGCCGCCCACGGTGACGCGGCATCCGCCGCACATGCCGGTCCCGTCGATCATGATGGGGTTCAGGGAGGCCATCGTGGGGATACCGAGTTCCTTAGTGAGAAGAGACGTGAACTTCATCATGAGAGGGGGACCGATGACGACAGCCTGGTCAATGTGGTTTCCGTCGCTCACCAGAGAGCGGATCGCGTCGGTCACGAGTCCCTTGGTGCCGTATGACCCGTCGTCGGTCGTGACGATGAGTTCGTCGCTGACATTGCGCATGTCGTCTTCGAGAATGAGCAGGTCGTGGGTCCTGGCTCCGAGGACCGTGATGACACGGTTGCGAGCTTCCTTCATGCCCTTCGCGATAGGGTAGAGCGGGGCTATTCCGATGCCACCGCCCACGCATAGCACGGTCCCGAACCGCTGGATATGTGTCGGTCGACCCAGGGGTCCCACGATGTCGTGGATGGCATTCCCAGGCTTGAGCATGGCCATCTCGCGCGTGGTCTTGCCGACGGACTGGACGATCAAGGAAATGGTCCCCATCTCGGGGTTTGCGTCGGCAATCGTCAGCGGGATCCGCTCACCGTGGTCCGTCACGCGGATGATGACAAATTGCCCGGGTTTTCTGTGTGTTGCGACGAGTGGCGCGTCGACGACACATCTGACGACGTTGTGCCCCAGTTCTTCTCTTTTGCGGATCGTGTTCATGCGGACCCCTTGGTTTTCCTGGCGTATGATTTCGCTACAGTATATTCCAAAAAGACGGGAGGCATCAAACCTGTTACTGCGAAGACGCCGGGAGCTGAGGGTGCGCGCGGGAAAACTGGAGAGCAGGCAGCCGAAGCTGTCCGCTCTCCGAGGAAGGTTGGGTGGTGAGGGAAAGCCGCAGCCTTCCCTTCCATGACCGTGCACAATCATATGTAGTGCGACATCCGATGCAAGCAAGGCCGTGTGATAGGCTTTATCACAATCTGCAAGGTTTGATGGCGCTAAAACTTCCATGAAGACTGACACCTCCCGGCTGCTCCGACAGGACGGCGTGGCTGTTCACAGGTTTGCAGTTCTTTCTCAATTGTTGTATAACCTAAGCAAGAGAGGAGTGGATGTGAGCGAGAAAACAGACAGACTGCAGGCAGCGATGGATACGGTGACCGCGATAGCGGCCAGCGTCGAGACCGTGGTGCGGGGCAAGCATGAGCAGGTCCTGCTGGCCCTGATTCCCATGATTGCAGGTGGACACCTGCTCTTGCAGGACGTGCCGGGCGTCGGAAAGTCGACACTTGCACAGGCGCTGGGGCAATCCATCGGCGCTTCCTACAGCCGCATCCAGTTTACGTCCGACCTCCTTCCCGCCGATATCCTCGGCGTCAACATCTATGAGGCTGCTACCGGGGAGTTCCGGTTTCGGCGCGGCCCGATCTTCGCGAATGTCGTCATGGCCGACGAGATCAACAGAGCCAGTCCCAAGACCCAGTCCGCTCTTCTCGAGGCTATGAACGATCGACGCATCACCATCGACGGGACGACATGGGAGTTGCCGGACCCGTTCTTCGTCATCGCCACGCAGAATCCCATCGAGTATGCGGGGACGTATCCTCTTCCCGAGAGCGAACTGGACCGCTTCCAGCTGTGCATGGGCATTGGATACCCGGACGTCGAGGCGGAACGCAGGATCCTGACCGAACGCCCCGTACGACAGCATTCCATCAATCTGCAGCCGGTAGCCTCGGTCCAGCAGGTACTGGACGCACAGACTGCGGTCGACCAGGTGACGGTGACGCCGGCGATGCTGGACTATGTCCTCGCGTTTGCGCGCGCGACCCGTTCCGAAACGCTGTTCGAGGTGGGCGTCAGCCCTCGGGGCGCGATCGATCTGCTCAAGGCAGTTCGCGCATGGGCGCTGCTTCAGGGTCGCGCGTTCGTCGTCCCTGACGACGTCAAGAGGATGGCTCCCTATGTGGCGTCTCACCGCATCCTGCGTCGCGGCAGCCGAAAAGGGGCATCGCGTGCCGATATCGACCGCATCTTTGAGCAGGTGCCGGCGCCTGCGTGACGAGGGTCTCCGGCAGCCGGAGCACCATGAGTCTGGTCGAGGTGCGTTTCAGGAAGTACCACCGGGCTGAACGGCTGACGCGCAGCGGCCTGTTGTTTTTCCTTGCCATCATCGGCATTGGGGCGGTCGCCGTCAACTCGGGCAACAACCTTCTCTATCTCGTCTTCAGTGCACTCCTTTCTGCACTTATCTTCTCGGGACTGTTGTCGGTCGCCAACCTTCGCCGTCTCGAGATCTCGCTCGACACGGTCGACGAGGTCTACGCAGGCCGTCCGGCGTCGTTGGCCGTCCGGGTTCGCAATACCGGTTCGTTCCCGTTGTTCTTCGCGCGCGTCAGTGTCCGGGCGGGTGGAGACACTGTATCGCTGAGTGTCCCCTTTGTGGGCGCTCGTTCTGCAGTGGAACTTCCGCTCACGCTTACCCTGCCCACGCGTGGCCGTGTGAAGGGATTGCGGGCGGGCATCGCGTCGGCGTTCCCCTTTGGTATCGTCGAGATGAGCAGAGACGTAGCTGTCGGCGGCGAACTGATCGTATACCCACAGGTCCACCCTGTCCTTCTGCAGCGACAAGACGAACAGGGTGAGCACCGTCTCGAGAGGGCGAGGGCAGGCGGCGATGGCGATTTCTTTTCTCTACGCAGGTACCATGCGGGGGACGATTCCCGCCACATCGACTGGAAGGTGTCGGCGCGGAGGGGCGACCCTTACGTTGTGGAACAGGAAGCCAGGTACCAGCAGGAGACCGTGTTCTACCTCGACACGGCAAAGGGCGCGTGGCCTGACAGCCAAGTGTTCGAACTGGGGGTCTCCAAGATCGCAAGTGGCCTGACATCGGCTTTTGAATCGGGAGAGGCCATCGCGCTTGCGCTTCCCGGATCGTTTCTGGACGGACGTGACCGCAGGGCGTGGCAGCAGGCAATGGAACTGCTGGCCCTGGCGGAACTCACCGAGGACCCACCCCATCCTGGACCTCTGCACAGCTTCACGCACGAAGACATCAGCTTCGTGAACGGTGCCCCATGAGGAACTCGCTGGACATCCGGCGCGTGCTGGGGTTTCTGCTCGGCCTCACGGCGTGCGGGTTTCTGTCCGTCGTCGAGCCATGGTATGCTCTGTATGCTGTCGCATTCCTCATAGCCCTGCCCTTGGCCGGACACGTTCATGGGCGCTGGGGACGGCGTGTTCTCGAAGCACTTCCCCTTGTCTGGTTTCTCGTCCTCATGGTCCTGGGGACCCAGCTCTTCGCCCTCCTGGCGCAGGCGATGCTGGCAGCAATGGCGTGCCGATTCGTCCTGACGGACAATACGCGCGACTATCAGGGGCTGGTGCTCATCGCTGTCTTCGTGACTGTCCTGTCCGCCGCCGGGTCCATTTCGGTGGCGTTCGGGCTTCTGCTGCTTGCTGAGTTTCTGATCGCGACTGTCCTGCTGATCATGGCGCAGTTCGAAGGCAGGGTCCCGCATATCACCCGGGGATTCTATAGCGCCATCGTCGTGTCTGCGCTCGTGTCGTTTGTATTTGCGTTTGGCGTATTCTTTGCCCTTCCGCGGTGGACACTGGGCTATATCAAAGGCAGTCCTGCACTGGCGACCCAGACGACAGGCTTCTCCAAGGACATCACGATCAGTCCTGGGGAGGTACAGCAGGACAATACCGTTGTCATGCGTGTCGATCCCGGGAAGGGTGGGTCCCGGTTGCCCCTGCCTGCCTATATCTCGGGTATGCGCTACACGACCTTTAGTGGCAAGCAGTGGCTGGTCGCGGCCGGTCACCCCGAGTCCCTGTATGCGTCCTCCGGGATCGATTCGTTCATAGTAAGCGACCAGCAGCCCGATACGCAGACGACCGTATACCTCGAGCCGACCGGGACGGATGTCGTCTTTGGGCTGGAACACATTACTGGTCTGCGAGGGCAGTTCCAGTACCTCCGCCGCGACGCGGAGAGCAATCTGTTCACGGATGCGCCCTACTACAAGACCATCCGGTATGACGTCTCGTCACTCGATCAGGACACGGTCCCTGTCGACAGTCTCGTGGCCGGCCGGCCGGTGCTGCTGGATAGATACCTTCAGGTCCCGGAGCTTTCGCAGGCTTTCAGGGACGTTGCCGCACGTGTCGTGCGGGGCCTGACGGTCAGAGACAAGGCGCAGACGACCCGCGACTATCTCCTTGCCAACTATGAGTACTCACTGAACCCGACAGCAACGTCGATCGAGGACTTCGTCGTCAACCGGCGCTCCGGGTACTGCGAACACTTTGCCACGTCCATGGTGTTGCTGCTGCGTTCCCAGGGCGTCCGCGCCCGCCTGGTGTCAGGCTTTGTGGCCACAGAGTGGAACAAAGCCTCAGGGTATCTCATTGTGCGGGCCAAGGACGCGCACACGTGGGTGGAAGTCCTGGACGGGGACACCTGGGTCCGCTACGACCCGACGCCCAGTTCCTTCCAGCAGGTGTCGCTGATCACGAATATCCTGGACAACGTTCGTATGGCCTGGTACCGGAACGTCGTCACGTATGATCTGGCCAGGCAGGTGCAGACGGCCAACAGTCTCGGCCGGTTTTTCACAGGTAGCGGCCGTGCCATCACCTCTGCATTCGAGTCCTTCCGGACGGTGGCGTCGCGCTTGCTGCGCGATTGGCGTGTCCTTTCCGGTATTGTGGTTACAGCCGTCCTGGCACTCCTGTTCCTGCGCCGTCGGGCAGAGGACAGGCGTGGTCGGCTCGCTTCAGCGCTAGAGGACCTTGTCGGAGAACGGCGACTGCCCGGCGAGACGCTTCTCGAGCTTGTTCATCGTGCTGCGCCGTCTCCTGACATTGAAGGTCTTGTCTGGCGTATCTATGACGTCGACTTCGCCGGGGAGCAGGCGGTGGAGGAAGAGAAAGCTGTCCTGCGGTTACTGCGCGATATGCGGCGTTCCCGGGCAACCGCTCATCCTTAATTGTGAATCCCCATAGTACCAGGTACTTTGGGTATTCACAATTGCAGAGGTAGTCCGATCGAGCCTTCTGTGGCCTCCATGATCATCTCTGTCATCGTCGGATGGGGGTGGATCGCCTCAAGCAGTTTCTCCGCCGTCATCCCGAACTGTACGGCCAGGACCGATTCCATGACGAGGTCGGTGGCTTCGGGGCAATAGAGGGCGATCCCCAGGATCTCGTGGGTTTCGGCATGCGCCAGGACCTTGGCAAAACCGATGCTTTCCTCCATTGTCCGCGCCTTGCCGCTGGCGCTGACGGGGAATGTCCCTGCCTTGTACGGGATTCCTTCTGCCTTGAGTTCGTATTCTCTCTTGCCCACGACACTGATCTCCGGGTCGGTGAACACGACGGAAGGGACGGCGGTATAGACCATGTGAGTGTCATGCCCGGCGATGTTCTCGGCAGCGACGACTCCTTCTTTCTCGGCGACATGTGCCAGCATGTAGGTCCCTTTTACGTCACCGACAGCATAGACGCCGGGGACGCTGGTGCGCATGTGGTCGTCGACGACGATGCCTTTCTTTGACAGGGTGATCCCTGCCGCTTCCAGTTCCGGGCCGACGTTCGACCGCCGTCCGATAGAAAGCAGAACGTGATCACCGTGGACTTCCTGCGTGACGCCGTTCACATCGAGTGTCAGGCTATAACCAGTCTCCGTGGGCATGACCGACTGGGTCTTCGCCCCGGTGATGATGGTGATACCTCGCTTCTTGAGGGTTGCAGCGATGGCCAGTGCTACGTCCTCATCCTCGGCAGGCAGGATATGTGGCATGAGCTCGACGATGGTGACCTTTGTTCCGATGGCGCTGAAAAATGTCGCCATCTCCACGCCGATAACACCGCCACCGATCACGACCAGTTCTTTCGGCTGTTCCCTGTTGCGGAAGACGTCGTCACTGGTCCAGATGCCCGGGTCGGTGAAGGGGGGAAACTTGATGGGAGAGCTGCCAGTGGCAATGATGACGTTCTTCGCTTCAACGACCTCGCCGGTCGCGTCGATGCAGACATGAGTCGGGTCTTTGAGTGTTGCGCGGCTCTTATACACCTGGATATTGTTCTTCTTCATCAGGAATTCGATGCCTTTGCGCAGCCGGACGACGACCTGGTCCTTGCGGGTCATGACGGCGCCGAAGTCAACACCCACGTTGTCAGCAGTCAGACCAAACTTGCGCGCCTCCTGCATGCGCGTGAAGAGCTTGCTGCTGGCCAGCATTGTCTTGGTGGGGATACAGCCCCAGTTTGTGCAGACCCCGCCCATGTCGGCTTCTTCTGCCAGCGCGACCGACAGACCCAGCTGAGATGCCTTGATTGCAGCGACGTACCCTCCGGGTCCGCCACCGATAACAAAAACGTCGATCATGTCAACCTCCGTGAACTGTGTCTTTTATCAATTCATGATACCACTGGCATGGTGATGGCCCAAAGGAAGAATGTGCAGAACTGATATCTGACTTCAAATCTGTGGCTGGACACATCGCGTGAGTTGGCTTACAGTAGTGGCGTAACGTCCGGAGAGATGAGGATGAAGCACCGACGATTCAGCAAGTGGGCCGTATTGGCAGTACTGACCCTTTTCACACTGCTTCATGAGGCAGACCGGCTGCTCATCGGCCCACTGACAAGTTCTATCATGGCCTCCTTCAGGATCGATGAGGGGCAGATGGGTGCGGTAGTCTCGGGGGCACTTATCGTCGGCGGTCTGCTTTTCCCGGTCTGGGGATATCTCTTTGACCGGTTTTCACGGGCGCGACTCATTGCACTGGCCGCGACCATCTGGGGCGCAACAACCTGGCTCTCGGCGCTCGCTCCCACCTTCGGCTGGTTCGTCGTGGCACGGGCGGCCACCGGTGTCGATGACGCCAGTACGCCTGGCGTCTACAGCCTGCTTGCCGACACGTTCGATCCGCGCGTGCGGGGGAGGGTGTATGCTCTGCTCAAGACGGCGATGCCGGCTGGGTATGTCCTTGGTGCGGTGCTGGCGACGACCCTCACTCCGCGCGTCGGCTGGCGGTGGATCTTCGTCATGACCGGAGGGGCGGGCCTGGTCGTTGCCGTGCTCGTCGCGCTCGTCGTCAAGGACGTTGCACGGGGAGCGACAGAGCCGGAGCTCGCAGGGGCACCGGCTGTGGCAGCACGGTTCAGCTGGGCGGTCGCGCGCAGCCTGCTGCGGCGAAGGACCCTCGTGGCACTGTATGCCCAGGGGTTCTTTGCCGTTCTGCCCATCAATGTTGTGACATTCTGGTTCTTTCGGTATCTCGAAACTGAACGGGGTTACACTGGTACAACGTCGCTCTCGGTGGCGACCCTGACAGTCCTGGGACTCGGCGTGGGCTTCCCGCTGGGGGGAGTGCTCGGTGACAGACTGTTCCGGAGGATGCCCCAGGGCCGTCTCCTTGCGGGCATAGCAACGCTCCCAGGGTCTGTTCTGCTGTGCACGGCGCTTCTTACACCGACAACGGAGCCGGTCCTGTTTGTCCTGCTGGCGGCGACCGGAGTCTTCCTGACCTCGTTCGCAGCTCCGAACATAGGGGCGACGATCAGTGACGTGAGCCTGCCAGAGGTTCGGAGTACCGCCCTTGCGATGCAGGGCCTGGTCGAGGCGACTGGCGCGGCCCTGGCACCGTTTCTGGCTGGGCTTGTTGCCGATCGGGCGAGTCTAGGCACGGCATTCATCGTGGTCGTCGCGGGTGCTGCGATGTGCTGGACACCTTTCTACCTGATTGCGCTTGCCAGCATCTCCCGCGATCTGGAACAGACGCGCTCGCAGCTGCGAGCGAGGTCCCGATCCTGACTACAGCCAAAGATTCGCGCCCAGTTCGGCACCGATGCTCGTCGGTTCTCCGTGCCCCGGAAAGATGCGTGTGGCCGGGGGGAGCGTCATGAGGGTCACGCGTATCCCGTCAAGCAGCTGTTCGAACTCTTTCTGGTTGGGCGCGCGACCGACGCTACCGGCAAACAGTGTATCGCCGACAAATGCGTGGTCTCCCGCGATGAGGACGCTACTGGCCGGCGTATGCCCTCGTATGGTCGCGATGCGATAGGTGATGAGTCCCAGGGGTACTTCCTGCCCGACAATCAGCGGAGATGGCTCAGCGTGCATTGCGAATGTGGACCCCATCTGTGTGGCGTAGTTTGCCACTGGGTCTCTGGCGAGTTCAACCTCCAGAGGGTCCATGAGGAGCGTCGCGTCTGGGAAACGCTTCATCGCCGTGTCGACGCCCGAGATGTGATCGAAATGCCCATGGGTACAGACGATCCACCGGAGGCGGGCGTTAGCGCTCTCGATGACGGTGGCCACTTCCTCAAGCTCCCGGTTCCAGACCATGCCAGGGTCCACCAGCATGAGCTCCGTTCCTGACTGCACCAGGTAGCAATTGGTCAGCAGGGGGCCGACCGGCATCCTCGTGACCGTTGCTCCACTCATTGTCTCATGAAACTGTTCCATCAGAACCTCCCAGTACTGTAAAGAAAGTATATCCAAACCAGACCTTATACGAACCACAGGGCCGCAGGCTCGCCAGAAAAGGAAACTTGACAGTCTGGTTTTGATGGTCGATGACTATTGTGGTTCTGGAGAGCGGCTTCTGGCCTGGAAGCAATCAGTTCTGTGCTTCATGAGTTGACGGAACGATTCACGTGTATGTTGGATAAGTCACTATGTAAGCATGACATAGCCATACTGGACATATACTATAAATGATCAGGCGGATGTAGCCACCAACAACGTAGCAGTGCAAGGAGAAGAATCCATGAGACTATCCGTCATTGACGCGGAACGCTGTACAGGCTGCCAGATATGCATGTTTGCGTGCACTCGCCGGCTGGGCTATGCGGGAATGGGCAAGACGGCAATCCACGTCAAGTCCGTGGGCGGCATGGAACATGGTCTTTCGGTGGTCGTTTGTCGAGCATGCCAGGACCCCCCGTGTGCCAAGGTATGCCCGGAGGATGCATTGGTCCTGCGCAAGGGCGGAGGAGTCCTTCTGGATCCCTCGAAGTGCACCGGCTGTGGACTGTGCCGGCAAGCGTGCATCGTCAGTGCCATTTTCTGGGACAAGGAAGCAGAGAAGCCGATCATCTGTGTGCATTGTGGCTACTGTGCCAAGTACTGCCCGCATGGAGTACTGGCGCTCGAAGAACGCCGCCAAGAGGTCTCCAATGCTGCCAAATGATCCGCTTGCCAACGTCCTGTACGTCGACCTGAGCAAGAAGCGCTCATGGGTCGAGCGTCGCGAGGACCTGTTCGGGAAGTATTTCGGAGGGGCGGGAGTCGCTATTCAGCTTCTGACCGAGAACTGCCCAGCGGCCATGGATCCGCTGGCCCCCGAGGCGCCTGTCGTACTTGCGACCGGACCTCTGGATGGACTCTTCCCTCTCGGGTCCAAGACCGTGGCGATGTTCAAGTCGCCACACACTGGCAACCTGGGCGAATCGCATGCGGGCGGCCGTAGTGCAGTCGCCATCCGTATGTCGGGGATCGGCGCAATCGTCATCACCGGCGCCAACGTCAATCCGGGATACCTCAGCATCGAGGAAGGCAAGGCATATTTCCACGATGCCACCACACTGTGGGGCATGAGATCCAGCGTGACGGCAGGGCGCATACTACGGCAGAGCGAGAGTTCGGCGGGCCTGCGCAGCATCATGCGCATCGGTCGTGCAGGGGAGAACCTGGTAACCTACGCCGACGTCAGCACGGAGACCTACAGGCACTTCGGGCGGCTCGGCATGGGGGCGGTCTTTGGCAGTAAGAAGCTCAAGGCTGTCGTGGTATCGGGCAATCGGACGCTTGAAGTCGCGGACAAGGTCGTGTACCGGGCACTCTACGACGAGATCAACACCGCGGCGGTCAGAAGCCCCGTCATGAAGAAGTACCACGATCTGGGAACAGCGGAAAACATCCAGCCGCTGTCCGCCCTCGGTGGGCTTCCTACGCGCAACGTGCAGGCGGGACACTTTGAGTCTGCTGAAGCTATTTCGGGCGAGCACTACGCCGAGCATTACCTCGGCCGTCGCCTGGCCTGCTCGCATTGCCCCGTCGCCTGTATCCACATCGCGGCGCTGCGTGAACCCTATCAGGATGAGGCGTACTATTACAAGACGACGATGATCTCCTATGATTATGAGCCTATCTATGCGCTCGGTTCGATGCTTGGCCTCAGCAATCCTGAGCAGGTGCTGAGCCTCATGGACAAGGTAGAAGTCCTGGGACTGGACGCCATGAGCTCCGGCGTGTGCCTGGCCTGGGCGACCGAAGCAATGGAAAAGGGATTGGTCACGGAACAGGACACGGGAGGCATGAAGCTCGAGTTCGGGAAGGTCGATGGCTATGTCGCAGGCGTCGAGGCCATCACCAGCAAGGCCAACGAGTTCTGGAGCATTTTGAGCCATGGCGTCGACGCAGCGGCTGCCCGTTATGGTGGCGCCGACTTTGCCATGGCGTTTGGTGGTAACGAGATGCCCGGGTACCACACGGGCCCGGCCGGCTACCTGGGGTTCATGCTGGGAGCACGTCACAGCCATCTGGACAATGCCGGTTATGCCATCGACCAGAAGGAGCTGATCAAAGGACTCATTCCGGCCGAACAGCTAGCTCAGAAGCTCATGGACGAGGAGCGCTGGCGCCAGGTGCTCAGTTCGCTCACGGTGTGTTTCTTCGCCCGTGGCATCTACACGCCGGAGCTGACACTGCGGGCGCTTGCCGCGGCGGGGTACGACCTGACGGCGGAACAGTTGGCAGCAACCGCAGACGATATCTATCGGGCGAAGTTCGCGTTCAAGTTTGCGAACGGCTTCGACTTCAACAAATTGACGATCCCGCACCGGGTGTTTGAAACACCAGCCGTTCTAAGCGGGTTCGACGAGGCATACATGCGGCGCGCGATCGCGTTTGCCGCGGGTCAGCTGGCCAGTCCGCGCGCGTAGCCGCGGCAGAGCAGCACAGGAGGACCAAACATGACAGACAAGAGCAGAGAACCCATGAGCAGCAGCGCGGAGGACCGCAAGGACCGCAGACAGCGGGAACGCCTCGCCGAGCTGACGCGTTCGTTCAAGAAGGACCCCAAGGACTTCGTTCAGAAGGTGGAACAGGCGTGTCCGGTGGGCACGCCGCCTGCGACCGCGTTGCTGGATGCAGCGGTGGTTCTTGCGGAGCAGGACGAGTTCAAACCCGCGCTGGCCCTGCTGGACAGGGCGATCGCGCTGTACGAGGCCAAGCATGATAATGCCGGCTTGGCCCACGTCTATGTCAACATGGGTCCGTTGTATGGCATGCTCGACGAGATGGAGAAGGGCATTACCTTCTCATTGAAGGCCGAAGCCCTGGCCAAGGACTTGCCGGCGGATCCTGAGCTCACGCTGCATTACGCGAGTGACCTCGGTGGCATGTATACGGAGATGGAGGAGTGGGACAAGGCGATGCACTACTTCCAGGTCGCCTGTACCACATCGAAGAGTATGGGCAACAAGGACCTTGAAACTGATGCTCTTCTCATCATGAGCCAGGTGGCCATCGCCCAGGGAGATGCAGCCAAGGCACGTGAGCTGGCGGAAAAGGGTGGTGCTCTTGGCAAGGCTCTGCACGATAAGCTTTTTCAGGCGCGTGCACTGCAGACGATCGGCGATGCGAGCGCACTTGACGGGAACCATGAGCAGGCTGTCGTCCTGTTCCAGCAGGCGCTGGACCTCGAAGCCGACCAGCCCGATCTCGATCTTCGACAGCAGTTGTTCTGGGAAATGAGCGAGTCGTACGAGGAAGCGGGAAACAAAGAGCTGGCAGAAGACTATCGCAGCCGCGCTGCCGACCTCGACGAAACCGACGAGGATATGGACGAGCCGGACGACTCAGCCGACTGATCGTGTATTGGATGCGTATGTGCCGCATTGTCACAGATGACCTGCGGATAAGGAGGATGGTATGTTGTACGAACGTGAGTTGAAGGAGACGGCCAGAGCTCTGGTGGCACCGCACAAGGGAATCCTGGCGGCCGACGAGAGTGTAGGAACCATCGGCAAGAGATTTGCGAAACTGGGCGTGGCGTCGACTGCCGAGACGCATCGCACTTATCGGGACATGCTGTTTACGACGCCCGGTGTCGAGGAATTTATCTCAGGCGTTATCCTCTATGACGAAACGATCCGCCAGGAGTCCCTCGGTGGAACGCTGTTTCCCAGGCTGCTGGCCGAGAAGGCTATCATCCCCGGCATCAAAGTCGACACGGGAACGGTTGAGTTGGCGCTTCACCCCGGGGAGAAGGTCACACAGGGACTGGATGGCCTTCGTGAACGGCTGGCCGAGTATCGATCGCTGGGCGCGCGGTTCACCAAGTGGCGTGCCGTCATCACTATTGGGGCGGGTATCCCCAGCAGGGCATGTGTCAGTGCCAACGCACAGGCTCTTGCGCGCTATGCGGCCCTGGCACAGGAAGCTGGACTTGTTCCGATCGTCGAACCCGAAGTCCTCATGGATGGCGATCATGATCAGGAGCGGTGTGAACTCGTCACCCTGGGCGTCTTGAGGTCGGTCTTCAACGAGCTTGCCCGGCAAGGGGTCCTGCTCGAGGGTATACTACTCAAGCCGAGCATGACGATCTCTGGCAAGTCCTGCCCCCGGCAGGCGGGGGTCCAGGACGTGGCCGAGGCGACCGTGCGCACACTGCGCCGTACCGTTCCTGCCGCCGTTCCGGGCATCGTCTTCCTTTCGGGAGGGCAGTCGTCCGAACTGGCGACCGCTCATCTCAATGCGATGAACAAGCTGGGACCGCATCCGTGGGAACTGAGCTACTCGTACGGACGGGCACTGCAGGAACCCGCGCTCACCATCTGGCACGGCGAGCAGGCAAACGTGGTGGCAGCGCAGGCGGCCTTCTATCATCGAAGCAAGTGCAATAGCGCGGCCCGTTCCGGCTCCTACGGTCCCGAACTGGAGCGCGCTTAGTCCACAACGTGCTGAGGGGTCTGATCCCCTGGTTTGAAAGGTCGAGATAACGAGCCCCTCCGTCAGGAGGGGCTCGTTGTTGCCGGGTGTCCAGAACATCGTGTCGGGCAGCGACTGCTCGTTTCCGCTGCCCGACAGGCCGTACAGGAGGAAAAGGGCGGGGAGGTTAGCCGCCCAGGTAGGCCTTCTTGACGTCGGGGTTGTCGCGCAGTTCCTTGGCCGTCCCTGACAGAACCAGGGAACCGGTTTCCAGCACGTATGCGCGGTGAGCGATAGACAGTGCCTTGAAAGCATTCTGCTCGACGAGCAGCACGGTCTTGCCCAATTGGTTGATCTCGACAATGATGCCGAAGATCTCCTCGACCAGGACGGGCGACAGACCCATGGAAGGTTCATCGAGGAGCATGAACGGGTTGTTCTGCATGAGACCCCGGCCGACAGCCAGCATCTGTTGTTCACCGCCTGACAGTGTGCCAGAGACTTGTCGTCTGCGTTCCTTGAGACGCGGGAACAGCGAGAATACCTTGTCCAGGTTGGGGCCGGCCGTTTTCTTATCTTTGACCGACGATAGAGCCACGTCCAGGTTCTCCTGTACCGTCAGGTTGCCGAAGATGCCACGGCCTTCGGGAACGTGGGAGATACCCATGCGTGCGATGAGATGCGGCGGCGTGTGGGTGATATCGTGTCCGTCATAAATAATACTGCCGGACGTTGCGCGCAGAATGCCGGAGATGGCGCGCAGCGTCGTCGACTTGCCGGCGCCATTGGCGCCGATGATTGAGACGATTTCGCCTTTTTCTACGCTGAAGGAGATGCCCTTCAACGCACGGATGGAGCCATAGAAAACGTCGATGTTCTTGACTTCGAGTAACATGTCAGGCCCCCTTTCCAAGGTATGCTTCGCAGACCCGGGGGTCGTTGCGGATGTACTCGGGCACGCCTTCGCAGATGGTTTCACCGAAGTCCATGACCTTGATGCGTTCGCACACGCCCATGACTACCCTCATCTGGTGTTCGATGAGCAGGATAGTCAGGTCGAACTTGTCACGGAGCCAGTGGATCATTTCCATCAGTTCGTCTGCCTCTGCCGGGTTCATGCCGGCTGCGGGCTCGTCCAGGATGAGAAGCTTGGGTTTGGTGGCAAGAGCGCGGGCGATTTCCAGCCGGCGCTGAGCCCCGTAGGGGAGGGAACCCGAGATGTCGTCGGCATGTCCCTCCAAGTGAAACAGGCGCAGGAGGTCGATAGCGTAGTCGTCGACCTGCTGCTCACCCTGCCAATACTTGCGTGTGTGCAGGAACGCATCAGTGTTGCCATAGGACATTCGGAAATGATAGGCAATCTTGATGTTGTCGATAACACTGGACTGGCTGAACAGGCGGATGTTCTGGAACGTGCGGGCGATCCCTGCCTGGGTGATCTGGTAGGTTTTCCTGCCCACAATGCTCTGCCCGTCGAAGACGATGGTACCCTTGGTCGGCGCATAAACGCCGGTGATCACGTTGAAGACGGTCGTCTTGCCGGCGCCGTTGGGTCCAATGAGGCCGACGATCTCACCATGCTCGAGCTGGATGTTGAAGTCGGAAACGGCACGCAGGCCACCGAAGAATTGCGTGAGATGTTGAATATCGAGGAGAGCCATTATGCGCTCACCTCCTTTCTCTGACGTTGGGGAATGAGGATGAAGCTAAATTCCTTGAGGCCCATGATGCCTTCCGTCCGGAAGATCATGGTCAGGATGAGGATCAGCGGATAGATGACCATACGCCACGACTGCAGGCTGCGCATTAGTTCGGGCAGGAGCGTGAAGATGACCGGGCCGACTATGGCACCGCTGATTGACATGGCACCGCCGACGTACAGATAGATAAGATACTCCAGCGACTTCACGAAGGTAAAGCTACTCGGATCGATGAACTGAAGCAGGTGCGCGAAGACACCGCCCGACACGCCGGCGAAGAAGGCCGAGAAAACGAACACAAACACCTTCTGCTTTGTCGTGTTGATTCCGGTGGATTCAGCGGCGATCTCTGAGTCGCGGACCGCCTTCATGGAGCGTCCGGGCGAGGAGAACAGGTAGTTGCGCATGAGAGCGACGCTTACGATTGCAAACACGAAGACGACTTCCAAGTTGGTGAACTTGGGGATGCCGCCCAGGCCACGGGGGCCGCCGACGGCTTCAGTAGCGTTGAGGATCGCGTGGATCAGCTCGTTGGCCGATAGCGTCACGATCGCCAGATAGTCGCCCTTGAGACGGAGTGATGGCGCACCGACAAGATAGCCTACTCCTGCAGCCAGCAACCCGCCGGCAAGAAGTGATAGAACGAAGACAGGATAGCCGACCCATGGATTTGCCGTACTCACATGCAACCAGGTCGTGGTGATCATGGCTGACGTATAGGCGCCGACAGCCATGAAGCCGGCGTGTCCGATGGAGAATTGACCGGTGAAACCGTTGACCATACCCAGGCTGACGGTCATGACGATGTTGATACCAACCAGGATGATGAGCTGGATGTAGTACGTGTTCAGGATACCCGTCAGATACAGGACCTTAAAGACGGCATACAACAGCACGAATGCAATGATTGTGGTTATGGTGCGGTGTGTACGGAGAAACGTCATTTCAGACCTTCTCTGGCACAAACTTGCCTAGCAGGCCGCTAGGTCGAATAAGCAGTATGGCAATAAGGATGACGAACGCGATACCATAACCCAGGTTGGAGTTGACCGACGTCGCAAATGCCTCCGAGATGCCCATGACATAGGCGCCGAGCACGGCGCCGGGGATGTTACCGATGCCGCCCAGGACCGCTGCGATGAACGCCTTCATACCCGGCCATATTCCCAGGAATGGGGATGCCAGCATGCCGTAGGTCGTGCCATAAAGGATACCGCCGGCGCCTGCCAGCGCAGGACCCACGATGAACGCCGTGCTGATGACAACGTCGATGTTAATGCCCATGAGGCTGGCCGTCGGCTTGTCGAACGATACTGCGCGCATCTGCTTGCCCATGAGCGTCTTGTTGACAAACCAGAACAGCAGGACCATCAGGGAGACCGAAACGCCGACGTCGAGTAACAGCACATTGGAAATGACGAGGCCCAGGTTGCCCGGAATGGTGATGTTTCTGGCCACGATCATGCTAGGGAAGGCGCGGTACGTAGGGCCGAAAACGAAGGGCATTGCACAGAAGTTCTCGAGGAATATGGAAACGCCCAGTGCCGTGATCAGTGCCGAAAGGCGGGACTTGTAGCGCAGCGGGCGATATGCAAGTTTCTCCATGATGAAGCCAAGCAGGCCGGTAATAAGCATGGCTGCGATGATTGTCGGGATGAAGGCGCCACCAAAGATCTTGGCCATGACGGGGGCAAGGAAGAATCCCATGTATGCGCCAAACATGAAAATGTCGGCGTGGGCAAAGTTGATGAGGCGCACGATGCCATACACCATTGTATAGCCCAGGGCAATCAAGGCATAGATACTGCCTATTTGAATGCCGTTGATGAGTTGCTGCAGAAACTGACCCATGTTTTCTCCTCCAACAGGGGGCGCAGCGGGAGGTACCTGGTCCCCGCTGCGCCGAGATGCGTGCCAGGTTACGGGTTGACAGTTGTCAGGAAGCTCTGCTGGCCGTTCACGATCTTGATGATGACTGCGGCCTTGATCGGGTCGCGATTTTCATCGAACTTGTAGGCGCCGGATATGCCCGAGAAGGTCGTGTTCTTCATGGCATCCCTGATGTCCGAGCCCTTGATCGATCCGCAAGTCTTGAAGGCGTCGAGGAGCAGTCCTGCAGCGTCATATGCAAGAGCACCCATTGAGTCGGGCGGTTCATTGTACTTGGCTGTGTATGCCTTGACGAAAGTCTGAACTTTGGGGGCTGGGTCGTCTTTGGAGAAGTGGGTGGAGAAAACGCCACCCTCGACAGCCGCGCCACCTATCTTGACGAGGTCAGGTGAGTCCCAGCCATCGCCACCGCCGGCGGGGACGTTCAGACCCATCTCGCGTGCCTGCTTCAACTGGAGAGCAACCGAGCCGTAATAGTTGGGCAGATACAGGAACGCAGGGTTGGCGGCCTTGATGACGGTCAGCTGGGCCTTGTAGTCGACCGTTTTCGCCTCGTCGGTGAATGCTTCGTAGGCGACGACTTTGCCGCCCAGCTTCTCAAAACTCGCCTTGAAGTTCTCGGCAAGACCCTTGTTGTAGTCGTTGCCGTTGTCGTACAGCACTGCGGCAGTCGTGACCTTGAGGGTATTGTACGCGTAGTTGGCCATGACCGTGCCCTGGAATGGGTCGATGAAGCAGGCGCGGAAGATATAGTCACCGACCAGCGTGACCTTGGTATTGGTGGACGTGGGCGAGATCTCCGGCACGCCGGCAGCCTGCGCGATAGGCCCGATAGCCAGGCTGACCTTACTCATGACGGCACCGATAATACCAATGACCTTGTCCTGGTTGATGAGCATCTGGGCGGCGCTGGCACCGACCTCTGGCAGACCAGTGTCGTCCTCGTTGATGTAGTTGACCGTCGTCTTGACGCCTCCGATCGTTGCTCCGCCGGCAGCGTTGAATTCCTCGACGGCCATGTCTACACCGTTCTTGCTGGAAGTACCGAAGGTGGCCGAGGCGCCGGTCATCGGGAAGATACCACCCAGGTTGACAACCCCAGCTTTTGCTTTGCATCCAACGCCAACGCCGGCAATCAGTGTACAGACAAGAATAATGGCAAGTACTCTTCTCATGTTTTCTCCTCTCTTGATGCGGATGTGTAGAACCTGTTCGTGGAATGCCAGAGCATCGTCAGGCTTGCAGGCCTGTCGACACCCCCTTTCCAAGAAAGCGGAAAGGCCTCACGACATATTTTCCGTGAGGTCTTCTAGTTACTGCACAAGCTGAGGGCTTGGGTCCCTGCTCACTGCAGATTCCGGGCAGAATCCTGTCCGGCGGGTCTGAGGCACAGCCATCTGGCACCAGGCGTGAGCATGAACCGAATGGGTGTGGCGAGTCAAGGTATGAGACAAGAAAAGGGAACCATTTGATGTCCATGGTGAATTCTCGCAAAATCGACAAAAAAGTCAACAAACAGGGGCCAAGGACAGTAAAGGAGCTATAGGAGTGCATTTAGCGGCATCTTTCGGCATGACCGAGCACGTGGGTCTGTGAACAGACAACAGGGGAGAGGTTCGACGTGCTGTACTGTGACGTGTCTTTGTATAAGTCCCGGAGAGATGTTCAGAAGAATCGACATAGGCATACCAGCAACGTAAGGGGCGGATCCGATTGTGACGGAATAGATCTCTGTGCGCCGCATTTCAGCACCTCGCATCAGGTCTGATATTGCTAATTTGAGATATTCCAAGTGCCGTTTCATGTATTCAACCTTCTACCGCACACTATTGCGATGCCGTAAGAATTGTCAAGGTGTACGTGACCTCCTGTCCATGGGCCGCCCGAGTACCGACATGCATGTCGAGGCGCAGATTGGCATAAATAAGGTCGCCAGGGATGCGTGCAGGGTCTGGATAAGGCTTGCGGCGCACGGACGTACGTCGCTGGTGATGACAGTCACGGCGTGGGGCGTACCCTGTCGCCGCGACTGTCATCGTATCGGTTACGGGTTGACGGTCGTCAGGTACGTCTGCTGGCCGTTCTTGATCTGCAGAATGACTGCGGATTTGATGGGGTTGCGGTTTGCGTCGAACTTGTAGGCGCCGGCGACGCCCGAGAAGATCGTATTCTTCATGGCATCCCTGATGTCCGAGCCCTTGATCGAGCCGGCAGTCTTAAATGCGTCGAGGAACAACCCCGCGGCGTCATATGCAAGAGCAGCGAGCGCGTCGGGTGCTGCCCCGTACTTGGTCGTGTATTTCGTGACGAAAGCCTGGACTTTGGGGCTGAGGTTGTCCTTGGAGAAGTGGTTAGAGAAGACGCCACCCTCGACAGCTGCACCACCTATCTTGACGAGGTCGGGTGAGTCCCAGCCATCGCCACCGCCGGCGGGGACGTTCAGACCCATCTCGCGTGCCTGCTTCAACTGGAGGGCTACTGAGGCGTAGTAGTTGGGCAGATACAGGAACGCGGGGTTGGCGGCCTTGATAACGGTCAGCTGAGCCTTGTAGTCGACCGTTTTCGCTTCGTCCGTGAATGCTTCAAAGGCGACGACTTTGCCGCCGTTCTTCTCAAAACCCGCCTTGAAGTACTCGGCAAGACCCTTGTTGTAATCATTACCATTATCATAAAGGACAGCCGCTGTCTTGAGCTTCAGTGTGTTCCAGACGTAGTTTGCCATCACCGTGCCCTGAAACGGGTCGATGAAGCAGGCACGGAAGATGTAGTCACCAACCAGTGTGACCTGTGTGGCAGTGGACCCTGTCGCGATCATGGGGACGCTGGCAGCTTGGCAGATAGGCGCGACAGCCAGGGAGACTTTGCTCATGAGGGGGCCGACAATACCAATGACCTTGTCCTGGTTGATGAGCATCTGAGCAGCACTGGCGCCGACCTCGGGTAAACCAGTGTCGTCCTCGTTAATGTAATTGACCGTAGTCTTGACACCGCCGATCGTTGCTCCGCCGGCAGCGTTGAACTCCTCGACGGCCATGGTTGCACCGTTCTTGCTGGAAACACCGAAGGTGGCTGCGGCGCCGGTCATCGGGAAGATACCGCCCAGATTGACAACCTGGTCAGTTACTTTGGTGGCGGTGCTGCAACCGGTAACGCCTGCGACGAGTACTGTAAGAACAAGCAAAAATGCGATGGTTCGTTTCATCATGGTTCCTCCGGGATATAGGTTTGTGGTGTGTGGGTACAGAGGCTTTACGGAATCGCCGGTCGTGGCATCACCTCCTTCGACGAACGCAAACCGGCCTTGCAGAAATCTCCCCTGCAAGGCCGGTTTCGTCCGGTATGTTGGCGCGGTCAGACACGTGCGCTGGGTCAGTTGTGCTCGGCGTCGCTGTGGTCGTTCTCCTGCTGAGAACAGACGAACGGAAGACATGAAACGTGGCCATAGTGAGTGGGTGAGATGGTTCGACTGTCATGGAGAGCAGTACTGCACGTATAACCATAAAAGATTGTCGCACGCAGAAGGAAAAAGTCAACATGCGGGGCTGGGCGGTTCGAATTGCCGTCCAGGTCGTTTTGGAGAGCCATTCTTGGTCGAACAGGTATGTCACTTGTTCGTGAACCGATTGTGAACGAGATGCGTTTCTGGTCTCCCATCTTCTCAGCATCTCCTCGATGTGGTTTACTGCTCGCGGGAGTTCATTTCACCCAACGACGCGGAGGTTGCGCACGGGCGTCCTCACGCTACAGTAACTAAGAGATATAACACGTCAGGAGGAACAGATGAAGGATCATTGTATCGATCGAACAATAGAGCTGCGATGGCTGCAAACCGCAATGGAGCAGTCATGAACGCATCGAAAGTGTGGTTCACGGACCTGCGTACGCGTCCCGGTCACAATTTGCTGGATAAGACCGAGGCTTTGATGCGCGCTGCCGGCATCGAAACCATCGACTTCAAGGACAAGTTCGTTGCCCTCAAGCTGCACCTGGGAGAGCCCGGTAATCTCGCCTACATTCGTCCCAATTATGTGGCGCGGGTCGTCAGGCTGATTCATGAACTGGGCGGCAGGCCCTTTCTTACCGACTGTAATACGCTGTATTCGGGAGGCCGCTCCAACGCGGTCGATCACCTGCAGTCTGCCCAGGAGAACGGCTTCAACCGTATCGCCATCGGGGCAGATGTTATCATCGCCGACGGCCTCAAGGGCACGGACTACCGGGAGGTCCCCATCCACCTGAAGCGCTGCGAGACAGCCAAGATCGGCACTGCAATAGCCGACGCCGACATCATTGTCTCGCTCACGCACTTCAAGGGGCATGAGCAGGCCGGCTTCGGCGGCACGCTCAAAAATCTCGGCATGGGCAGTGGTTCGCGGGGCGGCAAGATGCAAATGCATTCTGAATCCAAGCCGCGTATCGACGTCGTCAAGTGCACCGCTTGCGGTACCTGTGTCCGTTCCTGCCCGCAGGTCGCGATCGGATGGAATGCTGACCACAAGGCCTTCATCGATTACACGAAGTGTGTCGGCTGTGGGCAGTGCGTCGCGGTCTGCATGTATGGCGCAGCGCGCCCCGTGTTCCAGGGGACCAATGACGCGCTCAACGAGAAGATCGCGGAATACGCCTATGCCGTCCTGCATGGTAAGCCGGCGTTCCACGTCAGCTTCATCATGAACGTCAGCCCCAACTGCGATTGCTGGGGCCTCAATGATGCGGCCATCGTGCCCGACATTGGCATCGCCGCGAGCTTCGACCCGGTGGCTCTCGACCAGGCATGCGTGGACCTTGTCAACAAAGCCGTCGCCAATCAGGGGAGCGTCCTTGGGGACGTCCACTTCGAACAGGGCGACAAGTTCACCCATGTCCACCCTGATACGCACTGGGAATCCCAGGTCGCCCATGCCGAGGAGATCGGATTGGGTACGCGGCAGTACGAGATGGTGGTCGTCGAGTAGACATCTTCCTGCCGGCACGTTCTTTCCAGGCGCCGCACCAAATTTGGTGCGGCGCCTTTCTCTTCCGGGCCGCCGCGCTTGTTGCAAAAGTCAAGGACGTCTCTATCCTCTGTGCACGAGCATTTAGTTGTAGAAACCCATAAGGAGGGCTCTATGGCTCGAGTTCGACCGAAGGGAATGAAGGCGTTTACTCTCATCTGGGCTGGTCAGGTGGTCTCGCTGATCGGGTCCGCGATGACTGCTTTTGGTGTGAGCGTGTGGGCGTGGCAGGTCACAGGTCGTGCAACCGCCCTGAGCATCGTCGCGTTCTGTAGTTTCACGCCCATTATCATTATGAGTCCGATTGCTGGAGCGCTGGTCGACCGGTGGAACCGCAAGGTGACCATGGGGGTCTCGGATGTAGCGTCAGGACTGGGTACGGTCATCATGCTTGTCCTGTATGCTACTGGGCACCTGCAGATCTGGCACCTCTGCGTCGTGGGGGCGTTGTCGGGGACGTTCCAGGCATTCCAGTGGCCTGCGTATCAGGCCGCGATCAGCACCATGATGCCCAGGGAGAAGTATGGCCAGGCTGCGGGCATGATGTCGCTGGCGCAGAGCGGCTCCGGCATCCTTGCGCCCATCATTGCGGGTGCGGTTGTCGTCATGTGGGGACTGGTGCCGATTTTCCTGTTCGACATCGCTTCATTCTGCATCGCCGTCGCATTGCTGCTGGCAGTCGCTGTTCCCCGTCCTTTGCGGTCACAGGCAGGTGAAGAGGCACACGGCAGCCTCTGGAAGGAAACAGTCTTCGGCTGGCGCTACATCGTGGCGCGTCGACCTTTGCTCTTGCTGCAGCTCAGCTTCTTCGTCTCGAACCTCATCGCGTCAGTATGCATGACGCTGTGGACTCCCATGATCCTGGCGCGTACAGGTGACAGGCCGACCACACTGGGCATCATCAACACGGTGTCCGCTGTTGGTGGTGTCGTCGGAGGCGCTCTCATGACGGCCTGGGGTGGTCCACGCCGCAAGGTGTACGGCGTCCTGTGGGGCATGGTGTCTGTGTCCGCTCTGGGCATCATGCTCATGGGATTTGGTCGAACGTTGCCCATCTGGCTCGTCTCCGGATTTCTCGGATCGCTCATTATCCCGTTTCTCAACGGCTGCAACGACGCTATCTGGCAGACGAAGGTGCCCCACGACGTGCAGGGCAAGGTCTTTGGCACGCGCCTGATGATCGCGCAAGTCTCGGTGCCCGTGGCCATGCTGACGGCTGGACCACTGGCGGACCTCGTATTTGAGCCCCGGATGATGCCAGGAGGGATCCTGGCAGGAGTGTTTGGCCCACTGGTCGGCGTCGGTCGTGGTGCCGGCATGGCTCTCATGTTTGTGCTGTTTGGTGGCGTGGCGCTCGTGGTGAGCGTCGCGAGCTTCATGGTGCGCGATATCCGCGATGTGGAGGTTCTGATTCCGGACTATGCTCCACCGGACGAAGAAGTGCCCGGAGCAGCGATTTCTATGCCTTTCGAGACAAACGTCGACAATTGAACCGTACGCGCAAAAACGTCACGAAGTCCGTATCGTATCTCCAGAAGCGGCGTTGGTGGTAGTGAGATGTTGCGACGTGCCCACGCGCGGGGGCTTGACATCTTTTATGAAACTTGTTTTGTCGTAGAGTATTGACATCAAGTGCTGGTATCAACGTCAACATGAATCTCAACATGAATCTCAACAAAGGAGATGGCAATGGCTGGAACAACAAAGAAGTCTGCAGTAACAGTAAAGAAGGTCGTCGCTGCACCGAAGGCAGTGAAGAAGGTTACGCCGGTCGCCAAGAAGACTGTCAAGGCCGTGGCGAAGCCAGTGGCCAAGAAGACGGTTGTCAAGGCCGCGAAGCCGGCAGCCAAGAAGTTGGTCGTCAAAGCTCCGGCAAAGAAGATTGTTGCTGCCAAAGCTCCAGGGAAGAAGGTTGTTGCAGTCAAACCCGCTGTCAAGGCCGCGAAGCCCGTAGCCAAGAAGCCGGTCGTCAAGAAACTCGTAGCCAAGAAGTAGTATACTGATATAAGAACTGTCCTCGCTGTGCTGGCACACGTGCCGGCACAGCGAGGTTGTTTCTCTGAGACGGTCGCCGCGCTCGTGGACGGTGTCCGCACAGGAAATGGCAGGCAGCCTGAACCTGGGCTTGGAGCTCACGATTCGACACCGCACCAGGAGTCTCTGGTGCGGTTTGTCATTCTAAATCACACAAGCGACCCTGCTGCATCTACTCTGCTGAGGAAAATAGGTATACACAATTCCTAACATGACGAAGTGGTCGCTGGGGTCAGGACCGGTTGATGTTCAGTTCTCGAGAAGAGCCCGTGACAATATGGTATGCTGTTAGTTTTTCGACTGGGCGCACTAGGCGGAGGAGGACAATTGAAACCAAATTCCGGTCTTTACGAGCAACTCATCGACGAGTTGATGCGGAGAGAGTTGAGCGACCTCGATCCAACCCGATGGGCATGGACCCAGGAAGCCATTGATGCCGCAGAGAGCCCCATCATTCTGTCCCGATATCTGGAAAGAGTGGTACGTCGCGCACTCGATGCATGTACTGGGGACCAAGCGCTGCAGCAGCGAGTGTCTCTCTGCAATGACATTGTCGAACTGACCAGCTCAAGGGTTCCCGCGGCCGAACTGGGTGGCAGCACCATACCTCCACAAGTTGAAATTCTTCTTGCACTGCTTGATAGACCAACATTACCAGACGTAAGCATCGATCGGCTGGGCGAGCTTCGACCCAAGACAGGCCTGAGCCAGTCCGCTCTACTCACGGGTTCTCCGCGGGAGCCAAGCCTGGCCAGTGAATTGAGGAAAGAAATCCTGTCATCAGACAGGATCGATATTCTTATGTCATTCATCAAGTGGAGCGGGCTACGCCTCATCGAAAAGGAGCTGCGCGAGTTTACGTCACGCCCCAACGCAACATTGAGAATCATCACGACTTCGTATATGGGGGCAACTGACCTTCGGGCTGTGTCGCTGTTGGCCTCTCTGTCGCACACTCAGGTGCGGGTATCGTACGACACTGACCGCACACGTCTGCATGCCAAGGCATATTTGTTCCATCGCGACAGCGGGTTCACTACCGCTTATATCGGTTCGTCTAATATCTCAGGTGCCGCGATTACGAGTGGGCTGGAGTGGAACATCAAAGTCACTGCCAGAGACGCCGTAGAGATCATCAACAAATTCGTTGGGACGTTCGAGACCTACTGGAGTGATGCCGAGTTTCGGGCTTACTCGCTAGAGGACGAACCTGCTCTCAGAGTAGCTCTGGGAAACGAGAGGACTACCGATCAACACCAATACCTAGTGGACATGCACCCTTACGGGTTTCAACAAGACATACTGGAAAGGCTGAACGCGGAAAGAGAACTGCACGGTCGAAGACGGAATCTCGTCGTTGCGGCAACTGGCACTGGGAAGACAGTTGTTGCTGCCTTTGACTACAAGCGGTACTGCGAAGAGCATCCAGGAAAGAAGAATCGCCTACTGTTTGTCGCGCATCGACAAGAGATCCTATGGCAGTCGCTGGCATGCTTTCGGAATGTCCTCCACGATGCGAACTTCGGCGACGTACTTGTAGGCAACTCGGAACCGTCGCAATCAGACTACCTGTTTGTCTCGATCCAGATGCTCGCTGCACGAGGTTTGGGGGCGCTTTTTCGCGACCCCACGACATACGACTACGTCGTAGTCGATGAGTTCCATCATGCTGAAGCGCCGACGTATGTCGATTTTCTGGAATATGCGCAGCCGGATATTCTCCTTGGACTCACTGCAACGCCAGAACGCATGGATGGCAAAGACATACTCAGGTGGTTTGGGGGTCGCATAGCAGCTGAAATTCGGTTGCCGGAGGCCGTTGATCGCGGACTACTATGTTCCTTCCAGTACTTCGGCGTGACCGACGTTGTTGACCTCAATACATTCCGATGGAGTCGTGGCGGATACGATATCCAACAGTTGAATCAAGCGTATTCAGCAAACGAGAGCAGGGCACGCCTCATAGTGGATGCCGTCCAACGCTACTGCAGAAAAGCGGAAGATACCCGTGGATTAGGTTTCTGTGTGAGTATCGAGCACGCAGAGTTCATGGCCGGCTTCTTCCGACGTGCGGGCATTCCCTCTGTTGCAGTCTCGGCTGCAACTGCCCCGACGGATCGCATCGCAGCCCAGAGTCTACTCCGTAACAAGGAAGTCAACTTCATCTTCACCGTGGACCTGTACAACGAAGGCATCGATATCCCGGAAATCGACACGGTCCTGTTCCTTCGACCAACTGAAAGCCTTACAGTGTTTCTTCAACAACTTGGGCGAGGGCTGCGAATCGATGAAGGAAAAGAGTGTCTGACGGTGCTTGATTTCATAGGGAAGGCGCAACAAAACTACAGTTTCGAGGCTCGCTTTCAAGCACTCCTTGGCCATACGGCCCGGTCAATCCAGGCAGAGGTCAATGACGACTTCCCATTTCTTCCCAAAGGATGCAACATACAACTTGAGCGCGTAGCCAAGGAAAGTGTCCTGGAGAACATTAGGTCTGCAGTACGAACTGGGCGTAACCGGATGGTCCAGCGAATTGCTGAGTTCGAAGACGAAGCCCAACAGGTTCTTACGATGGCCGCATTCCTTGAGTACCACCAACTGGAAGCCTACAGCATCTACGAGACAGGAAGGTCTTGGAGTCGACTATGCTCTGAAGCAGGTAAGAGGACAGCATGGGCGGAACCAGACGAGGATCGTCTCACCAAGGGGCTGTTGAGACTTGCGCACGCTGATTCGCCCTCGTTTCTGCATTTCATTATCGACGCCCTTGAAGGGGATATGAACCTCTCACAGTCGGAGAGTCCATTCGCGGTAATGTTGTGGTGCGATGTGTGGCAAACTAAGCCTGATCGAGCCACTTGTTCCTCGTGGCAGCAGGTTGCTGAAGTCTTCGCTAGGAACCCCACAATGCGTAGCGAGTACGTGGAACTGACAAAGTGGTGCCTTGACCACGTCAGCATCAGCTCTCAATCAGTGCGGCTGCCGTTTGTGAGTGTTCTGGAGCTACATCGCTCCTATCTCCGTGACGAGCTCTTGGCTGGTCTAGGCCACTATTCATGGGAGCGCCAACCATCGCTGCTCGAAGGTGTGCGTTACTTGCCGGACAAGGACTGTGACGTGTTACTGGTTACGCTGAACAAGTCCGAGAAGGACTACTCTGAGTCCACCATGTATCAAGACTACGCCATCAGCGACCGCCTGTTCCACTGGCAGTCACAAAGCACAACGTCAGAGACATCGATCACAGGACAGAGGTACATCCATCAACCTGAGCAGAGAAATACCGTTCTCTTGTTCGTTCGAGAGAACAAGCAGTCACACGGAATCGGAGCACCCTACTACTACTTGGGTCCGGCGACGTTCGTGGAATCCACTGGCAGTCACCCAATGAACATCGTGTGGGAGCTGCAGTATCCCATGCCCGCACGACTGTGCATGGCCACCAAGACCCTTGTGGTCTCCGAGTAGGCAGCAGGCTAGCTGATTATGGAATCGCGTACTAACGCGCAACGGCTTGCGAGCAAACTTGCCCTGGTCACCGTGCCTGCCATGTCACATCTGGTAATTGAGAGGGTCGGCAACCCGACCACCCCATTGTATGTGAAGGTACAATTCGTCGTGCTGAAATTGTACCTTAGCCGACAAAAGTACAATTCTTGTCCGGTTTGTCCCTGCCCTTGAGTTTATCTTCTGCGAACTACACTGAATATGGAGAGGCATTTGTTGAGATTGTCCGGAGGCATCGATGGATGAACTGCTTGCCTGGAGGGCTGGAAGTGTCATCGTGGACGCAGTAGCGGGAACACGTCGCAGGCCCGTTGGCATCGGCCGTCGTGTGCGGGGTGTCACTGTGCTGTTCCGTCGCGTGCGTGGCATCGAAACGATGCGTTGGAAGCGGCCACGTCGAGTTTCACGCTGACGCTGCTCGCGGTCACTGCCGCGATCGCAGTATACGCCGTGTGACGCAGGACCGGTTTGTCCGCGAGGAACGTGCTAGACTTGTGACTGTTGACGGGATCGGATAGGCTCAGTCAGGAGGTCGCCATGAGGGTCATTGGAGCGGGTTGGACGGACATCGGACTGCAGCGTCATACCAATGAGGACAGCTTTGCCGTCGTTCAGGAAGGCAAGGAGGTCGAGCGTCAGGGCGCCTGTTACGTCGTTTGCGACGGACTGAGCGCAAGCCGGGGAATCCAACGAAACGTGAGGATTCTGTCGTAATCTACAGAAGCGGGGAGCGAGATACCGCTCCCCCTTTCTTGTCAGTTCTTGTGCTTGCCGAGATAAGCCTCTTTCACTTTTTCGTCGGCCAGCAGGTCGGCGCCAGTGCCGAACATGGTGATGTTGCCGGTCTCCAGCACGTAGGCCAGATCCGCCGTTCTTAATGCCATATTCGCGTTCTGCTCGATCAGGAGCAGAGTGGTGCCCTGCTTGTTGATCTTCTTGATGATAGAGAAAATATCCTGCACCACCAGGGGCGCCAGGCCCAAGGAGGGCTCATCCAGAAGCAGCAGTTGGGGGCGGCTCATCAGGGCGCGGCCTACGGTCAGCATTTGCTGTTCGCCACCGGATAGTGTGCCTGCCATCTGCCAGACCCTCTCCTTCAGACGGGGGAACAGGTCATACACCGACTGGAGGTCTTCCTGGATGCCTGCTCTGTCCTTACGAAGGTAGGCCCCAATCTTCAGGTTCTCCAGAACGGTCAGGTCGGCAAAGACGCGGCGGCCCTCAGGACACATGGCGATACCCGTACCGATGATCCGGTCAGTAGGTTGACCCAGCAGCTCGTGATCATTCCACCGGATTGAGCCGCTCTCTGCCTTGACCAGACCGGTGATGGTGCGCAGCATGGTAGATTTCCCAGCGCCGTTGGCGCCGATCAACGTGACGATCTTGCCGTCGGGCACCTCCAGTGAAATGCCGCGAAGCGCGCGGATGCCTCCGTAGGAGACATGGAGATTCTCAATCTTAAGCATCCTCGCTCACCCCCAGATACGCGTCAACGACGCGCTGATCGTTCTGAACCTTGGCGGGTGTGCCGCTGGCGATCAGCTTGCCAAAGTCCAGGACATAGATTCGGTCGGAGATATCCATGACCAGGGCCATGTGATGTTCGATGAT
The DNA here is from genome assembly GCF_003570985.1 of Candidatus Cryosericum hinesii. Lineage (GTDB taxonomy): Bacteria > Caldisericota > Caldisericia > Cryosericales > Cryosericaceae > Cryosericum > Cryosericum hinesii. Next base: position 260,097 of record NZ_QXIW01000031.1, read on the forward strand.
GAACACCGTCAGTCTGAAGTCGGTGCGGATACGGCTGATAAAGGCGGTCAGTTCCTGCGTCTCCTGGGGGTTCATGCCAGCGGCCGGTTCGTCCAGGAGGAGAAGCTTGGGTTGAGTCGCTAGTGCCCGGGCGATCTCCACGCGGCGCTGTTGGCCATAGGGTAGTGAGGTTGCCAGTTCATTGCGGACCCCCTCCAATCCCAGAATTCGCAGCAGCTCGTCGCACTCCTCCCGCTGGCGTCGTTCCTCGAGCTTGTTCATACGGAAGGTGGCCGACAACAATCCCGCCGTGACGCGGCAATGTTTGGCGATCAGGATGTTTTCAAACACCGTCTGAGACGACCAGAGGCGGATGTTCTGGAAGGTGCGGGCCACACCCATCCGGGTGATTTTATCAGGGGTTGGCTCAATCGCGTGGGTATACGCTCCGTTGTTCTCAGTCTTGTACAGTTTTTTCATTTTCCCGCGAGGATAGTTCTCTACGATCTTCTTGCCCTCGAAGTACACCACGCCATTGGTTGGGGGGTATACTCCGGTGATGACGTTGAAGGCCGTGGTTTTTCCAGCACCGTTGGGCCCGATCAGGGAGACGATCTCTCCTGCGTTGACCTCGAGGTTCACATTATCCACGGCAACCACGCCGCCGAACTGCATGGTAACGTTCTCAACCTTCAGTACGTTGTCGCTCATTTGCAGTCATCCCCTGGACGTTCAGAGTCTTTTGTGTCGTGTGCGGAACAGATCTGGCAGCTCCCTGTCGCCCATCAGTCCCCTGCTGAAGAACAGCACGACGATCATGACGATAATGGAGAAGACCACCATTCGGAACCCGGAGCGCAGCAGAGGCACCTGCAGATCCGGGCTGATCAGGAAACGTAGATCCCCCAGGAGCAACAGCGTCCCCACCACGAGGGTAATGACCCCGGATAGCTTGAGCGACAGTATCTTCCTGCCGCGTCCGACGGCCTCAGGGCGGCTCTTCTGCGCCTTGTTCTGCCTGTATACCACCAGAAACACGATGCTCACCACGATGGCAGCGAAGATAATCGCGAACAGCAGCTTGGCGTTGAAGTTGGGCAACACAGTCGTGTTGTCCAAAAAGCGGAGCCACCACTCGGAGGAGCCGACAAACAGGAAAGCGGCAATGATGGAGCCGGAGATGGAGCCGATGCCGCCGAGGACGACGATCAGCAGGATTTCATAGGTCATGGCCGCCTTGAAGATCGTAGCCTGGACGCTGGCCTGATACATGGCCAACATGGCGCCAGAGATCCCGGCGAAGAACGAGCTGATGATAAAGCTCATGCGTTTGTGGTTCGCCAGATTAATCCCCATGGCCTCGGCGGCTACCTCGTCGTCCCGGATGGCCTTGAACGCTCGGCCATAGGTGGAGTTGATTATCAAAGTAATGACCCAGATGCAGACGCCCGCGAAGACGAACGGCATCACGGTGTCCAGTTTCAGAGAGCCCAGATGGAAGTTCGAAAAGTTTGTGAAGTTGCTGAGCAGGTTGGAGCCGTTCGTGATGGGCCCCAGCTTTTCGTATTGCACCACGGCGCGGATGATCTCGGCAAAGCCCAGGGTGGCGATGGCCAGGTAGTCGGATTTGAGTCTCAGCACTGGCAGTCCGATCAGATATGCAAAGACGCCCGCCACGATGCCTCCCAGAATCAGGCAGATGATAACGCCCAACAGCAGTCCCGGCTGACCAAGAACTCTACCGAGACTCTCCGTGACAGAAAAGCCGATGCCGCCGTTCGGATAGCGCTGATAGACCAACGCCTGGTTCTCCACCGGCACGGTCAGGATGGCGTAGGTGTAGGCGCCCAGCAGCATAAAGCCCGCCTGCCCCAGGGAGAACAGGCCTGTAAAGCCGTTAAGAATGTTCATGGACACGGCTACCAGCGCGTAGATCGCGCCCTTGCGCAAGACAATCAGCAGCATGACGGGAACACCGGGGACGTTGTCCAGCATTAGCACGACCGCAAGGAGAAGCAAAAAGGCCCCGACGATTATGAAGAACTGAGGTATTCTATTTCTTTTCATGCCGTCACACTTTCTGCGTCGGCTTTTCTCCGAAGAGGCCGGTGGGTTTGACTACCAGAATGATGATCAGCAGAGCGAACGTGACGGCGTCGGAGAAAGTGGTCAGGCCGGCACCCTTGGTCAAGGTCTCGGAGATTCCGATGATGAAGCCACCCAGCACGGCGCCGGGGATGGAGCCGATGCCGCCGAACACTGCGGCCACGAAGGCCTTCAGGCCGGGCATGGCGCCCACTACGGGAGTGACAGTGGCGTAATTGGAGAAGTACAGCAGGGAGCCCACCGCCGCCAGTGCAGACCCGACGACAAACGTGAAGCTGATGACGTTGTCGATCTTGATTCCCATGAGCTGAGCTGTCTCGAAATCACGGGACGCGGCGCGCATGGCCATGCCGATTTTTGTCTTTTGAATCAGGATGACCAGCGCTACCACCAGGATCAGCGTCAAGAAGGGCGTGATGATGGTCACGCGCTTCGTGGTGTAGCCCAGGATGGTGACGGAGTTGCTGATCCAGGGGATAATGGGGTACCGCTTGGCCAGACCGCCGGTGATATACCACATCACATTCTGCAGAAGATAGCTCATGCCGATGGCGGAGATCATGACAGACATGCGGGGCGCGGAGCGCAGGGGCTTATACGCCACTCGTTCCACCAGAACACCCATGAAAATGGTCAACAGAATCACGACGGCAACAGAGACGTAGATAGGAAGGCTGGCGGCGGCGTACACCATGAAGAAGCCGGCCGCGGTGAAAATATCGCCGTGGGCAAAGTTGATCAGTCGCAGAATACCGTAGACCATCGTGTAGCCTATGGCAATCAGAGCGTATTGACCACCTACGGAGATGCCGCCGAGCAAGTAGGGCAATATTCTAGCCATAAGGGAACCTCCAAAGCCTATATTTAAGCGCCGGGGGGGCCTCCACCGGCGCTTTTTGCCTTACGCTGCTCTACAACTGATACGTATCAGCTTGCACCAGACTGCCGCTTGACGAACTTGAAGACGCCATTGTCTGCCTGCTTGATGAAGGCATCGCTCTTGGCTGCATCGCCGCCATTCGGGAAGCTGATGTGGCCTGTTACTCCGTCAAAGCTGACCTTGGGCATGGCATTCTTGATGTCTTCGCCCGTGGTGGAATTGGCGATCTTGATGGCCTCGATGGCGGTCATATAGGCGTCATAGCCCAGTGCAGACACAGCTGCAACAATGTCGTTGCCGCCGTTGTCGGTCTTGTGCTGAGAATCGGCGTTCAGCCATGCCTTGAAGCCCGAGACGAAGGTCGCGGCCACGCCGGATTTGTCGTTCTCGTCGAAGAAGGTGGAGACATATACTTTCAGATTGGTGCCCTTCTGCGCGTCCAGAATCACGGAGGACTCCCAGGTGTCTCCAGCGGTGATGGGGATTTTGCACCCGGCGGATGCCGCTTGGCTGATGATCAGGGAGGCATAGGTGGTGGCGGAGGGAGCGAAGATCACGTCCGCACCGTAGGAGATGGCGTTCTGGATATAGGCGGAGAAGTCAGACGTGCCCTCGGGGAACGCTTCCGATTTGACCTCGCCGCCTTGTTTCTTAAACGCGTTGGCAAAGTAAGTGGCAAGTCCGCTGCCATAGTCCTCGCCCAACATGTTGAGAACGTATGCCTTCTTGGCATTGAACTGGTCCTTGACAAAGCTGGCCATGACGCTGCCCTGGAAAGGATCGATGAAGCACACCCGGAAGTAGTAAGGACGGTTCTGTGTGACGGCGGGGTTGGTGCAGCTAGCGCCGATGGCGGGGATCTTTGCCTGCTCAAAAATAGGCGCCGCAGCCATGGACACACCGGAACCGTAAGAGCCCAGCACCACAGACACGTTATCGGACACCAGTTGCTGTGCGGCCGTAGGGGCCTTGTCGGTGGCAGACTGGTTATCCACGATCTTCAGAACCACATTGTAGGTTTCGCCGTTGATCGCAACGGTGGGAGTCACGGAGTTGGCGTACTGCATACCCAGGGTTTCCTGCTTGCCGCCAGCGCCGTTATCGCCGGAGGCCGGTTCGAACACACCAATACTCAGCGTCTTGCTGCTTGTGTTGCTTGATTTACCGCACCCGACGAGACTCAGGGTCATTGCCAGAACGATCATCACTGTCAGAAGCTTTTTCATTCTTCTCTACCCCCTCACCCTAAAGAATCGTCCATAGAAGATGTGAAGAATTCTTCATTTTCTATGGCCATCGTGTTTGCATTTTATGCATACTGTCAGAAATTTACAAGGGGCATTCGTTTCCTGCTACGTTGCCATGACATGCTTCCTTGTTTATTCCTCTTGGCACCGGAAGGATACTACGCAATGGGCCGACTGGTTCTGGCTGCAGCAGGACTGGCTCGCCAACAGACTGGGCACGTGGGCGGCGAAACTGGCCAGCACCTCGGATGGGTTCCCGGAAGCGACAGGCAAGCAGGAAGGAGATTCTGCACCGCTGTGACCTGCGCTTCTCATTTCCGCATTGCGAGAAGTCCGCCGCCGTTGGTAGCCCGACCATTAGCTTCGGTGTTGGACATTTGCCGAGGGGGATCGGATGTTACTACCGTTTCTGCGCAAAACCGGAGGTTGCATTGGCTACGGTTCCGATAGACTAAATGTGTCGGAGTGCGAACTCTGACATGGCGAAGACGAACGTCTCACTTGCTATGGGGCGTTTAGTATTTCCAGAGTTGGGTTGGTTGTGTGCATCTGGTACAAGCATGCCACGGTGTCGCAATTCATTTGGGAGGAATCGCACGAGTTTGCCATCGCCTCCAGGGAAGAATATACTCAGTGTCAGGAGGTGGCCATGAGAATCACCGGGGCTGGATGGACAGACATCGGATTGCAGCGGGACACCAATGAGGACAGCTTTGCCATCACGCAGGAGGGCAAGGAGGTCGAGCGTCAGGGCGCGTGTTACGTCGTTTGCGATGGTCTCGGCGGAGCACAGGGAGGAGAAGTCGCTTCGCGTACGGCTGTGGAGACGTTTGTCGCGGCATGGTGCTCGCGGGAGTTGTCGGCCGAAGACACGAAACAGCGGCTGCGGCTCGCCGTCCATGAAGCGAATGCGGTCGTCTACCGCCTGTCGCTTTCGTCGGAGGAACTGGCGGGCATGGGGACGACACTGGTGGGGTTCGTGCCGCACGCAGAGCGTGCGTATATCTGCAACGTCGGTGACAGCAGGTGCTACCGCCTTCGAGGCGATGTACTGACTCAGCTGACGGAGGACCATACCATGGCGGCGGACATGATACGCCAGGGACTGCTGGACCCCGCCTATGCGCGGAACGTCAGCGAACGGAACATCCTGACCAGGGCGCTCGGGACTGCGGCGAGGGTCGAGGTCGATGTCGTGTCGGACGAGCTGTGCGCTGGCGACCGGTATCTTCTTTGCTCAGACGGGCTGTGGGGCACGATTTCCGAGTCCGACCTCAAGGCCGGCCTGACAGAGGGATCTCCAGAGGAGGCTGCGCACCGTCTGGTGGACCTTGCCAACACGTGTGGAGGGCCGGACAACAGTACTGCCATTGTAGTGGACGTTCAGGAAGCAGCCGGCGTCGCCGACTGAGAGGCACTTCGTCTGTTCATCTTGCGAAACCAGGAGGGCAATCTGTGAAAAGCAGGTCATGCCTGTTGGACACGATGTCCGTGGCATGGTCATGGTTGTCGCCAGGTGTTCTGCTACAATAATGGACATGTCGGCCCGGCTGGAGCGACGAATGTACCATCATGAGGCGTAATTACCAGCTGACCCCAAAGGAGACGAAAATGAATGACAGGAACAGCCAGACGGTCGAAGAGCGTGTGGTCGCCCTGCTGAAAGCAAATCGCAAGGACCTGCGGGCATTCGTACGCGCAGTCGAAGCGCTTGTACCGCCAGACGGTGATGTCGCAGGCTTCCTGGACGAGATGGGCGTGTCGCTTGCTTCCGAGGATAGGGCCATTGGCTCTTTGGAGCTTTGGGACAAGGCAGCGAAAATGTACGAGGAGCAGTCGCGTCTCGAAGAGGTTGCTCAGTTGTACGCCAACATGGGTCCGATCGCTGCCCAGACGGGAGATATCCCGCGCGGCATCAGGTTCTCCAGGAAGGCTGAGGAACTGGCGGCTCACCTGGAGCCAGACCCTGAACTTGTCTACCACATCTCATCCGACCTGGGAGCGATGTACGCGGAGGTGGGAGACTGGGAGAAGGCGATGTACGAGGACAGCCGCGCTCTCGAAGTGTCACGCGCCACGGACAACTGTGCCGGGCAGATCAATGCGTTGCTTGCTCTTGCACAGGTCAGCCTTGCCCGGCAGGACCTGGTGTCTGCGCGCAGCGAGGCCATGGGGGCGTTCTCACTGGCTCACTCGTGCAGTGACAGTCTGCTCGAGGCCGAGGCCATGCGAGCGGTCGGAGATGTCTCGGAGGCAGCAGGGGAGCACGAACAGGCCATCCGCCAGTATGAGCAGGGTTTGGCTCTCGAGGTGATGTTATCGGATCCCGAGGTACGGGCGCAGCTCCACTTCGCCATGAGTGTGGCGTGCGATGCCATGGGCAACGCTGTGAGGGCGGCACAGGAACGGAATCTGGCCGAAGCGGTCGGGCTCCCGACGGACGCGGAGGATAATGACAGTGACGCCTGAGAAGGACCTGTACGGCGTTCTCGGCGTGAGCCCGTCAGCGCCCCAGGAGCAGATCCGTTCGCAGTATCGGGTCCTGGTGAGGAAATACCACCCGGACTTGCACCCCGGCGACGCGAGTGCCGCTCTCATGATGGAACGGGTCAACGCGGCATACGACGTCCTCGGCAACCCTGAGGAGCGGCAGCAGTACGACGCCCAGATCAGCGCATCGTCGCAGAGCTGGGGTGAGACCGCTGCTCCCAGCAGCTACGGACAGTCTGTATACCGCAACCCTGCTGCCGGCGCGGGACCTCAGTCCACATGGAATCCACAGTGGGGCAACGCGGGGGCGGACCCGCGTGAGCGGCAGGCCGAAGCTGAGGCGATGTGGGAGGCGATGCGCTCTCAGGAGCGCACGAGAGGCGGTCAGTTCAGTGACGTGTGGGCCAACGTCCCGGATCAGCGTGCGCAGGAAGACCTGAGCGGCTGGGCCGTGGCCGGGCGTGTCATCTGGCTTATCGTCCGTATCGTGTTTGGTATCCTGTTTGTTGTACTGCGCTTGCTGAACACGAGGGTGGATGATCGCAACGACTTCTTCTAGCACGTGTCCTGCACACAGAATATGATAATGGCCCACCCCGCGGGGTGGGCCATTTCGGTCATGTTTGGGCGTGACGTTATGTCGCTGGTTCTTCCTCCAGATGGCCACCGCACACCAGGCAGTTCGGATCACGGTCGACGCGGGCGCCATACCACCGAAGAATGCTCGGGTGTGTCCACTTGAACCCCATGCGCGGCCAGTTCGCATAGGCTTCTTCGCGCCGGTTTGCCCAGACGTAGAAATCCGAGGCGAGGTCTTCGTCGACCGTACTCATCCCGGTCTCGATACCGCGTGACAATTCCACCAGTGCCATCTTGGTCATCATATTCGCGATGGGAGCGATGTCGGAGGACAGCCCGACCTGGATCATGGTGTTGATCTTGTCTTCCTCGACGTAGGCGGGCAATATGGCGAGAGCCTGCCGCTTTTGTGACATCTCCTCTTCGCGGCCGTCGATAAGGCCCGAGGAGAATATGCAGTTGTAGCAGGGGCCCTTCCAGGGTCGTACGCGCAGGACGTCGCCGCCTGCGGCGCGTGTGATGGCGCGTCCATACAGGGCGACCTTGTTGTTGTTGAGGGACATCTGGTTGAGGTTGAAACGGCTCTGGTCATTGTCAGAGGCGACGATGAGCAAGTCAGAGGCTGCGACCGCATCCTCGACTTGACTCAGTGCCTGGTTGATGTTGACTTCCATCGTGGAGACTTCGGCAAAAGGGTTCTTCTGCAGCAGCTGGTCCCGTACCGCGAGCGTCTTGTACCGGCCCAGATCGTTCACGCCACACACATGGCGGCTGATGTTCCCCAGCTCGAGTCGGTCGAAGTCGATAAGAGTAAAATGGCCGATCCCCGCGCGGGCCAGTTCCAGAGCGATGGGGGAACCGCCGCTGCCAAGACCGACGATGACGACTTTTTTCTCGGCCAGCGCCGACGTCTCGAGGAGCCCGGTGTTGCGGGAGAACAACTCGGAGCGGCGAGGGACAAACCGCGTGTCTGCGCCGGCTACGCCCTTCTCGGTCAGGACAAGTGCGCGGCAGGAGGGTGAATCCGCCACGCCGGTCCCCACCAACAGGACCACGATGGGTCCCCCGTCAGGGTCGACACGACTGCGAACTTGCAGCATGAGCTTCTCTTCGTCGACGAACCCCGTAGCGTCCGAACGCATCGCGACACAAGGGCAGATGTGCCCAGAAGGCGTGAAAGAAGGCTTCTCGGTATACGCGTGGAAGACCGTCCAGTCGTCGAACCCGTATGCGACACCATCGAGCAGGCGGACGTCCCCCGCCTGGCTGAGCAGGTCGCGGACCTGCTCTTCAAAGACATAGACCAGGGGTGTCATGGCAGTCCGCAGGCGAAGAAGCCGTCGCGCGTTGGGTCATCCGCCGTCACAGCATCCGGCGAGAGCTGAGGGGACTTGGCGTCGACAAGTACCAGCTCTTGTGTTCGCGGGTCGAAGACCAGCTTCTTGGTCGTCATCTTGCCCTGTGTTATCTGTGCCAGATGGTCCTGGACGCTCTTTGAGTCTTTCTCTTCCATCGTGTTCCTCCTCGTGATCAGGCTGTCATGTGTGGCAGATAGTGGTCTATGGCATAGCCGCTGTCCAGATGGCCTTCATAGGCTTCGAGCCAGGCCCGGATTTTTAGCAGGATTTTGGAGAATGTGATATTGGGGCTCCAGTGAGAGGCGCTGTAGTGACAGATGCGTACGACGCCGTTCTCCGGTTTCAGCAGGTGCATTGGGTACGATGTCCCCAGGTCGGCCAGGGAGTGCCCAAAGCGGTCTCGGAGGACGGGACTGACGATCTCGACGATAGGGACGGAGTTTGGCAGGTCGGCGGGCACGTGGAGACGGACGATATATTCGTGGCCCGCATTGGAGCGCAAGGTTCCCTCGATGATGGCATGACCGGGGATGATGCTGTCCTTCAGGAAGAAGGTCGGGAAATAGCGCGACAGGATATCCATTTCTAGATGCAGTCTCGTTGACTGCTGCGAAGACCAGCCCACGGGACTCAGCCCTCTCTGTCGCGGGGGGCGTCAGACCCCGTGTGTTCCCGATTGACAAGGAACGTTGTAACCAGATCCTCGATGTGTGTAACGACATTGTCACCACGGTCCATGGCTACAAACAGGGTGCGCGGGGTTTTCCAGGACTCCTCCTGTCCTGCTGGAATGTCCACGGGCCGACATTCGACGACGGGCTTGACGACAGGGTAGGAATGTGGAAAAACGACCTCGAAGGAGTAGCCATCGCGCTCAAAGGCCAACGACACTCGTCCATCCTCTCGCTGCAGGATCTCAACGTCTCGTTCGAGCGCCGACAACTCCTGGGACAGGCGGTACAGTTCGCCCCGCCCTTCGGGTGTCGCCATGAACGAGGAGCTGGGGAAGGTTGGATTGGCTGTCTGAGGCGTGGCTGCCATGACGGCAAATGTTGTGCTGGGGATGGCTTCATAGGTTGAGACGGGAGTGCGTGGCTCTCCGTGTGGAAATCCTTTGACGGCCTCCATGGCAGTACGTACGGGGCTGGAACCGGGCAGGATGAGCCACGTTAGCTGCCGGCGTTCTCCACCTCCGTGTGCATGGTACAGATATGCGCGCATCTCGACTCTGTCGGACTTGTCGGCGAAATTGCATATCGTGAGCAACCAGGCATTGAACCCGTTCTTGTCGAGTGCACGCTGCATTGTGTTCGAGTCGCCGTTGGACGGTACGGTGAGCCCGAGTCTGTGGTGGGAGTGCCAGGTGCCGACATGCTGCAGGCCGTGCAGGTCGTGGAGGATTCCGCCGGCAGACTTGAGAAACGAAGACTCCTGGTGGAATGCTGCGTCGTCGTGTTTAGCAGTTTCGCTTGGGCCCAGCACATACTCGATCATCGGTGAACCCGTATGGGTCCAGAAACCAAAGAGGTCTCCACCGGTCTCGATACTTGGATAGTCTGAGACGAAACGGGCCATGGTCTCCAGTTCGCCCTCGTAGATGAACGCCTTGTCACCGCGTGATACCCCGGACGTCTCAGTCCGCTTGTGGACGGAAGCCGCTATTGTGCGCCTGAACTTCTCGCTGTGGCCTCTTGCCATTGTTCCTCCCCTGAAACTCCTCTCAGTGTTCTCTGGCTGTGGAGAGTATAACACGAGATGCAAAACGGCAAGTATTTTGGTACGACAAGTTATCTAAGGCTGACAATCGCTTTGGCCCCTTCTTCATTGACCAGTGGTTGAAGGCAATGTCGACGGTACGTTGAGTTTCGGTGTCGGGAGGTTGCCGACGACGACACCGGTCACGATGAGGAGACCTCCGGCAAGGGCAACAGGCTTCATGTGTTCGCCGAGGAGAACCAATGCATAGAAGGCAGAGAGGACCGGTTCCAGGGAGTCAATGATGACGGCACGCTGAGCGCCGATCATGGCGATGCCCTGCACGAACAGGAACATGCCGCCTGCGGCCGACAAACCGATGCCGGCAAAGGCGAGCATAGCCGTGCGAGAGCTGAAAACGACCGGGTAGAAGACGGGCTGGCCTATGGTGAGGAGGCACAGAACTATAGCGGGAGCCACCTGGTTGTAGAGGCCGAGCGTGCGCGGGTCGACTCCACGAATGACGCGCTGCGAGAGCACGGCGTACAGCGCATAGGCCACTGTGCAGGCCAGCATGGTCAGGACGCCGATCCCGGAGACGCTGCGGAAACTCGCGCCCAGCAGGAGCAGCAGGCCGACGGCGATGACTCCTACGGACGCCAGGTAGGCGCGCGTCACGCGTTCATGCAGGAAGATCCAGGCAAACAGGCCGGCGAAGGCGGGGTAGCAGTGGAACAGGAACATGGCGGTCGACACGGGCAGCAGCCGGAGGGCGGTGAAGTATAGCAACGTCGGCCCGGTGACGAACACGGCCGAGAAGCCCAGGAGGACGCCTGCCTCATGCCAGTTGCGCGGAAACAGCAGGTGCCAGTTTGAGAGCCCAATGACCACGACCAGGATGATACTGGCGAGGAGGTAGCGCTCCTTCAGCAGCTCCAGAGGGCTCAGGTTGTACCGGTACGCGAACTTGGCGAGGACCGAGACGCCGCTGTAGATGACGGCCGACGCGATGGCGACCAGGATTCCACCTTTTCGAACCTGAGGCTGATTCATGTGCGCTGCTCCTTTCGAATCATGTAACAATTCATGATACTGCCGCAGATGAAGAGCGCAAGGATGCGAGGCAGGGCGCAGGTGTCACATCATCTCACCGAGGGTGTGTGACGTCGGATATGTAGTGCGGGGAGTTGGGGAGATGTACACGGTGTCGAGGTTTACGGCGTGATCGGTACTTGGATGCTGTGCCGGCTCTCGTAGACTCTCAGGAAGACGACGCCACCCAGGATGAGGAGACTGCCGGCGATCTGGATACCGTTCAGGTGTTCATCCAGCACGACGTAGGCGATCACTGCGGTAAATGCCGGCTCGAGGGTAAGAATCAGGTTGGCGACACTTGACGGCAAGTAGCCGAGGCTGACATTGTACAGTCCAAAACCCGCGAGAGTGGGACCTGCCGCCAGGAGGAAGAGGATGAACCAGCCCCGCGCGGCTTTTCCAAGCCACAGCAGATCCGCGGGGCGAACGGCCGCGCCGGGCAGGAACCTCCCGAACGACAGATTGAGCAGAAGCAGGAAGCACGCTGCGAAGGCGAACGTGTACAGCAGGGTCGTCCAGGGGTTGAGACCTCGCTGAGAGGCTGAACGGCCCATCAGACTGTAACCCGCGTACCAGAGACCCGACAGCGTTCCTGTCACGATACCTGTCAGGTTTCCCTGCCATGCGCCGGGCTCGAGAGCGCCGGAAACCAGAACGCAGCCTCCCAGGCAGCCTGCGATTGTCACAATTTTGACCCATCCGAGGCGTTCCTTCAGGAGCCATCTGGCCAGAAGAGCGGTGAACGCCGCCGAGGAGTAGCTCAGAACAGTCGACACGGCTGCTCCGTTGAGAGAGACGGACAGCGTCCAGAAGGAATTGAACATCGTCAGTATGAGACCATAGGCAACAAGGTAGCCCGCATGGCGTCGCTCCACGTGCAGCAGGCGCGGATGCAGGATGGCGAGAACAATCAGCATCGTGAGCGCCACGAACGAGTCTCGCCAGAAGGCCAGAACCAGCGCCGGCATGTTGTAGGTTTGTGTGAGGTAGCGGATGAAGATGGCCGTGGTCGACAGAATGATGGCGCTGGCCACAGCGATGGGATACCCACGCGCAAGGTCCGAGCGATCGCGGACAGAGCTGGCAACTTGTTGTTCCTGGCTAAGTGTCGTCTGTTTCATCCTATATATCGCTGATGCGAAGCGTTACGGTCGTATCCTCTTGAATTCGGCAGCGATGCGAACCGCGGTGGGCGTGGCTGCGAGTCCACCGAGTGACGTCTCCTTGAGGGAACTCGACATGTCGCGGCCGATATGGTCCATGGCCTGGACGACTTCATCGAAGGGGACGACCGTCCGGATGCCGGCGAGTGCCATCTCCGCGCTGGCAACTGCGTTGACGGCGGCCATGACGTTGCGCTTGACGCAGGGGATCTCGACCAGTCCGGCGATGGGGTCACACACCAGCCCGAGGACACTTTTCAGCGCAAAGGCCGCAGCGCTTTCGATCGCCTCCTGATCTTCGGAAAAGAGGGAAACGAGGGCCGCGGCTGTCATGGCGCCGGCGGAACCGTTCTCGGCCTGACAGCCGTGCTGTGAACCTGATAACGAGGCCTGAAGGGCGATGCACTCCCCGATGCCCCCGGCGACAAACAGTCCCTGCACGATGCGTTCCTCGGCGACATGGTGAGCGTCGGCGATCGTCAGATAGGCGCCTGGAAGAACACCGCTTGCGCCTGCCGTGGGGGCCGCGACGATCCGTCCCATGCACGCGTTGTTCTCGGCCGCAGCCAGGGTATTGCGGATGACGGTGCTGAACTGATTGCCGAGTAGTGACCCGCCGCCTCGGATGAGGGCATCCATATGGGCGGCACCTCCATCGATCATGCGTGAGGGGGTTCGGTTCGGGTGTTCCAGTCCCTCTCGCAGCGTCCCGTGCATGGCGTCGAGGACGGTATGCATGCGCGAGATAACCTCGGATTCGGGCAGCTCCTGGTTCTTGGACTCATACATCACGAAGAACCCGGCGAGTGTCAGGATGTCATACTCTTCCATGAGACGACGTGCATCCGAAAGCCCGTGGATACGGATGCGCTTGATCTCGTCCAGCACTTCAGTCTTCTTCGGCACGCTCATATTCGTTCCCCAGTTTGTTGATAGTCACGACGTCGGTAACGTCTGTGTTTGACCGGAAATAGTCGGCGAGGTCGCCCGGACAGGGCTGGTCGAGTTTCATGATCGCCATTGCACCTCCCGTGTTCTTGTCACGTGAGATTTGGGCATAGGCGACGTTGATGCCGCGTGCGCCGAGCGCATCGCCGAGCAGCGCCATCATGCCGGGAACGTCGCGATATGTCACGAAGAGCAAGTTATGCTTTCCTGAGAAATCGACCCGTGCGCCGTTGATACCGACAATCTTGACGGAACCCCCTCCGACAGAAATGCCTTCAACGACAAATGGGTGGTCCCCGTCGGGATCGGTGAAGGTGATGGAGGCGCAGTTGGGGTGTTTCTCTGGGTCGATTGCCTGCTCGAAGGCGACATCGACCCCTTCTTGCGCGGCAATGTCGTAGCTCTGCTTGATCCGGGGGTCGTCAACACGCAATCCCAGGATGCCGCCCAGGATCGCTTTGTCCGTGCCGTGGCCCCGTCCGGTCTCTGCAAACGAATTGTAGAGTATGATTCGAACTCTTCTGACAGGCTTGTCATAGACGCGCTGTGCCAGATAGCCGATCTTGGCAGCGCCTGCCGTGTGCGAACTGGAGGGTCCGATCATGATCGGCCCCATGACGTCGAAAATGGCCATGTGTGCCTCCTGATGTCACTCCAAGTATAGGATGGAGGGGGTCGTGTCAAGCCGACAGATGTGGTGAGGAGCGCTGTTGCCCAGCTGCCGTATCCGCAATATACTAATATATTACTAAGAAGAGGATTATTCCCGGCCCCGGAACAGGAGGAGTGACGATGAGGACTCACAGGAAGCAAAAGCTTGGCTTGGCTCTCAGTTCGGGCGGGGTCCTTGCGTATGCGCACATAGGCGTGCTGCGGGCGCTGGAAGAGCTTCACGTTCAGGTTGACCTGTTTTCGGGTGCTTCGATGGGCGCCGTGGTAGCCGTGTTCAGTGCGGCGGGCCTCGACTCCGAAGCCCTGGAAGCCCTCAGCGTCAAGCACGGCGCCCAGGTGGCCACGCTGCTCGGGTCCGCCATTTCTGTGAGTGGCCTGACGACGCCCTTGCGCCTGCGCGCCGCTCTCCGCAAATCGCTCCCGGTGACGGTTTTCGAGGCTCTCAAGAAACCCGTCTGCATCGCCGCGACCGACGTGCAGACCGGTAAAGCCCTTCTTTTTGACAGTGGGGACATCTGGGGTCCCTTGTCGGGGAGCTTCAGCCTGCCAGGCATGTTTCCGGTTGTTGAGTCCGGCGACCAGCATCTGCTGGATGGCTGCATGTCGCTGCCGGTTCCCGTGACGGAGCTGCGCAAGCGGGGCGCCACGAGGGTCATTGCGGTATCACTGTATGATCCGGATCAGCAAGAAGAGTACAAGCCCAGCCTGAACATCCCAAAACTGCTCGAACGTTCGCTCAACCTGATGTTCAACAACATCGCAAGGCCGGAGCTCGAGGCGGCTGATCTGGTTATCCGGCCTGATCTCAAGGGCTGTGCGCCTGCGGACGTCCACGGGTATGTCGTGCGAGGGTATGATGCAGCCATGAGCAGAAAGGCGGAGATCGAGGCGCTGCTTGCCTGACATCCAGAGGATTCTGGGTGCACTGCAGCAGTGGACCGCGGAGTGGGCCTCCAGGACCGTGTCTGCCGGCTGGAATGCATTTCTGCCATTCGTTCCTTCTCTGGTGGCAACTGCCGCGCTTCTTGTTCTGATAGCAGTGGCCGGTATCGTCATCCGGATGCGTCGCGACCGAGTGTTTCACGGAGCAACGCTGAGTTCCATCGACGCCATGGACGGTACGCAGTTCGAGGAGTTTCTGGCAGTGCTGTTTGTCCATCTGGGTTACCGCGTCCAGCATGTTGGCATGAGTCATGACTTCGGGGCCGACCTGGTGCTGACGTCGTCCCGTAAGCGCATCGTCGTGCAGGCAAAGAGGTATAGCGGCAACGTCGGCATCGGCGCTGTGCAGGAGGCTCTGGGGGCCGTGCAGTATTACCGTGGCACGCGTGGCATGGTCGTCGCGAGCAGCGGGTTCACGGAATCAGCCCGAGAGCTGGCGGCAAGGTCGGGGGTCGAACTGTGGGATAGACAGCGGCTTGCAGCCGCTATGGCGAGGATAGTGACCAGAGGCCGTGAAGTCGGGCGGAAACCTGCCTGCATTAAACATGAGGAGTGAGCCATGAAGATAGCGACGTGGAACGTGAACTCGGTGCGCGCCCGTTTGCCTGTTGTCCAGAAGTGGCTGCAGGAGTCGCAGGTGGACGTTCTCGCCATGCAGGAGACCAAAACGGTCGACGAGACATTTCCTGTTGCAGAGTTCGAGGCGCTGGGATATCAGGTCGCGATGTCAGGCCAGAAGACCTACAACGGCGTTGCCATTGCGTCCAGACTACCCATTTCCAGGGTCGTCAAGGGCTGGGCCGGCAATGATCCGAGCCGGATTTTGGCAGTGGACGTCGGTGACGTCACGCTGATCGACGGGTATCTGCCGCATGGTGGCGAACGTGGCGACGAGGCATTTCTGCATAAACTTCAGTTCTTCCAGGAATTTCGGACGTATCTCGACGCAACATATTCCAGAGACCATCGCCTGCTGTTCATGGGCGATTTCAACGTGGCCAGAGATCCCCGGGACGTCTGGGCTCCCGAGGAGATGCAGGACGCCATCGGCTTCATGCAGGAAGAGCGTGAGGCACTCGAGAATCTATGCGGGTGGGGTTTCGTCGACCTGTTCCGGAAATTCCACAGTGAGCAGCAGTTTACCTGGTGGGACTATCGCATGAACATGTTCAAGCGCCACATGGGCATGCGCATCGACTATGCCTGGGGTTCGGAGGCGTTGTCCGTGCATATTGTCGACTGCGTGGTCGACGTCGAGCCGAGGCGCTGGGAGAAGCCGTCAGACCATACCCCCGTCGTTGTCACGATCTCGTGATTGCGGGGTGGGGGGCGCACGATTTTTGCCAATCAGGAGGGTATGATGAATGTGGGAGTACTTGATGAGAGCCTGCGCGGAATCCTGGACGCTGTTTCGGACGGCGTGTACGTAACGACCGCAGAGCGCCAGATTGTTTTCTGGAGCAAGGGGGCGGAACGCATTACCGGCTATTCATCTGACGAAGTTCTGAACAGGCACTGCTACGACAACATCCTGGTTCATACCGATGTTCTCGGCAAGAACCTGTGTTTCGACGGGTGCCCGTTGCAGAAATGCATCGAGACCGGCGAGCGGCAGGAGGCCAAGGAAGTTTTCCTTAAGCGGAAAGACGGAGAGCGGTTGGCTGTCTACATCAAGGCGTTGGTCCTGCAGGTCGGAGATGAACGGTATGGCGTGGAGGTATTCGGTGAACTCCAATCGGTGGCTGGAAGCGCTCTTACGGAGAGGCTGAAGCAGCTATCTGACGCATCGATCATCGACCAGTTGACCGGTCTCTACAATCGGCACTACATCGACACGATCCTGGATCAGCAATACGGGCTGTTCAAGCGGCATTTTCAGCGATTTGGGCTTGTCGTGATCGATGTCGACAAGTTCAAGAATATCAACGACACCTTTGGACATCTGGCAGGAGACGAAGCGCTGAAGTTTGTCGCCTCTGTTGTGCAGCGCACGATGCGCTCGATGGATTTCCTCGCCCGGTTTGGTGGTGACGAGTTCATCATCGTGTGTCCGCTTATCGAACTTGATGGGGTTGAGAAGCTCAGCGAACGGCTCGTCGGGCTCGTCCACCACTCGGTCCTGTCATCGCCGGAGAGTCTGAAGAACGTTATTGAGGTCTCCGTTTCGGTCGGAGGGTCGATGGTTGACTACAAGGACGCGTCAGCTGCCGACATCATCGCACGAGCGGATGAAGCGTTGCACCGAGTCAAGCGGGACGGAGGAGATTGGTACGCTCTGGGCTAGAACCGTTTCATGAACGTTCCATTGCCAAGGGCCGGACGTAACGTCCGGCCCTTGGCTTCGGCATGATTTATGTCTATCTCTGAGGTCTAGTATGAGCTGAGGTACGCTCTCTGCTCTTCGGTCAGTGTGTCGATGGACAGGCCACAGGAAGCAAGGAAAGCTCTCGATGCCATGTCGTCGATCGTCTCGGGTACATTAATGAGTTCATTAGGCAGTGACTCCTGGTGTCTGACCAGGTACTCAGCCGACAACGCCTGCAACGCGAATGTCAGGTCCATGATCTCGATGGGGTGCCCGTCGGCGCATGCCAGGTTGACAAGGCGCCCCTCGCCCAGGACATAGAAGTGCTTGCCATCGGAAGTATACTCCTCGATATTGTGCCGGACTTCGTGGTGCTGAGGGTCCTTGTTCCGCAAATGTTGAACGTCGACTTCGATATCGAAGTGCCCAGCGTTGCACAGGATGGCACCCTCCTTCATGACGGCGAAATGTTCCTTGGAGATGACCTTCGCATCGCCCGTGCAGGTAATGAAGATCTCACCGATTCTTGCGGCCTCGAGCATTGGCATGACCTGATAGCCTTCCATGTGGGCTTCGACGGCCTTCACAGGATCGACTTCCGTGACGACGACTTGGGCGCCGAGGCCTCTGGCACGCATGGCTACCCCCTTGCCAACCCATCCATACCCGGCAACGACCACAATCCTGCCGGCGATGTTCATGTTGGTCGTCCGCAGAATGCCGTCCCAGGCGGATTGTCCTGTGCCGAAACGATTGTCGAAGAGGTGTTTGCACAGGCCTTCATTGACCCCGATGATCGGGAAGGCCAGTTTGCCCGCGCGGGCCAACGCACGGTCGCGGGTGACTCCGGTCGTGGTTTCTTCGCATGCTCCCACAATGGCGGGCAATAGTTCTGGATGCTCGAAGTGAACGGCGCTCACGAGATCCCCACCGTCATCGATCAGCAGGTTGGGTTTGGTGGCCAGGACGTTGCTGAAATATTCCTTGTATTCAGCCGGCGTCTCGCCGCGTTTGGCGAAGACCGTGACTCCACGTTCCGCAAGTGCCTGAGCCACGTCGTCCTGTGTGGTGATGGGGTTGGACGCCGTAATGGCGACCTTGGCGCCGCCACGCTGCATCACGCAGGCCAGGTTGGCTGTCTTGGCCTCCAGGTGGAGAGCGATGACGACATTGAGCCCGGCAAAGGGCTGTTCCTTCTCGAAGCGCTCGGCAACTGATGACAGGATCGGCATGTGACGGATCGCCCATTGCATTTTTTGTTCACCCGATTGACTGCTCATGACTCACCTCCATGGGAGTAGTGAAAAGGTCGCCGGAGGACAATGTCCCCACGGCGACCGGTATAAGGATCGACTAGCGCTGTTCCTTGTAATACGGGAGGCCGTCTGCCGCGGGAGCGATAGACTTGCCGACGAAACCTGCAAGGACAGCCAGTGTAAGAACGTATGGCAGAATAAGAGTGAGCCCGGGCGCCAGCTTGGGAGCAATACCCGTGACGGCGATGATGGATTGCACGATCTGGCCTGTCCCAAACAGCAGTGCCGCTCCAAGAGCGCCAAATGGGGTCCATTTGCCAAAGATCATGGCGGCCAGGCCAATGAACCCGACACCGTTGGGCATGGAGTCGCTGAATCCCGAGAATGAGCTAATGGACAGCGTAGCACCACCAATGCCTGCGAGTGCGGCTCCTGCGACGACAGCGAACCAGCGAATACGGAATACGTTGATACCGAGTGTCGTTGCTGCCTTGGGATTCTCACCGCAGGTACGGATGCGCAGGCCGAGGACCGTGTGGTACAGGAGCACGTGCATGAGAACCGTACAGATAAAGCCGAACCATATCATGAACGACAGGTTGGAGAAGGCGCCCAGAAGGGGTATCTTGGCAAGGAAAGGGAGATGCACGCGGTAGGCCTGGGCTCCAAAGTAGTTCTGGATCTGCGGCGAATACCCGGTCGTGCTGAAGACGAATTCCAGCAAGTACGTCATGAGGCCAACGGCGATGACGTTGATGGCTACTCCGGAGACGGTCTGGTCACCATTCCACCTGATCGTGATGAAGGCGTGGAGTGCTCCCACCAGGCAACCGATGGCGATACCGAACAGCAGGCCGATCCACGGGGAGTGAGAGAAAAATGCGCCGAGCAGCCCGAAAAACGCGCCGAAACGCATGATGCCGTCCAAACCAATGTTGACGACGCCTGCGTTTTCACTGAGGACGCCACACAGCGCGGCAAACAGGATCGGCATGGTGTAGTCCAGCATCTGGGCAATCGTGAGGTTGATCTGTGCGATGTTCATGCTGCGGCCTCCTGGTCCGCCGGCGGATCCCTGCGGGCGCGGCGGTGCTGGATAATCTTGACAAGGTAGTACCGCACGGCGACCTGCATGGCGATGAAGCCGACGGCCATGCCCTCGATGATGTCGGAGAATGTCTTGGGAATGTTGGCGACCTGCATGGACGTGGCTCCGGTGCGTAGTGCGCCGATGAACAGCCCTGCCAGCACGACACCCATGGGTTCGCTCTGGCCGATCAATGCAATGGCGATGCCAGTCCAGCCGTACCCCATGATCGCGGTGTTGGGAAACTGGTACTGCATACCCAGGATGAAGAAGGTGCCACCAAGCGCTGCAAGGGCTCCGGACAAGAACATGAGCTGCATGATGCGGCGGCTGATGTTGATCCCCTGTGCACGCGGGGCTTCCATGCCGATGTTGGCGGTGTAGCCGATGGCCCGGATCTCGTAGCCGATCGTCGTCTTGTACAGTAGGAACCAGGTGGCATACGCCGCAAGCAACACCAGCAGGATACTGGTGTTGAGGCGTGTCGGCATCATGATCCGCAACAGCTTGGCTGTGTCAGCCACATAGAAGGTGCCGGAAGTGAACGTCTGGGAGGGAGGCGTCATGGGCCCAATCACCAGCCAGCTTGTGATCAGGAACCAGGCGATCCAGTTGAGCATGATCGTGCCGATGACGATGTTGACGCCGCGCTTGACATAGAGATAGCCGGCGACTGCCGCCCATGCACCGCCCGCAAGCATGCCCATGATGATGCAGATGGCTCCATGCAGGAGTTGCGCTATCCAGCCGAAGCTCCCCAGGGCAATGTACATCGCCCCAAAAGTATGGGCTACGGGAGACCAATATCCAAAGAAGGTCGCTACAATGGCGCCTACCCAGAACTGACCCTCGGCGCCGATGTTGAACAGGCCACCCTTGAATGCCAGTGCGACCGAAAGACCTGTCGCAATGTACATGGCGCTCTTGATGAGTAGTTCGGCGAACTCGCGCCGCCATGCTGGTCCACCGGGGATGAGTCCCGAATCGCCAAACAGGAGCCCGTATGCCTGAAAGGGATTTCGCCCGGAGGCGGCTATGACAATCATGCCGAGGATCAGAGCCAGGCCCACGGAGATGAGAGGGACCCAGATATTCAGATAGTCTCTCCGACTGTGTCCCTGGTTGTCGATGCCGAAGAGTTTGAGGAACTTGGTGGTGAAATTGCTTTCGCTCACGATTGCACCTTCTCGTCGATACCAACGCCGAGCATCAGGAGACCCAGGGCCTCCTCGGTCGTTTTGTCCGGGGTTGTCTCTCCGACGATGCGGCCTTCAAACATGACCAGAATGCGATCGGACAGGCCGAGGATTTCAGAAAGTTCGAGCGAGATGAGCAGGATGGCCTTGCCGGCCTTCTTCTCCTCAAGCAGCTTGCGATAGACGAATTCAGTGGCGCCCACATCCAGGCCGCGTGTCGGCTGTGAAGCGATCAGGAAGTTGTGTGGCATCGACAGCTCACGGGCCAGGATGAGCTTCTGCTGGTTGCCGCCGGAGAGGGATCCTGCCGTGTCATAGACGTCGCCAGGGCGTATATCATATTCCTTGACCTTCCCTTCAGCAAACTCCCCGATCTTGTCGTAGTCCATCCTGATACCCCTGCTGAACGGTCTATCCAGGTGCTGACCCATGACGGAGTTCTCGCGTACTGTGTATGGCATGACAAGACCTCTGCGTGCACGGTCTTCGGTGATGTAGCTCATGCCTTCCTTGCGCAGTTGCGCCGTCGTGACCATGCGCATGTTCTTTCCGTTGAGCTCCATCGAACCCGAGACTGGATGCGAGAAACCGATCATGGCGTTGACCAGTTCATCCTGGCCGTTGCCCTGAACGCCTGCAATGCCGACGATCTCTCCGCCGTGAACGTCGAAGCTCATACCCTTGACGGCCTCGTATCCACGGTTGTTTCTGACGTGCAGATCGTGACATGCAAATGCCACAGCTCCTACTTCTACGTCGATCTTGGGAATCTCGAGGACGACGTTGCGGCCGACCATCATGCGAGCCAGTTCCTCTTCGTTTGTGTCCTTCTTGTTCACGATGCCCTGGAGCTTGCCGCGACGCAGGACCGCTATGCGGTCGGCGATCTCCATGACCTCTTTCAGCTTGTGGCTGATGAACAGGATGGTCTTTCCCTCAGCCTGCAGCTTGCGCATGGTCACGAACAGTTCGACAGTCTCCTCGGGTGTCAAAACGGCCGTGGGCTCATCAAAAATGAGGATCTCGGCACCTCTGCGCAACACCTTGAGAATTTCGATACGCTGCTGGACGCCGACGGGCAGGTCGCCCGCAAGAGCTGTGGCATCTACGGTCAGCGAGACGCGCTCCGAGAGTTCCCGGACTTCGCGCACCGCCCTGCCGTAGTCAAGGAAGATTCCCTTGTGCGGCTCATCGCCGATGACGATGTTCTGGGTGACGGTGAACCTTGGAATCAGCATAAATTCCTGGTGCACCATGCCCATCCGGAGCTTGATTGCGTCCTCGACCGAACGGATATTGACTTCGTTCTCGTTGACCAGGATATCTCCGCCCGATGGTGTGTAGATGCCGTAGATGATGTTCATCAGAGTACTCTTGCCCGCACCGTTTTCGCCGACGATGGCAAAAATCTCTCCCTTTTCGACTGAGAACGAGATGTTGTCATTCGCAAGATTTCCGGGGAACATCTTGGAGATGTTGCGTACTTCCAGTGCTTTCATGGCCTCACTCCCTTACAGCGGTGGAGAGGGCAGGTGCTGCCCCTCTTGGCGCCAGAATCTTCCTGTCACGGTCTGACACCCACCATGGCAGAAAGTTGGGACCGTCCAGGCCGAGACAGCCCTGGGGTCAACGGAACTACGGTGCTATTATTCCCGCCGTCAGGCGGGTCCTCTCGCAACCCATCGACACGGCGACTGCGGGAGCTACGGCCAAGGGACCGGGGAACATTTTTCTTACCCATTTTTCTCCTCTGCAGGATTGATTGCCACGTAGCCATTATATACTAAACGGCCTCAAAACAAGAAGACGCAAAGCCCTTTACAGACTTGCGATTGAGCTGCTGCAAGGGACTTGGCGCCTTCGTGGACAGAGTGTTCTGATGAGGTCCGTGTGTTGCTTCGCTTGTGTCAGTTGCCCAGCGGGTCCCGATGTTCGCGCTGTCCGAGATGCCAGTGGTACAACCAGACGGGAGTCCCGACGAGAACGGCGACGATGTTTCTGATAAGGCTCTGGATCGCGTACGTATTGTTCAACGAGGCGGGACCGGTGATGTTGGGTTGTACGGGGGTTGTCACCGGACTCAGCGACATGAAGAACGCCCGATAGACATCGGGGGCGATGTTGATGAGGTTGAACATGACGATGAACAGCCCAATGGCGGATAGCAGATAGATGTAGAGCCTTCTGATGAGATCCCGGCGAGCCTCCGGCTGTGGTGGCATAGTAGCTGCGATGGGTTCGTTTGTCACTGCGGCGGGAGCTGTCGCAAGTTTTGGCGCATGCTGGCGTGTTTCCTGGATGATGTCCCAGTGGTACAGCCAGACCGGCACGCCGACTGCCACCGCGGAGGCGAAGGACAGCAGTGACGCCAGTTCGTTCTGCATGCTGTCCGACGTGATCAGACGGAAGACATACATATTGAGGACATTGGTGATTGCCCCGATAAGCCCGGTAAGAGCCATGACGATCCCGACTACTGTGACGAGATACAAGTAGATGGTGCGAACGACGTTGCGTTGTTTCATGGACACCTCCCGAGGCACACGGTGAAATCGATCGCTGAGGGGCTGGACACCAGGAGATGAGCCAGAAAGCTCCAGCCGTTCCTAGTGCCCAGTTGCATGCCTTACGGCATCCCTCATCGATATACTAAAGGAAGTCCTGCGGTAATGCAAGAATTGTGAGCATATACGGTGTCATGGCGAGAGGGCCGGCCGCCGGGATCGGCGTTGCAGATGCCGGCGTCATACAACGGTGTTGGCCTCTCCAATGGTTGTGGTATGATAAGTATATGATATCTATCGGTCGGATCAGGGAGCAGGATGCGTCGTGATTGAACTGGAACAGAAGGACTTCGAAGAACTCGTGCTCGTCGCTCTTGTCACGCTTCCTGACCAGTTCAGGACGGCGCTCAAGAACATCGACGTCGTCGTCGAGGATTTCCCTCCGATGGATGTTTTGAAGCGTACCGGAGTTGTCAACGGCTACGGCCTGCTGGGATTGTACCAGGGGGTTCCGCTCAGGGATCGGGGACCGCACTACAGTGGTACTTTGCCCGACAAGATCAGCGTGTTCAAGGTGCCTCTCGAATCCTCGGTCGATACGGTCGACGAGCTGATGCCTCTTGTCCAGCACGTGGTCTTGCATGAACTGGGCCACTACTTCGGTCTCAGCGACGAGGAGATGCGCGAAAGTAGAGGAGACCTGCACTAACGTGAGGATTACAGTGGGCGCACTGCGTGCCACTCTTCCTATCTCGTACCAGGAGAGGTGAACATGGAAATTCGAAAGATTGCGGTGTTTGGTGCCGGTGTCATGGGAGCGGGAATTGCTCAGGACGCAGCAGCGCACGGTCTCGAGGTGGTGCTCGTCGACCAAACGGAGGACGGACTGACGCATGCCCGCCAGAGCATCGAGAACAGTCTCAATCTCGAACTCCAGCGATGGGGCATTACAGGATCGGAGAAGAAGGTCCTGCTTTCCCACATCAAGTTCACGTTGAATCGCAGTGACGTGGGCAGCGTCGACCTTGTCATCGAGGCCATTCCGGATGACCTTGCGGCCAAGCAGGAGCTGTTTGCCCAACTTGAGTCTCAGTTTGAACAGATGTGCCCCGCTGAGGTCACCTACGTCAGCAACACTGCTATCCTGCCCATCACTGACATCGCGTTGAAGATGGTCAACAAGGAGCGTCTCGTAGGCATGCACTTCCTCGCGCCTGTCCCGGCGATCAAACTGGTCGAGATGGTGCGAGGCGTCCACACGTCTCAAGCGACCGTCGACCGTGCGAAGGAACTGGCACGCCGCATGGGCAAGACCCCCGTCGACGTGCTCGAAAACCCAGGCTACATCACGGCGCGCCTTGTCGTGCCCCTTATCAACGAAGCCATTATGCTCTACCAGGAAGGAACGGCCAGCAAGGAGGACATCGATGTCGCCATGCGCCTTGGATTCGGTTTCAACAAGGGCCCGTTTGCTCTGGCCGACCAGATCGGGCTGGATATCGTCCTCGGGTGGTCGGAGCACCTCTTCCGCGAGCTTGGCGAGACTCGATATCGTCCACAGGCGCTTGTCCGGAATCTGGCTCGACGTGGGCACCTGGGAGTGAAGACGGGCAAGGGCTTCTACAGCTATGAGACTCCTGTCGACAACGCGGAGGAGAAGATATGAAGGTTCTGATCCTGAACTGTGGCAGCTCTTCTATCAAGTACAAGCTGTACGACGATGACCAGCAGCTGGCCGAAGGCCTGCTGGAGAAGATCGGCACTGCCGAGGCACAGCTCGGTCACACGGTTGCCGGACGGAAGAAGCTTGTCTCTGTTCACGAGGTCCTTGAGCACCACGCCGGCATCGAGCTCATCCTGCAAGTCCTGGTTGACCCGGAAAAAGGTGTCCTCACGAGCATTGAGGACATTCAGGCTGTCGGGCACCGTGTGGTCCATGGTGCCGAATCGTTCTCGGAATCGACACTGATTACCCCCGAGGTGGTGGCCAAAATCGAGGAGTGCATTGACATCGCACCTCTCCACAACCCGCCGAATCTTGCGGGTATCTACGCCATCTCGGAGCTGTTGCCCAAGGTTCCCCAGGTTGCCGTCTTCGACACCGCATTCCACCAGACGATGCCGGACAAAGCGTTCATGTATGCGATCCCTTACGTTTTCTACGCCCGGAACCACATCCGCAAATACGGTTTTCACGGCATCAGCCACTACTACGTTTCGTATGAGGCTGCCGCAATGCTGGGAAGGGCCGTCGATGAACTCAAGCTTATCACGTGTCATCTGGGCAATGGCTCTTCCGTTACCGCTGTCGATCACGGCAGATCCGTCGATACATCCATGGGGTTCACTCCTCTCGAAGGGCTACCCATGGGGACGCGCTGTGGAGACATCGATCCTGCTGTCCCCCTCTATATTATGGGGAAGGAAGAACTGAACCTTCAGCAGATCAATGCTTTGCTCAACAAGCACTCAGGCGTTCTGGGCATTTCGGGCGTCAGCAATGACTTCCGCACTCTGGAGGAAGAGTCTGCCAAGGGCGACAAGCGTGCGACGCTGGCACTGGAAGTGTTCTGTTACAGGCTCAAGAAGTATATTGGCTCGTATATTGCGGCCATGAACGGAGCCGATGCGATCGTATTTACAGGCGGGATAGGTGAAAACAGCGATATCGTTCGTGAAATGGTCGTCAAGGACATGGAGTTCCTGGGCGTAGAACTCGATGCCGAAACGAATCGCACCAAGAAGCGCGGTGAGGCGGCAGACATCAGCAAACCATCTTCGCGAATCAAGGTTCTGGTTATCCCGACCAACGAAGAATTGGTCATCGCACGGGACACCCGTCGGATAGCGGCTGCAAACTAAACACACATCGTTTGTATATGTGCAAGAAGCCCACGGCGTAACAGCGCTGTGGGCTTTCTCTCTATCTTGTGATTGTCTTGACAGAATTGCCATGAGATTGAGGCCACCCTGGCGGTGCCGTGTAGCCGAAGATACGATGAACCCCACCTGAACAGAAAGGCTTGACAGGATTGGAATGCGCGCCAAACTGAACTTAAGCATTGAAAAGAAGACCCCGTATAGGGTGCTGTTCATCCGGGCCGCCGAGTCAATGATTGCAGTAGTATTCCGGCAGGCCATCGACATGACAGCGCGCGAAGGTGACCAAGACTGGTCGTGGCTGCCCTTTTCGCACGTATTCAGGTTCTCCTCCACTTCAGTCCAGGTTCCCTTGAGATCGGTTGGACAGCCGCCGTAGTATAGTGTTTCGAGCTTGTCGACGTCGGTGCCGCCTCGGTTTGTACCACCAGAGACCGGCGGTGTCCTCAAAAAACTCCTGCGATGGTGGGTAATGACGTAAGGTTGGTTATTGGGAAGTTGATATTGTGATACAGAGGAGGATCTGCTATGAAGTG
>NZ_QXIW01000032.1 GCF_003570985.1 Candidatus Cryosericum hinesii
CGCGTTTACAAACTACCTCATCACTGTATACTCTTCGTGTGGATTATCAATGGCAGCCGAAGGGGTGAGCGTGAACAACCTCTGGGACAACAATATCCTGATAGTCGCGATCATCGCGGACCTCATTGCACAGGGCATCAAGCCGCTCATCCACTACGGCGAGTATCATGAATGGAAGTGGCCACTCCTCCTGTCCAGCGGCGGATTCCCCAGTTCGCACAGCGCTACCGCTACAGCCCTGACGGCGATGGTGGGATTCACGGAAGGCTTCGCATCCCCCTTGTTTGCCATCTGCATAGTCTTCAGCGGCGTCGTCGTATTCGACGCTTCGGGCGTCCGCCAGGAAGTCGGCAAGCACGCACGGACCCTGAATGCCATGTTCGAAGAGTTCAAGTGGGGGGACAGCTTCGACTATAAGCACTTCACCGAACTTGTCGGACATTCCTTCTTCGAAGTAGTCGGAGGCATGGCGCTTGGATTACTCATTGCGCTGTTGTCTCTTCGCATCCCATTCCTCAGACCGAGGTGAGTACATGAAAATCATCATTGGTTCCGATCACGGTGGATTTCGCCTCAAGTCGTTCCTCACCCATGCATTGACGCTCAAGGGCTATGAAGTCGAGGACCTGGGCACCGACAGCGGTGAGCGCGCCGTCGACTATCCCGATTTCGCAGCAGCGGTAGGCCGCAAGGTCGTAGCAGATCCAACCACAGTCGGCATCGCCATCTGCGGTACCGGCATCGGCGCCAGCATCGCGGCCAACAAGATCGCCGGCGTCCGCTGCGCACTGGTCTACGACGGCTATACGGCACGGATGGCCAAGGAACACAACAATGCCAACGTGCTCGCGCTTGGCGGTCGGACGACAGCCGAGGAGATCGCGCTCGACTGCGTCGTCACCTGGCTGAACGCGACCTATCAGGATGGGCGTCACCAGCCACGCCTCGACAAAATCGCCGCCCTTGAGGAGTGTCCTCTGGGGTCAGCTGGTAAATAACCCAGAGTGGTACATTTGCAACCTGACCAGTGAAAACCGCTCTGCTGCTCGTCGACATCCAGAAGGAGTACTTCCCGGGTGGCGCAATGCCCCTCGATGGCCCCGTCGAAGCAGCCGTTCAGGCTCGAAAGCTGCTCGCCCATTTCCGGTACAACCACCTGCCCGCTATCTTCATCCAGCACGTGTCCCTCGACCTCGAAGCGACCTCATTCAGACCCGGCTCTCCCGGTATCAGTCTCGACAGCAGCATTCGTCCTCTTCCCGGTGAAGCCGTCGTTCGCAAGCATCATCCCAACAGCTTCCGTGAAACGAACCTGCTGGAGTTACTGCGGACGGATCAGGTCTCCCGCCTGGTCATCTGCGGCATGATGACCCACATGTGTATCGACGCGACGACGCGCGCTGCCTGTGACTACGGGTTCGAGTGCATTGTTGCAGCCGACGCGTGCGCCACCCGGGATCTGGCGTTTACCGGAGAAACGGTGCCTGCGGCCATGGTCCAGCGAGCCTTCCTCGCGGCGCTGAATGGCACGTACGCCCAAGTGACTACGACAGGCGAGATCGTCACGATGGTTCAGCAGCCGGCGCTGGATGACGCTGATGCCCATTCATTGGACGTGGAGGGTAGACATGAGTACCCATGAGACATGGGAGCTGTACCGTCAGGCGCTGGACGCCTCGATAGATGGCATGGCCCTGCTGGATGCCGCTGGGCGGTACGTCTACGCCAACGCAGCGCACGCCGCCGCCTACGGCTTTGCGCACGCCGAGGACCTTATCGGGCAGTCCTGGCGCATCCTGTATGATGATAAACAGCTGCACTTCATCGACGAGCAGGTCTTCCCCATCCTGCAAAGCCAGGGCCACTGGCAAGGTGAGGCGGTCGGCAGACGCCGCGATGGGTCAGTGTTTCCCCAGGAGCTTTCTCTCGCGTCCCTTCCCGACGGGGGCCTCGTCTGCGTCGTCCGCGACATCTCGGACCGTGTGCTGGCCGAACAGGCCCAGCTCCTGTACCTGCTGCTGTCCGAAAACACGCATGACATCATCCTGTTCATCGCTCCCAATGGCAGCATCCGCGAGGCCAACACGGCCGCTTGCACAGCATATGGCTACACCCATGACGAGCTGCTGAGACTGGGCATAAAGGACTTGCGGGCCCCAGAGGCGAGAGCAACCATCCCCACCCAGTTCGCCCAGGTGGCCAAAGGACCCATTGTCTTCGAGACGACACAAATGCGCAAGGACGGTTCGGCGTTCCCTGTCGAGGTGAGTTCCCACAGTGCCGACTACAACGGTGAACAAGTGATCATCAGCGTCATCCGCGACGTGACGGAACGACAGGCCCACGAAGCCGAAATAGCTCAGCTGGGACGGGCGGTCGACGAATCGTCCGATGAAATCTACGTTGTTGACGGTGACACCCTCTCGTTCATGCAGGCCAACCTGCGGGCAACGCAGAATCTGGGGTATTCCCTGGATGAGTTGCAGCAGATGAAACCGGTCGACGTAGCGCCCGAGATGACTGCTCAGCGTCTTGCCGAGGCACTTGAGCTCGTCCGGGCTGGCATACGGTCAACCGCTATGCTGCGTACGACCGCACAGCGGCGCGATGGCACGACCTATCCCGTCGAGGCACGCCTCTCCCTCGCCGAGACTGGTGGCAGGACGGCCATCGTTGTCATTTTCACCGACATCTCGGAACGTCTTGCTGCCGAGGCGGAGCATACGCTGATCCTGACTGCCATGGACCAGGTGTCCGAGGGAATCGTCATCCTCGACGAAGACGAACGGCTACAGTACGCAAACCAGGGGCTGGAACACATCCTGGGCGTACCGGCTGCGAGCATCCTGGGGAAGACACTCGCCGAGTTTCCTGCCGGGCCG
Source organism: Candidatus Cryosericum hinesii (assembly GCF_003570985.1). Lineage (GTDB taxonomy): Bacteria > Caldisericota > Caldisericia > Cryosericales > Cryosericaceae > Cryosericum > Cryosericum hinesii. Next base: position 2,883 of record NZ_QXIW01000032.1, read on the forward strand.
GGCTTTGAGGAACTCCATCAACGTGCTGGCGCAGCGATGCTTTCGGGACAGCCGTGGACAGGAATGCTGATCATGACCCGTTCCGACGGGACGCCACTGACCCTGCGTGTCACTGTGCGCGCTATTCGCCAGCCCGAAGGCCAGACCCGGGGGTACTGTGTCATCATTCATGACGCCACCGAAGAGGCGCACCGAGAAGAGGAACTGCGTCAGAGCCAGAAAATGGAAGCGGTCGGATTGCTGGCGGGAGGCATCGCCCACGACTTCAACAATCTGCTGACCGCCATCATGGGCTATGCGGACCTGTTGACGTACTCCCTGCCCCCGGGTTCTCCCGAGGCAGCAGGTGCAGCCACCATCAGTCAGGCAGCTGTGAAGGCGGCCGACCTCACTCGCCGCCTGCTGGGCTTCGCACGCAAGGGGAAGATCGAGGATATCTCCGTCGACCTGCATACGGTCATCCATGAAGTGTGCAGTCTGCTGGAACGGACTATCCCACGCAGTATCGTGATCGCTGAAGAGCTGGATGCAACCCACTCATCGGTCATGGGCGATTCCACCCAGCTGCAGCAGGTCCTGCTGAACCTCGGCATCAACGCCAGAGATGCGATGCCCAACGGCGGTACGTTGTCCTTCAGGACGCGAAACGTGCATCTGGACGCCTTGTTCTGCCAGCTCCATCCAGAAACTCGTGAAGGGTGGTACCTGCAGACTGACGTCGAAGACACGGGGTGCGGTATTCCTGTCGAGAACATGCCACACATGTTCGAGCCGTTCTTCACGACCAAGGGTGTCGGCAAGGGGACCGGCATGGGACTAGCCATGGTCTACGGCATCGTCCGCAATCACGGCGGAACCATCCATGTATACTCTGAAGAAGGTCGGGGGTCAGTGTTCCGTATGTACCTGCCGTTCACGGAGATTACAGGAACTCCGTCCATCAACAGCCAGCAGCAGCCTGTTTCTGGTCATGGGCGCATCCTCGTCGTCGACGACGAGGATGCTGTCCGGAAGGTTTCGGCCGATATCCTCAGGCAACTCGGCTACGTCGTCGACGAATGCAGTTCCGGCGACGCTGCAGTGTCCTGGTATGCCACGCAGCCACAGGAACGGCGCCCTGACCTCATCGTCATCGACCTGAACATGCCTGGCATGGATGGCATCCAGACCCTGAAGGCACTCAAGACCATCGACAGTGGGACACGCGCTGTGCTGTCCACCGGTTTCGGCCTGGATGGGCGTCTGCCGGAAGCGACTGCGGCCGGGTTCACGGGCTGGGTCCAGAAGCCGTTCCATCCCTACGAGCTGTCAGTTGCTGTCGCACAGGCGCTGAACACGCAGCACTAGACATCCCTTGGCTCGTCATTCCCGCAGGCATCCGTCATTCCCGCGGGCATCCGTCATTCCCCCCCGAGTATTTCTTTTCAATACCCCTGAGCATTTCAGTTCAATACGAGGGGCGTTCTGAGGGGTGCTTTCGGCGAAGGCGGGAATCCAGTCCTGCCCTTACCCGTTAACCCCGTTCCAGGGTCTGTCGCTCCGCGTCGAGGTCAAACACGAACTGCCGCAGACTTGACCGGAAGAAGTCCCTGATGTGGTCCCACGCAACAGGAGTCCCAACGTAGACGGGGTCCTCCTGAACGTCGGCGTGCTCGAACCAGACAAACCCCTTGCCGATGACCAGCGGCTCGAGGACGGTCACTCCATACCGCTCCAGAGCATTGCGTGCAACCTTGCGGAAGGGGACGGTCTGGAGAACGGTATATAAGTCCACGAAGTCACTGCGCGTACCGCCCTGACTGACAGCCAGCAGCTTCATGGCTGCAATGTCCACGACACCGGCGACGTCACAACCATTCAATTTCGTGGTAGACTCCGCGAAACGCGCCGGGGTTTGCGTCAGCAAGAGCTGGGCGCCGTCTGCCTGCACGATCATCGCGTCGTCCCCCATCGTCACGGACTCCACGACGCTGGCAAGCCCGCGCAATTCCTCGAGGATGCCGGACGGTCTGAACACCTGCTGAGCGAAGAACTCAAGGTCGCCGGAGGTCCGGTGCCCCAGGTACAGCGCCAACCCCGTCCCCCCTGCCAGAACCCCTCCATGCATGCCCAGGGTCGGCCCCACCCGGCTCATCAGGATACGCGCCTTCTCTTCTACGCACTCAGGATGCATCGGGCACCTCGAACCACACCATCCAGAAGTTGCGTGCCCTCGCCGACAAGCTCTTCGCGGAGAGGACAACGTCGATGATAGTACTCTCGGGGTAGACGCCGGCGAGCCAGCGCAGGTCCTCCAAATCTCCTTGTTCCAGCAGACATGCGATAATGGCAGCGGCGTCCCTCTGCAGGGAGAGGGCGCTGGGATCCACACCGGCAAACAGCCGCATGGTATGCAAGGGCATCGTCGTCGCCCGTTGCGCCGCGTCGACTCTCCGCCGTACCTCGGGCCGGGTGAGCGGACCGATGTAGGACTGGACCATGCGCGCGCCATCACGGTGCACCATGTACGCGTACTCTTTGTTCCCCGTCTTGCGAATAGTGATGCTCATATGGTGCCTCCTGCGAGCATCATATATATCTTGCTATACAAGTCAATCGACTTCTTGTATAACAAGATATGTACAACTGACGTTTTTCCTCTTCAGAACGGACGTTCATGGACATAAATGACAGTCACTGCAGGCAAACCGCCAGATGTCCGGGCGACTCAGGTGTTTTTCCGTCATTCCCGCAAGATTTCGTCATTCCCGCGAAGGCGGGAATCCAGTCTGTTCTTTTGCGACGGACAACTCTCCGTGTCAGGTGGCAAATGTACCAGCTGACCCCAAAGTCTTGCTGGCATCCATGGTGATGGTCGCGGGGTTCGTGCTGCCCGTGAGGCCACCGGACCAGCCGGTGAAGGTGTAGCCGGCAGCGGGAATGACGGAGGCAGGGCGGTTCACCTCCGTTCTTACGTGAGTTGACACGGTCACACAGGAAAGCGACCCCCCAGCCAGTGACCCTGTGACCGGGGGTCGCGTATCACTCTCTGCTAGGGCATGTATGTGATCGTGATTGTTTTGGTTGCAGTTGCCCAGACGACAGAGCATCCAAGATTCTCAGAGACGAATCTCAGGGGAAGCATGGTTCTGCTACTGATGATCTCGGGGACTACCAAGGCATTCGTTGAATCGATGGGGGTGTTTTTACCATTTACGGTTGCGACATTCTTGCCAATCCAGAGTTCAATAGTCGTACTTCCAAGAGTCACTGTCGCCTTTCTGGTGGTTCCATCCCAACCTATCGATCCTTTGAGCGCTTCGATGATTGTACGTATGGGCACAAGGGTTCTCCCGTTCTTGATGATGGGTGGTGAATCGAGCGAACCATTCGAAATCCCATTGACGGTGAACGTAGACTTCCCGATCTGAAGAACGATGACCGCCTGTTCCTTCGTGGAAACAGTGATGGCTTGATAGCCCTTTATGCCTGAACCATCATGGGCAAGAGCCTCTACTATTACGCGACCAACACTCGTTCCAGTCAATATTCCTGTTGAGGCATCAATTGTTGCTGTTCCTTCAGCATTTCCCACTAACCAGATGACGCTCGGATCGGTGGCATTAGTTGGAAGAACAGTAGCGTTCATTTGAAGGGTTTTTCCATTCATGACTGTCGTGGCAAACCCTTCACTTGTGACGGTGATTCCTGCTACGAGAACGGGGGCTGTTGTTGCTTTTGCCGACAGAACCGACACGAAGACACCGGTGCACAGTGACAGGACGAGACATACTGCGATGAAAACTGACAGAACCTTTCTCATAGGGTATTCCTCCCCTTCAGGATGAACTTTCAGCGCCTGTGACGGTGGCAGCACCGTGGAACACAGTCAACAAAAACACATCCGATCCGTCTTGTGCTGTTTATCTATCTATAGTTCTACAAACAAGTATTCACCGTATCTCTACAATATCAAGGACTGTTCCTGAACACCCAACACAGCCACACCACAGCATCGTGCCCCATGGAGTCAGAACGCCAACCCACGCGGCGGTGCAAGGATGGATTCCCGCCTGCGCCGAAAGCACCCCTCAGAACGCCCCTCGTATTGAACTGAAATGCTCAGGGGTATTGAAAAGAAATACTCGGGGGGGGAATGACGGAGGCGTAAGACTACGGCAGCTTGCCCTCGACCAGTAGGATGGCACGCCTGAGGTCGTCCATGCCCTGCTTGAAGCGCTTGACAGCCGTCGTGACCGAACAGTGGCGTTCTTTGGCGATGACNNCGATGTCCGAACTCGTCCGGTGTGCCGTGAGGTCGCTCATTGTTCCTCCTGAGGTGACAGGAAGGCGTCACCGGTGCCGGCAGTGAACCACGGCGACGTCCCCGCCGTGCCGAGGTGCGTGGGTGTACGGCCCTCGTGGTCGCACCAGTGCAGCATGGTCCGCCTCGCGACAGTGTTGCCGATACGCAGCTGCTCGTCGAGCGGACGGCCCTGGTACCGGCCACAGCAAGACCACAGGGCATAGCCGGCAATCTGGATCAGGTCATCGGCGTCGAGCCCCCACGTCCGGGCGTAGCGGCGCGCCATGCCGACGATGACAGGGCGCAGACCATCATACAGTGGTACAAACCAGACATCCTTTCGTTTCACGCAATCCCTCCCTATGTGGATTATTTTACACAATCTGTGAACAACGCAAGTCATGTCACTATTTTCCTCTGTGTACTTTTTACGCTGTCGTGTATAATATGGTAGACACCANNGGTGCACGGCATGGCTTGCCACGACTGAAGCGCATGTGGTTCCTCATTCAATGTGAAAGGAGCAGATGATGGGGTTTAAGGAGAATGTCCAGACACTACTTGCACAACGCGGCTGGAGTCAAAGGGAGCTGGCAGCCGCCGCCGGCATCTCGCCCGGCGCCGTCGGGGACATCCTCGAGGGGGAGTCGTCCAATCTGCGGACCGCCACGAAGGTGGCCGCCGCGTTTGGCGTCGAGGTCGCCGATCTCATGCGGGAGGAGCAGCCCTTGGAGCCCCGGGACGAACTGGACGTGGCACTGCGTCACCAGGGAGACCTGTCCCCCGCCGACATCCAGGCCGTAAACGCCTTCATCTCCTATATCCGGGGCACCCGGCCGGGACGGGGCAAGCGTGGTCGTTAGAACGTGCCCATATGACAATGCAAGCATGGATTCCCGCCTGCGCGGGAATGACGGAAGCCAGGCGTAACCATGGCGGCTAGAACGTGCCTCTCCCCGCGCCTGATGGCATATGCCCAGCACGTGCGTGAGCACTTTCCCCGAGCCATCGCGGGGACAACCGTCGCCGACCTGGACGCCCTGGCCGATGATGTGTGCACCTCCCTCGACGACTTTCCTCTGACGACGGGCGTGCTGGGCTGTACGGTGTTTGAACATGGTGAGGCTTACACCGCCATCCGGGAGGGCTTGCGGCGCGACGAGCCAGCGCGTTATCGGTTCACCCTGGCGCACGAGCTCAGCGAGATCCTCTTGCGGCGCTATCTCGACGCCCTGCCCGATCAGAGCCGGCGCGAGCATGTCTGTGACGCCTTCGCGGCCGAACTCCTGCTCCCGCATGCAGCGGTCCTAGCCACTATGGCAGTTCTCATCCAGGTCCATGCCGGAGGCCCCGGACCGTCCGACGCAACGCTCGACCAGCTGGCACGGCGCATGGCATCCACCTATGACGTGTCACTCACGGCGGCGCGCATCTCGATTGCCGAGTGCCTTTAACTGTCATTCCCGCGAAGGCGGGAATCCATTTTTGCCACGACGTATGGGTCCCCGCATTCGCGAGGACGACAACAAGGGATCGTGCGGGGTGCCACTCTGGACTTAATTACCAGCTGACCCCATATAGCTGGACAGTGCCTGGTCCCGCCGCTATACTGCTGAGGTTATCTCCAGAAGGGGAGGCACCACAGTGTCCGAGAACGACCAGAAAACGAGTATGTCACGCCGATCGTCCCTGACCCGCCTCCTGCACACGCAGTCGGTAGCCCAGGCGGCGGTACTCATTGCCGTGATTTCATTCCTCAGCAAGTTCGTCGGTTTCGCCCGCGAGGTCGTCATCGCGCGCCAGTTTGGCGCCACTGGCCAGACGGATGCCTTCCTCATCGGCATGATGGTCCCCAGCCTGGTGCTCGGCCTCTTCGCGGGAGGACTCGGAACGCTCATCGTGCCCTGGTATCTGGGTCATAAGCGGGAGGACCCGGAACGCGCACGTGTGCTGGTCGACCAAGTGACACTCGTATGGGGAGTTGTCTTCGCGCTCGTCTGCGTCGGCGTGTGGGTCTTTGCGCCCCAGCTGGTGCACATCTTCGCTCGTGGCTTCGAGGGCGCGCGGTATACGCTGGCCGTCCAGGTAACACGCCTGCTGGTCCCCATGGGCTTCATGCTCATCATGACCGGCTTGTTCACCGGCCTCCTGCAGGCAGAGAGCAGCTTCCTGGTAGCGTTGCTCTGGACAACCGTAGGCAACATCGCCTTGGTCGCCTGCCTGCTTGCGTTCTCGTCCCGCATGGGCATTCAGGCCTGGACACTGGGCCAGACAGCGCTGGCCGTCATAGGTTTCGTCCCGTTGGTCATCCTGCTGGCAAGCAAGAGGTACGGCTTCTTCCGCCGTTTCGACATCCGGCATATGAATTGGCCGGCTATCCTGCAGTTTGCCGCCCTGCTCATGCCGCTGGTACTCGCGGGTGGCGTGGGCTCCCTCAATGTGATGGTCGACCGCTGGGTCGCCTCACGCCTGCCGGAGGGGGCAATCGCCGCCCTGAACTTCTCCGGTCGCGTCTGGACCATCCCCATTACCCTGCTTGCCAGTCCCATCGCCATAGCCGTCTTCCCCGCGTTCTCGTCCATGGCGGTGGACGGCTCAGCCCTGCATGCGATGGACGACAAGGTGCGCCGTACTGTGGCCTTTCTCGCCTACATCGTCATCCCGTCATCCGTCGGCATCATCATCCTGGCAACGCCCATCACCCGTCTGCTGTTCCAGCGAGGGGCTTTCGACACCACCGCGACCGCCATCACGGCCTCCTGTGTCCAGATGTATGCCCTGGGACTCGTGTTCCAGGCGGTACTGCCCATCCTGGGCAAGGTCTTCTACGCATTCAAGAACACGGTGACGCCCCTGCTCATCAGTCTGGGCATTGTGGGAGCCAACATGGCCGGCAACATCATCCTCAGCAGGTACCTCGGGGCTGCCGGCATTGCGCTGGCGACGTCCATCACCGTCACGCTGGGCACAATTATCTACGCCCTCCTCCTGCGGCGCTACTTCCGCACGGAGGACCGCCCCACGACGACTTACCCGCTCTGGACTCAGACGCTCAAGACTCTGCTGGCGACCGTCCCCGTCGGGCTCATCGCCTGGCTGGGCCTCAGGTGGGTGAACCCGGTCACGGCGTTCGTTCCTCTGGTCGTCCGCACCATGGCCGTCTGTATTGTCGCCGCCCTTGCCTACGCGGGTTGCAGTATCGCCCTGCATCTCGACGGGTGGCAGACCATCCAGAGCCGGTTCACGGGGCTGGCGCATCGACTGCGAGGCAGGTAACAGCCCGTCATTCCCTCTGAGTTCCGTCATTCGCTACTTCGTCCTTCCCACTGAACATCTGTCATTCCCCCCCGAGCCTTTCTGTGTAAGGCGAGGGGTGCTTTCGCCGCGAAGGAACGTCATCCCCGAATGTTTCTGTCGGGGACGGGAATCCACCGACGTGAAACGGACTGGATGCCCGCCTGCGCGGGCAAGACGAATCGGGAGACAAGTGGCGGATGCCCGCTGATTACCAGCTGACCCCAATCACTTGTGGTTGTCATGGAATCCATAATGAAGGTGTCATAGGAGGATAACATGGCAAAAGGACTCGACTACTCGTTTGGACGGCCCAATCTGGACACGGTCAAACAACGGGGTTATAGCTTTGTTGCGCGGTATCTCGCTGTCGATGGTGGAAGCAAGCTCATAACCAAAACTGAGGCTGACCAGATACGCGCTCATGGACTCGGTCTGGTGCTTGTTTACGAGCAATATGCGGGGAGGGCGAAAGAAGGGCGTGCCGCCGGCAAAGCTGATGGGCAGACGGCACTCANNTATTGATGAGTACCTCCGTGGTGCTGCCGACAGTATCGGGGCCAATCGTGTGGGGGTTTACGGCAGTTATACTGTTGTAGAGCGATGCTTCACGAATGGCTCAGCGCGGTTCTTCTGGCAAACGTATGCGTGGTCGGCCGGGAAGATTTCAACTCATACCCACATTCTCCAATATAGTAATGGCCAGACGGTTGGTGGCGCATCCGTGGATCTGAACGAATCGAAGCAGGCCGACTTCGGAGCCTGGGGGATTCCTGCCCTCGTCCCTGCTCCAGCCCCGGTACCGGCGCCCGTGGTTCAGCCCGCAACTAGGCTCTCTGTGGCACAGCAATGGGCAATCGACCAGGGCATCATGACCCCTCCCGTAGATTAGGACGGGCAAGTAGATTACAACATTTTGGCTTGGGCGCTTATGAAGGCCCGCGGGAAGATGTAAAAGCCTTTGGGGGGAGCCGTCATTCCCGCTGAACTCCGTCATTCCCACCGGGCTTCGTCCTTCCCAATGAACTCCGTCATTCCCGCCGAACTCCGTCATTCCCGCGAAGGCGGGAATCCATCCTTTGTCCTTGCCAATGTACCAATGGGCACCTAATTACCAGCTGACCCCATATCGCCGTTTCGATAGCTGACACCGAACGTGAGGAGGAAGATAATGCCGAACAAGCGGAGACATGACCTGATAGAACAAGACAAGAATTCCTCGCCGATTGCCGGCGCTCGTGGTGGCGAGATCATCCTGTACAACGCTCCCGATGGTACGGCGAAACTGGATGTGCAGCTTGAACACGACACGGTCTGGTTGAATCTGGATCAGATGGCCACCCTTTTTGAACGAGACAAATCAGTCATATCGCGCCATTTGTGAAAGGTGTTCGCCGATGGCGAGCTTGAGAGAAGTTCAGTTGTTGCAAAAAATGCAACAACTGCCGAGGATTCCTCGGTAGTTCAAGACGAAGGAGGGCGCACAGTGCATCGAACCGTGCGCTTCTATAATCTTGACGTTGCCCTCGCAGTCGGCTCGCCGCCCTCGTGGCTACGACACTGTTGATCGCAGAAAGCAAGCCGGATGAAAAAGACGTCATCGTCCGCATCGTGACAAACCTGCTCACCGAACGGCCAAAGGGGACAGTCTCATGACAAGTGACGCAAGAAAGATATCTAGATGTCCTCTAACCAGGCGAGGGGTGCTTCTCCGCTAGGCTTCATCATTCCCCCCCGAGCCTTTCTGTGTAAGGCGAGGGGTGCTTTCGGCGCAGGCGGGAATCCATCCTTGCATCATTGTATGGGTCCCCGCATCCGCGAGGACGACAAGATAGTTAATCCGTCATTCCCGCTGGACTTCGTCATTCCCCCGAACACTTTTTTCCCATGCGAGGGGCGTTCTGAGGGGTGCTTTCGGCGAAGGAACGTCATCCCCGAATGTTTCTGTCGGGGACGGGAATCCATCCTTTGTCCTAGCCAATGTACCACTCTGACTTATTGAGCAGCGTATCACAAAGGAGAAGTATCACTCAAGCTTTATAGTAAGCTTCTTCCCACATGCTGCAGCGAATTGAGCAATTGAACGAATGCTGCCAAGATATCCTTCCCGCTCCATACGAGCAATCTGTGGTTGAGTACGCCCCATTCTAGCTGCAAGATCTGCCTGGGTAAGGCCACAGTCCTTTCTTGCTTTTGCCAAACGAAGCGCGATTTCTGCCTCTTCCATCGCTGCTTTCATCCTGACAGAACGTACTGGATCGGCGGCAATGGCTTTCTCTGTGTCTCTGCGTAGACGATTGCTAGCCTCGATGACCTCTCTGGAAACGAGAGGTTCCTCTATTGCTTTCCTCCTCGTAGTACTCATCTCTCCCTACCTCCACATCCCCTTCTTGAGCTGCACCAACCTCCTGCGTGCCAGGTTGATCTCCTTAAGTGGCGTCTCTCTCGTCTTCTTGACAAAGGCAACAAGACCATAAATCAGGTTGCCCCCATTCCAGTAATAGTACAAGATACGTGCCTGTTGGCCATCATCGTGTGCTCGAATCTCGAAGATTCGCTTTTCCTTGTCAACGATGTCTCCTTGTGGAGACACCAAAGTCCCATTCTTTTCAAGTACTTTGACAAATCCCAACAACTCATCCTGCAATTCCTGCGGAAGTTCCGCTAGTTCACCCTGTGCCGGCGGAATCAGCACAAAAAGCTTCTTCATCCAGTTTCCACCATGCCCTCCCGAGACATCCTCCTTGACCTACCGTTCAGAATTACACGAGCAGCCAATCGACAAAGGACATACCAATATTGTTATGACTACCACAGAAAAGTCAAGGGCCTACACTTGGGAGAGATGACCACCTTCGTCTATCCAGCGTTGATGGGTTTCACCACTGCATGCAGCATACCAATCCGTCTCTGTCCTTGCCTGTGCTCTGTCCTCCCCCCGAGCACTTTTTTCCCATGCCCCCGAGCCTTTTAGTGTAAGGCGAGGGGTGCTTCTGAGGGGTGCTCCTCACGAGTATTTCTCTGCAATACGAGTGGTGTTCCTCGGCGTAGGCGGGAATCCATCCCTTCATCTCGCCGATGTACCACCAGGTGCCTATTGAGCAGCGCATCACAAAGACGAGCCTGATCAAAAAATGGCAAATGGACTTGTCATTTTTATCATAAATATGCCAACTGGACTTGTCATAATTATGGCATTGCCCTATACTCGATTCTAGGATCGGGAGGTAGGTATGGATACGAGTGTCTTCTCTATAAGGAACCCTTGGCGTTCTGGGCTCCTGGCCAAGGAACCAGACCGGATTCCACGGCATGAACTGCAGACTGCACTATCATGGATGGACAGCAGGCACGTCATCACCATCGTCGGACCACGACAGGCAGGAAAATCGACCCTGATGAACATGCTCATTCGTCATCTGCTCAGTAGTAGTGCAGTGCCGGCTGCCAATATCTTCTACTTCACCACGGACGATGCCGAGACGGTCACCCTTCTTGCCAACGTCGGTGACTTACTGGCGTTTCTACGAGGTAACTCGACAGGCAATGGACGGCTTTATCTCTTCATCGACGAGATCCAGCGACTCGGGAGTCCAGGGCTCTTCCTGAAAACACTGTACGACTTGGACCTTGACCTCAAGATTGTTGCTTCGGGATCATCTTCACTCGAGATCCGCAGTGCGTCAAAAGAGCACCTGGTCGGGAGGGGCCGCGAATTGGTTCTGTACCCTCTGTCATTTGGCGATATTGCAGCAAGCAGGATCCCGGGGCTGCGGGCAAGCTCCGCCGACATTGCCCAGATTCAACGCCTGTATGGTACTGACCTTGTGCGCACGTTTGAGGAGTGTGCCGTGTGGGGGACTTATCCTGCCGTTGTCACTGCCCCAACCATGGCACAACGACACGACGAGCTGCAGCAACTATACCAGAGCTACGTGCTCCGGGACGTGTCGCAGTTCTTTCACATCCAGCACGTCGGAGTCTTCAACAATTTGACCACCTTGCTGGCAGGCAGCGTCGGCAGTCAGGTACAATGGGAAACGTTAGCCAGAACCACGAAATCAAGCGCTCAGACGATCCATAGCTATGTCGATCTTCTGGAGGGAACCTTTGTCTGCCGTCAGGTTCTGCCATATACGGGCAACGTCGTGGGATCCATCCGCAGAATGCCAAAAATCTACTTCATAGACTGCGGACTGCGCAACAGTGTCCTCTCCGACTTTTCGGCGCTGTCATCGCGCTCCGATCGCGGGCATCTCGTCGAACAGGTCGTGTTTCAGGAGCTTTGCAAGATCCTTGAGCCAACAGACAGACTCTACTACTGGCGCATGTACGCTGGCTCACACGAGGTCGATTTTGTCGTCGTCCGAGGGGAGTCGCTTGTTCCCATTGAGATAAAAGACTCAAGCATGAGGAGCCCTGAGGTTCCCGATGGTATCAGCGATTTCTCCAAAGCCTTCAGGCCCTGGGGCGCCATTGTGATGAACCGTGATTTCGCCGGGGAAGCAACGAGCGGAAACACCACCGTCATGTTCGTTCCCACTGCCGCAACCCTCGCCCGGCCAGACCTTTTCAGGGAGCTGCTTACAAAGGCACTCCACTAACCCCACATCCGTCATTCCCCCGAGTATTTCTGTCTAATGCGAGGGGTGCTCTGAGGGGCGCTCTGCCGCGAAGGCGGGAATCCATCCTTGCATCATTGTATGGGTCCCCGCATCCGCGAGGACGACAAGATAGTTAGTTCGCCCTTCCCCCGAGCACTTTTTTCCCATGCGAGGGGTGCTTTCGCCGCAGGCGGGAATCCATCCTTGCATCATTGTATGGGTCCCCGCATCCGCGAGGACGACAAGATAGTTAGTTCGCCCTTCCCCCGAGCACTTTTTTCCCATGCGAGGGGTGCTTTCGGCGGATGCGGGAATCCATCCTTGCCACGACGTATGGGTCCCCGCATCCGCGAGGACGACAAGATAGTTAGTCCGTCATCCCCCCCTGAACATTTCTTTTCAATGCCCCCGAGTATTTCTTCTTAATGCGAGGGGCGTACTGAGGGGTGCTTTCGCCGCGCCGAGGACCTGATCAGGCAGTCCTGGAGCGTTTCCCGGCGGATCTATTGACCGAGCCCGATGCTGCTCATGTCGTCGGTCCTGAGGGCGATCGACAGCTGAGCCATCTTGGCGACGTCCACGATGTCGATCGAGGCACCCTTGGGGCTTCTGCCAAAGCCGGTGATCGGTGCGGTGATGAACACAATGTCCTTGCTGCGCAGATCTCTCATCGCCAGTGCCTGCGAGTAGATATCGGTGACAGAGAACGCATTGTCCAAGGTAAGATTTCGAGCTATGGCGTTCACAAGGGCCGCAAAGCGTATCGGGTTGGTCAGAGTCTGCTTGCTCAGTGCTTTGAGCATTAGCGCCTTGACGAACGCCTGCTGGCGGCGCCCCCGGGAGATGTCGCCCTTGCTGAGCTGGTACCGCTCGCGGACAAACCCTAGTGCAGCCTCACCGTCAAGGTGGTTCATGCCCACATGAAACACATAGCCAAACTCGTTGCTAGCCTCCTCGGCGTAGACGTCCACCCCGCCAACCGCATCGGTCATGGCCTTGAAACCTTCGAACCCAATGACGGCAACGTGATCAATGGGCACATCGACGAGACTTCGCAGCGTGCGTATGAGCAGCTGCGGCCCCCCGTATGCGTAGCTAGCGTTGATCTTGTCCTTGCCGCGCCCCGGTACATCGACGTACATGTCACGAGGGAAGTGGACAAGATAGACCTTCTTGTGATCACTGGTGATATGCATCAGGATGATGACGTCAGAGCGTCCGTTGGCTACAGTGGTATGGCTGTCCGAGCCGATCAGCAGGATGTTCTGGGCTCCCTTGGCCAATGGGACCTCGGCCGACGGAACTGTGGCCGATGGATCTTTGGTCGTTGGGTCCTCGACAGGTGAAGTCTCGCCCGCGCTGGGGGTCGGCAGCAACACCTCGTGCTTGACGTTTGTCGTGACGGTGTGGTTCAGCAACGCCCAGTAGACCACGCCGGTCCCGACCGTGAGCACTAGCAGGATCAAGACAATGCTCACAATGATCCGACGGGTGCGGTGCGTCCTGGGAGCAGCAACGTTGGCGGACGCCAACGGCGTGAATTCTTTCTGTGTTCGTTTCACGGGCCCTGGGGTCAGGCTGCCAGGAACGCTTCCTGATCCTCGTCAGCAAACCAATGAAGATCAGAGCTTCCGCAACGGCGCCAAGCAGCCGCAACAAGATAGCTCACGACAACCATCCGAGTCCAAACGGTGTGTGCTTTCATCTTGACCCCTTATTCAGTCATGGACTGATGATAGATCCATCTAGCAACGTGCGCAACACTCTCTCTCCCAAGCAGCGGCGAAGGCCTTGAACGCCTTCTTGCAGCTCTCGTCGAATTCTGCCCACGTCTAAATTATGATAGCACTCTCTCGAGGAATCCCATGCATCGACAGTGACGAGCTCCGTCATTCCCCCCCCCCGAGCATTTCTTTCCAATGCGAGGGGTGCTCCTCACAAGCATTTCTTTTCAATGCCCCCGAGCCTTTCAGTGTAAGGCGAGGGGTACTTCTGAGTGGCGTTCCTCGGCGAAGGAACGTCATCCCCGAATGTTTCTGTCGGGGACGGGAATCCATCCTTTGTCTTCGTCTGTCCTTGCTTACGGGATATTGATAGACGGGTCGATGGTGTGCAGTGCGGCGCGCATGGCATTCACGTCATGACTGCGCGTGGCGTTCAGCAGGGCGTCGACGGCCTGACGGAGCACTGCCAGCTCCGGGATCGCCGGACACTCGACACGCATGATGCTCTCGTTGCTGGTCGGCACGACATGTTCCGTGCCCGACCACAGCTCCTCAGTCATCTTCTCGTTACCGCGGTTGCCGCTGATGACGATACTGGCATCGCGCCCAACCTCCAACCCCGCCAGCTTGATGTAACTGCGTGCCAAGTCAAGGATCCGGATGGGCTCACCCATGCGCAGGACAAAGATGTCCCTCCCCTGTGCCAGTGCGCCGGCCTGCAGCACCAGCTGCACTGCCTCGGGAATGAGCATGAAGAAGCGTTCCATGTCGGGGTCGGTCACCCGCAGGGTGCGAGACTCCTGCAACTGCTTCTGGAAGACCTCTGTCACACTGCCCTTGCTGCCCAGCACGTTCCCGAATCGGACACTGGTCGCCCGCAGGCGCTCGCGCCCGTCGTTCACCTGGACCACGAGTTCCACGACGCGCTTGCTGGCACCCATGAAGTTGACCGGGTTCACTGCCTTGTCGGTGGAGATGTTGACAAACCGCTCGGCCCTATGCGACGCGGCCAGCCGCAGCAGGGTGCGTGTCCCTCCGACGTTGTTGAGGATAGCCTCCTCTGGGTTCTTCTCCATCAGCGGCACGTGCTTGTGCGCTGCAGCATGGAAGATGATGTCGGGACGGTACGTATCGAACAGCCAGGCCATGCGGGCCTCATCACGCATGTCCCCGATGACGGGCACGGCACACGTCACATTCTCGAGCTGCTGCATCTCGCGGTCGATACGAAAGATGCGGTTCTCCCCCCTGCCCAGCATGATCACCTGTGACGGGTTGAGCTCAACGACCTGCCGGACGATTTCGGAGCCGATGGAACCGCCCGCGCCTGTCACGAGAATACGTTTGCCCTCCACATAGGCCCTCACCGGCCCCAGGTCCGTGGATACCGGCGTCCTGGTCAGCAGGTCCTCCAGCCGGATCCGCCGCAGGTCGTCCACGTGGATGGATCCGTTCACCAGTTCCCACATGCCTGGCAGGGTCCGTACCTGCACATCGGTGTCGGCCAGGTTGGGCAACACGGCGCGGGTAACAGACGCAGCATGTGACGGGATGGCGATGATGGCCTGGGTGGCGCCCGTCCGCCGCGCCGCATCGGCAATCGTGGCGACAGAACCCAGCACGCGCACGCCCCGGATTGTACACCCACGCTTGGCGACATCGTCATCGATCAGCCCAACCACCCTGCCCAGCTCGGGGTGCCCCTCGAACTCGCGCAGGACTTTGTCCCCTGCATCGCCCGCCCCCACAATCAGCACGCGTGCCCCAGATGGCGTCTTCTGCACCGGCACGTCGACCCTCTCCTGCCGTGCGGTATGCTCGTACCGCCATCGTGCGACCGCCCGCACGCCTGCCATGAACAAAAAGGCCAGTACGGCAGACGCGGCAAATGCCCCCCGAGACCATTGCACTTCTCCACTCACGGCTATCAGTAACTGTAGGGTCAGAACCTTGGTGACTGCGACGACGATCGCCACACGCTCCATGTCTCGCAGGCTGGCGTACGACCACAGCGCCAGCGGCGTCTGGAGGAGCACAGACGCTGCGACGAACACCAGGTTCTCCATAAGCCCAGGGAATCTCAGGATGTAGACTAGGGACCACGGCGCCGCACCGAAGTCGAGCCGAGCGAAAACAGCCAAGACTGTGGCGAGGTTAAGCATGGCTAGATCGACGAGAAGCTTCGCGATTGCCCGGCTCCAGTTTGGGCGCCTAGTCTTGCTCACGACCGGATGCATCATCGCGCTATCTTCCTGACCCGCGTCGTCAATCCATCTTTCAAGCATGTCACGACCTTTTGCTGCTGTTCGGGCGTGATCATCGTGAAGAACGGCAGGGCGATGGTCCGTGCGGAAACGTGTTCCGTAATCGGGAAGTCGCCCGGCTTGTACCCAAACTCCCGCACATAGAACGGCTGCAGATGGATAGGCGTGAAGTAAGGCCGGCTCTGGATACCATGGTCCGCCAACCAGCCGATGAGCCAGTCGCGGTCAACCCGTGTGAACTGGTCGGCAAGACGGATCACGTACACGAACCAGCTCATCCTTGTCACGTCCGGCAGGATCGTCTGCGTGATAACTTCCGGCACATCCTTCAGCAGAGCATTGTATCGTTCGGCTGCCTGTCCCCTCAGTTCAATAATGTTGTCCAACCGCCGCAACTGAGACGTTCCCAGCGCACAGCTGATATCCGAGATGCGATAGTTGTACCCAAGGCGCTCGTGTCCCAACCATTCGCCGGTCTCTCCTCGTCCCTGGTTGCGCATGCTGCGACACAGCGCGGCTATCTCGTCAGACTGCGTGACGACACATCCGCCCTCGCCCGTCGTGATCTGTTTGTTGGGGTAGAACGCGAACGCCCCGGCAGCGCCCCACCCGCCACAGCGCCGACCCTTCCACTCGGATCCAAGAGCTTCACACGAGTCCTCTATCAGCTGCAGGTTGTGCTGACGCGCGATGTCCTCGATTGCATCCAGTTCGGCCGGCTGGCCAAATGCGTCTACGGCCAGAACAGCCTTGGTCCGTTCGGTCACTGCCGCGGCTATGCGTGCAGGATCGATGTTGTACGTGTTCGGCCGGATGTCCACGAAGACCGGCCTCACCCGTTCAAATAGCAGGCAGTTGGAGGAAGCGATGAAGCTGAACGGCGTCGTGATGACCTCGTCACCCTCCTTCAGTCCCAGCGACCGCACGATGAGGTGCAGCGCCGACGTCCCGCTGTTCACGGCGACACCGTGCGCGACTTCCGCCACATGCGCCAATCCCTCCTCGAACTCCGGCAGGCGTGGCCCCAAGCTCAGGTGGTTACTTCTGAGGACCTCAAGGACAGCCTGTTCATCACTCGAGTCAACCCACTGAGAAGACAGCGGAACATTCATCATAACGTCTATTCTCCTTTCCGCCATGCTCGAGCAGGCCCGCCAGCGGCGGCGATTGCCTCAGGTGCATCATACACAATAGCACTCAATGCTCCATCACTCATTCGCCCACGTCCTGGCCGCAGTGCCCTGACAGCCAACTCGCCAGCGCCCAAGAATGCGCTGTCCCAAATGTGAACGTTGCCACCGGCCTGACAACGGAGGGCCGTAGCGAAGGGCTCGCGCGTCACAAGCAAGGAGGCCATCAATCATGGGCACTCGCATGGGCTGGCTCCTCATCAAAACGTACGATGCAGAAGGGCACCTTTCCGGACGGGAAGGCTTCAACTTGGTCTACAAACGCGAACTCGATTACCGTAGCCGAACCGAGCACGGCCAACATATCATGGCGAAAACCGTCGAGAGACAGACGTATTCTGGGTTCCTCCGGGCTGAGTCCAGGCCACAACTTCAGGCGAATCGTGTACTTCTCCAGGCCTCGCTGGACGATCTGATATTGGCTGATGAACCCTTTGTTCTGGACAACATCAATGAGATGTGTGAAGAGCAATGGGCTGAAACGGCTCCCGTCTGGACCCCTGAGCATGGTCAACTCTCTTCCATCCACTGATTCCAGGCGCTGCCAGCCATGCTGTGGGTAGAGAGACTCCGCACTATCGATCGTCGCGTAGTCTCCAGTGTCGTAGCGGATGAGCGGCATGCTCAGGTTGTTGAGCACGGTTACGAGGATCCGCCCGGTACCATGTGCGATACGTTGACCATCAGCATCGACAACTTCCACAATGTGCGTTGATGGGTTCACATAGAGAGCATCAGCGCCACGCGCGCACGCAATGCAACCTGCTTCGTCAGACGCATATCGGTTGAAGACCGGGCAGCCGAAAGCACGCTCTATGTTCCTCCGCCAGTCTGGAAAGAGCGTGCCTGCCGCCGTAACAACACCTCGGGGAGTATAGCTGAGCCGTCGACCACTAATGTTGATATACTCGGCCAGTGATTCAGCAGCGTTCACATATGACAAGATGATCTCCGGCCTCGTGCGGTCGATGACATCAACGTAACGGTCGAAATCCCCTGCTCTGAGCGCGTTTGCGTCCAGTTGAGGCTGCCCATAGAGCCAGTTCAAGAGGCGCCGCTTGACCGTCGGGTGGTCTCCCAGCACCTCAGCATACGATCCCCAGATCTTCTGGATGCGATCGGTTGGCTTCCATCCCACCCATTTGAAGAAAAGGTAACTACCTGCGGAATTGGCTGCACCGTATCGTGAGTCCTGTAACACATGCAGCAGGACTCCCGTCGAACCGCCGGTGCACTTCCAGTGAACAGATCTGGGCAACACATCACTTGTGTACTTGCCCGGATCGTTGATGAGGTCTTCACGTTTCATGATGGGCAGCGTTTCGAGCAAATCAAGTATGTCGAGAGAGTGGCTGTGCTCCAGCGCGCGATGTGCAGGAACGTGAAGTTGGCTCCACGTAAGAAGCTCCTCCAACCTTGGAGCGGCAATTTCACGCCACGACAAATCCTGAGAGGATTCCATTTGGCGCAAATCTCTCCACATTGCACCGTTCCGCACGTGATCTATAACATACCATAGACTGATCATATGACCTCCTGTGACCGTTCGACTGCCGAGTCGGCACGATATGCAGGGAAAAAGGATGGCTCCGGCTCCCATGTTCGGCCCATTCCCGCTTCCCACTTCTTTCTGGCAGCTACAAGCAAGTTGTACTGACTCTTGTTCCACACAACACGCCGGACCCAGAAATCCATGAGCCCGCGCGGCTCAAACGCTCTCTTGAACTGGAACAGTCCATCATTCGCTTTGAGCCCGCCACCAACCACGAAACTCGAGTACCTTCTCTGGTGACCCCACTCAACGACCTTGTGCTTGAGCAGCTCAGCTGGACGCAACTTGAAGTAAGCAGCGTCAGTACCACTCAGGAAAGAATATACCGTATCCGCCGACAGCAGCAGGAGTTGGGCTGAAATGACGCGCTCCTGGAGGAATACCAGTACATACTGAAGCTCTCCATAGGGCTGCAGAGAATCATGCAGATGCTGAAGCTTGTCCAGGGGAAAGAAATAGTACTCTTTGGCATGGTCACGTTTCATTGTGTCATAGTAGATGCCGAGGAACGGTTCCAGGAAGCTTGCGCTGTTGCTGATCTCCACTCTGAGCCCGGCTCGCTCAGCGTGGCGAACGCTCTCCCGAACCTTTGGCGCATATCTCAGCCAGCGCTCTTCCATGGGGATCCGGAGGTCCACGACGACGTTCTGCTGCTGAACGAGATGCTCGCCGTCATGGCGAGGGGCCAAGTGTTCAGTGAAGAGGTCTTCGCGCACGAATTCTGATACGACATTCATCTGAGCGAAGAACGAATGAAGAGCATACTCAAGCAACTCTTCAGCAGTTTGCCGGTCGGCATCGTCACCCTCAAATGTTGCTCCTCCGTAACCATAGGGTGAGATGACATCTACCCCGGGTGAGTTGCCCAGTTGCTGTGCGAAGGGTAGCTGAGCAAGGTCGAGCACGTTGAATGGGTATAGACTCAGCAAACGCCCTTCACAGAGGCATGCAATCGCCATCGGCCGTTCGCCAGGCGAAGACATCGCCTCAAGAAAGCCCGGATGGTCGTGTGGTCGCCGACTCTTCGATGCTGACCAGTGCGCAATCCATTCTGCTCTGTCCTCGGCAACTGCTGCGTCCAGTAGCAGCAAGACTTGACTGTCCCGTCTGATGGTTTTCATGCTACGCCGTCATCTCTGGAACGCGGACGACTTCCATCCCACTCCGTCATGAGAGTCACAACCCTCTCCATGTCATTCCTCGTGTATCGTTGGTCACATGGCAGCGTCAGCATTGTCGCCGACACTGACTGTGACCCCGGGAAACCAGTTGCGACGTCAGTGGGGAGCTGCCAGTGAATCGGACAGTAGACACCGTGACTCGTCAGAAAGATTCTCAAGTCATCGCGGCGTGGCAAAACGATTGGGCATCCGAGTGGGCAGACACCTTGTGGAAGTGTTTCTTGGAATAGATGCAGGGATTGCAACCGAGAGATGCCTGATGCAAGAGCGGCATAGTTAGCTCTGCGGGCAGACACAATGGCCACCGTATCCAGTTGACCCCACATGGTGCACGAGACTCGCGACATGGGTACAGCCGCAGTGCAGCCGTCAGCTATATCCTCCGCCATTCCAAACAGTGTGTGGTATCCGTCTTTCTGTGACAGGATGCCATCACAGTAGAGTCCCTTCATTAGACCTGCCACAAGTCGAGCACGACCGAATCCTCCGTCAGTCGAGTCGGCATCCAGTGGCATCGAAAATCGGGAACCCCTCTTCCAAACGAGTCCTCCATCCGGCAAGCCTGCCCACTTCCTGAGACTGGCTACTGTGTAGTTGCTACAGGGTATCTCGTCCGGTGCTATGTTGAAGAGACTGTGGGTCATGTCCAAGATAGTGACCGCCCCACGGTTATGTTGCTGCTGTGCGAGATCCTGTGCTGTTGCCGATACAGGGAATCCGAAGTAGTTGACGTACAGAACAACGCTGCCATGGCCGACTGCCAAAGCCCAGAGGCCGTCCACCGGAGCCAGATGGCCATCAACCGGGTAGTAGTGCACCTCGAGTCCCGATTGTCGGAAGGGCTGCACCATCGATGCACACAAGTATGAGGGTAGCCAGGCATCCATCAGTTTCGCCCCGTAACGGGCGTCTCTCAGGGCTGTCAGCAGCGCTGCCTGGCCATTCTGCACGAGGCGACACTCGCCAGGCGGTAATCGCCACGACTGCGCCGACAACAGGTCGCACTCTTCCGGGTGTGCCAGAGAACTGTCTCGGAGCTCGAATTCGCCGCCTACTTCCCATTGCATCACGTGTTCAGTCCTCCCCGTAACCTGTCTGTGTCACCAGATCCTTGTACTTGTTGGCCAATATCGCGACGTACACCCAATCCTCGTGCAGATCTCTGAGAAAAACAAGATCCTCTTCCTCAATGGCGCGAAGGCAAATAAGCTTACCCTCAATGCTCATTGCCATCATCTCCCTAAAGAGTAGTTTGGGCCTTTGTTCTTCCACCGAGTGCACCTGTGATCGCTACCCCAAACCTGGTCCAGCAGGTGAGGCTACGGCTCAGTGATGTCAGGCGGCCTTTCCAAGCCACGTTGTCGCAACACCTGACCAATCGTCATGAATAGTATACGGACATCCAGCCACGGTGTCCAATGGTCAATATACCAGGCATCCAGCTTGAAGCGCTCGGTCCACGATATGCTATTGCGTCCGTTGACCTGCGCCCACCCCGTAATCCCCGGTCTCACTTCCAGCCTGCGTCGCTGAAACTCATCGTAGTTGGCGACCTCTTGAGACAGTTGCGGTCTTGGTCCCACCAAGCTCATTTCACCCTTCAGAACATTAACAAACTCGGGCAGCTCATCCAGGCTGGTCCTGCGCAAGAACCTCCCAACAGGCGTCACGTATGGATTGTCCGCAGCGATATACTCCCCATGAATCCGCTGCTCCGCGTCACGGGTCATCGACCGGAACTTGATGATGTGAAACGATCGTCCATGCAAACCAGCTCGTTCCTGCAGAAAGAACACTGGACGCCCGGTGTTAACAAGAATTGCCATCGCAACCAACAACAGCAGAGGACTGAAGACAGTCAGTGCAATGAGGGCGCAAACAGTGTCAAAAGCTCTCTTCATGGCAATAGACCCGTGCTACCGTCAGTGTTTTGTTGCAGCACATGAAGAGTCTTAGGTGGCGCACTAGACGACACTCCGCTTCCTTGCAAGTGAAACATCCAAAAAATAGTGGCTCCGCGCCGGGCGTATAGAGAGTCCGTGGAATAATCCCCACCTAGAGACATGTTCTCACCCACGCCAGCGTCCGAGCGAGGCCGTCTGCCAGCGACACCGAGGGCTTCCATCCCAGTTCATGCCGCGCCTTTTCTGCATTCAGCGCAATTCTCCGTACCTCGCCTGCACGGGCCGGCGCATACTCCCGAGCAACAGGATGGCCAACAACACGCTCGAAGGCAGCCAGGAGCTGATTCAGGGACGTTTCGACCCCCGTACCAATGTTGAGCGTGTCCAGAGGCCCCCGCATCGCAAGCATGTTGGCCTGTGCGACGTCGTCGACAAAGACAAAGTCACGTGTCTGCTCCCCGTCACCATACACGATACATGATTGACCGAGCAGGATATGCCGCGCGAAGATGCCGACAACGCCTCCCTCTCCTGTGGGATCCTGCCTCGGTCCGTAGACGTTGGCGTACCGCAGGATCACCGTTTCCAGCCCGCAGACGCGATGGAAATACCCGATGTACTGCTCCGCACAGTACTTTGATACACCGTAGGGGGACAGAGGCTGGATGACGGACTGCTCGCCAGCCGGCAACGTTGAGGGTTCGCCGTACAGCGCTCCGCCCGTCGACGACATGACAAACCGTCGTACATGCGCCTGGACACATGCGTTGAGCACGTTGATGGTGCCCCCAACATTGACCTGCGCGTCAAGCCCCGGGTCGCGGACCGCTCTGCGAACGTCGATCTGGGCGGCCAGGTGAAAGACGTAGTCGACGCTGCCGGACACTGCTGTGCCTACGGCCTGCTTGTCGCGCACATCACCCACAGTCAGGGCGATCCCAGCCTCAACATTATCGCGCTTCCCCGAGCTCAGGTCATCAAACACCGTAGCTGTGCAGCCCCGTGCCGCCAAGGCATCAACAATATGCGAACCAATGAACCCTGCACCGCCTACCACCATTGCGTTCACTGCTGAATCCTCCTCTCGGCCGCAATGGCGGCCGCCTCAGCATAAACTGGCATCATCTGCGACATTGCGGCTTCAAGCGAGAACCCTCCCTGGATGGTCACGCGGCCTGCGTTCCCCATGCGATGAGCCACGTCCGGCTTCAACACAAGCTCCGCCACTGCGTCGGCCATCTGCTTTGCTTCACCCAGTGGTACGAGCCTTCCGTTGATGCCGTCCTGAACCAAATCCCGCACGCCGCGGATTTTATACGCCACCACTGGCACGCCAGCTGCCATTGCCTCCATCATGGCACGGGGCAACCCTTCTCTCTGCGATGTCATGATGAAGAGACGAGAACCTGCAAGCAGGTCCGGTATCCAGTCGATGCTACCAACGAACCAGCAGACATCTTGCAGGCCCCATTCAGCACAAGCGGCTTTGACCGTGGCAAGAAGAGGCCCATCTCCAGCCATGACGAGGCATACTGACAGTCCACGGCGTCGCAAGTCGGCTAGAACTCGCAGTGCCTCCAGCGGTCGCTTGCCAGGGTTGAACTCACCTACCCACGTGATAACGCACTGATCAGGACTGAGCTGAATACCGTGCTCTGGTAGTGGCATTCTTGTCGGCAGTAGCGAATCATACTGCTGTGGATCCACCCCAACCCCTGGCACGTATCGAATTCGGAGTTTGTGTCCTGACATCTTGAACTGAGCGGCCGTGTAGTCATCCCTGTTAATGGTTACAAGGATGTCGGTCCAGTGGGCCGCCATACGCTCGGCTGCCAGGAAGACAGCGTTTGAGATACGCCCTCCGTACTCGTGAAAGTGAAACCCGTGAGCCGTGTAGACCACACAGGGAGTCCCTGCCACATGTGCGGCCCATCTCCCAAAGAACCCAGCAACGGGAGTATGTACATGCATGACGTCGAAGTGGCCACGTCGCAGTAGTTGCAGCAACTCATGCGTTCCTTTGATGTTAGCAAGGTGCAGCGGCGACCTGGCAAACGAAACAGGGTGGACGACAAATCCCTCCGCCTCGATTCGTTCCGCATAACCACTTGGACAGGCAGCTGCTTCAACGCACCAGCCCTGCTTCCGCAGCGCCCGCATGTAGGGCATCAGAAAAGCCCAGATGGTGACATCGACAGTGGCCACGAAGAGGACTCGCGGCAGAGCTTGGTCTGGTAATAGTTCCATTGTTGTCGTCATGGCACCGGTGGCTCTATCAGGCTAGCGTATAGGCTAAGCCATCGATCAGCTACAGACTCCAAAGAGAAGCTAGACTGGGCCAACTGGCGTGCGGCATGTCCCCATGAGCGTCGAGCTGCCGGCACCATGTTGAGTACCTCGATGACCGCAGCAACTAACGCTTCATCATCATTGGGAGAAACAATGCGTCCGGATATGCCATCAAGCACTGCGGTCGGGTTGCCCCCAACATCCGTCGCAACCGCAGGCAATCCACTCGCCGCAGCTTCCAGCAAGACGATCGGTAGACCCTCCCAGAGAGAAGACATAAGATACAGGTCACTGGCCCGCATAAGGTCGGGTATGTCATTTCGGATGCCGAGAAATCGAACAGAGTCTGCCACATGAAGGGTCGTCGCTAGCGTACGAGTGGCATTGAGCAGCGTTCCCTGACCAACGAGCAGCAGTGTAGCACTTGGGTGTGTTTCAAGAACTCGTGCAAACGCGCGCAGCATGCCCGCATGGTTCTTCGCTTCCTCGAACCGGGCAACCGCCAGTATGACACATCCATCGGCTCCTAACCCCAACGAATGGCGAACCGCAGTGCGACGCTCCTCGTCAGGGCAGAACCGTGACATGTCTACTCCATTAGGCATGTAGATGATGTGCCCCGCCGGAGCGGCTCCTACAGCGACGTAACGGTCGACAGCAGCCTGGCTGACATTGGTCGTGATGCTAGCCCAACGGTCCGTGACCCGGTACGCATACATGCGCAGTCTTCCACCCTCGTTAACATTGTGAGCGGTACACACAAGTGGTATCTTGCGCCATCCAACTACCCGGGACGCCCGCGCAAGCAAGTTAGCATGGATCATGTGGCTATGGACTATGTCGGGTTTGAACTGGCGCACAATACTGGCTAGACGCCAGACCATCCTGGGATCTGGCCACTTACGTTTCATGTCTAATGACCACAGATGAATCCCTGCGCTGGTCAGATCATCTTGGTAGGCTACTGGTAGCAACATGGAGACAACTCCGACCGACAGACCCCGGGCTTTGAACGCCAGCGCCACATCACGTACCTGGGTCTCTGCCCCACCATAGTCCAACCCAGTAATCACAAAGAGAGTGCGATGGACCGTTGGTTGAGCGACGGCAGAGTCCGTAGTCTTATGTGGGACGCTTGACGTGATTGTCACCTGTACCCCCTTGCAAAATTGGCAATTCCATGTTCATTAGAATTCTCACGTACAGCAGTGGTTCCCACATCCCTCTCCCAGCTCTTGCAACACCCTGTTCATAATCATCAATGATTCAGCCACTACCAAGTTGCCGCAGGACTCCCGCCAACTGGAGAACGACCAGAGCGTATGCTCTGGACACCATCCCTCCGTACTTCGACGGGCACCTTCCATTTCGTTCTCAGTCGTCGGAACGTGTCTCTGTTGCGAGCAGCCACCCTTTGTCCTGGCAGGGCACGCAGGACTAGCGGGCATGCAATCGTTTCTCATTATGCAACTCCAATACCTCCTCAAGGAACAGCAATCGCTTGCGCTCCTTCGGATCTACGTCTATCTGCAGGACATCTTTCCTTGGAACCCTTTTCCCCATCCATTTGGACACGAAGCCCTCGACAGCGGCTATCTCACTCACTAGACTGCCCTGGCGATTGGGTACCTGCAAAATGAAGGGAACAGGCAAGGGGAAATCGGTGTCTTTGCATCCCATGACTACAGGGAGTCCATACGCCAGATACTCCCGAACCTTCAGTGAAGAGGACTCGGCACCTCCCTTCCGATATAGCGCCAACGTGCCGATAGCGACGTCTGCACGTCCAAGTATGGGTTCGTACTCTTCGCGACACATGCTACCGTGACAGGCAACGTTCTGCCTGGCGCATGAGCCGGCTGAAACGCCCACGAGGTCGAAGAACCAGTCAGTCTTCAGGCCTGCCAGGGTCAGTATGTCATCTACACCCTGCCACGGTTGATTGTCGCTGCCAAGGAACACGAGTCGCGGACATGTGTGGTGCGTGGGGGACTGCACTATGTAGTCCTCAAGTCTTATCCCGTTGCCAATCACGACATACGGCTTACCAAAACAATCGTATTGGGGCAATTTGGATAGCTCGGCACTGACAAACACCAGTCCTGACGATGTCCGCAACAGAAATCCTCGGGTTAGGCGATTGTACGTACTCCGGGCCCTCGACGACATGCGATATTCACCTAGATCGTCGGTGTTGATTTCAAGCACTAAGGGCACCCGTCGAGTCAGCTCCTGAATAGCTGGATACCATAGATCACACCTATGATAGACTACATCTGGTCGCCACCGCAATACGGACTTAGCCGCTGAGTTCCATGCACGCATGCGACCAACGTATGTTCGACGGGGATACGGGAAGACGTGCCAAGCAAAATCAGGGGTCCCATAGGTGCCTGTATCATTGGCAGAAATGTGAAAGACGGCTACGTCGTTTCCCAATCGTCGCCAACATTCAACCTGGTATAGTATCTTGCGGTATACACCGCTCCTCTCGGGATGCCCATCGAAGTCACAGTGACAGAGATAAGCGATTCTCATGTCTTCCTTTCACCCACTGTACCGCATGTGTATGTGACCACAAAACCCATCGCAAACCAGATCTGGGGCCAGACATAGGAACGCGCTAGAATAATCGCTGACAGGCAAAAGAGTAATGTGATAAGCGGGAGTGGTCCCCTTCCCCTTGCAAGGAGAGCCCGCGCACGTCTGGCCAGTGCCACAGCCAGTGCCACAAAGGAGGCAAAGGGAACGATACCGTATGCGGCGAGAAATGATAACCAATTGTGAATATAGTCCCCCAGAAGGCCCGTTTGCCACCATTCGCTCATGTAGCGGCCGAGGAGCCAGTCCTGCCGCAGCACCGCCCAGCCCGCGCCAAGAAGCACTGCCCTACTTTGGACAGAGCTGTCTGCACCAGGACTGAGGACAATCGAAATCATACGGTTGAGGAGTGGCGAGGCTCCAATAGTCGCCTGATGCTCTGACAGGACAAGCAGCACTGCACCGAGCACAACAGCGGATAGCACCGGACCGACTACGGTACCAACAACGGATCTATGGCGCATGGCGCTGAGCCACAAGTAGATACCTCCCCACGCCAAGAACAGATAGAAGCTCGCTCGTGAGAAGGAGAAGAAGAGAAGCCCGCTGGCTATGACGTAAACTAGCAATTGCGTCCGCGGAATCCTACGATAGGCGCCCATGAGGAGGAGACTCCACACAGCCAGAGTGTCGCCAAGCGCGAGGTAGTTGAAGCTTTGTCCCGTCTCATAGTTCTTGAAAAGCAATATGACGACGCCATATCGGACCATGCTGGCTACGACCCCATAGAGCACTGGCGCAGCCAAGGCAAGAAATACGGTCCATAACATGAACCTCGTCGAGACGACATCCCTAACGTTCTCATAAACACGACCAATTGACAGACCAATTAGCCACATCAGCAGAGGGAGCAGGAGAGTCATCGCCGCGTTGCTCCAGAAGTCCGCCTCACCCCCTGCACGGACGACTTCTGGGTACCACAGAGCATGAAGGACCGCCATACATGCAAGCAGACTCCATCCTACGATCTGATACAGATTGGCTCCTGAGTGAGAACGACGCAACAGCGTGTCAATTGCAGACCGCCCCATCATCAGCAGCATCAGGGGGATGTAGACGACTACTGTTAGCGAGATCGGTTTGAAGTTCCCGAGGACGGCAAAGTCTGCATAAGAAATTGATACTGCGTACATAGCCAGTACATACAGGCCGAACAGGCCAGACGCCCTCAGTCTATGGTCAGTTGTCACAGCATGTGAAGAGCCTCTAACGCGATGTATCAGCACGTCGAATAACTCCGAGGTCCCTGACCTAGAGGAGGACTCGAATGCATCAGCCGAGAACAAATCCGTTTCTGGGCCGCTCTTTGCGAACCATTGACCTCCAGGATACGGTCTCGTGCAATGAGAACTGAAGGAGATTGGCTCCTGCCAAACAGACCAAGAACACCAGAACGCGCGTTCGCCGATTCGTCAGCCAGAACGGCTTCCCGGACAAGACGTCCGGTGTGTTGGAGGTGCGAGACTCTGCAGGTGACAGTACCACGACTACGAAACCCTGACCTAAACATGATCAGCCAATACCGCGTCAACCAGCCGCGTCAGACCGCTGATGGAGCTCACTAGGACACCTTGCGTAATACGCTGCTTCAGCAACTCCTGCATGTAATGCCGAACTGCGGGAACATACAACTTGCTCCAGTTCCGGTTGTGCCAAAGCAGGACCAACACGCCACCGCAGCGTCGGCACTCCTGTGACACGCGGTCCAAGACCTTCGTTCCTTCAGACCATGCAGACAGGTACGTTGCATCCATGAACATCAACGGCCATTCGAAAATCGACATTTCCCTGTCACTCTCAATGTCGTAGGGATGGAAGGGCAGACAGCTACCACACCTAAATCCTGCAGCTTTGCTGTAACCCAACGTCGCGTCGTAGGCAAGCCCCTCTGCTTCCCAAAGGCGCCATGTGGTCGGCGTCTGCCATCGCAGGTAGTGCTGGCGGCCGCCAACAATGGGCAAGCCTATCGATTGCAACCGGGACAACTCATTGTGAAATCGCTCGGCATTCTCATAGGCGTTGAATCCTGCATGGAATCCGACCTCGTGTCCCATACTCCCCATCGTCTTCATCACGGCCACCACGCCGGGTGCATCGACTGCGTAGTCTGCACCGTACTGACCAGCGTTGTCAGCCAGAAAGTAGTATGCAGAACGCACCCCAATTGATACCTCCCACGCCGCCATCTCCGACAGGCAATCGTATTCGTCGGCCTTCCTGTGGGTCATAGTCTGCACATAGTCGCGAAAAACCATGCGGTCCATAGTTGACCCTCGACCTGTCGCGGAGCGTACAATGGCGTGCGCGGGTGGCTTGCCGCAAGCAAAACGATGTAGTTGGTCGATATCATGGGTGAGTGCTATCGCCCACGGGGCTGTTCCCCACCACCTCCGTTGTTCGCCCGTAAAACCCGCGACGCGCAACATCTTGAGGAGCTGTTCAGCATATTGGTTGACGATCGGTTCCTGCAGGAACCCTTCCTGAAACGCGACGCTTGACTCTGCTGGGAAACGGTCAAACACATCCACTGCAGGCACAACGGTCTCTTCGTACCGGGAAAGCATGAAGAAGGCCCCCGCAACAACATCGACGTGACAATCGACCCGGGTGCCTTGCGCCTCACGTTGGACACTGTAGAATGTGTCACCTGACCCACGGTCATCGCGGTACAGCGCTGGGATGTTTTCCATTCGAATGACAGGACGCTCGGGCATGGCATCGATACTACCATAGTGGCCATCGAAGAAGCCAGACACGAAGACGTGGACACCACTGTCAATCCCCTCAGGTGCTACTCCATATGTGACAAGCACCTCATCTTCCCGCCGCTCGGCTGCGGCAGTCCCTTGAACAAGGCAGTCCGGAGAAACGACCATCTCGAGGAGAGTGTGAAGGGCATACTGGGCAGCACGGGGGTGCCCCACGTTGCCGACGGAGTACCTCACCCTGGTGATCATCCTCAGTGCCTCCTCAAGACGCCCTTGAACCGTGACAGTTGCACATACGCTGGGAACGCTGCTCTAAACCATAGGGGTTCTCTCGAGATTGCGAGGCGCGTTGTCAAAGTGCCCCCGAACTCAAGCTTGAAATCCGACACGCCGGGCAGGTTGGCTCCACACCAATCATAATACTCATAGCCCATAGCTTGCAGTTCCTTGAGTAGACAAATGTGCATCGCCACGGCTGCGCCTTTGGTCAGACCTATCGCAGAGGTACCACTCCAGATACCATAGACAGTCCGTGTTCCGTGCGCCATGGTAAAGACCGCACTCAGAGGAACACCGTCGACACCGCGCACTACAACTTGCATGCCATGGACTCCAGCGGCCTCTATCAGGGTAAGCAGCTGTTTTCTGCTTGGGCGCACATCTTGTCCATGCCGCGACATTGTCGCCTGCATGAGATCACAAAGAACATCCCCATCAGGAGGCTCGACACGTGCGGTGACCTCCGCACGTTGGGCTTTCCTCATTTTGTAGAGTTCAGGTCGGGACACGCTTTCCTCGAGTACCCATGTTTTCAGCGCTGTCACCACGGTCCAGCTGGTCGTCAGGTCCCAGTGATGCCAGAGGGCTTGGCGCAGATCCACCATGTCCGTAGTGCAAGTGAGGGGTGGTACGACGAGCCTTCGACGGGCTATGTCCTCAAGAAGTGTCCCAAGAATCTTCTGTCTTCCCTGGACGCTTTCCCCGGAAATCACGATAGGGTTGTAAAGCAAGGACGAACGTACCATGTGTGCGGGACCTACATCGATGGTTTGCAGGGCCACGCCGCCTACCAGTCGTTCCTCGTCAAAAACGGCAAGCAACACAGGGTGGCCTCCAAACGCTCTGCAGTTTGCGTCGAGCCACCAAGCCGAGGAAAACGGAGAGCCCCACGGCTGCAGAACCAGCCACTCGTCCCAGCGATCCCATTCTACCTGCTTCAGCTCGCGCACGGTCAAGTTGGTCATGCCCCTGCCTGCCTCGTCACATCCTCAGGCACGCGACCCGAGTGTAGCACGAACCACCGCCGATAGACACGCAGGCTCGTGATGTAGGCCACTGGCACGAAACCGACTTTCGCCGAACTGCGCTGAGACGCATGGTTTGCTACCACAGTGTCGGTCACGAATGCCTGAACCAACCATGTTGGCTCCGCCAACACTTCGCTCATGCTGCTGCATAGCAGTACCGGCAGTATACCGTGACCACGCCAGGCAGGCGCCGTCCAACCGTAATGTAGCCAACTCCAGCCCGGAGGAACGGGGACGCTTCGCGTCACGACACCCTTGCTCCTGTTGTCCAATCGCCAGCAGTGGCCGACGACCTTACCGGTACCATCAATGGCCAACCAACCTGATTCGCCCGCAGCATGAAACCTGAGAAAAGCCTCGGCAGTACTGTTCGAACGAGCAGTCGCGACGTCGGACATAAGGGCTGGCTCAAAACGGACGATAGAGACGTCGCCGGGAACGGTACTCTTGGAGCGATATTCCTCACATCCACTGCGCGCTGTTGCGGCGTCGAGCTTGAACTCAACGACCCTCAGTATCTCTAGTCCAGGAATCCTCATGTTCAATCCAGCCCTCTAGTAGGTACTTCTGGACGAACAGGAACACAGGACCTCGTCCACAACATTTGTCGCCGACAACGACAGTGAATGTGACATCGGCAAGCTCAGCACGCTCGGAACGACCGCGTCCACGTTCAGCGGTTCCTCTGGCAGTTCCTGCTTGCCCACGAAGCACCGCTGAAAGTAGTGGCCAGCAAGAACCCCTTGTGGAAACATGCTGGCCCCCACCAAGGGAAACGCCGTCAGGAAAACCAGATGTCGCGGAAAAGACTTTGTCATGCCTTCCCGCCATTCTGCAGTAGCCGAGATGCATGGAGACTCGCGAGAGAGTTGATAGTCGGACTGGGCGAATTCTGCCAGAGAAGCCGCCGCTCGCGCGCGTCTGGCCATCCTTCAAATGCTCCCAGTGGATCCCTCGCGATGCAACGTCGCTTGCGCTCCACATCTAAAATCAAGCGAACTCCCGGGACAACTCGGCCTATTTGTCTGAGGCGAAGCCCAGACATATTTCTCGCAAGCGAGGCAACAGAGGGGAGTCCCAACTGGTGTAGGTCGATACCTAGATCCGCTCCAATCTGGAAAGTAACGTTCTTCTGGAGTCTGCGGTTGAGTCGGAGCTCGGGTGGCACTCGCAACCAGAAGTCGATGATCCTCCTGTCCCAATAAGGTAACAACCAATCAAACCCGAACCAATCATAGACACGAACACTGTTGGCAATGAACTTCCCCTGTCGATTTCTCCAATCGAAAGCGTCAACCACGCTGCACGCTTCGACGACATCTACAACGCCCCCGGCAGGACAAAGCTCTTCTTGGAGCTGTTCAAAAAGGTCATTCGCTTCGGCCACCTGCAGCCCTGTCTGATGCAGGGTGGCTATAGCAAAACGGCGGTTCCAGAGTCCCATGTGTCGTTCGAACGTTATCTGTGCGATGTCGTCTGCCGTTACGCTGCCGCTACCTGTCATCAGCCGCTCCTGCCACTGTAGCGGGATGTGGCCCCCAGATACCAAATCCATTGTGTGTCCCGGGATCAGGACCGACCCCGCGTCTATCCGACCGCCTGACGCAAGTTCACGCACAGCAACGAAGTCCCCTACGTGTGCTATTGACCGGAGCCCGCCCGCCCATGTTGCATAGTTGTTGTAGTCCCGTGAACTCAGAAACTGCCTCCATGTTTCGGTTCCATACTCCACGAAAAACCAGGGAACCCTCAGTGCGGCCGCTACCCGTTCAGATACTGTTGAGTCTTGGTTTCCACGACGGCCATACGAGAAAGCGACGACTTTCTCATAACCCAAACGCTTCAGCATCAGCAAGATCAGAGTAGAGTCATGGCCACCACTCAAGGGAATGACCGCTGTTCTGCCGTCAAGTTCAGTTATGATATCTTCAAACTCGTCGTTCAGAACCTCCGACCATGCACTGAACCAGTAATCGTCAGTGTGGCCGCCGTCAGGTCGCCACTCCCACGAAAACAAATCGTCCTGGGTGCTTGCCCAATAGGAGCCTTTGCATGTCAATACCACGCACTCTGCAGCCTGCAGGCAATGAACGCGCCTGCAGATGGTCGATGTTCCGAGCGTGAAGCCGGCGAGAAGCATCGCTAGCGACGCTTGTGAATCGATTTCGCTCAGGCAACCTGTTTCCTGTGCCAAAGCAACAGAATCATCACTTACTGTAAGCCTGGAGCCATCCAGAGTGTAATAGACTGGCATGGACGATACCATGTCGCTGACGAGTCTCACTACGCCTGGCTCGCGAGCGTCAAGGACAGCAAAAGACCCCGCCAGCTTGCCCATCAGAGAGCCAACAGCGCGGGGAGGCACCGATTCCACTAGCTTGGCCAACTCCAACGCGCCGATTCTCTTCCCATCTGCCACACCCTGTCCGCGCACGGCGACTCCATTCTGTACCTCCCAACGAGTGGAGCACAGCAGAACAACAGATGGGCTTGCCATCAATTCGACGCATCTGGGACGCCCATCGCTGGGGGTATTGACGAACAAAGGAGCCATGTTCAACTCGCCTCCCCAATCCCTGCAAGGCACGCATGCCCCCCCAAGTGAGCTGCGCAGTATCTCACCAGTGTGGCCATGCCGAGTCAGCCTAAAGGGGCTGTAGATGCGCTGTGCAGACAACCATTCGAAGTACACAGAGGTTGCTGGCATGAGAAGGAACACAGAACCTCGCCCACAGCATTTGTCGCCGACAACGACAGTGAATGTGACATCGGCAAACTCAGCACGCTCGGAACGACCGCGTCCACGTTCAGCGGTTCCTCTGGCAGTTCCTGTTTATCTGAGAAGCAGGGCTGGCGATGCAGGGGCTCTGGGTAATAGACCTGCGTCTGGATGCCGGCCTGCGCCAGTGCCTCCTGGATCGTTGCCCGTCGCTCCGCTGGGACCTTGATCGTGCACTGGTGATAGGTATGCCTGCACTCGGGCATCACGTATGGCACCTGGAGCCAGTCAAGAGTTGAGAGTTCCTTGTCGTAAGCAGCTGCCAACACGCGTTTGCGCTCGGTCCACTGGTCGACGTGTTTCAGCTTGACGCGAAGGATGGCGGCTTGCATAGCGTCTAGACGACTGTTGATGCCCAGTTCCTCATGGTGATACTTGCGGCGCGCACCATGGACACGGAGCATGCGAACATGCTCAGCCAGGTCATCGTCGTTGGTGGTCACCATGCCGCCGTCGCCATAGGCACCAAGATTTTTGGTGGGGAAAAAGCTGAAACACCCGATGTCCCCGATACCGCCCGATTGGTGCCCCTTGTAGGTGGACCCGAAGGATTGAGCACAGTCCTCCACAACCTTGAGATTGTACGTGCGCGCAAGCTCAAGCAATGGGTCCATGTCACAGCATTGACCATACAGGTGCACAGGGATGAGGGCCTTGACAGCAGGCGTGTAGGACGCTTCGAGGTACCGGCGCACGCTGCCGGGATCAAGGTCGAAGGTGCGAGGGTCGATGTCACAGAACACCGGTGTTGCTCCGAGACGCACGACAGCGCTGGCAGTGGCAAAGAAACTGAACGGGGTCGTGATGACCTTGTCCCCAGGTCCAATGTCCAATGCCATGAGTGCGAGCAACAGCGCATCGGAACCGGATGCGACGCCTATGGTATGTCGGACGCCCAGATACCTTGCAACCTCATGCTCGAAGGCCTCGACCTCCTCACCCAAAATGAAGTGCCCACTCTCAACAACGCGATGGACTGCCTCATCAATTTCGTCCTTGATTTCGTGGTATTCGCCTACTAGATCGACCATCATAACCTGCTGTTCTTCCATGCTGCTCATTTCTTCTCCTCCTGGCTCTCCAGCAGTTGATCCTCCGGAACATCCCGGAACACACGCGCCGGATTGCCCGCCACAATGACCCGCGCAGGTACGTCGTGTGTCACAACAGACCCGCCAGCCACAACACCCTGCTCATCGACCGTTCGGCCGGGTAGAATCGTCGCGTTGACGCCGATGCGGCCGCCACGCTTTACCGTCACGCCTTTGAAGTGCTTGAAGCGCTCGCTACCCCGTGCCATGTAGTTGTCGTTGGAAGTGGCAACCATCGGAGCGACAAAGACGTCGTCCTCAAGTTCAGAGTACGCCGTGATGTAGGCGTTGGTCTCCAGTTTGCAGCGTTTGCCGATCGTGCAGCGGTTCTCGATGGAGACGCCGCGCCCAACAATAGTCTCCTCACCGATGGTGACCGCCTCACGTACCGTTGCCAGGTCAGCTACCATGACCCGCTGTCCAATGGAGGCCCCTGCGTACAGGATGCAGCCGCAACCGATCTGGACGTCATCACTGATCTCGCACGGCTGCTCGTCCGTGACGGGAGGCATGCCGGAGCGGACGCTGTGCATAGGTCTCCTGCCGATCACTGTGTTGTCTCCCACAGTGACATGACGGCCAAGGCGGCTGCCCGTGTGGATCACAACATTGTGCCCAAGAACACACCCATCGCCCACCGCGACATCGGCTTCTATGACAACATTGTCACCCAGGGCCACGTCTTGGGCTATGCGCGCGTCTGGACTAATCGACATGCGGTCCTCCGAGACGACTGTGGGGATAGGGCGTTCCCAGCTCCACCGGCATCCCCATCTCGATGGATTCGTACATAGCACTGACTAGTTCCAGAGCCTTGCGGCCCTCATCACCCTCCAGCATGTTCGGCTGTCCGGTCGCCAGCGATTGCAGGACCGACCGGAACAATGCTTCATGACCAAATCCATAGACGCTGTCCGGAATGTAACTCGCGTCCTGAACCTGCTTGTCTTCGGGCCGTTCATCCACAAAAGCCCACGTCCGCACCTGGTTGACGGCAAAGCCTGCAATCTCGACCTCGCCCTCCTTCCCCAGGACCGTGATCGATGCCTCCAGATCCCTTGGATTGGCACAGGTCGTCGCCTCAAAGGCACCAAGAGCGCCGGACGCAAACTGCCAGGTCGCCACTGCAGCGTCTTCGGCCTCCATGCGATGCAGGAAACGGCGCGATGCTGCGTAGACGGAAGCCACGGGTCCACCCAGCCACTGCATCATATCCACGTGGTGGATAGCCTGATTGGAAATGCACCCGCCATCCTGGGCCCAGGTGCCACGCCACGGCGCCTGATCGTAGTAGTCCTGCGCCCGATGCCACCGGACTCGCGACGTAATCATGAGAACACGTCCGAACCTGCCCTCGTCCAGTGCACGCTTGAGCATCTGAATCGGAGCGTTGAACCGGTTCTGCTTGACTGTGAACAGCCGGACGCCTGCTTCACGGGCAGTCGCGACCATGGCATCCGCGTCCGAGAGACGCAATGCTATGGGCTTCTCCACGATAACGTTGCAGCCAAACCTCTTCATGACATCGATAGCCACACCAGCGTGGTTGCCACTTTCGGTACAAACGTTCACGACATCCGGATGAAGCTCGCTCAGCATCGTTCCGTACGAGGTGTACCACGGCACGCCCCACTGCCTCCCTGTAGACTCTGCCTTGTCAGGAATCAGGTCGCAGACGGCTACGAGCTTCGCCCCCTCTACTTTCTCCAGTGCCTCGCAGTGCTTGCGAGAGATACGCCCGCATCCCACCAGGGCAACATCCATGCTCATGACGTCTTCCCCCCTTGTGGGGGCAGTCCGACCCAAAGCTTGCCGGGGTCCGGCCGGCCAACGCCCCAGTACTCCAGCCCTGCTTCGAGGACCAAGTCGGCATCCAGCGTATTGCGGCCGTCGACGATCAGTGTTCCCTTCATGACATGGGCAACCGATTTCCAGTCGACCGTAGCCCAGTCCGCCGCATCGTTGGCAATGACAACAGCATCGGCACCAGCAACACATGCTGCCAACGAACCCTGCATTGTAGTTACGACGTCACCTGGCAGCCGCGTGCGCACAACATATGTATCATATGAGCGAACCTCGGATCCTGCCGACAAGAGGCCACGAACGATGGGAAATGACCTGGTCTCGCGGGTATCATCCGTCCCGCCCTTGAAAGCAAGCCCTAGAACTGCGACCACCTTCCCCTGCAGCGACCCAAGCCGGCTCGCCAAATGGTCCAGCACGACCTTGTACTGGTGCTCGTTGACGGCCACGGCCGATGCCAGAACCCTGAAGTCATACCCAACACTGCGAGCAACGTGGAGCAGCCCCACCGTGTCTTTGGGAAAGCACGAACCTCCAAAGCCGATGCCCGGCTGCAGGAACTTGGATCCGATTCTGCTGTCAAGGCCTATTCCCTGCGTCACTGCATCCACGTCTGCTCCGAGACGTTCACACAGATTGGCCACCTCGTTGACAAAGGAAATCTTCGTCGCCAGAAAACAGTTGGCAACATATTTGATGGTCATGGCTGACACCGGATCGGTCACGACGACGGGTACGGCAAATGGCGCATACAATTCCAAGAGGCGGTTGCGCGCTTCCGCATCCGACACGCCGATGACGACACGCTCCGGATGCACGGTATCGGCTACCGCCATGCCCTGACGCAGGAATTCCGGGTTGACAGCAAAGACCATTTGCCGCGAGCCCGCCACGCTCCGCATCTCGACCTCAAGCGCAGCAAGTGCAGTTGGAGGTACCGTGCTTTTGATCACGATCACCGCGCCCGGCGATGCGCCGGCCGCTACCTGGCCCAATGCCAGGCGGACATATGTCAGATCCGGCTCCCCTCCATCACCTTCCGGCGTCCCGACAGCGATGAAGACCAGGTCTGAGTAGTCTCCAAGCGTTTCCAACGATGAATCGAAGCGAAGACGCCCAAGCTGGAGATTTCTGCGCAGCAGTGCCGCGAGTCCATTCTCGACAATCGGACACTGACCACTGCGCAGGGCCGCTACCTTGGCCACATCGGTGTCGACACACATGACGTCATGCCCCCGACTTGCCAGACAGACGCCGGTCGTGAGGCCGACGTATCCGGTTCCAATGACTGCAATCTTCACGATCCCCCCTTCAGAAGGCTCGCTCCCCACTTATTCCAGATGCTGCGTGGCGCTCGATGGGCCGCATCATGCGCATCTGTCGCTGTGCAAGCAACAAGGCCACGGTCCATCAGGTCTTGCGCGAGGTCGTCGCCTCTGCCACGGTCCAGACTCGACGCGTTGACCTGGGCAAGGCAGCCGTGCTGGACCCAGCGGTCCAGGACATGCCAGTCGCTGCGGACATACGCATAACGCTCGACATGGGCAAGGACGGGGATGATGCCCATCACCTGAAGGCGGAAGACGACATCATCGACATAGGTAGCCAGGTCCTCGTAGGGGAGCTCCAGCAAGAGGTGCGTGCCCCGGTCCGCAAGGGTCAGGACGTCGCCTGCCTTCACCCGGTCGGGGAGGTCGGGACAGATGAAGGCCTCGTTGCCGGGGAGAATGGTGAGAGGGATGGCGCGAGCGTTCAGTTCTGCCTGCAGGGCTGTGGCGGCCTGGCGCACCACTTCAGGGTCCGTCTCATGCTCGTCTGCGATCCAGTGGGGCGTGCCGATCATAGTGCCGATGCCGGCTGCCACGGCCAGACGCGCCATCGCGATGCTCGTGGCCATGTCCGGCGAGCCGTCGTCCAGGCCCGGCAGGATATGGCAGTGGATGTCGAGGGCGTTCATGAGCCGGGGGTCACTTCCTCGGGCGTGGAAGGTTCGGTGCCGGAGGTGCGGGCGTAGTAATAGTCGTTGACCCGGCGGCGGGCACGGTTGAGCACGACCCCCAGCAGGGTGGCGTGCGCCTCTTCCAGGACCTCCTGCGCATGGCGCACCTCGCCGCTGCGGGTACGGCCGGCCTGCACGACCAGGATGACACCGTCGGCCAGGGACGAGGCAACGACCGCGTCGGTGACGGGGACGATGGGCGGGGTGTCCATGATGATCATGTCATACTCCTCCCGCAGACGGTCCATGAGGAGCTTCATGCGGGCACTGCCCAGGAGCTCGGAGCTGTTGGGCGGGATGGGGCCGCTGGTGATGACGGACAGGCTGGGGTAGTCCTTGAGGCTGGTGATGACGGTGGTATCGGCGTCTCCCATGATGAGGTTGGAGAGACCACGCTGGTTGCTCAGCCCAAGCCGGCGATGGAGGGTCGGGTTGATGAGGTCGGCGTCGAGCATCATGACCTTCTTACCGGTCTGCGCAATGGCCTGAGCAAGGTACTGGGCGACGGTGCTCTTGCCCTCGTCGGGGGAGGCGCTGGACACCATGATGACCTTGAGGTCCTTGTCGACGGCGGCAAACTGCAGGTTGGTCCGCAGGACGCGGAAGGCCTCGGCTACCGGGCTGCGGGAGCCCTTGTACCCGCCGTACCCGTTGCTGTACCGGTCGGTCCTAGTACGCACGGCCATGGCGGGCCTCCCTTCCATTCATGTCCGGGACCACCGCGAGCACGCGGAGGCCGAAGAGCTTCTTGATGTCGTCGGCGGTCTTGACCGTATCGTCGAAGTAGTCGACGAGGAAGGCGAGCAGGACGCCCAGCATGCATGCGGCCACCAAGGCCACGGCGATGTTGAGGAAGGGGCGCGGGCTGACCTGGTCAGTCACGGGAACGGCCCGGTCGATGACGCTGACGTTCTCGACCCGGTTGACCAGGGTGGGCAACTGGGCGATAAACGAATTGGCCATCGCGTTGGCAATATTGGCTGCACGTATCGCATCCTGGTCCTTGACGCTGATACTGATGATCTCGGTCTGGCCCTCGACTTGAACAGTGGTCATATTGGTAAGCTCTTTCACTGTCTCGGGCAGCCTCAGAGTATCAATGGTGTCCTGCAGGACGGCACGACTGGTGATGATCTTGGCATATGTCACGGCAAGAGCTTGGGATGTCTGTATCTGGCCATAGTCGATACTGTTCGTGGCTTGCGTGGTGTTCTGCTTCTCATTCACGATGAGGGACGTGTCGACCTGGTAGACGGGCGGGAGGATGACGTACGACAGCAGGGCCGCCAGCACCAATGCAATGAAGACGACCACGAGGACGATCCAGAAACGACGACGAAGAATGCCAAGAACATCTTTGAGGCTGAGTGTGTCTTCCATGATGGGAACCCTCTCCAAGCTGTTTCTTTGTCAAAGCAGATCCGCGTGGGTAAGCACAAGGTTCCTCGCGGCCACACGTTCCGGTTGTTCTCTACGATACACCAACCCCAGAGGATCCCGAAGTACTGCCTGAAGTATTATCTTTTTACAACTTTCCCCAGGATTTGCAAGAGGGATACGGCATCATCCCCCGCACGATGTCAGCGGAGTGAGGAGGACACGTCTGCAGACGTGTCTGCAAAAAGTGGATGCCGATTCACAGTTCCTGAGACATCACACATGGGCGGAGGAGCCGTTTCGGACCGGTGCGTGAACGGGAAAGCATGTCGTAGACAAGCATTCATGGTGCATCACATATTCTTCACACTGTTGGGCTTACATAATTCTATTTCTGTATTATTATTCGCCTGTAAGAAGTATAGGATCGATTGCTTGACGTGACGTGTAAACTTGCTGGACATGACCTCTAAACTTGCTGTATACGGATTGTAGGTTGCAGGATTCTACCTGTAAGTCGCAGGACATGACGTGTAAACTTGCTTTACTGGAGTGCTCATGATCAGGATCACAGCCACACTTCTCTGCCTGGTGCTGTGTCTGGCCGGAGCCAGTATTCCGACCGCTTCAGCTGCCAGTCGCCTTACAACTGCGAGTAGCACTGCTCTCACTTCGTGCCTGCAACAAGAGTACCTCATGCGCGACACGTATCAGAATATCTTCGCCCAGTATCCGACCCTGACCGCGTTTGGCACCGTGATGACAGGCGATGTGGCGATGATCACCACAGTGAAGAAGGTCTTCGCCCAGTACAGAATCACTGTGCCAACGGACGCGGAGGTCTCTGCTGCGAAAACGATAGCAGCAACTGTAACCAGTATCACGAATGCTGATGCAGTTGCCATCAGCCTTGAACAATCCACCGCCACTCTGATGACACAGCTGTCTCGGACAACTGACAACCGTGACGTGGCCAATGTGGTGACGCTTGTCAAGACAACTTCGCTCGGATCGCACACTGGCACATTTGCTGCAGAGCAAACAAGCGCTTCTACTCCTACTACTTCTACCCCTACGACGCCCGTGGTCCTCGCGTCCTCAACCCGTCCATTCCCGGCGCCTG
>NZ_QXIW01000033.1:0-125357 GCF_003570985.1 Candidatus Cryosericum hinesii
TGCTAGAGTGTTGATATCAATAGCCCCTTGTTGAAGTTGTCCTGTCAGATTATTGTTTGTTTCTGTCCAATTAATAAAAATGGCCAAATTTGTATAGACTGCAACATACTCAGTTCCGGTAAGGGCAGATCCGTTTGCAATATTGTCAGGAACTGTGGGAGTTGAAGCGGGCTGTGAAGTGACATTCAAACCTGGTTGTTGCACCCCGGCCACGCTTCCACCAGACAATGATGTGCAACCCGCTAGCACCAGAAGCGACAAAAACAAGGCAATGATTCCTGAAACTCTCTTTTTCATTTCCTGCTCCCCTTTCTTCCCTTCATCATTACCCCCTTCTTGTCAAGTTCTTTTGTTAGTATACACCCCCGCCACGCTTCGTCCAAATCTGGTCTCTGGCACTCCTTCCCTCACGCTCTTGCTCTCTTTCCTCGCCGGGTTTTCCGCTCTCTCTTGGTATGAAGGGTTGGTCTTCGGCAAGCATCTTGGACGGAGGCGCGCAATATGTGGAGAAGTAGTGCACTTTGGGGGTTATGCTGGACGCATAATGGGTTAGCTGCCCCTATCTCCACCACTCGACCCCTTACACCTGTCTTTCTCGCTCTGGGACTGACTTCCAGCCGAGGCATCTTGCACTCATTTTCCGAGAACCTCCAGTGGATAACTATGTTAGTAACTCCCAGATCGATACGTCTCGCAAACCGATGCACCACTTCCAGCTGGCTCTTTCGGTCAAGACTGTGAAAGAATGGCTCGAAATTCGCCAGCACGTTGTTCACCTCTTCCAACTGCGCCTTTTCCTTCCCGATTTCGGCCCGTTCCTGCAGTGCTTCATGCTTCAACGTCCTAAGCACAGCAATGCGCTCCCTCACTTTCTCTACGGAAACCTCCGGAATGGCAAGTCTTCCCTCGAGCTGAGTTATGTCCCTGTCGTACTTGGCGATCTTCCTATCCATCTCGATCAATCGGTCCGTACCATCGAACTTGGGCACGAAGTAACGCAGCTCCTCGCTGAGCTTGCTGACAAACACTGGAAGTAGGTTGTGTTCCAGCAACTGAGCTCCGCAGGCCTTCTGCCCGCCTCCTGCGCTCTGGCATGCATACTCGGTCTTGTTGCTCTTCGAGCTCCCGTGAGCGCTCAGGAGATGTTTGCACTTCGTGCAGTAGATCATCCTACCGAAGAGTGGCAGCGTTGACCCTTCACTTCTATCAGAGCGAAGGGCAAGTTCCTGCTGCAGACTAAGCCAGTCATCGAATTCAAGAATCGGTTCAATGCCAACGTAGTCCACGTAGGTCCACTTGTCGTATCCAACTCGCGTACCGTTCTTGCCACGTTTGTCATAGGCAATCTTCCCGGCAAACAGTGAGTTGTGCAGCACCGAGCGTACCTGGTCGCGCGTCAACCCTAGGCTATGTGCAACCTTCCGCTCAGGCTCACCGGATCCTGAACGGCGAAGGATCTCTTTCGCAACCGGGAGAGTCTCAGGATCATACAGTAGCTTCTTGTCTTCGTGCTTGAAGCCGAATGGAGCCGGTCCGCAGACCAAGGTGCCCAGTTCCTTCATTCGCGCCTCAGCGTCCACTGTTCGCTCGATGATCAGATTTCGCTCGAATCCAGCGATGACCGCGAGCATGCCAAGCACCATTTTCCCCATGGCAGTTGTCGTGTCGAAGGGCTCTGTGGTCGAAATGAGCCCCACGTCATGGGTCTCAAGTCTGTCACAGAGGGTAAACAAGTCGACGGGTCTCCTTGAGAGCCTGTCGGTCTTGTAGACGAGGACGACAGAGAAATGACCAGCCTCAGCATCGTCCAT
Source organism: Candidatus Cryosericum hinesii (assembly GCF_003570985.1). GTDB lineage: Bacteria > Caldisericota > Caldisericia > Cryosericales > Cryosericaceae > Cryosericum > Cryosericum hinesii. Next base: position 1,812 of record NZ_QXIW01000033.1, read on the forward strand.
CATACGGCCGAGAGCAGGCCTTTCAATTGTCGCGCCAGACAACCCAGCGTCTTCATAGCACTGGTATACAGGCCAGTCTTTGGCTACAGCGAACGCTTCCAGACGACTCCTCTGCATCTCCAGCGACACACCTTCGTCGGCCTGTTCTGCAGTACTGACCCGCGTGTAGATCGCGCATCGTTTGCTGCCGGCCTCTTTGGCGGGACTTGTAGAAGCCAACTCATGCCATAGTGCGCTCATATCGGATTCCTCCTTACGCCATCACGTAGAACAAAGCGCCCCCTGCTGCGAACAAGAATACCCAGCATTCCGGACCAGCGCAAGACTCACGCATTTGTGGACGTTCAGAGTGCCCAAAGTCACCGACCTGCTTGCACTCAGCCATCCCTCTCTGCGCGATCGTGCTCGCGCCATCATGTTTCGTCCTGCGTTGCTTCAGACGACAACTCGCCTGATTCGTGATCATGCTAAGACTTGGTTGCATCGACCGATCGCGTCTCCATATAGAATTCCGTAGAGACGGGTTCCACTCCGAGCATGATGGGTGTATCTTGGCCATCGCTTCCACACACCAACCCTACGACACTTGCACTTCGTCTGCTTTCCTGGACAATCACGGCCAGCAGGAACTCAGTAAGGCCTTCGCTGAGTTCGGACTTGAGCTGCCGATTCATGGCTGACCTTCACCCTCGCAATGAAGTGCCCTCGGTCTGGCCGTGGTCCATAGAGTGTCAAACGCGGCGAGCGCTCCTGCGTTCCGGGATGTGGGTCTCTTGAACGCACCCCATGCGTTGACGGTAGAGGAACTGTATCGATTCCCACAATTCACTTTCGTTGCCCTCCCTAGAATGCCGTCCTCGTCCAGGCCTACGCCAGCCGCACGAGCCTCCACGCTCACCTCGTCGTCTGCCCGGATGTACAGGCTCCTCAGTGCCTTCCAACCGTATCTCATGCTCCCTTCTTCTTTCGTCTCGGGACCTTCACGATCCGCTCATGGCTTGAACAGGTCCAAGTGACATGAAGACCCTCGAAGAAGAGGTCTCCTTTCCCTTCATGCTTCGTACCGGCAAACATGTGGACACTTGCCTGGATGATCCCAGCAATATCGGGAACCTTGCCCAGGTTTCCGATGACTCTGATCTGCATCGTTGCTGTTGTCATTCTGCCCTCCCGGAGCGTACGATCTCAAGGCCCAGATCCTGCTGACACTCCCCACGATCAAAGTGGAGGGCCTGGAAAGGAACCGACTCGTCGATCACAATAGCTGTTCCGTCCAACACCATCTCGATGTCCAGCTCCCGCCAGATTGTCTCAAGTCTGGACAGGTAGAAGACGAGAGAACCCTCGTCTGATTGCCTCTTCAGCCCCTGCTGCACGTCGTCTTTGGTCCAGCCCTCAAACTCCTCGACTACTGACGAGGAAAAAACGGAGGACGTGTGATCAAACCGATCCATACTCGACCTCATCAGGTCGCGTGAGACTGTTGCTCCATGCCCCAGGAACTTGACCGCCTTGACCGTAACGCTCTCGCCGCGCAGCGTACCCATAGGTGGGCACAGGTCTAACATCGGGACAGAGTCTTCAGTAGTCTCGGTATCAACGCCAAACTCCTCAGTAGGAGTAGAGACTGCTGCCATCTTGGTCTCCATGTCACCACCTCCTGCAACCGTAGATTGCCGATGAACCCGTGGCGACGGGAGCGCCGCTTCGCCAAAAATCGCGCCGTGGTCGGGTTATCCACAGATAATCAGAGCAATTCAAGGCAGAAGAACCAAAGACGAAACACAAGACCCTGCGTATCCAGAAGCCTCCCTCTAGGGCATACAGAGGCATGTTCTTCTCTCTCATCGGTGAGTGCCTGTTCTGTTTGTAGTGATGAAGGGTTGATCCCCGTTTTGGAGAGCGTCCAAACTGTGCATTCTTGTACAGTTGTGAATGACACGGGTACATGTTTGTTCACAATTCACTCTGCCTGGTGGTTCCTTGTCACCCGCACACGGAACACGCTTCGTTTAAGAACCACACAGCTTCTTCCAACAGTTTAACCCTCACCGCGTTCTCGTCTTCTGATGACCTCACTTCAAGCAGGAGCAGGTCAAGGGCCTGTTCTGCTCGGGACCATGCATCCTCGTACAGGCATATACTCATTAGGCTTTTGCTCATTGGACCTTTACTCATTTGTATCACCTCTCCCCTCGGCGTCCGCCCAGAGCCTCAACTCTTGCAGATGTTCACGAGCACTCTTGACTGCCCGTCTGTCCACGTTGCAGGCCTTGGCCGTCGACGCATCAGACTTGTACCCCATCTTGGTTGTATAAGACCACACAAACCACTCAGGTGCTGACAACCCTTGCTTCAGAGCTACGCCAAACCTTGCAGTTATCTTCGCGTCCCCATGCGGGCAGTCCTCACAGCGGACCCAGGGCAAAGCGTCACGCGTGAACCGACAACCTACGGGACCGTGCCGGTTCTGCGCCTTGTCCTGCTCTAACCCCTCGTGAATGATCCTTTCAACCTCTGCAGACTTCAGTGGTGGTTTCAGGGTTTCGTTTTTCCAGTAGAGAGCCTTTTCTACTTGTTCTGGGTCATTCCTCAGCGTACAACCGCGCTGCCAGAGAACATATAGCGCCACTTCCCGTTCACCTGGACCGTTGCTGTCCGGGGCTTTCAAATCGCGTCCCCAAATCTGCTCAAGGCACAGCCGACCATTCGACCTGAATGGCAACGGTTTACCCCGTAGCAGCGTGTCCCCCCGTGATGTTAGTCCCCTACTGGTTTGCAGCTCCTCAGTGATGAAAGCGAACGCTGGCAAGCGTTGAAGGTGATCCGGACCTAGCCTGGGCTCAAACTCGTACACGCGTCCGCTCGCATGAAGTCCGGGCGGGGCGACTATAAGCGCATCAGCACCCTTGAACTCGCACGTTGTACCGTCTGGCAAGTGCAGCGTTCTGACTGTGGCATAAGCGCCAGCTGTACCCAAGAACCAAAGGTGGAACCCATGCCCTGTTCTCACTGTCGTTGTGTTACAGGCACTGAGTACGTCTGGCACATGGTCACACCAATCGAGGTCCAGAACGTACAGGGCATTGTCTGGGTTAACGCTGTTGCGTCCCGTGAGGATCCCAGGATTGAAGCCGGGCCCACCAAATTCAGTACTGTAGTCGGCAAACCACTGCAGCTGCTGTTCGACAGACGGGTTGCTGGTTCTGTACGGCACATAGTGGCCGTGCGTGTCCTGCAGGGCTGCTGACAGAGGCTGTTTTCCGTCGTACTCTTTGCCCGTGGTGCCGTCCACGCCCGGCAAGTGCAAAGGGATCCAGGGCAGCGATAGGTTGCCACCGTACTCAGTTACCGCGTCCTGAAGCGTCAGTATGCGAGACATGTCGCGCCTCGTTCTTCGAGGCCATCGAACGCAGGTGAACAACCTAGATTCTGCTTCTGGAGGGTCGCACGATGACGGACGGATCGACCGCCACAGTCAGGCGCCGAAGCGAACCCCTGCCCAGATTGCCCTATGTCCTTCCACTTCGCTTCTCTTCTCATCGACAACCAATGTAGCAGGGCAGTCGATGCACGATATGGAATGAAGTGTACTACGCTACTGTTTGGTGAGGCGTTTCTTCATATAGTGCTTGATGGAGTCGATCTCGTAGTATTCCAGCCACTTGCCATGGAACTGATCGTGGACGATGGGTGCCAGTTCCTCCGACGGAACCTCGCGGTTCTCCCAGATGAAACGGTCTCTTGCCTCGTTCTTCCTCTTTCGGATCACCAACGGTCCCTTGTGATAGCTGTCCAGCGCGGGGCGGATCTTGCTCCACCTCTTCTTTACATAGTCGAGGACATCTCGCTCCGATGCCAACGGACTGATGCAAATGTGTACTGGAAAGAGCAGGATGGAGAGTCCCTTGGCAGGGGTCGGATCTGGCGGCGTCCTGTACCAGTCGCCCTCGGAGCTTCTCAGAATCTCCTGCGGCTCGTCGACTATCTGGCAAGGATCTAGGGCAGACCATCCAAGAGCGCCGTTGCTGTCGGCCATGAGGTGACTCCAAGGCGCTGCATCGTAGCAGTGAATGCCAAAGAACATCGCCAGTGCGGCCAGTCGTTGGCTGCGTTCCTTTGGGTCCTTGATCAGCAGTATGTCGGTCAGCTCAGCACCGTACTTGGGGTCTTGACACTGATCCAGCAGCCGTAGCCGGGCCTTCTTGAGACCTTGGCTCCGCTTGGGGGCCTGGACTTCATCAACGGGCCCCCTCGGCTTGCTTGCTCCTTGTTTCTTCGGACCAGAAGTCCCCGCAGGGAACTCTTGAGACGACTTCGGCTTCTCCGGTTTGCTACTCACTACGGCCTCCTAGTGACTGCTGTTTCGTGCGCTTCTTCCTGCGTTCAGTCCAGATGGTGTACCCCACACCTTGGAGAACGAACGCTAGGCCGATGAGGATTCAGTAGATCCCGCTCTTGATACTGCGGTAGATCACCATTGCTGCGCTCATCAGTCCACCGGTGAGGCTCAAACAACAACTCCGCGACATGTCCGCCTCCCCTGCGTTGCCTGTCTGTATGATACCGCATTTCGGGTTCTAGGGCCTACTCTGCATTATGTGCGCCAGAGCGTCTCTTCACAGAACTGCTCCGGGCCAAATGAACTTAGTCTTCGTTCGGGGCTGGCGACAGCGAACGCTGAAGGTACTCCCGGGGGTCATCCATGGCATCAGCGGGCGGGACTTGTTTCGGCCTGACAGTTCGCGTATCGAGCTTCCCAAGGTCATTCTGACCATGCTCATGACCACCGGCAGTGCGTGCACGCGCTTTGAATGCGCTCGTGCTGGCACGGCAGTGCCCCGTCGCGCTGATTGTGCCCGAACACATGATCCATTGACATGTCGACTCTTGGTGGAAAGCGAACATAGCCAAAACCAGCACATGCTGATGATTGCTGACGATTGCCTCTCGTTTCATGCTCCGCAAACGTCAGTTTTCGAACGTGGCAAGCTACGACCCCCATCACAAGCGCACTCTGCAAAGGCCTGTGGATAACTCATCGACGGGCGATCGAGGACAGGGCGAGCCAAGATCGATGGAGCAAACCCAGGAAATAGCCAGGGAAGCGGGCCGAGGTGCTTGACCGGCATGGTGGCTATAGCCGGGGCTGCGGTCAACGGAGCACTCAGTCGCCCTGCCGGTGCTAGAGCCCAACAGCAGGAAGGCTCAGACCAATACAGACAAGTACCCTGATCCCATCCCGTATCTTCTGGCATCCTCTGCACCGTTCTCTTCCTTAAGGTTCCTCTTCCCACCTCTCCTTCTTCCTCTTTGGGTTTCCCCTCACCGAGCAAACCGGGACTGATCGGAGCAACCTCAGACCAGAGACAAGCTCGTTCCATGAGAAGCATGGGCAAAGCAGGGCAAATGGACGGTCAAATTCGCAGTTTCGGGAGGCATGCCGTACCATACGACTCCCCACTGCAAATCGCGTCAGAAAACCCCTTCTTCCGTGTTGCTCCATAGACTCCGGGAATCTCGACGGCGGACCCATGCACCTGGTCGACGTGGAGCACAAGAGTCCCGGAAGGATCGGTCCCAAGCGAGTCGGGGTTGTGTGGGCCTGGCCTAGGTCCTCGCCTTGTCGCTGCATCCATCTCGTTGCAAGGGCGTTGTCCAGCTGCATGTCGCTGCATACGGTACTTTCACCAGCAGGTGGCAAGACTGGACGTCAGTCAGAGGTCCCGGATAGTATCCGACACCCTCGGCCAGGTTGTCGAGAAGGTGAAGTATCTGCACATCGGCCAGGACCTGACCCCGAAGAAGCTTGGTGCCGTGCTCAAGTATCTGAAGAAGGCAGGCGCGCGCTTCGGAGAACTCAAGAGGAAGCAGAAGCACTTCCACACGCTCACCAGAAAGTTCGAGGTGTGACATGAGCAACGATTTACAGGTATGGCAGTACAACAAGAACAAGTTCCGTACGGTTACCAAGGACGGTGAACCGTGGTTTGTGGCAAAGGACCTGAGCGACATCCTCGAGTTCAGGGACCCAGAACAAGCACTCCGTGGTCTTGAAGACTCTGAAAAGGGTACCACTATTGTTGGTACCCTTGGTGGACAGCAGTCTATGACTGTCATCAACGAATCGGGCATGTACGCGCTCATCCTCAAGAGCCGCAAGAAGGAGGCCAAATACTTCCGGCTGTGGGTCACCGGCACGGTCCTCCCGGAGATCAGAAAGCATGGGACCTATGCGATTGCCACGGCGACACCGGCGCTCACTGTCCCCGCAACCTTCAGTGAGGCCTTGTTCCTGGCAGCGAAGCAGGCAGAACAGGTCAAGCAGTGGCTAACTCATCAGACGTCTTGGACATCGGAAGCGGCGAGCTATACCGCAACCTTCTTCACGGTCAGGCGCAGATAGTGCCCCAGTGTCTTCTTCCCTTGCAGCATAACCTAGTCCCCTTTTGGCGGCTTCTTGTCGCCGGTATCCTGACGCGTCGCCGGGGGAGCCTTGGGGTGGAACGTGAAGTTGGCCTGCTCCATCCTGGCGAGGGTGGTGTTGATCGCTTTCAGGTTGCTGTACAGCTCATTGTCGAAGTCGTGCGCCATCTTCTCGTCAATCATCATGCGGCAGAGTGCCAGAGCAGTGATGGCAAGGCGCTCGAGATGCTTCCGCCACTCGCCAGGCCAGTACCCGGCCGGAAGGGCAGCGATCTTGTTGCACTCGAGATCGATTGCCAGGTGTCTTGCTGTGGTCGCGATCTTGTCTTCGTTCTCGGGTACCGGGGTCTTGATGATAGCATCCTGTGCAAGGAATGGCTGCGAACGTTCACTCATGGCATCCTCCTAGGAGATGAGTGTCATGCTGTGCTTGGCTGCAGCTTCGATCAGTTCGGCCCTGCAGGCGGCCGTGAACCATGCCAGGCACATGTGCGCCAAGTTGTCGATGGGGCGCCAATCCCCGAGTATCTTGGGCCCGAGGTAGCGGACGCTGGCCTCGAACCCATGGCTCCCTCCGTAGTTCCAGTAGTAGTCGATGACGTCGGCGGGGGTGATCTTCGCCACCCTGGGTTCATCGGTCACGACGTCGGCGTACGTGACGATCAGGGACGTGTGGTGGACCTCCTCAACGCTCCAGTCCCAGGGAGCGCCGACCCTTTGCTCGAACAGTTCACCCAGGTCATCTGAGGCTGCGCTACGTTTTGCGCTGCTATCCATACGGACCTCCTAGTCCTCAATGTTGAGAAGCGTATAGGTACCGACCTCCCCACTTCTGTCCGCGGCGGCCATGAAGACCTCTGCATCTCTCCGATCGGTGAATGTTGCGATGATGATGGAGGGGGCATCCGGGGCAAGGCGGTAGCCAATGACGGCCTCAATGTCATACATGTGCGCCAGGACGACCTCGAGTACTGATCGTGTCATGGTCTATGCTCCCTTCTCGCCGGCTGAACTCATTCAAGAGACCATGGCGTCCCCAGGGACACAGTGATGACCGAGGGCTTCAAACCCGGGTACATGCCAGATGTTGCCATCTGCGGAGTTGTAGTAGTTGGCGTTGAGCTTGCGCTTAGACAGGCGACCACCACACCGTGCACACCTATTCCTGTTGTCACAGAGGCAATGCATGGTCAGCACCTGTGCCTGGAAGACCGGACTGGGATCCAGGCACTCCCCTCGGTACTCGTGGCAGACCGGGCAGAGTGCCAACCCCTTGGGGACCCCTGGAGCTTCTGTATTGAGACCAGAGAGCCGCAGCAGGTCCTCGGCAGTTGCCGGCCTCGCGCCCATCGTGAGGTCGCCCATGAGGGCACCTGTGACAGGATGGCTGCTGATGGACTCGGCCAGGATGGCCACCCGTGTGGCATACGTGGCATCTGTTGCCGTCCAGGCACTGACGCGACGCGAAAGCTTGAGGATGCCCGTCATGAGCATCCCGTTGGTGGGGATGTCACTTGCCGGCCGGCACTGACCATTCATGAGGTAGAAGCAGCGGTCAGGCGCCAGGACGAGACAGGTATTCAGGTCGTTGGCCAGTGCTTGCGAGATGGCGACGGTGAGCAGGGCTTCCTCACTGATGGTTGGCAGAATAGTCACATGGTACAGCGCAGCCACAAGCCTTGTTTCCAGATACGGGAACACTGGCGGATGCGGCCACGGTCCTGGCAGGATGACCGACGTGTCCTGGGAGATCATTGTGCGTCACCAGAGTGGTTCGTGTGCTTGAGGTTGGATCTCGGTTCGTCGTGCATGTCACTGCCTCCTTTGTCATCAGGCGCAGCGAGCCTCACCAGGAGAACCGAAGACGGCTCCCCTGCCGCAAAGACGTGGCAAGGGAGCCACGGCATTTTTAGCAGGTTGGTGAGGCGGCTGCAAGTTGCCATAAATCGCCGCCGGGCTGCAGTGCAGTCCAGGAAAAGCAAAAACCTTGCGCGCCAAAAACGCAAGGTCAGAACGTCAACTCCTGTCCCGGCGTTTAGCACATTTGTAGAACCCGCGGATGCAAGTAGCCTTCGTAAATCACCGCGTCGTACAATTTTAGAATACAGCGGACCGTCGACGTGTCAAGACCACTTGGGAGAGCTGAGCTCTTCCCTGGAGAGAACGGGTCCTCGATGTCCTGTGTCGATTTCAGGTCAATTCTGATGCTGCACCCTGCCATGGGGCACGAGGCACCTTGAGATCTCCGCTATGGGGCTGGAATCGCCCCATGCGGCCACAGCGAGGTGACATCCCAGAAGACTCACTCGTGCTGACCCTTCCTCCGGTTGACGATGAAGCCAAGATAGCTAGCATGCAATACAGATGTGTGTCATGTCAGCCCCTGGAGGAATGTATGCCGAACGCAGATGACTTTCGAAGTGAGCTCCATAGCATCTTCTCTTCGTCTCGAGGTGGCTACGTCGACGTGACGTCGGGTGACCTACACCGGAGGGTCGGAGGATATCCGGGGCCAAATCATCGCATGCCGATCTGCTGCAGTGTCATGAGACAGGCCATGCAAGGTGGTGATGTCATCCTCGATGAACCGCCGAAAGGAAATGGCGCCACGCTTGCGATACGGTACCGATTGCCGCGGTAGAACGGCTTGCCTACGCAGGACAACTTGTCTGACGAGACCATGGGTGCCCGCACATGGAGCTGACTCCGACGGTTCTTGTGTTGATCCGTGGCTTGCCACCACGGTCCTGCAAGTCACTCTCTACTTCTTAGTACACTTGTTCAATAGACAATCGGAATCCTCGGCCCACTCTTGCGTATTCCATACATCCAGGGCTATACTAATAAGGGTGAACGAATCGATACGGTCATCACTCTGAGGAGGGTTGATGCGTCTCAACGTGGGTTTCACAGAAGTGTGTGCACCTAGGTTTGCCCGATCCGACAGCCGGTATACATACGGCGCTGTTGCGGAGGAACGGCGGTTGCACTAGTGTTTGCGGGAAGACGCCCCTGAACACGGGTGAGACAGGAATGGCAGCGAAGATGACTGATAGGCGTGCGGATTGCGTGCATCGCCATGACCATCTCGTTGGACACCTGGAAGTTGACATTGATTGTTCCGGTGGCGACAATTGGAGGATTCAAAGGAGAAGGATGTGACCCTGTTGAGGGAGGCTGACACCATGGTTGTTTTGCTCACTCACAACTTTGACGGAGCGAGATTCAGGTGGCTTTATGCCAAATACGCTTCTGGATGTAATCCAACGCACCACTGCACGAATGCCATCAGAGGAAGATACAGTAGAAGATTCACTCGCTTGAGCAGCGAGTTTCGTCCGGGGCAGACTATTGCTCTTGATGAGTTTCCAACGGATACATGGGATGCTATATACATTTGCGGCGTTTCGGCAGACGGCTACTCAAGACACACAAACTACCCACACAACGTGCATGTCGCCATTTTGCCGAGATCCGGAGCAACAGACACATGGTTGTTTGAAAACTGGACTATGTCTGTCGAAAATGGAGTGTTCGAACGGGTCATTTCTGAGGGTGAACTCAATAGCAAGTACAAGAGCCTTCCTAGAGAATTCGTTACCTGCCGTATGTTCCGATGGGCAGTGTGGCACTATCGTCACCAGCTTGGGGATGACGAATAGCATATGAGATAGTTGGTTCGTGCCGGCGGTGCGGCAACCACGAAGCGTCTTTGCTCTGCCGCATCGCCGGAAGACGGACGTTTCTCCCTCGAAGGCGGCCACACAGTCCAAGGCGACCAGCTCATTGCGCGTCTGCAGCAGCCGAATACTGCCCTGCTCCCGCGAAGCCACTCCACGTCAGGGATGCGACTCATCCGCCAGGTACATGACATCCGCTGCGTGCGGCTGAGCGCCGGCGCTGACTGCACAAGGAGTTCATGGCACTGGACCTGTGCCGCATGCTCGAAATGAACAGTCGTGCCATCGTCCTGCTGGCTGGGATCGGTAGAGAAAGCATCCTCCCGTCGGGGAGAATGGGGCTGGCCCATCCTCCGTATCCGCTGTCAAAGCCCTTGCGACTCAGAATGACTCTCATTCGATGCTCTCTCCTCTTCTCATACGCACACCTGTCATCAGTGTCCCAACTGAGCGCGACAACAACCATTGTCGGTTTTCGCAACGCCAATTCAACTGTACGCAAGGAAGCGCGGTGCATGCGACAGCGAGGGCATCTTGCATGGGGGTTGCGCAGTACTAGACTGACTCTGTCGGAGAATGGGCGAAAAGCAGGGGGCAGGCACATGACACGTACGGGAAAGGAAGCTCACGGCACTAAGGGTGGTGTAACACCACGACCCGCTCAAACGCCTCAGAGGACCACTGCCCGAGCCACCCATCGTCGACACCGGCGTGGTCCTTTTATGCGTACACCTCCATTGCTGCTGGACGCGTCGCCGTGGGGGACAACGCTGACCGAGTCACCGGGCGGCGGGTGCGATCTTATCGCCATGCTGGCTGCATTGGCGCTCGCCGAACATCGTCAGCAGGAGAACCAGCAACATCAGAACCTGCTGATCGTGGCAGATACATCAATGCAAGCACGCCTGCTCACATGCGCGCGCCGCGAGACAGGGCTCGGAACGCTTCCAGTGCATACTCTGGATGACCTGCCTGTTGATCTCCGTGGTATGAGCATCATGCTGGTGTCTGTCACTTCTGATGACGCTCTCCGGACAATGCACCACTTGTGCACGGCTGGGGCTATTCCCTACTGCATCGTCTGCAATACAGGGACGAAATCAAGCCGGTTCATAGCCGACGCAATTCGCGGCAACTACCAGATTCTAAGGCTTAGCGCAGACCTCATCCTGACACTGGCAGGACGCCCGGCTCGTTGGATCTCACCTGTTCGCGTCCTGCTGCCAACCGTTGGGGAGTGGCAGCGCGTGACCTCTGCTACCCTGCCTTCATGCCACTCATTGCTCGTCGCCCCAGGACCAAGTCAGACGGTTCTGGTCTCCAGTGTCGATCGATGGAACGCGACAAGCCTCTCTGTCTCACTCGGTGTTCAGCTGCCAGGGACCATGGGGCTGTTTCTCTACGAGTGCGTGGGGCTTGATCCATACGGCGTGCACGAGATATGTCACGTGCAAACCTTGGCAGTCGATCTCACGGACGTCAACGGCCGTGCCGAGATTGCGCCTTTGAGTGAACCTGGTGCGCACAGCCAGGGTCTTGTCAAGACTGTCTCGCTGCGACAGGACCGCAGTGCCGTGAGCCAATACGATTCGCCACCACACGGTGCGACAGAGGACAGCTCTCGCCACTACGGAGACGACCAGTGGTATGATACCGAAGCAGAAAAAGAGGCCCAAGACCGGCGCCAAGGCGGCAAGATCAGCTACAGTGACGTTGGTGTCAAGCGGCAAAGCGCCCGGGACTATGGCATCACGTCAGAGCAGATGGAACAGCTACGAAAGAGGAGAGGTACTCCAAGAGAGGATCAGTGAGCATATTGCTGCACATCGGCTCTGGCTGTCAGATTGGCTAAGTGTACGACTACACGAATGGCTCAGTTGTTGTCTCGCGAGAAGCAGTGATCTCCACCACCAGGGAGGTGCCTTTGACTATCCACACGAACGGCTCATCGTCAGCCGGGACCAAGAAGGCCAAACATAAGAAGCGGAGGAAGCGTTCCGAGTACTACATCGAGAAGGCCGTGTCTGCTCAGCGGCATGCTCGTGGCACTCACCCGAACATCTCCAGTTCAACGATTGAAGATCTGTTGAAGAGGCGCGGCACTGCTGGACCTGATTGAGGCCACACATGCCTGGCTGGCAGATTCTGCTCGTTCCGCCCGCTGAGCCCGGGAGTCGGGTGCGTTCGCCCTCGGAACTGCAATGATGCGACCGCAGAAGGTGTCTTCCCAGGAGACCCAGCTACGTTGCCGACCTTCGACGTCGTGCTACAATATCTGATGATACGGCTCACTGAGGGGATGAGGCGATGCAGTCGGGTTCGAAAAAGGAGACAGTGCTGGCAACTTGGCGAGCAGTATCCACCAAACCACAGGGGCACACTGATCAAGGAGATCAGAAACTCCGTGTCTCGCACGTAGACACACGCGCATTGGGCTCAGTGTGGCACACCACCGCCAACAACGGTTCTTGGTCCATTACAGAAGCACTGGCCACAATCTTCTCGGCGTTCCTCGCAGCGAAGCTCGCGGCAAAGCAACGCAGGTCAGGCCCGATCCAGCTTGTCGTCCCATCCCCGGTACAAGCCCTGCTGACCACAAGTCTCCTCAGAGACCTGGGCCTTGGCAACATGGCGGTCTCGACTGCTCCCAGACAACCGCAACGTGGCGGCAGTCACAGCATCCTTGTGGTCTCTCTGCCCTCGAGCGGTGATTCCATGAGCAGCGACTATATCGGTATGATTAAGAACGCTCTGAGACACGACGTCTATCCCAATAGGGTCGAGGTAATCTCTGTCGGTGCAAAACCACTCCCGAATGCGTGTCATTCAGATCTTCTGGCGCGCGCGAGGCTGGACCCTTTCACTAGCAGAGGAGACCTGATCTTACGACTGCCTGCTCTCTCTTCACTAGCCGAGCGGAAGGTTGTCCCGTTGCTCACATCTCAAGACGTCCACGAGATCCCCTTGCTCATGGGGCGTCGCAACTGGACGAATCAGAGAGTTGTCTGTCTTTGTGGACCCGATCTGCCGCCCATAATAGCCGGCTTCAGCCATCTCTTCGCCAGAGAGGCGAGTGTCATGACGAACTCCCCCCAGTCTCTCGGATTCCGTGCTGCTGCGTCGAAGTCGCTCAGCGACATGCGAGACTTTGAGGGCGAGGCAGTCCTCTGCACGTCCAAACAGTGGCTGCTCGTCGAGCCACAACTCGGTCGGGACGGCGCTCATCGAGATGCGACGCTCTTCATGCGAGCCGCATCTACCACAGCCTTCTTCACCCAGCTTGCGCACGGGAAACTCGATGGCTCAGTCGGAGTAGGAGTCCCGAAAATCCATCATCAAGCGGCTGACCGCGCCAGCAGCCCCCCGCCTCCCAAACAAGAGCCCACCGTCACCCAACGGGCGGTTCAAGCGACACCTACCTCCCATTCGACTGCAGCCAGACCAGAACTGAACAACAAGAAGCATCGGTGCCGGCGCTACAGCGATCTCTATGAGAAGAGACTCCGTGAAGTCCTTGCGAAGCTAACGCCTGAGGAGACTGAAGCGCTGCTCGCTGCTCTTGAAGCGCAGGAGGCGGAGTGACGTGCCACACTCCGAGGGTGACAGTCGGCTGTCGTCATTGCACGCAAGAACGGACCAGCTATGAGAAAACCTGTTGCCATCAATGAACAAGGGAAGCCACCAACCATGGCAGAGCTGCTGGAGCAGGCAGGTGATGCTCAACAGTGGTGGGGGGCGATAGCCGCGTTCCTCGTCGACTCGTACCGCGTGCGTGCTACGGTGCGGTGGGAGTCTCAGTCTAGGGCTTGGGGAGAGACCTACTGGAAGGGCTCAAGCCCAGTCGTACACATCGTACCCTGCAACGGACATCTACTAGCGTTCATCCCCTTCAGAACCGCTGCGGTGAACAGGGCGACCACGAACCCCGGACTTCTCGATCCTGCTGCACGGACTGCGCTCGACAGCTACGTTGCTGGAGAAAGTCCTATGCCCGTTGTCTGTGTACGCTCAGACGTAGACGTAGATGCTGTCATGCGCCTGGTGTCGCTGGCTCATCCTCGAAAAGGTCATCCGTGCGGTTCCCTGTAGAACTGCCAGATGGGTCCCGCTTGACAGTGATGTCTGGCATTTCCTCCCTGAACTCGCTGTCGACAAGATGGGCCTGACGCCTTATGATCGCACGCTTCTCCAGTGCCGGCTGAAGACAGTAAAGGTCGAAGTCAGCAGGGGTGATGTCTTTGCTCTTATGTACGTTGGGAAAGAGCAGACGGAGGTAAGCAGCACATAGGCGCTTGACCGCAGTAACGTCACGCGTGTCTGCTTTTGTCGGCACAACGAGCATCTCCCCTACCACAACATCATAGTCGGCAACGCTTCGCAGTGCGTGCAGTACTTCTGAGAAGTACTCAACATTGAGCGTATATCCTCTGACTTTGAGATTCTCCTGTATTCGAGGAAGATACCACCCCTCAATGAAACCATGGAATCTGTCCAGTAGCGCAGATTCACGAAACATGGGTGGCAGGTCCTCAAAGTAGTGACTGTTTCGAGGGCGCAGATCGGAGGTCAAAGGAATGTTGCCCAAGAGAACGAACCCGGCATCAGCCTCCTGGCGCGATTTGCCGACAGTGAACGCGCCCGACTCAAGATAGTTCTTCATCGCCCCTGCAAGTTCGTCGGCGTCTGCGAACACGATTGTCGCTACTTCATCCATGGCGACATAGTCGTAGGACGTTACGATACCAGGGGAATTCTTTTGCATATCGTAGAAGAGCTTGGCCCGCGTGACGGTTCCGCCACTGATCAGCCATCCATACTTCGTGAGGTTGCCAAAGACGTATGATTTCCCTGTGCCCTTGGGAGCTAGTTCTACCATGTTCAGTCGTTGCTGAACAAATGGCAACAGCCGGGCAAGAAATCGGAGCTTCTGCGTCAAACCCTCAAAACCACCTGGATTGTACTCCATCGATTTGATCAACAAGTTCACCCATTCATCAACTGTAAACTTGTCCCGTGCCTGCCGGTAGTATTCGATGTCGACGTCATATGGCTTGAAAGGCTTGAAGTCAATGAGCTCGATATGGCCATCTTTCTTCCCAGTTGCGGTCGGTGCGATCCAAGTCAACTTCCCAACACCCCAAACCTCGCCACCCAGCAATTCACGGTGCTTATGCAGCAGAGACGCATTGACGCTGGCCTCGTTTGCTTTCACGCCCAAATCAGGGATGGCCAGCCTGTAGCTTCCGGTCTTGACGTCAACTTCGACTACCATGCGCATCAGCAGTTGTACGTCTTCGCCTTTGGTCAACTGACCCTTGATCGTGTGGCTCGTCTCCTTGTCTGGTATATGCTCCTGAAGGAAGCGGGCGAGAGCATAGCCATCGACGCTCCCGGCGTCATCTGCGTACTTCTTCACCAGCCAGTCGCGTATGAACGACGGCAACGCCCTGCCTCCGAAAGCCGAGTAGTTCTCAGGGTTCTTCAGGACTGACTCATTCGGAAAGATCTTAACTAGTTTCTCATCCAGGGTATCCATTAGAACAACTCCCTTTCTGTCATGCCTGCCTTGACAGGAATCATCCATGTCACAACAACAGTCCCGACTGCAACCGTAACGCTGACAGACCCAACCGCATCGTTCGGCAGCTGTATCCGCCAGGTGCCATCGGCTGAGTGGCTAACGTGAATGTCTTTCTGACCTACCGTAACCTTAGGAGCAGAAAGCGGCTCAGGCGTTACTGTAAACACCACCTGCCGCGACGTCTCGGCACTCTCTTCGACTATCTGCTTGATTTCGTACTGCTTTTGCACCTCGTCAAGCAAGCGCACGATGAAGGATGGAACGAGCACTTCCTCGGGAGTTGCGCCTCCATGAGCGAGATGTGTGCCTATTTGGTACAGTGAGCTGTAACCAAGAGAAAGTGCCACAGGTCCAGATCGCAATCCTTCCTGAGGCAGCACATCGTGAACAAGAAAGTCGGAGCATGACTTCTCTGCTTTCGCAAGCCAGGCGCAGCGTCCTTCGTGCTCTTGGCCCTCCATGTTGTACTTGCTCAAGGCAGCCACAGAGCGGGAAAAGACAGTCAGCCCGTGGTCGGCCAGCACCACCGTGCCCGGCTGAGCCATCTGCTCCTCAACGGCGGTTCCCATGACTTCCAATTCCTCAAGCAAGGTCTGTGGATACTTGTAGGGAGCTTTGTGGGCGACGGCATCCGGACTCTTGTCGATACCGACCACCCCAGAACCGAATCGGTTGAACTCGGTGGTACTCGGCAGTTGCGCTGCCATCGGAGCCAGGTCGGTTACGTCCAGACCACGTCGGTGGAGCTGACGTGTGATGAATGGTACCCATTCCCATCCCATGCCATCGACCATGAGAGCTCGCGTTCCCTGCGCCAGTAACCCCTCGGCTGTTTCATGTTTCCGTGCTGCATAGTACCACTCGTAGAATGCTCTCTCGTCAGTATTGACACGCGCCAGCTCTGCTCTTAAAGATTCACTCGGCATGTCAACCAGGCAACAAGCCCTGTACTCGTTGAAATATGCGTTCACCCACGAAAGTGGCTCCGAAAGTCCGCTGATATTGAGGGGAGCCGCGTAGTCGTACAAAAGGGGGAACGCATGCTCGACAGCGTCAAACCACAGATCCCGAGGAACCGTTGCATCAGCGAACAAGAGTACGAACTGAGCGCGTTCCCAGGGAGTTGTGTCTGTGAGCACTCTCATCCGCTCCGATGGCGGCAGGCCCGCCAGACCCCTCTGCAACTTCTCCGGCAGCTCCGTAGATTGGCCTGCAGAACGCGTTAGCACATCTAGGTGATCCCTTCTCTCTTTCAGCCGTTCCGGCGTGCGGTCGTCCTTTTCACCAATGGCACCACTCAACAACGCAGACATCAGCGCTGCCGAGTCCAATTCCTCCAAGCTCCTCATGCACTTCGCCAAGTAGCTGTAAGGAAAGAGTGTGCAAACGCCGACACGCAATAGCCACCGAGAGTACTTGTCTGACGCACTGGCGGGCCAGTACTTAAGGCACCCAGTCAGCCCAAACTGTGCCACATTGAACCTCTGACAAAGGGTGTTCTGAAGACGCGGCTCTGACGCCACCTGCATGTCTTCCACAAACTGCCTCCAGAGGTCCACATCCTGATTTCTGAATGACACCGGCACATCGACGCCGAGAACGTCACGCAGGTATTTCTCGTAACCCGACACGCGTGATATGTTCACTGCGGAATCCGGAAATACGTCCTTTGGGGCCATATCATACAGGTCGGCAACCATCTGTGAGGACACAAGAACAGCTGCCATCGGCTCACCTTGCCATAGTGACAAGAACTCCTTGTAACTGTTAATCCTACGAGCTGCCGGCACGTCGAGAGGTTGTCCGAACAGCACGACCTTGAGCACACCGCCGATCTGTTGATCAATCTTCCACACGGAGGGCCATAATCCGCTCGACTCACGGTTCGCCTTGTTCCAAAGCAGCTTCTGAAATCGCTCATGGAGTCCGGCCAAAGGAATGTAGAAACGGCGCCCTGTCCGGTTTTCGCCATGATTCTCGCACTCTGTAATGCCTCTCATGAGAGCCTCGAAATCCTCGTCCGACTTGAATCGCAGCACCTCGGACAGTCCAGTGATCACCCACGACTGGTCCCCTGCCTCACATTTCTGCATGAGACGCAAGACGTCATCACTGGTGATGACACTCTCAGCTTCGCGTTGCTCGCTAGTCACGTCCACTACGTGAAACTCTTCTCCCAGGCAAGACCTCAGCTCAGTTTCGACCGGTTTCAACCCCCACAGCGTCGGTACAAACACGAATCGCCAGGGATACCTGAGGTCTCCTCCATTCTCACTTAGCAGATCCTGCCGGATGACCAGCGCCAGATCCTGAACGCTACCTATGGTCCTGCTCATCCCGTCCGTCTCCAAGCAATTGCTCGAGAGCCACCCATCCGTTTGGCACCCTGTCAGCCATCTCAACCAGCAACTGCTGGGCTTCCGATGCCGACCGATGCATGACCTCCTGACGAATCCTGTCCTTGAAGTCCTCAGTCGCATGTAGAATGGGGGGACTCTCTTGAAGGGCAGCACGCGCCTCCTCCTCCCGGCACATTGATGGATCGCTGGTACTGATAAGCAGCGATTGGTACGCTGCAGTCGTGGTCTCTAGTGATGGGGCGACTTTGAGGCTTCGTGCGGCCCACGCGCCAAATGCTGATTTCAGGGTTTCAGGGGCGATGGCATCTTTGACTTGTCCCACGCCTGCCTCCTCTATGGTTTTCAGAAGTGAGTCGGCGTCCACAGCCTCAATGGAAGCCGATCCGAGGAATTCCTGAACGACTTCTATCGCAGCACGCAGGCTAGGGTTTGTAGCTACAACGGCGGCGACAAAAAGTGGGTACTTTCGGCTACGTACCGCCTCTCGCCCAGCCAACTGTATCATGGCCAGATCCTCTGACGGAGTTACATCCAGAATCTCACTGATCCTGATCGCAACCACTGAACTCGTCTTGGTCGGCGGTGGCGGGGCTAGTACATCGAGTATCTTCGCATGAGCCAAGCCTTCGGGCCACACCGAAGGTGAGCCTGCCATCCTTTGGCTCAATTCGCCATAAAGCCGTTCTGCCGAGTCGGCCGACGGCGGGTCAGCCGAGAACTGCGACAACCACTCTCCAAATCCACTCTTGAGGTTCTCCTCGCTCAACATCGATTTCAGATCCGCGGTGACCGGATCCAGCGTCTGCATGAGTAGCTGCATGTGGCTCTCATCCACATCAGACTGCGTCATCTGCAGAAGGGCACTCAGAGCATCAACGGCATCGCTAATGTTGACCGAACTCTGTATATATTTGAGCGACCACAGCGGCCTGCGTCGCTGATCGATCCAAGTACGCAGCTGCCCTCTTGCATCCATGAGCGTCCCAACGTCCGAGAGCCCAAAGACGCTCTTGAGCGATTGGACAAGATGCTCCTCTGTTTCCGTCCCAAACTGGACTTCAAGTGACTCTCTCCCCTTGCCAGTTGACCAGTATCTAAACAGGTCCTCCACGATGTCGCGCATGGACAGCACCCCAATGCGCCTGCCATTGGCGTCGTAAAGACGCTGTCTGTATGGTCGGAGAGCAAAGGCAAGTGCTGCACTGTGAAGCAGGTTCTCATACAGGCCGTATGGCGCAACTGACAGGTCATGCAAGCTGTCTCCCAGATTGAAGGAGGCCACCTTCTTGGTCATCGGCTCCAATGCTGCATGAACCGCCAGCGACAAGCGTCCGATGGGCTCCTGTTCGGCCGATTCGGTCAATTCAAGGCGCTGATCAACCACATATGAAGAGCCACTCGAGTTCTTGAAGATACCCAAAACCTGTCTCTGTACGCCAGCCAGATCCCTCCATAAGTCATCCAGCGACTCAGCCTGGAGCGCCCTCTCTGCAATCTTCTTCCCCCCTCCACCCCAACACGTCTTGGGGATGCGCTGCACGTCATCAAACCCGTTCTTGAACACTTGTTTAGCGCAGTCCTGCAGCGCTGCAGGCAGAACGCTGCAGCCAACGGACGCTATGGCCCCTGCCATGTAGACGTTGTATTGGCTGGCGCTGCCGAGTTGCGCCATCCAGCCGGCCACAAGGTCATCGGCCATCTTGTCATATTGACTCTGGACATTCGTCAGCGAATGGTGCTCTGCGACAGCGGCACGTCCACGGTCATTAGCCAATTCATGCAGCCTCTTCGAGCCGATCGGGGTGAGAGCCTCGAGAATAATCAGCGCAGGGTCTGTCGCTGTCGCTCGCCGACTGTACTCCAGGAGCTGATCGGTTGCTCCAGCCACATCCTCATCCTTTGCATAGAGAACTACCGCCACGTGAAGTCTCGAGGCGTCGCCAAAGCCCAACTGATCTATGGTTCTCTTGTGGAACGCCGCCGCATGTGCTCCGGCGTTGAAGAAGCCAAATTGCACTTCGCGCAGCACGCTTGATCCACGGTATTTTTCCTGCAGCTCATTCCTCTTCCCGTTGTCGAGCACCGAAACAATATCCTCACTGAATTGCGCCGCCAAGCGATCGACCTCGCTTCGGACGTCTTCCTCTGGTAGAGTGGCCCCATACATGACCACGTACTCGGCGCCCATCTTGTGAAGCGCTCCCTGTTCTTCCAGGAATCCAAGTTCCTCCGTCGCGTGACCCTGCAGGGCCGTCCCTGTAAACATGGCTTCGCAGTTGTCGGCTGTGGGTGCCACCAGTGAAGTCTCAAGGCTGTCCGAATGGCCAAGATATGCGTACAGGAAGTTCAGCAGTAGCATACTCTTGAGAACCATCAAGCAGTTCTTGCCGCGAGTTTCAACGACCGCCTGTCGCTGATTAAACACCGTGTTGACAGCAAGAAAATCGTCCGCCTCGTCGACCGCCAGCGTGGGCGCAAAGTAATCCCACAGAGCATCTGCCGTCAGCCACTGCTGACCGTTTTCGGGATTGACCTCGATGAACTTCTTAAATCCCTTCTCACCATCGTGCAAGAACATGAAGATGCTCCTGTCTGATGAGCCAATGTGATGCGAGATAAGTGTCGCCAGATATGCGGTGTATGGGTGGATTGGAAACAAGCCGCGAATGTCGTCACGCATGTTCGCTGTGCCACCGACATCCAACCGGTCAACCAGAGCGTCGAGGTCACCATTGCCAGAGTATGCCCGCGACACCAATTTGGCATAGGCCGAAGCATCCTTACGGAGTATGGCTGTCGATAGGATCCTGTAAACAGTGACGTCGGACATCGAATAGTCGACCATTTTGAAACGATCATCGATCTTCCGCTGGTCGTCAGCATTCAGAGCGAACTGGCCCGGTTTCCGATGACTGATGATGACCATCTTGAGTCGAGACTCAGTCTGGCAGAACTCGGCCAGTCTCTGCAGTGCAGCTGCTATGTCCTGAGCGTGCGTCAGCTCAAGGACAGACGTGAATTCATCCCAGTAGATCATCACCCCTGAGTACCCAGCAGCTTCTGTCAGTGCACCATCGAGAACCTGCGTGAGCCACTCCGTCAATGAAGTTGCGCCGACGTACGCATGCCCCTCCTCAGCAAAGTAGTCTTCGAGTGCCTCCAGCGTTTCCTTGTCTTGTGTCTTGAGTCGATGCAGCAAGTCCTTCGCTCCGCCAGGAGCATAAACCCTCAGTTGACTGCTGTTCCGTATGACTGCATCCCAGTCCATGCTAAATGGGTTGCTCTCGATGAGGGTAATGAACCGATCGAAGTCACTCTGGGCGTCAACGCACAAACCAAAAGACTCGAGGCCGTCCTTCACCGCTATCTGGACAGCCAGGTCAAAGGTACGAGAGCTGTGAACGAGCGGGGCTCCTGATCCATAGAGGTAGATGGGAGCGATCCGATGCTTCTCGCGGAAACTTCTGACGCGGGCGGACAGCTCGGGCTTCATACGAGACAGGAACTGCTCAAGGTCAGCGACATCGTCGTCAAGAAGATGCGAAATGACGGACGCGGCATGGCTCTTCCCCGTGCCGTACGTTCCCTGCACCCACACAGGCCTCTGCGCTTTTGGCTCTAACGATTCGAAAGAGTCTATGGTCTTTCGCAGCAAGTTCTCGAAAGGTTCCACAGTGGGGATGAAAGTGGACCATGCAGCAGACTTGTCACCATCAGCGAGCTTGAAAACAGGATCAAAATGCTTGTCCAGTTCAACGATATCAGCGTACTTCATTGATAGCCCCTCCTCCGCGAATACTCCTTGACGACATCACAGGCATCCTTCTCTGCTTGAATCGAGAACATGACCCTCTTTCCTTCCCGGCGCTGGGTCAGCAAGCCGGGCAACCAGAGGGAGAGCAACTGGTGCTCCGCTGTGGATCCGTCGATTCCCAGCGCCATGCATGGGCCGTACGGTAGTCTGGCAAGCTGATCCTTATCGATGGCCAACATGCTGGACACGTCTGACGCCCTATACAAGCCATAGAGAACCACAAGCGGATCGACCTCCGTCGGTGGTGTGCGGGTCCACAATCGACGCCCATACGCTGGCACTCCTCCAATACCTAGCTGGCCCCAGGGCGTGTTTCGGAATGAATCCTCCAGCGACGATGCCGCACCTCGGTCCAGGCTATCAACGGTGTTGTCCCCACACAAATACGAACACAGGGGTTCGACAAGTAGCGTCACGGTGGGACCCTGCCTGGTCAGCATGTTCCAGCTCATCGCACCCAGCCATGCACACGACAGGTTGATCCACAGCGCGTACCAGACAAACGGAGATGACACACCCTCATGACTCAGGACTGGCAATAGAGCCGCCCCTAATGATGTCACACTCCTCCGATCCATCAGACCCACCAGGTCGAGACACTCCAGCGCGCCAGACAATTCACCCGTCGCCTCGTACTCGCGCATCTTGTGTCGGTCGACAAGCAGGTCGAGGTATCGGGACTGGAAACCTCTCTGTCCCAGTACACCACCCCTTCGGAAGTACTCTTCAGTCCTGGCTGCGGACACTCTGCGTGGTTCGGCTAGAGTTTGGAGGTCAGCATAGACTCGGCTAACAACTGCATTCTGATCGACCGTCATGATCCTCCTTGCTCTTCGCGTATCCATCTTTGGAGCACGATCTCCGGCGTCACCCCTGGCATGAGGTGAAGGTGCACCAAATCCTCTCCCTCTCGGCTGATAGAGCACAGATCCGGTTGCCACAAGGACTCCAACGCCGTCGCAACCACCCTGTCATCCACCCCCAAGACCTGCGCTATGCGGCTGTGATTGTTGCTGTCCCGCGATATCACCGCTCCTGTCGTAGGAGACAGCATCGCGATCGAATACAGCGCCCACCAAGAAACTGGCAGATCGGAACCTGTCTTCAGGATCCTCCAGGAACGTCCTGACCTAACCACTAATCCTTGTCCAAGCGCGCCCCCTACTGGGGTTTGACGAAGAGTCGCTACGAGTGCAGCAAGTGCATCCCTAATACTTCGGTCAGTAGATACGTGAAGTCTGTCTGCGAGCAGGACCAGACAACGGTCCCGAGTGTATTCGCCGCATGGCACAGTCGCCCACCACGAAAAGAGTGCAGACCCCAAAGACCAGTTGGTCCAGATAACCTTCCAAGTGGCTGTAGAATGCGATTCTAGTGCCAGTCGGAGCAACTGTCCGGTTGTCGACAGAACATCGCCCACATCCCCAACCAGGCCAGCATCGCGTAGGTAGCAGTGAAGCGCAACAAGCTGTTTGGGGCCAAGACTGTCAGGAACACTGCCGCCCTTCGCAAGGAGTGTCTCTACCCAGGTCTGGCGACAGCCAAACGTCAGATAGCGAAAAGCACCGTGCGGCTGGTCCCGGACTTCTAGCAAGGTTCATTCCCTCCAGAAACGTTGGAGCGCCAAGATCGCTGAGAGACCGCGCTCAAGGCTAATGTTATCCAATCCACCTAGTAGATCAACATGAGCGTAGCCTGCCGCTGTCGTTGTGCTCAATTCCCTGAGTCGAGCGATAAGAGCCTCGCGTGACAACCCAAACTCCTTCGCAGGTCCACCATTCGCCTCGCCGTTTACCAGCTGAGTTACAGTAAAATCGTAACTTCCGCGTTCTTCAGCATATCGATACAGCGAGTACAAGAGTACTGCGGCAGAAATGCTCGCACCCCCCAGCTTGCGAACCGATGATGAGCGCCCTACCCCATGGGCCACACCCAGCGCGTATACATCTCCCAGCGGTGTTGTCTTCAATAAGTTTAGGAGTGCGGTCAAACCGTTACGAGAACTCCTGTTGTCCCCGCAAGTCGCCGACAGCCGTTGATACAAGTCTGACGTCGTGTAATCACCTAGCGAAACCTCCGTCACGTACCAGCGCACTATCCCGGATCTGTGGGCCAAGTTGATGAAAAGTATGCCCCATACAGCACTTGGTGCGGTCACGTACTTCGACTGACAGAGCGCCCCCAAGTCGGTCAATTGGAATATGCCGCCTTTGGCTACAGACTCAATTAGCCCAGACTCTCTGAACCATACCACAGCCGAATCACGCTGGCGGTTACCCAAGGAGTTAGCCCCGATCCACTCGACACCGTGTATCATTAGTCCATCCAACCATTCGCGCCTTAGCCCAAATGTCTGATAGCGACTGAATCCCGTATATGACTCCATACCTGAACCTCCGAGGGGCCTGATAGATGCTTGACTAGTGGAAAGAGACTTCGCCCTGAGACAGCCTTTGTCTACAAAAGTGAGACAGCGCCCGCAATGTTCGCAGCGTGCTTCATCAATGTGAACCAATGGGGATAGGCTCAGTGCCCCTGTCGGACACTGGACCGTGCAGACCCCACACTGCACGCAGTAGGCAGCTTTCGTAAGAGCTTTCTGAATCAGACCCGTGGCCTCGGGTGCACTTGCCACCGCATCAAACGCGATCCTGCCGCCGGATGCATCAACCGACTCCCACTGTGAGAAATTGATCGATTCGGCTCTTGCTGCGATGGTTCCGCGACGAACACCATCATGCCAATCGCTGACAGAAAGAACTCCTACTGCCTTGAGCCACTCCAGAACCTCATTCTTAGAGCACCCCTTGATCGTAGCTCTTAGCTGCCCAGAACCCATTGTGAAGTCCACGCGTGATCCTTCACTGTCAATCCCTACTCCGCCACCTCGCTTCTTCCAATCCCCATTGTTGAGATACATATCCATATCCGATTCTTGGGCTCCCTGCGTGGTGGCATAAGCCTCAAGAATTCTGCGATAGCCAGCAAGGACCTTGGGGTAAGCTTGCGCGATCACGCGCTCTGTCCCCGGACTGCTGAAAGGGCAAACAGCGCACCCAACACGAGCAAGACCGTCGCGGTATCCTTGGTTCACAATGAGAGCCCTCCGAAAGATGTGTAGGTAGACCTCGGTGCTGCTCCATAGCTGTATAACGCTCGCATTTATTTGCGTAAGACTCTTGCCGCCCGCCGTGATTCGTGCATAGGCACTCCGCCTCTGACTCTCATCTGACCTGACTCCATCAAACAGAAGAACTCTGGCCTGCGTTCCATCGCCCTTGAGCTGCTGGAGAAGCCGCACGACGGGAGCCGATTTGTAGACAGAGCAGCACCATCTATGCATGCGACTGGGAGGGCCGAATTTGGACCACAGTTCGAGGGCCGGCGTCTCATGGCGTGCCGTGAGGAACTGAAGTTCAGGGAAACGCATCCTGTACTCCTCTCGTACCCGCTCAACAGTCTCAAGCGTGCAAGGAAGCTCCATTGTCGTGTCAGTGAAAATGACCATGTACTGATCCGGGTGGAGCGCACGGCTGACAATGTCGAGGATGACCTGGGAGTCCTTGCCCCCCGAAAAAGCAACGACTGTGTAGTCGACACGCTTGCGAAAGCGGCGATACGTCTTGAGGACAAACTCCATGGCTTCGTTCTCAAGTGTCTCGAGGGTTGCCGAATTGCGTTCGAGCGTTGAGGCCACATCGATCGGCGCAAGCTTCAGCTTCCTCTTGCCAAGAAACTCTAGTGTCGGTGCACTGGTCATCCCGCCTCCATGCACATCAAGGACCGGATCACCTCGGTAGTAGTAGCGACGCTCTATTGCCCACAGCAGGGGTTCCTTTGACCTAGGGTACTTCCAGGTCTTCGACAGCCCTAGCAGATCGAGCTCCTCCCAGAACACGGGGCGTGGCGCACCCACGACAACGTCGGCCATGCCGGTCGGGAACGCTGGCGCGAGCAATACACCACCTGTCTCTCGGTCCCATCGAACACTGTTCAATTCAGACCCCTTCCTTCAGACGGTTGCCGCTGCAACAAGACAAGATACACCTCAAAATCACTGCCAACACTGGTTGAGGAAACGCTGTTTTGTTAGTATACATCGGCAACGCGCCTGTTCAAGTACACGAAGTGAGTGGGAGGCACCGCAGGGGCATGCAAGAGCTGGGCCGACCTCACTCGGAGCTTACTCCATCCTTGACCTGACGTAGTCCGCAGTCTCCTTGTCCTGGAAAAAGACGTAGCAGCCCTTGAGGCCGCGGGTCAGTAGCACGCGGTACGTGTTCTTGAGTAGGTCAAGCAGCTTGCCTTTGGACCGCTTCACGACTCTGTCGTAGCAGGAGTCGGGCTGTGCTGTCCAGTCTTGCTGGGCAAAACGGTAGACCAGGTCCTTGCCGAAGATGACGCCGACATAGTCGAACTCAAATCCCTGCGCCGTGTAGACACAACCGACTTGGTCGATGCCGCTTGGTTCGTATGCCCAGAGATTCGACGACGGCACGCCAGCAGGAAGGCGAGCGGTCTCTGGACGCGCGTTCCACGGCCGGCTGTACCCGTAGTCATCGATGTCCACGTCCTTCACGAGGGAGCCGTGTCCATCAAGCTCGCGCGACCACGGCCAGCAGAATCCGGCAGTCATGCGCCCGGTGTGGCCCTCCGCCACCTTCGCACGGATGGCATCTTCAACCTTCTGTGGAGTGTCCATGATCTGGAAGTCAAAAGCATCCTCGTGGGACCATAGGGTGTTGGCAGTCCGCTTGACGCGCAGGGTATTCTCGACCCAGGCCACAAATGCCTCAGAGCCCGCGCACCGGAACTGAGCCTCAAGGTCATAGTCATGACACTCAATGCCTTGCTCACGGGCACGCTGGAGGATGAGGTCCGAGGAACCAATCTCGTCTGGACGAACCACCTGATCATCATCGATGAAGAAGACACCCACCCGTGCCGCGTGCAGCAGTTCATCGATCTGAGGCTGGTCCGTCCTGCGTGCCCTCGGCGTGTAGAGGCTGTTGCTGTTCTTCCGTATGCGGTGGGCCTCATCGCAGATCAAGACATCGATAAGGTTTGGCTCGGCGTCCATGTAGCTGTTGAAGTACTTGAATAGCGCACTTCCACGACGGCCGATGATCTCGCGGAGCGTCGTCGTGAAGGACCTGGAACCAGTCGCGTACTCTGTCCCGATTCCCGCTTTGGCAAGGTCGGCCATCAGGTTGAGTGCTATCACGGACTTACCCGTCCCGGGTCCACCGCGAACGACGATGACGGTCTTGTGTTGCTGTCCTACCGTCTGCTGCGCTACCGCCATGACCTTGTCAAAGACGACGCGCTGTTCATCGAGCAGGATGTACTGAGGCACACCCTTGATCATGGCGCTGACGTGGTCCAACAACTTCTTGCTGGGACGATACGTTCCGGCGTCGACGTGCTTCATGACCTCTGCCCCTTGCCCGGTCGAGAGCCTCTTCCGAAGGTACTCCTCGAGATGCGTCGACGTGACTTCTGTGAAGGCGGGCGCCTGCTTGAGGATGTCGGCGAACTTGGGCTCAAAGATGGTGTCATTCTTGCGTGGCCGATAGTTGTGCAGGTAGGCGCAGGATCCCAGCCGGACCGAGGGATTGCCGTAGAAGGCGGTGTCCGTGTCCTCCAAGTAGTTCTGATATTGTAGGACCTGCATGGAGGGGTGTAGCACCTCGCGCTTGGTGCCGCCGACCCATGTCACCACCTCATTTGCACAGTCCGAAGCCTCGCAGGATTCCCATTGCTTCAGCTCGACGATGACCGCATTGTCCCGCCGGTCATCATCCTTGCCCATGACCATGCAGTCGATGCGGCGCGAGGTCAGGGGCAGCTGGTACTCAATGGCCACAGCATGATCCTCGAGCCCTGCGTCCTCGAAAACACCAGCCAGTGCGGTGATGGAGTTCTCCCACGCACCGACTTCCTCGTCCGATGGTTTGTATCCGTAGTAGCCGAAGTAGGACTGTTTCAGCTGCCCCGCAATACTGCGACGGGCCACATCGTCAAACAGTTGCAGCGTGCTGCCAGCGTAGAGCCTCACTGAGTCCCTCCTCGTGCTCGACGGATACTACGTCCTTGGCGAGCCGCTCAGGTACGAAGCCGGCACGTCCTCGAATGCCTGCCAGTCGAACCAGTCACTGATGCCGAGCATGGCTGCCCACTCGTTGGACTCCCGCACGTCACCCTCGAACCCCGTGTCCGGTTCCTCCAGAACAGCTGCCAGCCGTTTGCCCAGCACTACAATGGTAGAGTCCGTGTAGTCACGGACGAGGTTCCGGCCAAGCATGATGCCGACAGAGCGGAGATACGCGTAGTTGACGGCGTTGCTTCCTTCATACACCATGTGCGGCGTATCTCGTTTGACGTTGGACGCCAGCCCCGCAACCGACATCTGGACCTGTAATGCAATCGATTTCGCCTGGTTAGGCCTGACGCCCGGATACTCCCGGTAGAGCCATGACTCGATGCGGTAGTCGACGTTCAGGTTCACGACCTGGTTCACCATCCCCTGATGCCAGATAGTCAGCATCTCGCGAGCTTGCTGCTCGTCCATGGTGTCGAGGGTCACGCAGGGGTCCGCTGCTAGGATCCGAAAGACACGGTCGATGTGTTTCGACTTCGTGACCGGGGCCAGCCGCCTGTCGGGAGGGGTGGCATAGATCCTCTGGACATGCCCGCATTCGTGCGCGATGAGATGAGGCAGAAGCACCGGGTCGGCCTCGCGGAAGCGGATGACGTGCGCCGGCATGGAGGACCTGGCGATCCTCACGCTCGCTAGAACCGGCAGATGTTCGTCCTCGACGAACTCAATCGGCTTGCCCGTCAGGTCCTCGGTCTGCTCAAGGACGGCGATGACGTCGCCCTCAAGCCCGGTCAACTGCTGCAGCTCCTTCAGCGTCATGCCCTGGGCTCCTTGCGCCATGCACAGGCGACGTCGTACTCGGACGACAGGTCGAAGCCGATGTCCTGCTCCAGGGCGACCCTCTTCATGCCCACGTAGAGGAAGCAGACGAGCTGAAGTCCACTGAACCTGCCAGCCATGGAGTCCAAGCTGTACTTCCTCTCTGCATCTTGGGGATCGAGCCCGTGGCGGCCGAGGAGGGCGATCTCACAGACGACGGCTTGCACAGCCTCGTCGGTCATGGCGTCGAACCTGGTGAGGGCCTCGTAGCAGAACTGCACGGCGTCCATGCGGAGCCCGCTGCTCTTGAACGACTCCTCGGCTATCTCGCGCAATTGGTTGCGTGCCATCTCGGCGTAGCTGGCATCGGCGAGGGCGGCGCACCTCTGGAATGATTTTGTTGCCTCCATGGGTCGACCAAGAGTCCGATACACCAGGCCGAGTCCGTAGACGGTCGGCGGGTCATCATGCAGGATCGCGTCAACGCGAAGCAGTTCCTTCAGGGCCTGCGGAAGCCTCTTGGTGGCAGCATGAACGCTCGCCAGGTTCCGCAGGGCATATGGGTTGCCGGGTTCGATCGCGACCGCCTGGACAAGATGCGCCTCGGCATCGGCCATCTGTCCCAGCTTCGCCTCCGCCAGGCCGAGTGCCACGTACGTGTTGGCTTCACTCGGGTCGAGCTCGAGACACTTGAGCAGGGTCTTGCGTGCGGCCTCGTAGCTGCCTGCCTCGTTGTAGCAGAGCCCGAGGTTGTACAGCGCCAGCGGGTCTCGCGGGTCGTCCATCACCAGTTCCTCGAACTGCCGCCGAGCGCTCTCCAGATCGCCTGCCTGCACAGCGGCAAGAGCACGCTCAAGTCTAGGTTGCTGCTCGACATGCTTTTCGCTGTCTGTGCTCATGATGTTAGTATAGGCCCACAAGGTTGATAGCCAACACGACGTGCTTGAACTCTTGTCGTCATCCGTGATGTACCTTCTCTCACTAACCGGTCGGAGCCGGGCCAAAGAACGCCCACCCCTCCGCGCTGTGCCTGATGTCGAATGAATCGCCGGTCCAGTCCTTGCCCGTAAGCGTCACCGACAAGGCCCGCGCACGCTGGGCTGCAGCGAAGTAGAGGTTTGGCAGCAGTCCCGGCTTGTGCATGAAGTTCGGGAAGAACGTCGAGAAGCAGAGGAGGCCCTCTCGGTAGAAGTACGAGCCGAACCCGTAGCCCAAGGGCTTGCCGGCGAGTTCTGTCGCATTCATGAGGAGCGCGAATCCGGCTCCCTCAGCGTCACTTGACTTTGACACGGGAAAGGATTGTGTCACGCGGAGTCCGTTGCCATATGCAGGGTGTGGCCTGTCCGCTGTTGCCTCACACAGGGACGAGAGATCTCCATAGGGGAACTCAACTGTGAAACCCGTTTGATCACCCGTGGCCAGCAGGGACGGCGCGCGCTGCATGTACTGTCCGACCACATCTTCGAACTCCTCGCCTGTCCATGTGCCAGGCTCTTGGCCGTGCGGGATGATGACCGATCTGCCAATGTTGGCCATCTCATCCGGAGTTGTCCTCATCCCGTTTATGGGATGCCCGCTTGTCGCCTCTGATGCCCGGGCACCCGAGTAGTTCACAAACGCTGCTGCCATCCCCGCTGCTTCGCCAATCTGAAGCACGGCAGCAACGCTCATGAGCAGCTGGAGCCATTCCCGAGTGTCTTCATGCACTATGGCAAGGGAACACAAGTCCAGGCGGCGCATACTTGCGTCGTAGACAAGCCCGGACATGCTGTACATCCCGCCCTTGACGACTTCATTGATGAACACGGCCGCACTATCGGTCAAGTCGAGATCGCGCAGGACCTCTGTCCGTATGGCGAGGCAAGATCCCGAAACACCATCGGGCCCCCTTACTTCGCCTGTGACCTCGATGGTCTGGGCATGCTGGTACGGCCACCAGGTGAAGCCCCGTTCGGTCCGCACCGACCACTGTTCGTCAACCTGCAGCTGATTCTTGTAGAGCCACTCGACAATCTGTTCACCTGCACTCATGGAAACCTCCCTCTCTGCAGAATCTACTTGCGTGAGCAGGCCTAGTTGTTCCAGAGGTCGCGCGCGTCGTCATGCGATAGCTGAGCCAGAGGAGCTCTCGGCGGTTCATCTTTGACCAGATGATGCCGTGGTGCACGATCCGTTTCGATGGGATTCGGCTTCCAAAGCCCGCGACTCTGTAGCGAAGCGATAGAGGCACTCCGTTTCTTCAGCCTAGCGGGCAGTCCGCCTTTGTTCTTGGCTATACTAGGGTCCACATGACGCCTTGTTCCGGCTTGCTTCTGCTCCCTCTGATCGAGCGCTCGCTGTTCGTCCAGTTCGGCACGCGCCCGAGACAGCGCCTCGCGAGCCGCCCTCTCGCAGTTCGTAGCAGCTTGAACGGCTCTGGAAGACAACTCCAGCGCCCGGAGTGCTTCGTCAACGTTCTCACGAAGCCGGTCCATCTGCCTATTGCTCATTGTGCACCCCCTTGGCCTTCTTGTCCCCTCTCCACGTGCAATCATGAGCATACCACCACTTCAGGAACCGCTGGAGAGACTCGAACGAGATGAGCACGCTGCCGTAGACGATGCCCGCCTCCAGCCTGCCCTCTCGCCGCGCACGACGCTGGGCCGTGGCAGAGATGAGATAGAGCCGCACCACTTCACTGCCCCAGATGAAGCGCTCGCCCAGGAACTCCACCCACGTCCCTCCCCACTTTCCGGACAGCTTCGGCGCCTCGCCGGGCGAAAGCTTCCGGGAGCACCCTGCGGCATGCACTGCCGCACGCAGGCTGGGGATGGGCGGGCGGGGCCTCCCCGAGAGCCAGCACCGGAGCGCCTCCTCGGTCGTGTACAGACGCCGGTCCCAGGAGACCGCTGCCAGCCGGGCGTCCATCAGCCTGTACTTCCACCCCGTCCATGAGAACCAGTCCAGCATCGCCTTCAGGGCGTACGCGTCGTACAGCGCGACTCCGTCCACGACCAGGACATGGCGGTTGGCCCGGAGCCGCGCCCAGTCGGCGGCCTTGCAGTACTCCCCGTACTGTGACTGGAGGGTCTTGGCGGTCTCGCCATACATCGAGACAGCGCCACGGACAACGTGCTCGCAGATGGTATTGCGGCAGGTGGCTGAGCAGGACGTCACGTCGTACAGCGCGGCGCGCAGGTCGGGCATATCCATGTGAAGCTGTTCGGCCAGGCGCGGGAGCCAGAGCGCACGGCCCTCGGGATCTGCCTGCCAGGCCACGCTGGGTGCCTGCCCCGGAGCAGGCGGAGCGTAGTGGTGCTGGCCGATGAATGCCAGCAGGGGGTTCCGCAGGGTCTCCCCTGCGTCGACACGCAGTTCTTCCTGTTCTCTCGTTTCCATGGCTGCCTCCCTCGTGGTCGCCGCGTTGCCAAGATGCCCGGGGGTGAACGCAAACGACCTCGCGCTCACGCCCGAGGTCGACAGATGCTCGATGTCCCGGCGCTTTAGCACATTTGTATCGCGGAGCAAGTAAGCCTTACCTAAATTGCCGCGGTTCTTGCGAACACCTATATGATAATCGGTTGCGATGCGTTGTCAAGCATTTTGCACGTGCTGTACGCCGCTCCAGGACACGTTTTCAGGCCTTCTGGAACGCAGTCTGCAAGCTGCCTGAGCAGGTGCAGGCGAAAGTCCCCGGATTGCAGTGAAACAGCGCTGTGCCAGGTCCTCCGACACCCTGCCGGGGGAGCCAGCAGACGGGTCGTTCGCAGCCGGCCTCCCCTTCATCGCCTCGCAACCCATGAACGCCTCTTGCCGGGTTCATTGCACACTCGCCTCCTGTGGTGAAATGCTGCGGCTCAGTGACCGTCTCCATCCGCATGATTGCCCGTCTGAGCGCACTTCACCCACTCCCTGCCCGGGATCCACGTCTTCCCGTCGCATACCTGCACCTGCTGCTTGCAGGACTCGAGGACATGAACTCCATCCGCACGATGCTCGACGGGATAGATGAGCCCGGCGATCGAGTAGTCGGTCTCGTCCGAGCCATCGTGCGAAACCATCCCCTCCATCTGGGTAAGGGCGCGGCCGCCGACGTCCAAGGCATCCCCTACCATCCGGGCCAGCCGAAGCATCTGTTCGTCGTCCAATGGTGTGGCGCTCATCGTGTCTGCGGGCAGGGCGACCCCATATTGCTCCGCTTGCTCCCGGTCCTCGTCCAGTGATTCCGTGTGCCTGTCCCGAAGGCTGTCTGAGTTCGCAGGCACGAGCTGTCCGTCAATGACCTGCAGACGCCACGGGAACGCATCTTCGGGTTTCTCGAAATAGGAGTATGCCTCGATGAGGGCTTCGTTGAGGTGCTGCACGAAGGCAGGCGATTTCAGGAGCTTTGCAGGGAACACGGTGACCCTCTGCCCGACGCAGGCGTGTTCGTCGACCCAGCCGTACAGCCCCGACACGGGACTTGCGTCACCGATGTAGTCGACTCGATCCGGATACGGCTCGCCGATCCATTCGTCGAGAGGTGTCGACATCTCGCCGTCCCGCACGGTGTCCAGTATCCTGCAGGGCAGTTCCTCAAACTCGGTCCTGCTGTTGCGCCGCACGGCAGTGGCCACCGAACGCACAAACACCTCGTCATCGCCCTTGCCACAAAGGTCGATCGAGGTATTGAACTCCATCCCGACTCCCAGAATGCGGGTTCCCGGGACCGAGAGCGCGGTGAAGAGCCACAGCCACGACAGGAGTTCGGATTCGTCCACGAATCGGCAGTCCCCCGTTGTATTGAAACGGCCCTCGCCATCCAGCGGAAGCCCGGCGGAGTCCCCGACATCGCTCCAGTCAATCTGCCTGGCCTCCCAGAAGTATTCAGGATCCACCCCCTCCAGGCGCTGGTGCATCAGGCTCTCGATGCCCGCCCGGATGTCATCCCCCTTGTCCCGGCTCAGCTTCCACAAGCTCTGCAGTATCTCCTGCCAGGAAGTCTGCCAGACAAGACGGTCGTCATTGTCAAGGTCGTCCACGCACTGGCTAAGGAGCTCGCCTGCGCCAGGCAGCAGGTTCAGTCCATCAATGTGTACAATCATCCCAACCTCCTGTCCAAGTGATTGATAGTAGCACCAAATGTTGCCGTTGGCGCGACCTTCAGAAACGACTACTCCCTGCGCCGCTTCCTAGAAGTCGTCCCCGATGCACGGCGGCGAGCAGATCTCCTCGATTCCGGCCTCCGTCAGCCGCTCCTTGGCGGCGTCCAGCTTCATAAGCCGCATCAGGGCAGCACCGTCTCCCCACGTGTGCCAGTTCTCCCTGATGCAGCGGAAGACCCATGCGACCTCGTCGGCCTTCGAGGACTGGTACACGGCGCTCCCCTCGCGTGCGGCCGATTGCCGGACGGCTGACTCCAGGGCAACGCCTTCCTCCTTGGACCAGGCACGCGGTCCCGTCATCATCTGCATGCCTCTGCCCTCCTGAATTGCCAGCAATAATCCAAGGCTCATGTGCCCGTAGTCGGCCATCGGCGCCTCGAGTAGCAGGCTGGCGAGTTTCTCGGGTTGGTTGAACAGCGCCATACACGAGGCGTCGAACCTGGAGGGCTCGAAATCCAGGAGGGCCTGCAGCAGCTCCTTGGAGCGGGGAGCATCGCAGAGCGGCGTCACGTGGCGGTCCGGCTTCGCCCCGTACATCGAGACCACGAGGAAGTTGCCGTCGTCGTCGCGCGCCCAGCAGAATACTGTCATCATCGTGATCCCGCGGGCCAGCAGGGACAGGCAGGCGTTCAGACTCGGGACCTGCTGTTCAAGATTGCTCATAGCTCTCCCTCGACCTTCAGTTCCGGGGCCGGCCTCGTTTCCACCCTCGACCACAGCCTGCCCCAGTCGGGCGGCGGAGCCGTCCTGTGGACGAGGGCGATGTCCGCGGAGTCCGTCAGCTCCTCGGCCAGCAGGATGCGCGTCCCGCTGCACCGGGGGCACCAGTGGTTGCCGTGGTCGACCCACAAGCCGCGCCCGCCGCAGTCCGGGCACCAGATCCACTCCCATGGCGCCAACTCGCTCCGGAACTGCCCCATGTGGTTCAGCCAGTGCATGACGGCCATGCCTTCCCAGTGCCCGGAGCTCCGCATCTGCTCCAGCTTGGTCCGCCAGTGGATGAAACTGTTGATCATCTGGTCGGGCGGTTCCCGTTCGACGCGCATCACGCCTCCCCCGGCGGCTGTCCGTCCTCTTCCCGGAACTCGACCGTCCTGTGAGCGAGAGCGATCTCGTCCGGGCCCGTCAGCTCGGCCACGAGCAGGATGGCCGTCCCGCTGCATCGGTCGCACCAGTGGTTCCCGTCCTCCTCCACCCAGGTTCCCCGCCCGCCGCACTCGGGGCACGGAATCCGCTCTGACGGCGCCAGCTGGTCGCGGCAGTTCGCCATGTCCGTGTACAGGTGTTGGAACTCGAACAGGTTGGCCCGCCCGGTGCTGAGCCACTTCTCCCGGAACTGCTCCATGTGCGTCCGCGCGAGGACGAACCAGTACATGGGGGTCATCGGCCGGAGCCGCCGCTCCCAGCCCTGCAAATCGCGGCTCACGGGAGCCTCTCGGGGAGCACGTCCATCGGAGCGTCCGGTCTTCCCGGCTCTCGGGAGCATGGACGCCGGCCCGTTGGGGCCTGCTCGAGTTGAGCGGACTCCTGCTGCTCGCACGCCAGCAGGATCCCGGTCCCATAGCACCGGTGACACCAGCGTTGCCTTCCGTCCTCCATCCAGAGGCCGCGCTCATGGCACTCGGGGCACGGGATCCAGGCTGCAGGCGCCAGCTTCCTGCGGCAGGGCATCATTTGCCTGATCGCGTACACGGTGCCCATCGTCACGCGGCCTCCACCCTCCAGATCGGACTTCATCCATGCGCGCCAGCGGACGAAGCCGTCGATGGGGGAGTCGCGCTCAAACTGCTGCTCCCTGCCCAGGAGCTGCACGCCGAACGCGTGCTCCCGTTCGTGGAGGTGCCTCAGCCTGCAGAGCAGCGAGAACCAGGCGCGCGGAGAGGATGCCTCCCCGGCAGGGTAGCGCTGCTCGCACGTGAGAAGGATCCCCGTCCCGCTGCACGCGCCGCAGTACCGGTGGGGTTCCTCACCGAACAACCAAGCGCCGCCGCCGCGCCCGCCACAGTCCGGACACCAGAACCACTCTCCGGGTGACAGCTCGTCACGATATGCCATCACCCTGCCATACGCGTGCAGGAGATCAGGGACGTACCCGTGGCCCGAAAGCAGGACTTCCTCCATCCGCGCCCGCCAGTAGACCAGCTCCTCGGTTTCGTACCTATGCTCCAGGTGGCCTTCCCAGCCGGTCGTCTTGACGCCGCTCATGGATGTCTCCGCCGAGATTCCCCGGAGGAGATGGTCCCATCGGTTCCAGGGGGGACCTGCAGCTGGAACAGGGTGCAGCCGTTCCCAGTCACTGTGGAGGAAATGATGTCGGGAGGGGTGTCCGGTCCGACGGTGGGTTCGGCGGCGGAATGTCCTTCCCGTACGCCTTCCTGGAACCGGCGCTGGAGTGCGGGGAAGCTCTCGATCAGGAGGGTGCGCTCTGCCTCGAAGGCTCCGTGCTCCCGCACCTGATGGTAGCAGGACGACTTCCACACTGCATAGCCCAGGAACCGGAGCTTGCGCAGGAACGCAACGTATTGTTTCTCCTGCGGCAGTCCGGCGATCGCGTCGTCTGGCAGGCAGAACGCGAGGTCCACAGACGATGGACTCCCCGTCCGCCTGATGTTGTCGAAGACACGGTCCAGCACTCTCGACTGGGCCTCGGCGTACGCCATTATGGCGCTCTTCAGCTTGTTCTCCATGCTTCCCTCCTTGCGGCGCATCGTGCGCCACACAATGAAACAACCCCGTGCAAGCGCATGGGGTCGACGCGGGAACAAGCTGTCCCGGCGCTTTAGCACATTTGTAACGCGGAGCAAGTGAGCCTTACATAAATCACCGCGTCTTGCACAAATAGGATACGCCACGGTTCTGCAGTGTCAACTGCCTCACCTGAGTCGCAGTCTCTATTGTGTGGTGGCTGGTTCGCTGGTACTCTGTGGTCAAGATACGTGCAAAAGGAGGTCCCATGCTAACGTCATCACCAAGACCGAGAAGCCAAGCGCTTGAGGAGGTTCTACAGACGCTGGACACAGGCATTACTGCTCGTTCCATTTCCTCACCGCTATCCGATGCCCTACAGGTCAAGGACAGCGCGTCGAAAGCTCTCAAGTACATGGAGGACCACAAGTACGATCGTGTCGTCGTAGCAGACGGAGAGACCACGATCGGATACATCGATATCAAGAACCTCGAGAAACTCGAACACGACGGAGACACTCTCCTGGAGAAGTGCGTCTCAACGTTTGGGCCGGATCTGCTTATCTCAGAGGAAACTCCGCTTCCCGTGGTGTTACACAGGCTTCAAAGGGAGTCCTCTCTGTTCATCGTGGGCAGGGACGGAATCAACGCCATCGTTACGCCTGCCGACCTGGAGAAGCAGTTCATGCGCGTATACGCCTTCGGCCTCGTCTCACTGATGGAACAGGTGCTGGGTCAGCTAATGGAGGATCTCCCCTGGGACGTCGTGGCGGAGGAAATCCTGGACGAATCCGAACGGAGGACGTACAAGGCCTTCTTCAAGGGGAAAGAGTCTGCGGATGCAGAGCTCGCCCCCATCTGCTATGCGTGCTTGGGCACCAAGATCAAACTCTTCGTCAAACGACCCGAGAACTGGAAGCTGCTTGGAGATTCAAAGAGACACGCACGCTTCCGTCTGATGCAGATCAAGGGACTGCGCAACAAGCTGGACCATGTCAAACCCTTGATTGCCGGACATGATACCCTTGAGAACCTCGATGCTACTCTCGACGACGTTACGAACGTCATTCGCATTCTGGAGTCAGTAACGGAACAGACCTGAGCTACCCCAGACAAACGAGCGACGCGGGCACTACGCAAACGGTGTCCTCCAGTTTCACCCTCCGGAATTGGCTGCTACCCATATGACTTGACGGGCCCCCTTGAGCAGTCTCCTTGTCAGGGCTCCTGGGACTCCAGTACGTTGTGTAGTCTCCTGCTATGGCGTCCTCCCAAGATGGGGATAGGCCAGCAGAGTGGCGCAAGCATGTCAGGGCGCTGGGCATCACCAGCCTCGCGCTCATCTACTGGATGGCAGACAAGGCCAAGGGGCATGAGTTCGACCTCCGCGCAACACAGGCGCTTGACGAAGTCGGGAAGGTACTTCTGGAGATGGAGCACAGCATGTTCGACTGAGGAGGGAAGCCGGAGAAGAACTCGTGTGTAAACTACACTGCAGGGCAAGTGAGATCTCCAAATAGGGGCATGTTTTCGCATCCTGAGTTCCATTCCCGCTGCTCCTTTCTCATCCCAAGGACCGGCAGTATTGTGTCATCCTTCAGGTACTTTTTCTCATGAGTTCACGGAACCACTTCGGATACATAATAGATGAGTCGATGCGATCATGTTGTATCGGCACACTAGTCGCGTATACTTATGTTATACAAGAAATGCAGGAGTGCTTCTTGAGAAGCCGGCTCGGAAGAGGCGTTGTTGTTGCTGTTGTCTTGATGTCTACTCTTCCGTTTCTGGGTGGCTGTAGCGCCAAGCGGTTGGCTGAAGACTCATACCCCTACGAGCCCTACGTTCTCCTTCGGAGCTTCAAGACCCCAACAGGCTCAATCCCGCAACCCCTGAACGGTGGGCGCGTCTGCTACGCCGCGTCGGCGGTGTATCCGGGCCAGCACCTCAGTGTCTGGACGCTCGTGGACGGAGACGTGACACGAGAGAAGGCTGCCGTATGGTCCAACACTGCAATTCGCATACAGAAGACGTCGGGGCTGGCGTACTGTTCGGGAGGATGGAAGAGCGATATCTCGGTGCTAGACCACAATTTGAAGACCATCCAGCAGTTCGATGCTGCCGCACTTAGTGCCATTCACGCCAGCCAGATCGTTGTGGTTCCTTCCACGGGCCGCCGGCATGCTGTTATTGTGGTCTCGGACTCGGCCGAGCGTGTGGTCGGTATCATGAGGGTCTATGGGCAGACAGCTACGTTTCAGCAACTGGCGCCCCTGGCCGGTTCTGATGGGGACGTTGGCATCGACGATTCGGCGTCGCTTGTCGTGGCCATGGGATGCCGGGGAGCAGCGCTCCAGGCATGGGACGGTGCCGGAAAGCAGCTGTGGAAGGTCGAAGACCGTTGGAGCAACTCCGGAAACGGGCTGGTCTCCGTCTCAGGCTTGGGCAATAGAGTCGTCGCCGGCCGTTCCGGAGCTCAGCTTCTGTCCTGCTTCGATGCCAAAGGCGCTGTCTTGTGGGAGTATGCCACCAATCGCCTGAAGTCGCTTTCGATATCGACGGACGGGAACACGGTTGCCTTCTTGGACAACAGGGGGGTGACAGTGCTGGACGGCTCCGGAGTGGAGATCTGGCATCTGCCATCCAAACAGGTGGCTCCGTCTGGGTTTGGCCTGTCCGGAGATGCCACCACAATCGCAGTGAGCCACGATTCGAGCGTCGATGTTTACACAACGCCGAGTGTGGCTCTACAGTCAGTAGTGTCGCTGGCGAGTGTTGCCCTGAAGCATTGTACTGATGCCGGCATACCGTGCCCAGAAGCTCAAGTCTTACTCGATGGACTTCACTCCCCTGAAGCGGCCAAGTCCTACTCTATTTCCCGGAGCGAGGCGGAACAGGCTGTCTCCCTTGCAAAGTCGACACTTGAAGCGGGACAGGCGGCCGTGGCAGCTCTCAAGAAGGCTCGCGAGGCAATTTCAGCTCTGTCCTCAGCAAAGTACGTGCCAGGCAAAGCAGCGTCTACGCTGGACGAGGCTGAACGGGCTTTTGAGGCAACGAACTACGAGCAGTCCAAGAGCTTGGCGCAGGAGTCATCGACGGAGGCAGGCAAGATCGCCGAAGCTGCTGCGCAAGCCGATGGTATGATGATGTACGCTGGCAAGGGGCTTCAGGAAGCTCGGGCGGCCAAGTGGCAACTTGGTTCGCTGACTGTGGACTTCGAGTCAGCTACGAACACCTTCAAATCTGGTGACTACTCATCTGCACTGGATCAACTTGCGGACGTCTCCGCGAGGGTGCAGTCGACCCTCACTGCTGCCCCCCTCGTCCAGGAGAAACGGGCGTTGGCCTTGGCCAGAGTACGGGCAGAGACCAGACCAGGTGTTGACATAGCGCGAGCGCAGGCCTTGGTCGATTCCGCGGATGCCGCAATCGAGACTGGCGACTACGCTACAGCTGTTTCGGATCTTGACAAGGCTATTGCGGTGGCCCCGGACGTTGATCGGGATGGCGTCCCGAACCGGGATGATTTCTCTCCCAACATCAACAACTACGTCATCTTCGGCACGCCGATCGTTGCTGCAGCCGGCCTGCTATGGCTCGTAGCGAGAATGCGCCGACGCCGCCAAGTGGAGAGGGAAAACAAGGCCCTCCTCGACGCAGTCGGCAGGACAGTCGCCGAGTGGGAGACAGATGGCTATGACCTCGGCGACTTCAGGAGGAAGTGGATTTCATGACGGACTACGCAAAACTCAAGTTGGACTTTGAGAAGCTGTCTGGCGCCATCAGCACGCTCAAGAGGCTCCAGAGCCAGCTCGACACCATGGATACCACTCCTTTCCCTGAGGACGCCAGGAATCTGCGCGCGTTATTCCACTCTCCGGACAAGGCTTCGGAGGCACAAGCCCTCATGAGGCGGCTCGAAGAGAAGGTTGCAGCACGTGAGCGTGCCGAGCGCAACCAGCAAGAAGAAAGGAGAAGGTCCGCCGAGCGCGAGAAGCAGGAAGAGGAGGAGAGATCGCGCGCGGAGCGGGAGCGCCAGAGAAAGCTCAAGACCATCCACATAGCTAACGCGATGAGGAAGACAGAAACAGTGCTCAACTACGTGCTCAACTTTGCCTCAGACCCGGAAATGGTCGGAGCCGCCAGGAACGGCTTGCTCGCCCTTCAGCAGATGGCCGGAGCACTCCTGCAGCCGGACGCCGATCTCGATGCCGCAGATGCGCAAGCCGACCAGCTTTTCGATCTCGCTTCCCAGCTTGCTGAAGCGCAGCGGCGAGGCAATGCAGGAGCCCGCGGTTCGGCTGGCGGATCCGATGAAGGGCGGAGATCAGCTGGTTCGTCCGCCAACCATGAGGAACAACGAGGAGAGTCTGGTGACTCCAAGAGCTACTATTTAGTGCTCGGGGTGAAACCCAATGCCGCTGCCGAAGAGATCAAGAAGGCGTACCGAGCTAAGGTCCAGCAGTATCATCCTGACCTCTTTGCACATGAGGACCACGAGTGGGTACGCCAGGAGGCGGCAGAGATGACCGAGAAGATCAACGAGGCATGGGACATCCTTGGTAACCCCGCCAGGCGCAGGGACTACGATCGCTCCTGATGGCTGCAGTATATGTCTTGCTCTCCAGCGAATTCGTATTCCAACCAGTCTCA
This sequence comes from Candidatus Cryosericum hinesii, assembly GCF_003570985.1. GTDB lineage: Bacteria > Caldisericota > Caldisericia > Cryosericales > Cryosericaceae > Cryosericum > Cryosericum hinesii. Next base: position 43,053 of record NZ_QXIW01000033.1, read on the forward strand.
ATCACGGCCTGGAGATGTCGTCGCGTGGCAAGCAAGGGCCCACTGGCAGTGATTTGGATGAGAGGCTTGTCAAGTTGCCCGCCACTACCGAAAGAGATTTCCGGTTGGTTCTGGATGTTTCACAGTCGCGTCTTCCGTCAAACCCGATACCCTCATTATGAGGACAGGTCATGTTTGGCCGCTGCAGTTTAGGCGCCTATGATACTGGCAGTACTATGAGCGACGCCAGAGTCCAAAGGAGGCCCTGATGAGACAGTTCACGCGTCTTGTCTTGACGCTCGTTCTGTGTCTCGCCTTCGGTATTCTAGGAGGGTGGGTTGCCGACCCCATTGCGTTGGCAGCCGATGCGTACACATGGACCGCAATGAGCACGGGCCTCACCAATATGACGGTCTGGGGTCTTGCCATCAACCCCGTTACTCCTTCCACGCTGTATGTCGGTACCTACAATGGTGGCATATTTCGTTCGACGGACAGTGGTGCCCACTGGACACCGGTGAATACGGGCCTCCCTCTTCCGTACTTGCCCATCGGATCCTTTGCCATCAACCCTGACACGCCTTCCACGCTGTATGCTGCTACACTCTCTGGCGGGGAAGGCGCCGTGGGTGGCGTCTTCCGCTCCACGGACAGCGGCGACCACTGGACTGCGACAGCCCTCTCTGGGGCCAGGACGGAGGTTCGCTTTGTTGCGATCGACCCTGACACCCCTGCTGTCCTGTATGCCGGGACCGGGAGAGGCCTGTTCCGGTCGGCTGATGGCGGCACCACTTGGACTGCGGTGAACACTGGACTCACCAAACACACTGCTACCGGCACTTCCATCATCCCTCTCAACGCTCTTGCTATCGACCCTGCTGCACCTGCCACCCTGTATGCTGGCACCGATGAGGGCGTCTTCCGTTCCACGGACAGCGGCAACGACTGGACGGCGGTGAATGTCGGGCTCACCAACCCATGTGTCGTCACCGTTCTTGCCATCGACCCCCTCGCCCCCACAAACTTGTATGCCGGTACCGAGGATATGGTCTTCTGTTCCACTGACAGCGGCAATACTTGGATTGCAGCTACCGCCTGCCCTACTAGTACCATTCATCCTACCAGGACCATTTATCTCAGTTGTCTGCTAGTGGACCCGCACACGCCTAGCACCCTGTACGCCGGTACCCCGCTTGGGGTCTTCCGGTCGATGGACAGTGGCTCGACCTGGGCTACAGTGAACATTGGTCTCACCAGTATCGACGTCTGGGCTCTTGCCATCAACCCTCTCGACCCTACCGTGCTCTATGCTGGTACCTACGGTGGGGGAGTGTTCCGGTATGATGTCGTGCCTTCGTACGCTCTCACGACCACTGCTTCCCCCTCCGATGGCGGTTCCATCCACAGGACTCCCGATGCTGCATCCTACGCTTTCGGCACGGTCGTCACCCTAACCGCTATCCCGGCTGCCGGGCACACCTTCACAGGCTGGTCGGGGAACGCCACAGGTACCACGAACCCGCAGGCGATTCACATGGATGCTGACAATACTATCACTGCGACCTTCTTGCCCGACACCGAGTCTCTCTCAGTTGCCAAGGTGGGCAATGGCACAGTGATGCTTGATCCAGCGGGTGGGACACATGACTATGGTACGGTCGTCACCCTCACAGCCACGCCTTCCTCGGGATATGTCTTCAGCGGTTGGTCCGGCGATCTGACTGGAACGGCAAACCCTGCCGTGCTGAACATGGATTCATCGAAGAGCGTCACTGCGGTGTTCGCCGAACACGTGACTAACTCGCTGGCCGTCAGCGTGAACGGAAAAGGATCAGTGGGCCGAAGTCCTGACCTCCCGTCCTATGAACCCGGCACGGCGGTAACGGTCACAGCCACCGCTTCGCCTGGATATGTCTTCAGCGGTTGGTCCGGCGATCTGACCGGAACGGCGAACCCTGCCGTGCTGAACATGGATTCATCGAAGAGCGTCACTGCCCGGTTCACGCCAAAACTCGAGGAGAGTTCGATTATCCCATCCGCTGGTCCGGGAGGGCACATTTCGCCAGGTACGGTGCAGTACCTGCAAGCCGGTGCCAGCATGACATTCTGGGTAACGCCGGATACAGGATATCATCTTGCAGAGGTCGTGGCGAATGGTGTCGTTCAGGGGCTCTCCAAAGGATATACCTTCACAGATGTCCATGGTGCCAACACAATCCACGCGTCGTTTGCGCCCGACTTCTGCAAGCTGACCATCGCTCCGTTGCAGCATGGCACGATCGCGAGGTCCCCTTCCCTGACTTCGTATTCCTACGGTGCCGTTGTCACCCTCACCGCAGCACCAGCTAGTGGATACCGCCTTGTCGGCTGGATCGGCGCTGTCGCCAGTGGGACGAATCCTCTCAAAGCCACTGTCAAGATGGACACCGATAAGACGATCAGCGCGACCTTTCAGGCCATTTCCGGTCCGCCACCTGCCGTCACTCTCTCATCACCCTCAAACGGCTCATCGATACGCGGTTCGACGGCCACGCTGTCTTGGAAAGCCTCTTCGGGGGCAACGAGTTACAGGCTCGACCTCGCCAAGTCATCCGCTTTCGCAAACGCGACTGCCTGGACCATCTCGGGCACTTCTCGGACGGCAAGTGCGCTAAGCCCCGGCACGACCTACTACTGGCGTGTAACAGCAGTCAACACCAGGGGAACATCTCCATGGAGTCCAGTGTTCCACTTCACGACGAAGAAGCCAGAAGTCACTCTGACACTGACACTGCGACTGGGAAGCTCCCAAATGCTGGTGACTGACGGCAAGGGAGCGAGCGACTCCTGGACGCTGGACGCTGCACCGCTGCTAGGCATTGGCAGCCGAACGCTCGTGCCCATAAGGGCTGTGGCTGAGGCGATAGGCGGAACCGTAGAATGGAACTCCTCCGCCAGGGCAGCCACGGTTGTCGTGGGCGGCAACACGCTGGTACTGACGCTGGGGAGGAACACGGCAAGTCTCAATGGCGAGGCGACGCGGATCGACACCGATAGCAGAGTCGTTCCCACAATCATCAATGCAAGAACGATGCTTCCTCTCCGGTTCGTTGCAGAGTCGCTGGGCGCACAAGTGTCCTATAACTCAAGTACGAAGACCATTGTCATCACGTGTCCAGTCGGCTGACACAGCGGCGGGCCTGAATGGTGCCTGTTTCCCGGGCAGCACCGATGACTACATAGGAGTGACGGGCGGGCGAAATTCCAAGGACTCCCCTTCGAGAGATGCGTGGGTCCCCGTACTCGAGAGAGAGACTACTACCACAATGAGGTGCTAGTTCCAGATACTCGGGTAGTGAACATCGGGAACAGACCCTAGTGATCGTCTAGAGAGCTACCTCTTCCTCCGTTCTGATGCTACAGCGCTTGGAGACTTCTGGCCTCTGTCGTTCGCGGATCGCTCAGCAATCCTGCCAAGTCTCGACAATTCCGTCAGCAGAGGGTTGGAGTTGGGCCCTGCCTGGTCCACGATGTTGCCTTCGACGAGGTCATACACCTCGTTCTCTTTGGTGTGGAACGTCGTCCGGCTGGTTTCTCCTCCGACCTTCCTCCCAGATATGGAACTCCTCTTCCAGAGGGATGCCGGGGAGGTTCTCCCGGATCAGCCGTTGACACGCCATGTACTCCTTGTAGTCCGTCAGCTGGCTCCAAGGGTCCTGGAGAAGATCCCGAGGCATCCAGTCCTTGCGCCTCAGCTCACCCAAGACAATCCGGTCCAAGGGGACGTGCGCGACGTCGTAGACGCGGAAGAGGTCTGGCATCAGTCGATCCCCGAGTGCGATCGCATTCTTGATGCTCACATTGATCCACTTCTGCGCCTGCCCCACTGTGAAGTGGAAGTCGGGGTTCTCTGCTATCTGGACGAGTCGAGATGTTGTGTCCCGATGCCACGCGTCGAACTCATCCTGACTCCACATTAGACGGCAAGTCAGGGCAGCGAGTCTCTCTTTCAGGAAATCCGTCATGAACCTGCGCCAACCGTCAGCATCCGGCGACTTCGCCATCCCCACGAGCGTCCGGTTCATCGTCAAGTAAGCACTCTGGATACAGCGCCCCAGCCCATCACCCGGCCGATCGAGCCGGGCAAGTGCCACGAAGCCGTTCCACTCTTCCCTTGTTACCTTGCGCGTGCGGAGCGTCTCATCGTCCTGTGACATCTATGCCCCCAACTCCTTGTCTCCCTTCTGCGTGGCGATCAGCCGTCTCCAATTCGGCCAATGTCGAAGACTCGAACAGCGACCTCCAGCCTCGTGCCAGGCAAATCGTACAGACATCTCATCGAGCAATACGTACAGTACTCATCTCTGGGATTCCACTGCACGTTGTCCCCATGATGACCCAGCAGGTTGGTCTCCCCAAACAGGGTAGCCGTGTCATCCTGGAGCAGTGCCTTCAACAAGGTGCCGTCGGGAAACCCCAGACTTATGCCAAGTCGTTTACTGAGACAGTCGATGTCCGATCCGTCGTGGAAGTGGAGAGCGGAGGCGATGCCGTCGATGAGCGGCTTCACGATGTTGGAGCACGTGATTTTGGAGGAGGACGGTGCCCTTATGGAAATGAGGATGCCCCAGGGCTTATTCACGTAGGGACCGCCCGTCACGACAATACCCGCTGTTTTGGCCGCATACCACACGGTTGCAGGACTCTCGGGAACACGAGCAGGTAGTTCAAACGACACGGAAGCTAATACGTGCCCGCCCTGCCCCTCCGGAGACATGGGTTCGTCGTCGACCAGCCTGTACTCGTATTGGCACAGTGCCTGGGAGGACAGTGGTGTCGGGCAGTCTGAAGGGACTTCGTCGAAACGTTCGAAGATGAGCCCATCCCTCGCGGCTCTTGACAGCTTGGCGTTGAATACGTTGTAGATCAGCAGGTTCTCGACGTCCGCGCCTTCGCTGATCGCGGATCGGTACGTCGCAGAGAGGACCTTCCCTTGCCGTGAAGGGAGTCTCGCGATGGCTTTTCGCAGGTCATTTCTGAAGTCAAGACGCCAACCTTCTGGCTCGAAAGGTATGCACGCGGTGCTCCATGCGGTCACCGGAGAAACATCAGGATCTATATAGTAAGGAGTCACGTCAGGGCACCGGTTCCTTCATGTACCCCGGGAAGTTCCAGTCATCATCGGGGTGCATCCGGTCGCATGGGATTCCTGCTGCACGCATAAGGAGGAGCGCCTTGTGGAGGTCGGGATCTGTGACGATCTCCGCTCCAAGCTTGCCATAAGTCAAACGGTACCGCCGCTGCAGAAGCCACACCCAGGCACACATGGCACCGCTGCAGCCCTTGAACGTCTTGAGCAGGCGACGTTCCCCATCACTGAGTGTCCGGTTCCACCCTGCAACCTTGATCCAATCACAGTTGAGACAGCCGTACTCCCGATCGGCCAAACCCCGCATCGGTTTTCCTTGCTCGTACAAGGTTCCCTACCTCAAGGGCAAGCCGTCACGCCGTCTAGCGAACAGGTTCTCGCGGTGATAGGCCAGATATTCCTTCTGCTTCGCGTTGAATCTGCCAACGTTCCGGTCGGTCCTGAGTCCCCACGTGCGCATAATCTCGCGCACAGCATCGTTCGCACAGAGGATCTCTCCTGCATCACTGAACGAGATCCAGCCACCATCGAACAACTTGTCGACATGTGGTGCAAACAGGAACCCGTTATTGGCATCAAGCCGTTCTGCATTTGATGAATCTGCCCAGGGTTTGATGTGGCTCGCTATCAGGAAGGTCCCGTCGCTCGTACCAGTAAGCCGACACTTGGTCTCGATCGCCCCCACGTTGAGACGGAATCTGCCTTGACCTTTGCGTGCCATGATCAACTGCTGCTTCTCCGTTTCCTCCATGTTCTGTGCCCACAGGTTCGCTTCCTCTTCATCTGCCTTGGCCTCTGACTGCAGGGAGAACACGGCGCCAGCTGCAGTTGGTCTTTCCTGTTGGACCAAGCGCAGCACCAATTCCCCCAATTCCGTCGAGATCGAAGCGAGATAGCAGCCTTGGTTGCCTCTCCCGTCTTGCTGCAGCGGTGAATGTCGGCGAGGTAGAAGCGGCGCGATTTCGTCCATGTGCGCAACTGGAGCGATAGGCGTCTCAAGGGGGGTCCACTCGATCGGGACAAGCCATCCGTTCCGAGCCCACGCATCACCCGCCCTGCCGTATTCAGATGGTTTCTCCTGCTCTCGATGGTCGCCGATTGCCACGCCGACCGCCTTGATGACTCCTTGCGCATACGAGAAGACTACGTCACCGGCACGAACTCGAGTGAGGTTGTCGTATGTCTCATTCGTCGCACCATTGGCGTTCTTCTTTGGCGACCAGATGTAGCCTCCATTGAGTTCAGCAACGAACGTCTGCCTATGGTTCACCCACCAGTAGGATGGAGTGTCTGGATACGTCTCAAGCAACTCTACTGTTTCTGGCGTCAGGAGCCGCATGGTCTCGAGTTGTCTGCCATCGACATGCCCATCTACGACATGCAGTCGTGGTGCTGCTTCACTGACGAAGCGCAGTCGGTCTGCAATGCTCGTGAGATCCACTTCATGGAGGAGTCTCTCGGTTCCAGGTTGTGCGATGATGTGCCAGGGGGCTTGCCAAAGGTCCTCGTTGTTCAAGACCTTCTTCGCTTCCTCATAGTTGGTGACCATTCCAACGACGATACGACCAAGAAGGCTCAGGTGACCCGGTGGGCGCACCGTTACGATCCAGACCGTGTCCCCCGGTTCCACCCTTTGAAGCTGACCGCCCGCGGAATGTCTCAGCGGTTCCCATTCCTGAGCGTCGACAGTCTTGGGTCTCCAATACGTCATGTAGTTCTTCGCCATGTCATCCTCCACGGATGCGACTAGTCACACACAACCTACGACACTCACACTGCTGCATCCAAAAATCTGGAGCCGCTCGATATGTCGAAGTAGAAACTCAGAGTCACATCACCACGTGTGACGAGTTTGTGCTCCTATCGTCCAAGACTCACGCACTGGCGTACTTGATTTCAGCCACATGACGACGTCATGGCCATGAATCTCAGGGTCCGCCCACACTATCGACGGAATCCGCCGGTGAGACGCGATGACGCGCGGGAGCGGATCCCTGTGGCAGTACTCAATCCAATCGTTCAGTACTGGACCGTCCCGAGCGATGATCATAAGGTCAGAACTCAGGGCGCTTTCCACCATGTGGGCATCTTTGACCATCGCAGCTGTCATCTCGACTGCCTCGGTCGGGTGAAACCGATGTTCCGCAGGGACAGTCAGGTCGGGTATGCGGCCCGATTTCTCCATGGTCAGAATCCATTTGCGACCGTACTCGCGGTCGTGTGTCCTTGGATTCTTGTCATTGAAGAGCTGGTCGTTGATCTCTCCGAAGAGTTCATCCGACATGGCGAGGAGGAAGCCGCTATTGAGAATGCACTCCATCAGCGCAATGCACTCGGCCCTGCACCTCTTGTCCCTTGCGGGTGCACACCCCGGCAGTTCTGCCGACCAGCATGCGATGCTGGTATCAACAACGAGGCTAGGCCTCATGATCCCCGCGGCCTCGCAGCTTCATCTGAGCCATCATGTATTCCTTCTCGGCAAGCAAGGAGACCTCGTCAAAGTCCTCGGGCCAGTCACCAAAACGACCGCGATCGTCAAGTTCAGTTGTCGTAACGGAAGTGGCACCGTCCTTGTCGCGGCTGAACCAGTTGAGGCTGACATCGGAGGCCTTGATCTTGCCCTCGGCTACGAGGGTCTGGATGCCTAGAATGAACAGCGGGCTGTGAGTCTCGATGACAGCCCGAGCTCTTGTGTACTTCGTGGCGTCGGCTACTATCGACGCCAAGTCATACTGAGCGCGGGGATGAAGGTGGATCTCCGGCTGCTCGATGTGGACCAGACCTCCCTCATGAGCGGCAAGGAGTCCAACCAAAACCGGAAGCGTCTGTGACAAGCCCAATCCGACGTCCGCAATGCTAACCATGTCGCTGGCATCCGGATGCCCACTCATGACTCTCTGCACCTGGATTTCGGCGGCGGTGTCGCTAACACGCTTCACGTTGATGCCAGACGTGAAGCCCAATCGAAGCAGGTACCCATTCAATCGTGCAATCTTCTTGACATCATCACTGATCTTGGAGTTGCTCCAGTTGTAGAGCAGGCCCGCCACATACGTGAGAAATGAGCCGGGGTAGCTCCCCCTTCTTGACTCCTGTGACCAACCCCCTGAATAGGCGAGCTCATACTCCCGGGCTGGATTACCGCGAAGACCCGGCAGATGAATGGTGTCACGGAGCAGGTCTGCGAGCGGGCTCATTGGGTGCAAGACGCACGGTCGCCAGGATTCCGTGCGGTCCGCCGCCCTCTTCGGTTTCTGCTCTTCGAGAATCATGAAGCCTTTCTCGGACGTCACTTTCATTGGCCCCTGTACTCTCGAGAAGGCGTGGCGCTCAAAGTGCGGAAGGTCCGATACGCCTACCAAGCTGTCTCGTTTGAATATGCAGTCTTCCCACTTACCGCGGAATTCCTCGTGGAACTCGCACTCCGAAAGGACTATCTCGGCATCCGTTCCGGATTTCTGCCCGAGTTTGTACGACTGTTGGTACCAGAAGTCGTCGACCATCATCATGCCTACCGAGTAGACAGGTGGTTTGGAGCCTTCGCCATGTCGCCAGAACAACTCCCGGTAGTTTCTGAATGTGACCTGCGGGCCTGAAAGCAGCAGTGGACCGTAGTTGGCCTGTTCTTCCTGTGTCTGTTTGATGAGAAGAAGCGCCTGCATGAAGCTTGACTTCCCGGAGCTGTTCGGCCCCGCCAATACTGTGATGGGTCTGAGTGCGATATGTTGACGATCCCGAATTGACTTGAAGCCCTCCACTGAGATTGCCTCGAGCCACTTCGCGTACGACAGTGACTTCCTATCCATCCACATGGACTGCCTCCTCTACTCAACACGAGACGCTATTGGCTCCGCTCAACTGTACTGTACACCAAAACAACTGGAAGGAGAAGCCAAAAGGCTCATGACACGAACGGTCGCTGCTGCAGATGACCCCGGACTGGCGTTGGACGCCACAGTCAGAGGGATACAGGAGCTATCAACGCATGCACGAATTGCATCTGCGCGAAGGGCCAGCCGCTGGTTCGCCGAGATGAACACGTTGTGGCACGCGTATCAGCTGGGGCAAAAACGACTTTCCAGCCTTGTCGGGCCATGAGGATCCCATCCTCTCTTGCTTCCTGAACGTGTCCCCTCCCCTTGTCGCAAGGATCACCAGTTGGCTACGGCGCGCCTCTCACGCCGCACCAAGCCGCACGACACTCAGAAGACCCTCTTGCGACGAGGCAAGCTGCCACTCACGCTTCGGCGAAAAGAATCGTTGACCCGCTGGGAGTCATCCAGAACGGTCCCCAAGACTAGCTTGCAGAGCAACGCCGTCGATGGTTCGCAGGACTGCCTGTTCGCCCCTATCTCCACCACACGACCCCTTACACCCGTCTTTCTCGTTCTGGGACTGACTTCAGATCGAGCCACCTTACACACGTCTTCCGAAAATCGCCAGTGCACAACTATGTTAGTAGCTCCGCGTTGGATACGACATTGGGATGTTCGTCCAGCCATGCGCACGTGTCGCGATGTTAGGGTATCTACTTCTCTGGTTTCTTCTTCGGGTTGCCTCGTGTCGCGTGAGGCCGGTCTGTGGATTGCACCCTGGAATGATTGTAACCTACGGCATCATGGATAAGAACTTTTAGCGATCTCTCATTGATTTTGTCGTCCTTATAAATATCAATGGCTCTCCATTGTTTGCCTGTGAGTCCGTTATTGAAGAGCTTGTCAGGATCTGCAAGGCTCGCTCCCTGAGAGAAGGTGAGCTTCACTTTGTCCTTGAAGGCATTGGCATTACAGACTATCCCATCGTGGGACCATACTGGAGTTCCCATCCATTTCCACTCCTCCACTACATCGGGATCAGCTTCATGGATAATCCTCCTGATACTGGCAAACGTGGGGCCGCGCCAATCAGTGAGATTGGCAATGAGATCGTCAATAAGTTCACTTGCGTTCATTGCTTCATTGCCTCCTCAATCACACAATATCACCTGTCGTATCAACATCGGAATGTTTTATGGCACGACATTGCCTGCCGCGCGGTAGATTTCGTACCACTCTTGCCTTGTTAATTCAATTGTGGATGCTTTGCAGATGTCTTTCAGTCGAGCCGCGTTTGTTGTTCCGACGATCGGCTGAATTTTGGCAGGATGCCGCAAAATCCAGGCAATAGCGATCGCAGTATTCGGTACCCCTTTGGTTTTGGCGAGCTCATCGATCTTGAGATTGAGTTCCGGAAACTTCTCGTTATTGAGAAACACCCCTGCAAACAAACCATACTGGAATGGCGACCACGCCTGAATAGTAATATCTTTCAGACGGCAATAATCGAGAATGCCGCCATCTCTGTCAACAGCGCTGGCATTTTCCATATTCACGTTGATGCCGTTACTGATCATGGTCGCGTTGGTAATGCTGAGCTGCAGCTGATTAATGACGAGTTTCTGATTCAGGTACCTGTTGAGCAATTCAATCTGCATAGGTTTTTCATTGCTTACACCAAAGAATCGGACTTTCCCACTGCTGTGTAGAATGTTAAAAGCTTCAGCCACTTCTTGTGGATCTGCTAGTGCGTCGGGGCGGTGGAGCAGCAATACATCAACATAATCGGTATTCAACCGTTTTAGGCTGCCATCGACCGATTCCAGAATATGCTCTTTAGAAAAATCATAGTAAATGTTGCTTCCATCGTGCTGGCATATGCCACATTTTGTCTGGAGCAGTATTTTTTCACGGACAGCCGGACTCATGTGAATTGCCCGTGCGAACAACTCCTCAGACTTACCGCCGGCGTAGATATCTGCATGGTCGAAGAAATTGATGCCTTCGTCCAAAGCAGTCTGAACAAAAACTTCCGCTTCCTTGCCAGATAGACCGGGTAGTCTCATGCATCCAAGTGAAATCTCGGATGCCTGAATCTCCCCGTTTGCAATGCGAATTGTTTTCATGAGAAGCGCTCCTTTGAGATTCATGACGTATAAGGAAGTCTATACCTTGAGTCCATCTTGTGTCAAGGGGACCGTATAGATTCTGTTGCCATAGCGAGCGATGGTGGAACTCGTTTGACCTATGGCAAAGCAGGTCTAAAATTGGCCTTGCGTTGATGCGGTGGCGCAGGATCTGTCTGTCGAGCTTATTTCGGTTTTCGGGGGGAATATATGGAGATCATCAAGGGACTGCACACTATAGACGACACGGGCTTCGTCAATATCTATCTCCTCATTGAGGAGAATGGGCTGACGATCGTTGACACGGGAATACCTGGAAATGCCAAAAAGATTGCGGAGTACGCCCGTAGTGTTGGTTACAAGAGCACTGACATCAAGACAATCGTTCTGACACATGCCGACCTGGACCACAGCGGAAGCGCCAGGCAGTTGAAGGAGCTTACTGGTGCAGAAATTGCGATCGGAGTCCTTGATGCTCCGCGGGTTGAGGGAAAAATGGAACTAAAGGCTGCAAAGGGGCTTTCTGCCGCGCTGTTGGGGGCTGTGTCGAAGTTTGGGAGGTTCGAAACGTTCAAACCTGACATTCTTCTCAAGGAGGGCGACCGAGTGAAAAGTCTTAGCGTTCTTGACACGCCGGGTCACACCGATGGGAGTATATGTCTCTACCGGGAACGTGCCTTCATGTTCGTCGGGGACACCTTGAGGGGAGATGACAATGGCGGCGTACAACCTCCCTCGGACAACATGACCTACGACATCGAGAAGGCATGGGAGTCTATCAAGAAGCTCTCCCACTTCGAGTGCGATATCATGCTGCCTGGACATGGAAAGCCTGTCATGCCAGATGCATCGAAGAAGGTAAGGGAGCTCCTGCAGAAACACTATTCCTAGATCAAATTGAAAAAGGAAAAGCCAAAAGGCGAAGAAAGGACAAGACTCAGGTGCCAAGTCTCACGGTGGAAGACACACCCCAATTCTTGGTGCAAACCTTGTTTCCTGTACGGTGCATGTCCAAGCGAACTCTCCCGACGTCTCGAACCCAGCGCCCGGTTGGTACCACTTCCGCATATGAGATTCTCAGGTACTGCCCAAGACACCATAGGGCATTGTGGTCCTTCACGTCGCTGCTTACTTCATTAGTTGTTTCGAGGTGGGTAAGGAAGTCTGTAATGAAGTCCTCAAGTATTTGTCCCGTTTCTCCTTCGTAGGCCTCCGTCTGCAATGTCTGCAGATACTCACGAGGAGAATGGCCTACCTCCAGTTGTCTTCTACCTCCCAATGTCTTTCCCTGGCCTTGCTCGGGCATAATGCGTGAATCCTCGACTAATCCCACAGACCAACCTGGAACAGCACAAATCCGCCTGCTATTGACTACCTCCAATTTGGTCTGTCCCCGATGGTTGCTTGAGTATTCCTGAGGAAAGTATACGAGATCATCTCCATCTAGTGCTTGTTCTAACGTATCCCACAGCCAGACTTGTTTCTCGGCATTGACACGAACAGGCACCAAAGGATCAGAAGGAGAACGTCTGGTCTGATAAATCAGTCCTTCTGCCGCGTGTCTGACAATGGCTGATCTCATCAGGCCAATAAGTCGTGAAGCGGGCATTGCGATCGGCGTCAACTGAAGCTGAGTAAAGCCTTGTCGCATCTTCCTGTCAACCAATTCCTTGTTGCGTGCAAATACCTCTTGCAGCTGTTCGTGAGTTGGTACGGGATACTCCTTGCCGTCGATTCCGATCACCCCTGGACTTCCTGATCGTGGGAGAAGGATCAGAATTCCTGTTCGGTTCAATGCCGCAGTGGCGCGAGCATACTCCTTCTCAAAAGGGAATGAGTCTTCGGGGGGGCGAGTACCCCCTGGTTGTGCTATTCCATTGGTTGCCTGTCTAGCCATACAACCCATAGCTCCTGGATTCTACCGGACCAGATCATCAACTTGAACTTCCAACGCTCCAGCATTCTTTCGCATTGCCTCAAGTGTCGGATTGGCAATTTCGCCGCTTCCCCTGTAGGAGCGTGGCCTATTCTTCCAGTTTCCTGAGCGAATTCAAAGACCACCAGAACACGACAGACATCAGCAAGAAAACTATGACGAATCCCTTGATGATATCTACACTGTGAAAACTGCCGGCGAATAAGGCTCGAGATGCATTCACTGCGTAAGAAAATGGGTTCGCTTTAGCCAGATCTTGAAGCCACAAGGGGGCAAGCGCCAATGGAAGCATAATGCCCGACAATAAAGAAAGAGGAAGAGTAATCGTATTCAGCGTTGGAGCGAGAGGGTCTTCGATCCTGTAAATAAGCGCGAAAGAATACGACATTGAAGCCATCGTAATCGATACCATCGCATATAACACAAGGGAAAGTAAGAATCCACCTACGTTTACGCTAAGTCCAAGCGGAATTGCGACCAAAGTAATCAAAACGCATTGGGTAAGGAGCACAACCGCGTCTCTCAAAACCCTGCCCAAAAGAATTGCCGAACGGTTTACTGGCGTTACTAGAAATCTTTCTATAACTCCTGATCTAATATCATCGATAAGATTGAATCCCACGAATGCCGAGCCAAAAAGCGCCATCATTACCAAAAGTCCTGGGATAAAAATCTGCACTGTTTTTCCAGCGGGTAGACCAGGCACCCCTCCCAGACCATTTAAGAGAGGCATAAATAGAAACAGGTACAACAGGGGCTGGAATAAGCTCACAAATACAAAAATGGGACTGCGCAGAGTCTGGCGCATATTCCTGATAAACATTAATTGTATTCCCCTCAATAGTTTCATGATTACTTATTGTCCTCTCTTAATGAACGTCCTGTATACTTTAGGAAAACGTCATCAAGACTTGGTCTTGATAACGTAATGTTTTGCGCTTTCAAATTGTTTGCATCAAGTAATCTTAGCACTTCTGGCATTGCCCTATCTCCGTCTTTGATATGCAAACGAACAAAAGTTTTCTCCAAGGTTATTTTTTCTGGATGAAATTTTTCTAATAATTGTTCAGATTTGCGAGCGATATTTTCATCCGAAAAGCCAAAAACTATAATGTCGGCTCCAATACTGTTCTTTAATTCCATCGGCGTACCTTTCACTATAATTGTTCCATCGTCGATAATCGCTATTGTATCGCAAAGATTGTCAGCTTCCTCCATATAATGCGTAGTCAAGAATATACTGACGCCATCTGCTTTCAGCTTCTTTATTTCTTCCCACATATAGACTCTGCTTTGTGGATCGAGTCCGGTAGTCGGTTCATCAAGAAGAAGTAATTGAGGCCGATGAGTCATACCAAGAGCGACATCCAACCTGCGCTTTTGACCTCCAGAATACGTAGACGCCGGCCTGTCTGCAAAAGAGTCCATTTGAAAACGTTTTACCAATTCTTCCGCCTGCTTTTTTGCAGTTTTATCATCTATACCGTAAAGCTGTGCCTGCAAAATCAAATTCTCGTATCCTGTTGCGCCAGAATCTGTGCCACCTGCCTGACTGACATATCCAATATTTTTCCTTATTTGACTCTGCTCTTTTTGTAGATCAAAACCCGCAACCTTAGCTTCCCCACCGGTCGGAGGCAATAATGTGGAAAGCATTTTCTGTGTCGTTGATTTACCTGCGCCATTGGGACCTAGAAAACCAAAAATTTCACCCTTCTTTACGGCTAAGTCCACACCCTTTACGGCTTCCACTTCTTTCTTCTTGCCTTTGATTTTAGAAACAAATGTTTTCTTAAGTCCCTTTGTTTCGATTACAAGTTCCTCGGTCATAGACACTCCTCGGTCACATACGCTTTTTGATCATATGGATTATATCGTATTCCCTATCATCAATATGGTCAATCAAACGAAAAAACCGCCTCAATTAGAAGGTGGCAGTTCAAGTCTCATCCCTCTGTATCCCAAAATTGGATATAATTTACGAACAAAAATAGATAAAAACGATGCACCCGGGACAAAGAGATTCGAATCACGTGAGCCGCGCCAGACCATGCCCTGCCCATAATTGTGTTTCAGTTTTTCATCAAACCGTCGGCTTCGGGAAAAATCCCGTCTGTGTCAGGATCTTCCGGAGTGCTTCCCGGTCCGTCTCACCCAGCGGCACCAGAGGTGAGCGGGGAGGGCCGCCGTAAAGGCCGATCATCTCCATGGCGGCCTTCAGACCGGCGATACCCCACCTTTCCGTGACCGCATTGTTGCTGTCCATGAGAACCATCTGCAGATTCCGGGCTTCCTCCATCTTGCCGGCTTCGAAAAGCTTCTGCAGACGGGCGCATTCGTTTGGGAAGACGTTGGCCAAGGCGAGGGTGCCTCCGGTGGCGCCGAGGACGAGGCTCACGTAAAGGAAACTCGCGGAACCCGCAAAAACGGAAAAACCCTTCGGTGCATTCCGGATCATGTCTGCGATCTGGACGATATTGCCGCTGCTATCCTTGATTCCGATGATGTTTTGGTGCTTTGCAAGTTCGACGGCAAGTTTGGCAGAGATGTTGATTCCGGTATTGCGCGGCATGTTGTAGAGAATGAGCGGCAGTGGAGAGACGTTGGCTACATCTGTGTAGAAACGCGCCAGAACCGGGTCAGTCATGCTCCCTTTGTAGTAGTTCGGGGTCACGACCAAGACCGCTTCCGCTCCCGCTTCGGCGGCCTTTTCATTGAGATGGATTGTCTCCATCGTCGATTCGGCGCCGGTTCCCGCGATAACGGGTTTTTTACCTTTGGCTCGGGTGCAGACAAATCGCATCAGTTCCACTTTTTCCTCCGAGGACAGCAGGACGAACTCCCCGTTGGAGCCCATGACTACGATGCCCTCCAAGTCAGATTTGAGCCAGAAATCCAGATTTTTTTCTAACTTATCGTAGGCGATTTTCCCACCTGCAAACGGCGTTGCGATGGGTGCATAAATTCCGTGAAGTTTAAACATCGGAGAATCCTCCTTTTCCTACCAGCATATCGGTAGGGAACAAATGGCTGAATGACGTTGACACTGCCCTGAAGACCGCAAAGATTGAATTGATCTTGTGTAGCCAAGACTCAGCCAAGTGGCCATGGAGCAACTTCGAGGCTGGCATGGGGACACCTCTAGATTAGCTACGACATTAACTATGTCCCCGTTACCACTATAAACATAAATCACGAAATTCCCCTCATAATCCCCAAGTGTTGTTGCCCATGTTAACATCCATTCATCTGAATCCGGACTAGACACCCCACCAAACCGTGGGATAATTATTAAAATAGAAAGTTCAAATTGAGGAGATTATTGGGATGCCAATTCAGGGGGGACCAGTTCGCGGGGGGTCATTTTACGGGGGCATGCGGAGCATTATCAATTCCCCCGATGAAAAACCAAGAATCACACGGCAACTGCTTAAACGGGTGCTCTACTACGCCAAACCCTACCGCTGGCTCATCGGCGGTATGCTGCTGCTGGTCTTGGTCAACACGGGTTTGATGCTGCTGACACCGCTCATCTTGCGTGACTTGATTGACAACACCATCCCGGCCCGGAACATTCATAGGTTGATACTACTGGCCATGGCACTGCTTCTGATCCCAGCCTTGACTGGTGCAATCAACGTGGCCCAGCGGCGCATAAATGCGCGCGTTGGTGAGGGCGTAACGTATGATTTGCGCCTGGCACTCTATGCTCGTTTGCAACGTATGTCGCTGCGCTTCTTTACCAACACCAAAGTCGGCGAGCTCATGAGCCGTCTCAACAACGATGTTGTGGGAGCACAAGATGCCATCAGCAGCACTATTGTCAGTATGGTCACCCAGACCATCCAGGCAGCGGCGGTATTGACGATCATGCTGACACTCGAATGGCGGTTGACGTTGATCAGTGTGGCTATTCTGCCTTTGTTCATTTTAGCGGTGCGCCTGTTGGGCACCCGCCTGCGCGACATTGCCCGCAGACAGATGGAAGCCAACGCACAGATGAACGCCATGATGAACGAGACACTCAATATTGGCGGTGCACTGCTTGTAAAGCTGTTTGGTCGGCAGCAGTTGGAGGTTACCCGTTTTGGCCAACGGGCAACGCAGGTGCGTGACCTGGACGTGCAGCGGACATTTACCGGATCGATCTTTATAGGAATTATCGCTCTGATCAGTGCGGTGGGCACCGCCCTGGTTTATGGGCTGGGTGGCTATTTTGTCATCCAGGGTGCTTTCACGATCGGAACAATTGTGGCCTTTGGAGCCTATCTGAGCTACCTGTATAGTGCGCTGCAAGGGCTTTCAAATGCGCCTGTGGACTTTGCCACCTCGATGGTCAGCTTTGAGCGTGTGTTTGAAGTGATCGACCTGCCTGTCGATATAGCCGAGAAATCAGGTGCAGTAGCACTCCAAAACATCCAAGGTGAGATTGTTTTTGACAATGTCTCTTTCAAGTACGAAGCCGGCGATGAAAAGTTGCTCGCTGATGTCCACCGCTATGGCAGTATGGACAACGTCACAGCGGTCCTCTCGAGAGCACGGACAAGCGCAGAGGATGAGGAGATTGCCTCGCGCAGTCAGGCGCGCAGTATTGCGTTAGAAAACGTCAGTTTCAGGGCTGCACCGGGGCAGCTTGTTGCACTTGTGGGGCCGAGTGGCGCAGGTAAAACGACCCTCACGTATCTCATCCCCCGCCTCTATGATCCAATTGCCGGGGTCATTCGCATTGATGGTCACGATCTACGTGACTTGACACTCGAATCACTCTCGGCACAAATCGGCATGGTCACCCAGGAAACATATTTGTTCCACGATACCATCCGCACCAACCTGCAATACGCCCGGCTAAATGCAAGTCAGCAAGAACTCGAGACCGCCTGTCGGGTCGCGAATATCTACGAATTTATCCATGCGTTGCCAGAAGGGTACGATACGATCGTAGGCGAGCGCGGTTATCGCCTGAGCGGTGGCGAGAAGCAACGGATTGCATTGGCGCGTGTGATACTCAAGAATCCGCGCATTCTGGTATTGGATGAAGCCACCAGCAGCTTGGACAGCGAATCTGAAGCTCTGATTCAGGATGCACTTGGTTCTGTGATGGCACAACGCACCAGCATAGTCATCGCCCACCGGCTGAGCACCATCCTGGCTGCAGACCTGATTCTGGTCATGGATCGGGGGAGAATTGTGGAGAGTGGCAATCACGCCACGTTACTGGCGCAGGGTGGGCTGTATGCGGGCCTGTACGAGACGCAGTTCCGAAAAAGCTCTCAGTAAAGACGTTTATTCGATGACGTTATGCCTTTTCTTTAGGAACCAAAACCCTGATCGCCTCTGGAATGATCTTGATATGAAGAGGCATTTCTTTTAATACTTCGCCATCATATTGAATCGTTTGTTTGGGGCTTGAGGAAACGCTGATGTCTTTGCCTTGCCAGTGCTCCACTAATTCAAAATTGTCCGGACGTTCCCGTTTAAGCAAGGTGACAGCCATAAGTTTAAGCAGACTGAGATTCGCTTCTCGTACGACAACAACATCCAAGAGCCCATCGCTGACGTCTATGTGCTTATCGTAAGAAATGTTGCTGAACCCGAGATTCCCCGTATTGGTAACAATACATGTCAGACCTTGAACTTCGTGCTTTTGTCCATCGATTTCCAGATGGTAGACGGCCTTCTTGGCTTTCTTTAGTGCCGCGGCCGCTGAAAGAAAATAGGCGAAGAAACCAATTCTATTTTTGGTCTCACGATCCGCACCCTCAATCAAATCCGCACCAAAACCAAGACTTACTCCTAGAATGAAATAGTGGCCACTAAACTGCCCCACATCAATGGTTTTCATTGTCAACGGAACTTGACTCATGAGTGCACAGGCTTCTTTAAGATCCTGGGGTATGCCAAGTTCCTTGGCCATGATATTCGCCGATCCTCCCGGTAAAATAACCAAGGGGACCCCTGATCCCATCAGGCCACTGATTGCTTCCATGAGTGTGCCGTCGCCGCCGAAAACAGCAAGGGCATCTACTCCTTCTTTGACAGCAGCCTTGGCAAACTTGATCGCCTCGCCCGCTTCGTGGGTAATTGATGCATGCCACTTAATGCCAGCTTCTTTCATGGACAGATTGAGAACAGGCAAAACAGATTCTCCCCTTCCAGCGGCTGGATTAATAATAACGCGGATATTGCCTATTTTCTTCTCCATAGCAACTTTTATTCTGACCCTATTCTACTACTGTGTCAATTTTACTCTTTCGACACTTATAGCAATGTTCTTACAAGGAGAGGGAGGAATCCATGGGGAAGGTATATTCAGTTTTGAGTGCCAACTACATGGCGGAATAGTCAGGGTTTACTATGGGTGGAAGAAACTCAGAATTGGCAAGTGTTTGAACCAGATGCTCCTGCAATGCCACATAGGACAGAGGAATAGCAGAAAATGCAAACTGCCCGTACCGAGATGGTTGTTCGATTTTCGGTTGTCGGTGCTTTCAAATAGTCGCATAATGGCAATGCGTCAAGATGATCCAAAACACAAAATACTGAAGAACAGGGAAGGTGAATCTATGAATCACTCATTACCCGACAGCGAAATATTGTATTCGGCGTTGGTCAACAGAGACAGCAATTTCGAGGGGATATTCGTGGTTGGAGTCAAAACCACGGGAATATTTTGCCGTCCCACTTGCACTGCGCGAAAACCAAAGCGTGCAAACGTCGAGTTCTTTGCTTCGGCGCATGACGCGCTCCTGGCTGGGTATAGACCATGCAAGGTTTGTACTCCCCTGGAATATAAAGGGGCTGCCCCTGACTGGCTTAAACCACTGTTGACCGAAATTAATGACAATCCATTGATCAGACTAAGGGATAGTGACTTGCGGGCAAGGGGTTTAGATCCCAGCCGCGTCAGTTACTGGTTCAAGAGACATCATGAAATGACTTTCCAGGCATATTTGCGCGCCTTGAGGATCGGGCAAGCGTTTGGACGAATCAAGCATGGAGAAAGCGTTACCAGAACGGCTCTTGAGTCTGGTTATGAATCGTTGAGTGGTTTTGCAGATTCGTTCAAGAGAACGGCCGGCTTTTCTCCGAACAAGAGCCAGGAGAGTCAGCTCATTGTGACAACAAGGATCTTGACACCTTTAGGGCCAATGCTGGCAGGGGCTACCGATGATGGAATCTGCCTATTGGAATTTGTCGACAGAAGAATGCTGGAGACCCAATTGAAGAGATTGAGCAAGTTGCTGAACGCCGAATGTGCTCCTGGTTTCTGCAAACACTTTGACAAGTTGAGCAGTGAATTGGAAGAGTATTTTTCTGGAAAGAGAAGAGAATTTGATGTTCCCCTGGTGCTGCCAGGAACACCATTTCAGCAAAGAGTATGGACCGCATTGCAGACGATACCGTACGGTTCAACGCGTTCTTACAAAGAACAGGCCGAAACCATAGGTCTTCCCAATGCGGTCCGGGCAGTTGCAAGGGCGAATGGCGATAATCGAATAGCCATCATCATTCCGTGTCACAGAGTCATTGGGGCAGACGGTAACCTCACCGGCTATGGTGGTGGGTTGTGGCGCAAGCGATACCTGTTGAATCTCGAATCCAGTCATGGCCCAAGATAGGACCTCTGGGCGGCTAACACCGCATGCACCAAACTTTCTCTGTCGCACTTCACAGGTGGCAGACTGCGAGTAGTCCACTTTCTTGGAAAAATGCTAGACTCATCTTGACATGCAGCTGCGATACATGCAATCTGGGTAAACCAACTGTAAGCTAACAGCGTCCTGGCTACTCGAACCGGAGGTGAGGGTGTGAGTATCGTGTTTAATGAAATTCTCTTAGGTATCAAGAGATCAATTGGCTTACTGAGCCGAAGAGAAAAGAGAAGCCTCTGTATTGCAACCTTCCTAATGCTCATAACGGGTATCCTGACCAATGGCCCTGCAGTTATTTTAGGAAAACTCGTGGATCAACTGGTGAGTGGCAGCACTATTCTATTCAGTGTTGTGGTTCCTTTCATCCTGCTGCTCTGTATTGTCATTCTGGTGCGTGAAGGATTGACCGTAATTCTAAAATATCTCATTCAAAATATCGCCACCCAAACTGACAAGGACCAAACGGTCAAGGTGATTGAGCGATTACTAAAAGTTGATATTGGCGGATATCTCTACCAACAACAAATTGGCTCTTTGTATGGACGTATCTTCCGATCCATCGAAGGACTCATCAGTCTTCTCAAACTCACTTTTTTGGATTTTATGCCCGTCTTCTTTGCCGCACTGGCAGCCATTGGCATTGCCTTCTTACAGAAACCGCTGATGGCCTCCGTCATGATTCTCGTGATTCCCACCGGGTTGTATCTGGTTGTCAAACAAGTCTCTTCACAGAAAGGGATCCGAGTTGCCCTACTGAGAAAGAAGGAAGAGGTCGACGGCAAAGTGGTTGAAATGCTGGGGGGCATTGAGACTATTCGAGTCCTGAATACCGTCCAGTTTGAAGTCGCCAAAGTCGAGAAAAGTACCGAAGAGCGCCGCAGAATCGAAATCAAGCATCATATTGCCATGGCCTTTTATGATGCGGCCAAGTCGCTTAACGAAGGGATTTTCACGATCATGGTGATCGTCCTATCGATTTATCTGGCCTCCCGGGGCCTTATCTCAAAAGGCGATATTCTAGTTTATGCCATTCTGTTCACCAATATTACGGGTCCACTTCTCGAGATTCACCGCATACTAGATCAAGCATCCGAGAACTCTATTCAAGTAAATGATCTCTTTAATATTCTGCATCAGCCACTGGACATTTCTTTCACTGAGCAAGATGCCAATTCAAAGATAGAAGAGAACAAGAGTGAACCGGCTGTTTCAGTCCATAACCTGTCTTTTGCTTATCATGGTAGTGAGGATGTCACAATCTTAGATGGGATCAATCTAACGATCAAAAAAGGCGAAAGTATTGGCATTGCGGGCGCCTCCGGTTGTGGGAAGACGACGTTTATTCATATTCTCCTGAAATTGATCCATGACTATACTGGCGAAGTGTCCCTATTTGATAAAGGACTACAAGCCATTTCCAGAGAAGAGCTAGCAGACAAGATTGCTTATGTTCCTCAAAAACCCTTCGTTTTTTCGGGCACAATCAAGGACAATATTCTGTATGGGTGCCGGCAAACGGTACCCGACGAGGACCTGCTTGAGGCGGCCAGGAATGCCTGCATATTGGACGAGATCCAGGAAAGTCTCGGCGGCTTCAACGGCCTTGTCTCTGAAAATGGCAATAACTTGAGCGGCGGCCAGCGGCAAAGGTTGGCTCTGGCCCGCGTCATGCTGCAAACACCGCAACTGATTATTTTTGATGAGGCTACCTCCGCACTGGATAATACGAACGAAGCAATCATCCAACAAAACATCGAAAGGATATTCAACCAGAAAACGATCATCACGATTGCTCACCGGCTGACAACTCTCAAAAATGCGGACAGAATACTGGTCTTTGATGCCGGAAGAATCGTACAAGAGGGTAGCTTCAAGTCATTGTCAGAAACAAAAGGTCTGTTTCAAGACTTCCTGCAACAGAGAAGCAAGCCCCTTGACTTGAAAGAATCCCGGAACAACCAATAACTGACTGACGCCGACGGCGAGGTCCTGGGATGACGTTTAAGCGTGCAGTAGACGTCGTCATACCAGACCTTGGTGGATTTGTCGCAGGATTGGATTTGCTGTGCACTTGTAAGTAACGCGCCCAACACGGCATGCGGCGGAGGGGTCGAGATGGACGACGAAACGAATAACCAACTGGGGCTCGAGGGCACAGGCACGCGAATCACCCAGGAGATTCCTGGACCAGCATCAGGGGAAATACCGCACGAAGAGTCTGTCCCAGTCCACAGCCGCATCTGGGTGTCAGCGGCTGACGGCGCCACCGCTATCCTCTGTTCGATCGCCGAAGGCGCAGCACTGACCTACTACTTCACGCGCATCATGGGACTGGCCCCACGCCTTGCCTCCATCGTGTGGCTGCTCTTCGGAATCTGGAACGCCTGCAACGACCCACTGTTCGGGTACATCAGCGACCGGACCAGGAGCAGACTTGGGCGCCGTATTCCCTACATCCGGTATGGGGCACCCCTGTACGCAGTCGCCTTTGCAGTCTTCTGGATAGTCCTGCCTGGGTTCAAGGGCAATCAGACGGCATTGTTCATCCAGATGCTCATCGGCATGTTCCTGTTTGATGCCTTCTATACGGCTATTGCAACTGCTGTCTACATCATGCCGTATGAAATGGCAGTCTCCAACAAGGCACGAAGCAGCATTTTCATCTGGAAGATCGGCTTCAGCCTCATTTCCACTGCCTTTCCCATCGTCATTGGACTCATCCAGCCGGGACCCGGCCAAGATGCCACACCGTACCGACTCATCATGATCGGTCTCGGCATCGTCATGGCGGCAGTCATTTATGTCAGTACCTTCTTCTATAAGGAGAACCACTTCCAGCAGGAAGAGGAACAGTTCAACTTCTGGAAGTCTCTGGGCGCGTGCTTCCACAACAGGTCCTTTGTCGTGTTCGAATCTATCAGCTTCACCGTCATCTACGTCCAGAACCAGCTCATGCAAGGCATCTACTACTACTATGACGAAGTGAGCATGGGCGTCGCAAAGGGCGTAGGTACCGCCCTCACGCTTGGCTCGCTCTTCGTTGGAGCAGTCCTGGGCCTGCTGCTGTTCCTCAACCGTCGCGATGTCTGGGGCGTGAAATGCTGTGTGCGCGTGTTCGCCTTCTTGTTCGGCATCGGATGCATTATTGGGCTCCTGTTCCCTCACCAGCTCATTCCGATGATGGCCGCCTTTCTGTTGATCGGCGTTGGCTTTGCCGGTGGCATGTACCTCATTCCGCTCATGAATGGTGATGTCATCGATGTGGACGAATATACAACAGGACTGCGGCGCGAAGGCATGTATGCAGGAGTCAACAGCTTCGTCACCAAGCCTGCCATGAGTCTGGCACAAGCTGTCTTCCTGGGGTTCCTGTCACGAGCAGGCTACGACCAGTCATCGGCAAAGGGCATGCAGAGCGCCTCAGCTGAAGCCGGCATCGTGCGAGCATGGTTCCTCGTGCCTGCCCTGCTTCTGCTCGCCTGCGCAGTCATCCTCCGCTGGTATCCCCTGGATGGTCTCAGCTGGGAACAGATCAAGGCCCATCTCACCGTCGTACATCGAGAGAAGGAGAGAAGATACCTGGCCGAACACGGTCTGAAGTAAAGAAAGGGAAGCTCTCCACGCGTGCCTTCTTGATTGTCTGGCAATGGCACACCTTGTGGAGGCCCCGCACCCGATTCTGCACTATACTCTTCTCTTGAGTCTCTGACTCGCAAGAACTGAGAATCAAAGGAGTACGATTATGCTCAGCCGAGAGAAACGAATGCGTCTGTGGACGTACCTTCTTGACCCGCCAGTGCTTGCCATGCTGACATTCCTTTTCTTCTATGTCATGAAGCCGACCGACCGAAACCTCGGCGCATGCCTGACAGGAGTCATCTGCCTTGGCTTCGTCCCACTCAGCGCCTGGTTTCACATGGTGCATCACCCAGCTGACTTCGCCGGCGAACGCAAGGTCGGTTTCATACTCAGTATTGCCGGCTATGTTGTGGGGACGCTGACTATGCTCATCTTTTTCCGCGAGTCACGTCTGAACATGGCACTTATGCTTTCGTACTTGTTCACGGTAATCGGACTTACAATCGTGAACCTCATGCACTACAAGGCATCAGGGCATGGGTCCGGAGCCGCTGGTCCAGCTACAGCGCTCACCATCGTGTACGGCTGGCCGGGCGCAATCTCCTTTCTCCTGCTCGTCCTCGTCGCTGTAGCCAAGATCGACATCAAGGAGCACACGCTGGGTCAACTTTGCACGGGAGCCGCCCTCTCGATAGCTTCCACTCTGGCTGCTTTCGCGGTCATGGGCCTGCTGCGCTTCTAGCTCCGCACTCTTGCGGGATCGAGATCCTTCAGCGTCAACGCGCGCGCCGTTTCACTTCACCCAACATACCGGCGTCGTTGCACAACCCGGCGCCGAGTCTGAACCTCTCCACGGTGACACCCGGCCAGGAAAATGCTGGTATACTTGCATGGATTGCCTGCAGGCGCGGTCGCCCCTGCCAGACGCGTCGACGTGATGGCGGCATATCGAAGACAAAGGAGAGGAAAATGAACTACGACTTCGAACACGGGCTTGAACGACACAACACGGGCTGCGTCAAGTGGGATCAAAGCTGTACGGTCTTTGGCAGTGATGACGTCTTGCCGATGTGGGTGGCCGACATGGACTTCCCGATACCAAAACCGGTCACTGAAGCACTGATACGGCGTGCCCAGCACGAGTGCTACGGCTACTCATGTGCAAGTCCGTCCGTCCTGGAGGCCATTACACAGCGCCTGTGGCGCAACTACCAGTGGAAAGTCGATCCTGAGTGGCTGCTGTTCACCCCTGGTGTCGTGCCCGCTCTGCATGCTGCGATGCGTGCATTCACGACCCTGGGGGACGAAGTCGTCCTTCAGAGCCCGGTCTATTACCCTTTCTGGTCTGCCGTCCGTGAGAATGGCTGTCAAGTTGCCAACAACCAGCTGCAGTGGGACGGCCACCGGTACGTGATGGATCTCGACGGGATGAAGGACATCTTTCAGCCGCACATGTCCGGCATGTCGACGTGCCCCTCACACACGAAGATGATCATCCTGTGCAGCCCGCACAATCCCGTTGGTCGTGTCTGGTCACGGGACGAGCTGATGGCTGTCGGTGAGATCGCCCTGGCCAACGATGCGGTCATCGTCTCCGACGAAATACACTGCGAACTTGTGTTGAATGGTTCGCGCCATGTCCCATTTGCCTCTCTGAGCCCCGAGCTGGAGCAGAACAGCATCGTGTGCATGGCACCATCGAAGACGTTCAATCTTGCCGGCCTCGCCACCAGTTTCATCGTCGTTCCCAACCCCAGGATGCGCGCAGCGATGCAACGGCGCATCAACGGAGCCGTGGGCAGCGTCACGCCATTTGGGTACACTGCGCTCGAAGCCTCGTTCCGGGAAGGCGACGACTGGCTCACCCAGATGCTGCACTACATAGAAGGCAACGTGACGTATGTCCGTCTGTTTGTGCAGGACCACATGCCACAGGTCAAGGTCATGCCCATTGAGGGGACGTATCTGATGTGGCTCGACTTCCGTGCTCTCGGCATGGACGTCCATCAGCTCTCTGACTTCCTGCGCAAGAAAGCAAAAGTAGGTCTGGACGAGGGTTACGTCTTTGGTCCCGGCGGCGAAGGCTTTGCACGCATGAACATCGCGTGTCCACGCTCGACGGTGCAAGAGGGACTAACCCGTATCGCTGGTGCCATACAGGCACTGGAGCAGCGATGATGGGCCTGTCCAGACGTGAAGGCGATGAACTGGACTGCACGACGATTGTCGTCGGCCGGTCTGCATCGCAGTCGGGTTGCCTCGTCGTCGGTCACAATGAAGATGATGCGCACCGGCTGGTCGTACGTCATCATATCGTCAAGGTCGGTGAACATCCCGGCGCTATGCGGCTGAGTGATGGGACACTGCTCTACCGCGAACTACACTCCTCTCTGGAACTCCCTGTACCCAAGGACACTCTGGCCTACGACTGGACAGAATTGGTCGGACAGGACTTCGCAGACAGTTTTCTCAACAGCGAGGGCGTCAATATTTGCTGCGACAGCGCCGCAGGCACACGTGAACAACAGCCTGAACTGGAGCGAGGTGGCATTGGTCACTTCCTGCCACAACTGGTCACCCAACAGGCCCACTCCGCCCGTGAGGGTGTCCTGCTGGCGGGTCGGCTTATCGAAGAATACGGCTACTGCGATGCTCGTATCATCACGATCGCGGACCAGCACGAGGCGTGGATCCTTCAAATACCCGGGGGTCACGAGTGGCTGGCGGAACGCGTTTCCGACGATGCGATTGTCCTCCTGCCAAACTATCTTATCTCTCGTCAGGTCGACCTGGCGAATACAGACCAGTTCCTGGCATCGGTGGACCTGGAGACCCACGCCATACAGTGCGGGTGGTACGATCCCTCCGGAACAGAACCTTTTGATTTCAAGAAGGCTTACGGACCGCCCGAGATCAATACTTCTTCATTGAGCACCAGCCGGCAGCAGACAGGGCTCTTCATGCTTACGGGGCAAGAGTTCCCGCTGGACAACATGCCGTTTTCATACGTGCCACAGCACCTTGTGTCCCTTGGTGATGTCATGGCGTGCCTGCGCTGTGTCACCCCCCATGGACAGTCTATCCAGCAGGCTCTGGAAATGAGCGGCAGCTTCCATAAAAACGTCACTCAGACTACCATGCGTCCAATTTCGGTCTGGACCACACAGGAATCCTCTGTAACCGAACTGAGGAGCCAAGCCCCCGAGCCACAATCCGTGACTGTCTGGCGAGCCTCCGGAATTCCCGACGAGCTTCCCTACACGCCATGGTATCCACTGGCTATGATGGAGACAGTTCCTGGATACCCGGACCCCTACGCCGCGGGAGACCCTGACCATCTCGACATGAGTTCCGCATTCTGGACGTTCCGACTCTTTGTGACCGCGGTCGACAGCAACTATGCCAAGCGCATCGCCGAAGTCCAGGCAGTCGTCCTGCCATTGGAAGAACAAGCCATGGCAGTGGACAAGTTCCTTCAGAACATGTGTGTGGACACAGACACCTCTCGCGAAACCATCGCCAGACTGCTCACGGCATACGGCGAAGGGCTGGGCATGGAAGCGCTGAGTATCTGCCGAGAGCTGCTTCGGCAGTGGCAAACGAACTCCGAGCGGACCCCGTTCAAGAAGTGACACCTCTCGCAGGAAGGAAGTCAAATCAGTGAGAGCGAGATTATGCTGGAATTGATAAAACCTCTAAAACTGAAATCTGGGGATTTGGTAGCTACCGTCAGCTTGTCATGGGGCGGAGCGGGAGATGCTGAAACACGTTGGCGTTATGATCTCGGGAAGAAACGGCTTGAAGAACTTTTCGATCTTCAAGTGATCGAAATGCCCAATACGTTGATAGGCAGAGAGTTTTTATATCACCATCCGGAAAAAAGAGCTCAAGATTTGATGGATGCTTTCCGTAACCCTGATATCAAAGCAATATTCAGCTGTATCGGCGGCGAAGAGAGCGTACGTATGCTTCCTTATATCGATTTTGATGTTATCCGAAAAAACCCCAAGATATTTATCGGCTATTCCGATACAACTGTCAGTCACTATATTTGTTTAAAATCCGGACTTTCCAGTTTTTACGGACCTTCAGTATTGGCAGAACTGGCGGAAAACGTTCAAATTTTCCCTTATACCGTAAAATGGCTGAGAAAAGTATTGTTCAGCGATACACCGGCAGGGTTGATCGAACCGAGCACAACCTGGACCAGTGAACGTATTCCCTGGCTGATTGAAAATAGGGATAAAGAAAAAACAATGTTTCCCAATACCGGTCCGATTGTACTGCAGGGAAAGGGTAAAGTGAAGGGAAGACTGATCGGCGGTTGCATGGAAGTGTTGGAGATGCTGAAGGATACAAAATTATGGCCGGATAAGAGCACTTTTGATTCGGTGATACTGTTTCTGGAGACATCCGAAAACATGCCTTCACCAGCCTATGTTGAATATTGGCTGCGTAATTACGGATCATCCGGGATTCTACAACGAATCAACGGGTTAATCTGGAGTAAACCTTATAATGAGAAATACTTTGAAGAGTACCAGAAACTGATAAAGAAAATTGTCACAGATGAACTTGGACTGACGAATCTTCCTATCATCTATAACATGAACTTCGGCCATACCGAGCCGATGATGATATTACCGTTTGGATGTATGGCAGAAATGAATTGTGATGACGCAAGCTTCAGTTTATTGGAAGGAGCTGTTGTTTGAGAAACAACACGCCGTCTTTATCATCACCAAGTGGCCCACCGGCCGGTATCCCCGGCAAACACTGATGCCCGAGGCATCGAAGGCACCGATCCGCAACCTTTAGCCCACTGCACACATCCCGTTGGCCGACGACAACACCGGACACATGATGTGTCCGGTGTTGCTATATACATTTCGCATCCTGATCATTTACTTTCGCCTGCCTCCTATTGCATTTTTCTTGGATAGTGTATACACTACACATGTAGTACCTACAGTACAGTGGAGGTGAATGATGGAAGAACTGACCAGCAAACAGCAAGCTGTTCTGGAATTCATCGAGGCACGCGCACGCCAGACAGGGTTCCGTCCCAGCTTGGAGGATGTACGGCGCCATTTTGGATTTAATTCTCTCAACTCGGTCGTCGTTTACGTCAGGACGCTCGAACGCAAAGGGTACCTTCCTCAGCCGGACCTCATCAAAGGCACGCCGGCTACCCCATCGCTGATGATACCGGTGCTGGGTACTGTCGCGGCCGGGACCCCCATTCTGGCCGAAGAGAACATCGAGAAGTGGATCTTTGTCACCCCGCCGACACCCTCAACTGCCGACTACTTTGGCCTCAAGGTCAAAGGGGATTCCATGATCGACGAGCACATCGTACCGGGGGATATCGTCGTCGTCCACAAACAGCAGACCGCAGACAATGGCGACATCGTTGTGGCACTGTTTGGAGACGAGGCGACCGTTAAGAAGCTGCATGAGGGAGATGACGGTATTTTTCTCATGCCGGCCAACCCTGCGTACCACCCTATTCCTGTCACCAGCGACGTAAGCATTATCGGCAAGGTTGTCGGCCTTGTCCGCGAGCACCTGTCCTGAGGAGGGCACATGAATCCCACATCTGGTTTCCCGGTTTCACCGACCCCGTCTGACAAGCTGCCGTTGCTCTACGTCGAGGAGCGAAACGGCCGTCTTGCCGCCTTTGTCTTCCGTGGCGAGGTCAAACATGTAGACCGTATCCTCAAGATGTGGGCCAGTGGACGGTTTACCTCCGACCATACGGAGGATGCAACCTACTATACGATCATGAGCGACGACAAAATGATAGTGACGGTCGCAAGAGACAACGTCCATCGACACTGGTACATGGTCCGGCTAATGGATTGACAAAGACACCATGAGCGGCCCGGCATGTCCTTTGTCCATCTGCACCTTCACACGGGCTTCAGCTTCCATGAGAGTCCCATCCGTATCGAAGACCTGGCACAGCGCAGCCGCGAACTGGGCTACTCCTCCTGTGCCATCACCGACAGCAATACCCTGGCCGGCGCCATCCGCTTCGACCGTGCGGCGCGTTCGGCTGGAATCACCCCTGTTTTTGGCACTGAGCTGACACTCTTCAGCGACAAGCCAGACGATCACGTCGTCGTCCTGGCCCGTGATCTGGAGGGATATCGCAACCTTTGTCGCCTGGTGACCTGTGCCCAGGCACACGGTCGCGTTCACCCGGGACTGACGCTTGAGCAGCTGGCTCCATACGCCGGCCACCTGGTCGCTTTGTATGGCAGTCCCGAGAGCCTGCTCTACCAGTCTCTGTCGGCACGCCGGCCACACAAGGCGCGCCGCTTGCTGGAGGAGATGCGCGAACTCTTCGAGAACAGTCTGTACCTGGACGTCCAGAACCCTATGTTCGCCGACTCCACACGCCTGCTGTACCGCATGCGCCGTTTGTCAGATGAAACCGGCGTGCCCGCCTGCGCCACCGGCGGCGTCACTCATCTGCACCGCATCGACGCAGAGGTGCGCGAGATGCTGTTGGCTATTGGTTCACTGGAAGACGTCGACGCCCGCAGCAGACAGTCCCATGTCAACGCCGAGAACTGGTTCAGGGGAGCAGACGAGATGCAGGAACTATTTGCTGACTGGCCTGAGGCACTGTCCGCCAGTGGACGCATCGCGGCGGAATGCCAGGTGGAACTGCCTCTGGATGGCTTTAAGACTCCCAGCTCGGTCCTGACGGCAACACGCAGTCTCCGCGATATCGTCTATGCCGGCGCCCGGGAAAAATATGGCATCGTCACCACTGCCGTGGAGGAACGTATCGAGCACGAACTGGAGATCATCCGGCACATGCGCATGGATGAGTACTTTCTCATCGTACGCGACATCATCGAGATAGCGCGGCGCAAAGACGTCGCCTACTCGGGGCGTGGATCGGGAGCCAATTCCATCGTCTGTTACTGCATCGACGCCACACAGGTCGATCCCATCCAGTGCAACCTGCTGTTTGAACGGTTCCTCAACGAAGGGCGCAAGAGCCTGCCTGACGTGGATATCGATTTCGACGCATTGCGTCGGGACGAGGTTGTGTCTGAACTGTTTGCCGTCTATGGCGAAGACAGGGTCTGCCGCGTAGCCAACGTGAACACGTACAACATCCGTGGAGCTTTTCGCGACGTCGGCAAGGCATTAGGGTACAGCAAAGAAGAAGTCGACGATGCTACCCGGCTCCTGCCCTGGTACAGTCACCGCCGCATCAGCGAGGTCATCGCCAGGCTGCCCGAGCTGGCCACATTCCCCTATGGGAGCATCGAACGCTGGATATCGCTGGCCGAGCGTATCATGGGACTGCCTCGCACGCTTTCTACACACCTGGCGGGGTTGATCATCGCACCCTTTCCTCTCACCGACCTGGTTCCCCTCGAACCATCAGGTACCGGTTGTCTCATCACACAGTACGACAAGGATGATGTCGAGCGTCTGGGCCTGGTCAAGATGGACCTGCTGGGATTGCGCACCCTGTCCGCTGCAGTGGAGGCAACTGCGATGGTTCGTACCGAGACGGGCACAGACCTCAGCCTGTCGACCATCCCCATGGACGACCAGCCGACCTATCGCCTGTTGCGTGAAGCTCGCACACTGGGTGTTTTCCAGCTCGAGTCGCCAGGCATGCGCAACCTTCTGCTCAAGCTGCAGCCCGTCTGTTACACCGATATCATGGCCAATGTTTCGCTGTTCCGTCCCGGCCCCATGGCAATGAACATGGACAAGTTGTACCTGGCCAGGAGAAATGGCAAAGTCCCGGTGACGTTCGAAGACCCACGCCTGGAGCCGGTCCTGAAAGAGACATATGGCGTCATCGTCTTCCAGGAACAGGTCCTGCAGGTCGCGAATACTGTCGCGGACCTGTCTCTCTCCGAAGCAGACGTTTTGCGGCGCACGATGACGGAACACACGCCCAAGGCAGAACTGGCTCGATTCGAGCAACTCTTTCTGGAACGCGCCGCAGCCAAAGGTACCGACCCGGAAACAGCTCAGCACGTCTATAACCAGCTCAAGGGCTTTGCCAGCTATGGATTCAACAAGGGCCACGCCGCTTCGTTTGGACTGCTGGCATATCGCACCGCTTACCTCAAGACGCACTGGCCCGCCCAGTATACCGCGGGGCTGCTCAATGCGATGCCTGTAGGGTTCTACCCGCCATTTATCCTGCTGGACGAAGCACGCCGCTGTCATGTTCTGATCGAGAAGCCCCTGGTGACGCGCAGCATGGTCCGGACAACTGCACAGGACATGACGGTGCGGCTCGGGCTGAGCCTGTTCAGCACGCTGCCCGCAAAGGACGCGATCTCCATCATGACCGCGCGGGAAATACGGCCCTTCGATTCAGTGATCGACTTCATGGACCGGACACGGGTCAATCGGCGAGCGCTGCAGCGCCTAGTGCTGGCCGGGGCTTTCGATGACCTCGGCACACCCGCGGCGGTCGCGGCCGACCTTGGGCTGGACCCCGATGAGGTCGAACACATCCTCAGTGTCAGTTCCAATCTTCAGTTGCGTGTCGTCCTGGGAGAGATAGCAGGTATCGGCTATCCGGTGTCGGCAAGCCTCGCCGTCCTGCTCGACCTGGCCACGGCAGACATCATGGACGCGCCTACGCCCGTGCAGGCGCGGGCGCCCCTTCTGCACAGTGCGCAGCTGCGCACATGGCCCCATGGGTCCAACGTATGGGTGCGCGGAGTTGTTGTTCGCATCCAGACTCCACCTACCAAGTCCGGCAAACGCGTTTTCTTCATCACGCTGGAGGACGAAGACGGCATGGTGGAGGCCGTCATGTTCGAGGACGCGCAGCGCAGGTATGCGGCGGCGCTCAAGCAGAACCACATGATGCGCCTGTACGGTGAACTTCAGAATACCGAGGGCAGCCCCACGGTACTCGTCAAGCGGTTGGAAGGGCTGCGGTTCATCCCCGGCGTCGAGGAGGCTCCTGTTGGCTGCGAATGTGCTTGAAATCGTTCATCGACAGTTCACAGCGCCCGTGGCGGTTCTTGGGAGCGGCATCCCCGCGATAGACCGCATAACCGGCATTGGCGGCTACCCACGCGGGCGTATTACGGAACTGTTCGGAACAGCCAGTTCCGGCAAGTCGGCCCTCGCAGTAGCCTGTTGTCTGAATGCAGCCGCCCTGGGTTTGACCGTCGTCTGGATAGACCTGGAACACAGCTTGACGGCCAAGCTGCCGCTGGACCCCGGTCCATCCGCACGGGATATTCTGCTGCTTGAGCCACAGACTGCAGAAGACGCTGTCGACATGGCTGTCATACTTCTGGAACGTGCCGACATCGACCTGCTGGTCATGGACTCGGCGATCGCCATGAACCCGTCACGCCGGCCTGAAGGCATGCCATCCAACATGGCGCGCGCCGAGATGGTCGGACGTGCGTTGCGCAAGCTCACCACGCTGGTCGCTCGTCGACAGTGTGTCATGCTCTTCCTCAGTCGCAGCTACCTGATGGCCGTTCCTGCATCGGTTGCCTCCATCGGCGGAGGCGCCCTGCGCAGTTTTGCCTCATTGCGCCTGAAGACGACACAGGAACAGTTGTCCATGGATGAGGGAGATCTGTCTTCTTTTGCAGTGCGGGTACGCATAGTCAAAAACAAACTTGCACCACCAGAGCACGAGGCGCTCCTATACTATTCGCTGGCGGACGGTACACTGGCAGAGGAACCGCCGGCAATGGTGGCAGAGGAACCCGGGGAGGAACCGTGGCCATGAATGCAGACATACGTATCGGCACGTGCGGATACTCGTTCCCAGACTGGAAGGGCGTCGTCTATCCGCCCAACGTGCGCCCCTCGCTGTACCTCGTCTATTACGCCCGCACGCTTGGCTTCAACGCGGTGGAGCTGGACAGCAGCTTCTATTACATGCCCACTATTCCACTGATCGAGGCTCTCCTTCAGAAGACGCCACCCGGTTTTCTGTTCACCGTGAAGGCCCATCGCAGCATGACGCACGACGTATGGAATGCCATGAAGCCTGCTAATCCAGGACGCCCGGCATTCCCTGAACTGGCCTCGGGACTCAAGAACGCCGCTTTCCTGGCGCCTGCATTCACGGAGTTCTGGGAGGCAGTGATACCCATGGCTGACGCAGGCCGNNTCCATCGAGTTCCGTGACCAAAGCTGGCACAAGGAGGACACCCTGGCGTTCCTCAGGCAGGAACACCTCGGCTACATCGCCGTCGACGAGCCGCAGCTTCGCAACCTCCTGCCCCTGGTCCCGGCTGTCACCAGCGATGTTGCTTATCTCCGGTTGCACGGACGCAATCCCAACTGGTTCGGCGCGAGCAAGGAAACACGGTATGACTACCTCTACTCGAAGGAAGAGCTGGAACAGATGCTCCCGTCCATCCGCACCATGGCTGCAAGCGCGCCATTGATGTTCATCATGACCAACAACTGCCATCGGGGCCAGGCAGTGCAGAACGCACGGGATCTGCAGGCAATGACGTTATTTCCGGAACAAAACCGGCCGCAGCAATAGCGCTATACTGTACACGCATTGGAAACCGGAGCCTCAGGCCCCGTTTTGCACATTGCAGAAGTGAGGAAGCAACACATGATGAATACACAGAAATTGGCAGAACTCATCCGGAAGTCGCATCACATCGTCGCGCTGACTGGCGCAGGAATATCGACGGCTGCGGGCATCCCAGACTTTCGAGGTCCAAACGGGCTCTACGTGACCCGCCGGTATGACCCCGAGAAGACTTTCGACATCGACTGGTTCGACACAGATCCCCGCACCTTCTTCGCATTCGCCCGTGACTTCCTGACGATGGTCGACCGTGTTGAGCCGACTCAGGCTCATGCTTTCCTGGCCGAACTCGAGCAGCAAGGTCTGCTCCAGTCTGTGATCACCCAGAACATCGACGGCTTGCACCAGAAAGCGGGTAGCAGGAACGTCATCGAGGTACACGGCAGCTTTCAACAGGGGCATTGCAGAGGGTGTGGACACGACTACTCGTATGACGAACTCAAACATAAGATTCTCGCCGAGGAGGTTCCCCATTGCGACCACTGTAAGGGCGTGATCAAGCCGGACATCGTCTTCTACGGCGAGGCAGTTCGAGGCATGGATGAAGCAGAATCGGAAGCTCGCCATGCAGACTTGTTTCTGGCCATCGGAACGTCGCTGACTGTCTATCCTGCAGCAATGCTGCCACAGTTCAGCGGCGGCCCGGTCGTATCCATTAACCGCGGGGCCTTGGGCGAGGTCGTTCGAGGTATGGAATCCATTGAGCGCGACATCGACGAAGTGTTCGCTGAGGTCAGGAGTATACTCTCTCCGAGTTTGTGACACAGTCGACGCGAATCTTCTCGAAATGTGAGCCCCTCGCCTGCAAGGCGAGGGGCTCACCATATCCCTGGACGAAAGACGGCTAGTACACGCCCAGGACGACGTCCGCTATGTTGTCGGAATGGTCCGAGATGCGCTCGAGGTTCGTGAACAGATCGACGA
The DNA here is from genome assembly GCF_003570985.1 of Candidatus Cryosericum hinesii. Taxonomy (GTDB): domain Bacteria; phylum Caldisericota; class Caldisericia; order Cryosericales; family Cryosericaceae; genus Cryosericum; species Cryosericum hinesii. Next base: position 78,771 of record NZ_QXIW01000033.1, read on the forward strand.
CGACGACACCGACCTGCGGGTCCAACTCATGCGCGTTCAGCCTCAAGATGTTCCGGGACATGCATTCCTTCGTCATCAGGTCGCAGCGGTCTTCCATGTCCTTCACGTGCTTGGCCCGTTCGGCGTCATAGTCGCGCAACGCCGTCATGGCCTCGTCCAGTGTCGCAAGGACATGGGCAAACTCAGCCTTCAGATCGTCCTGCGTATCATTGTTGAGCTTCAGCCTCTTGTCGTCCTTGATCTGGATGAGTTCGACGAGGTTGGTGGCGTGGTCGCCCACGCGTTCGATGTCATTGACTGCATGCATCAGAGCCATGACACGCGTGCCCTGCGCCTCGGAGAGATCGTGCTCGGTGATCTTGGTGAGGTACCCGGTGATCTCCTTCTGCATGGAGTTCACCAGTTCCTCGTTGCCGAGCACAATCTCCAGGAGGTTCATACGGTTCTCGAAGAGGGCGATCCTGCAGTCATCCACCATCTCGTAGGTAATGTGTCCCATGCGGTAGAGTTCCTGCGTTGCCTGGGAAAGAGCTACGGACGGCGTCGCAAGTACTCGATCGTCAATGAACTGGACGATCCGGGTTTCGACCTCCTTCTCCTTGGACGGCAGGAGCCGCACGACCAGCTTCTCGAACGGGTTGATGAAAATCAGGGCAATGATGGTCATGAGGACGTTGAACATCGTGTGCGCGTTGGCCACCTGATGAGGTAGACTCGCCGCAGTGAGTTGAACGAGCTTGGCGAACGGCTTCAGGAATGGGAACATGATAATCGTGCCCAAGAAGTTGAACAGGAAGTGCGTGAGCGCCGCTCGCCTGCTGGTAATGTTGGCACCGAGACTGGCAAGCCCCGCGGTCACGGTCGTCCCGATGTTGGCTCCCAGGATCAGGGCGATCGACGACGGCAGCGTAATCATCCCTTTCATCGCAAGGGCAACGATCAAGCTGGTACTCACCGACGAGCTCTGGATGAGCGCAGTGAACACGGCTCCGGCGCCAACACCCAGGATAGGGACCTGGCCAAACCGTACCAGGAAGTTGATGAAGCCTGGATTGTCCTTCAGCGGCGCGAGGGTGTCCGCCATGAAGTAGAGGCCGAAGAACAAGATACCGAAGCCAAGAATAGCCTCGCCGATAGCTTTGCTGGTCTTGCGCTTGACGAAGAATTCCATCATGACGCCTACCAGCATGAAGAGCCAGACCAGCTTATCCAGCTTAAGCACAATGATCTGGGCCGTGATGGTCGTGCCGATGTTGGCACCGAAGATGACGCCCATGGCCTGTCTCAGCGTCATCAGTCCAGCGTTGGCAAACCCAACGACCATGACCGTCGTGGCTCCGCTGCTCTGGATGATGCCAGTGACCACCATACCGACCAGCACCCCGCGGATTGGTTTGTTCGTGAGAGCCTGCAGGATGCGTCTGAGAGAATCTCCGGCCGCCTTCTGAAGTCCATCCCCAAGGAGTTTCATGCCGTACAGGAAGAAGGACAACCCAATAACGAGATTCATGGCTAGCGAAAGGTATTGACCACGCATTCGTGCCTCCGAGAGTCAGTTTTCGGGCCAGTCTAGTAGTGTGCAAACAATTTATTTTATGACATTACACCAACTGGTCAAACAGCGAGTCGGAAGGAACGGAACATCATCGTCATGCATGACTAGCGGATCGGTCGATGCTGCTCCCAGTTCCACGCTGTCCGGACAATAGCCTCGAGGTCCGCCAGCTGAGGCGTCCACCCCAGTTCTCGGCATGCCCGCAGATTGCTTGCCACAAGCACCGCAGGGTCCCCCTCGCGTCGGCCCGCCTCAAGGATCGGGATGTCATGCCCCACGACCCGCTGGGCAGTCTGGATGATCTGCCTCACCGAGAATCCCTCGCCGTTTCCCAGGTTATATGTAGCCTCCGCCTGTCGCTCGAGTGACTCCAGGGCAAGAACATGGGCATCTGCAAGATCATTCACATGGACGTAGTCCCGAATGCAGGTACCATCAGCTGTCGCATAGTCACGCCCGAACACGTTCACCGACGATATCCGGCCCGCTGCAGCTTGCAGCACCAGAGGTATCAGATGTGTTTCCGGATCATGGTCCTCGCCAATTCCACCATTGGGATCGGCTCCGGCGGCGTTGAAGTATCGCAGGGAGACTGAACGCAGCCCATATGCCACAACGTAGTCATGCAGTATTCCCTCGATGACCACCTTGGTGCGCCCGTAGACGTTAGTCGGCGCCAAAGCGCTGTCCTCGCCTATTGGAACGGTGGTCGGCTCTCCATAAACAGCAGCTGAGCTGGAAAAGACGATGCGGTCGACACCCGTTGTACGCATAGCATCGAGAAGATGCAGCGTACCGATCACATTGTTCGTGTAGTAGGTGCGAGGCTCAATCATCGATTCGCCGACAAGACTGCAGGCTGCAAAGTGGATGATGCTCGTCACGTGGAACTGTCGGATGGTCATCGCGACATGGGCCGTGTCGGCGATGTCGCCGACAATAAGCGGAACATCCTGTGAAACAGCCCAGCGATGCCCTTTAGAAAGATTGTCGAACACGGCGACCTGATAGCCGTTCCGTACGAGCCTCCGTACAGTGTGCGATCCAATGTAGCCAGCGCCACCAGTCACGAGAATCGTTCCAGTCATTACCCCTCCACCTCTTCAGCACATACTTGGTTACACAAGTAGTATAGTCTGCATGGCCTGCATGAACAAGCAAACAGCATCGCCCGACCTGTACCAATGCAGGTATTAGGCTATAATACATTATGAAAAGCCAGTGCTACGGCACTGTTGAGAAACAGGAGGACCACGATGGCAGAACTACGATGGAACCCACTTCTGCGCACATGGACGATGGTGGCAGGCAACAGGCAGGCACGACCCAACCTGCGCACCGATGGCTGCCCCTTCTGCCCTGGATCGGGCAACGTCCCGTCCACTTACGACGTTCTCGAATACGACAACGACTTCCCAGCACTGACGACGGATCCCGACGAACCCGACGCCGTCGGATCAGAGCTATCGCCGGTTGCTCCCAACTATGGCAAGTGCGAGGTCATCCTGTACTCTCCACAGCACGATGCCAGCCTCCACGACCTGAGTATCGCGCATCTGACACGCCTGGTGGAACTCTGGACCGAGAGGCAACGGATTCTCTCGAGCGATCCTCGCATCAAATACATCTTTCCCTTCGAGAATCGTGGTGAGGAAGTCGGCGTCACCATGCGGCACCCCCATGGACAGCTCTACGCCTACCCATTTGTCCCGCTGAAGATCAGGACGGAACTGGACAGTGCACGCGCCTGGCACAACGAACATGGAAGCTGTATGTTCTGCGACCTTACCCGCGACGAAATGTCGGACGGCCGGCGCATCATCTTAGCAAACGAGAGTTTCGTGGCATATATCCCGTCGTTCACCGACTACCCATATGGTGTCTTTGTCACGAGCCGTGTGCACAGGGGATCCTTCCTGGATTTTACACCCTCGGAACGGACGGACCTTGCCCGCATACTCAAGACCCTCACCGGAGGGTTCGACCTGTTGTTTGCCCGGCGCTTCCCTTACATGATGTGCTTCCATCAGACACCGGTGAACAGCCCGGAAGACGCTGGCTGTGAGGACTCATACCACTTTCACATCGAGTTCTACCCTCCACTCCGGGGCGAAACAACCGTAAAGTACTACGCCTCGTCAGAGATGGGCGCGTGGGCAGCATGCAATCCTCTGCGCGTAGAGGATACTGCACCGGCTCTTGCGGCAGCATGCAGGAAGTTCGAGCAGACCATAGTGAAACCGTGAGCATGCCTCCGTTCCTTGCCCAGGAGTTCGTGCATCTCTACGGTACCGGGGACCATGAAGTCCGGTCATTTTTCGCTCCTGGCCGAGCAAACCTCATCGGAGAACACATCGACTACAACGGCGGTCTGGTCATGCCCGCGGCAGTCACGCTAGGGATTACGGCAACCTGCCGGCTCCGCTCCGACCGTCTCATCAGACTTCACTCATCGGATGACGCGCTGGCCGTCCAGATCGACCTCGACCGACCCATCGAACCCGACCCTGCACGCGGCTGGGGCAACTACCCGGCGGGAGTCCTCCGTGAACTCCTTCTCCAGGAAGTGAATTTCATGGGAGCCGACGTCCTCTTCACTACGACGCTTCCACAGGGAGCCGGACTCTCATCCTCTGCAGCTATGGAAGTATTGACTGCGTTTTCCTTTCTCGCACTCGCGGGGGCACCCACGAACGACCTCAAGGCCATCGCCCTGCTTTGCCAGAAGGTGGAGAACCAGTTTGTCGGAGTCAATTGCGGCATCATGGATCAGTTCGCCGTCGCGCTCGGCAGGGAGAACTGTGCCCTGCTGCTCGACTGTGAATCGCAGGACTACCACTATGTGCCTGTGGCCTTGGGGGCACACGCTCTGGTTATCATGAACACATCCAGGCAGAGGCAACTGGCCGGCTCAAAGTACAACGAACGGAGAGCCGAGTGCGATGCCGTACTCCGACTTCTCGGCACAGATGCGCCCCGAAACGGTCTCGTCCATGCTCCATGGGAAAGCATACTGTCCCATGTTTCGGACCCGGTGCTGCGGAGAAGAGCACGTCATGTCATCTCTGAGCAGGCACGGGTCGAACAGGCCTGTCGCGTGCTAGCAGCCGGCGACCTGGCCGCATTCGGGAGACTGCTTACAGAGTCTCACGCGTCGCTTCGAGATGACTACGAAGTGACCGGACCACATCTCGATGCGATCGTTTGTGCCGCACTTCAGGCTCCAGGATGCCTGGGGGCCCGCATGACGGGCGCCGGTTTCGGAGGCTGTGCAATCGCGCTCGTCGAGCAGGTCGAGATTCCAGACTTCACCTCTTCGGTTCGATCCGCCTACCTGGCAGCGACTGGTTTGGAACCTGCATTTTATGTGACACACGCGGCTGATGGTGTCCACGAAACGACCAGGAAGGGGTAGAATGGAAAATGTAAGGGGAAAACTGACCTATCGTTGCGGGGCGGTTGTCAAGACCTTGAACTTCGACCTGGACGGGCCAGCGGAAAATGATGACCTCGTCATTGCGCCGGCCATAAGCACAACTGCTCCCGGAGAACACTGGACCATCACCGTGACCTCTCGCACCACGGTGAAGCTGCTCACAGCAGAACTGCGAGTCCCCATTGCTGTTCCACCGTCCAGCCGCGTCTTCGTGAATGGCTACCAGACGTGGACAGAATCACATGAGATGGGACCCAGGGATCGTATCCCTTCACTCAACAGGCTGGCCCGCTCACGGTGTTCCATGTACGGCGATTACGAATACGTCACGAACCCCGGCTTTCCGGGACGTTTCCACGGCTGGACCTATGGATACGTTCGAACCGAACCTGATCTCTTGACTCTGTTTGCCTCACTGGCTGAACATACAGGATTCACCCTGATCACGGTCACCGCCTCCGCGGGAAGAGCCATCCTCCAGAAGGAGTGTGGAGGGGTCATGCCTGTTGAACCGTATCTTCTGTACGACGTGTACGTAGGAACTGGAACGGACAGCGAGACCTTCGGCCGCTATTTCGACCTCCTTGGTCTCCGGCGCCTCCGGACGCCACCTCTGACCGGCTGGACAAGCTGGTATAACTACTACACGAGCATCACGCAGGAGATCCTTCGACACAACCTCGACGCGCTCAGCGAACACGAGGTCCCTCTCGACGCCTTCCAGATCGACGACGGGTGGCAACATGCCGTCGGCGATTGGTTGACAACCAATGCAAAATTCCCGGACGGGATGGGGGCTATGGCCGATGCAATCCACGGGCGCGGCTACAAAGCCGGCTTGTGGCTAGCGCCCTTCATCGCCGAGGAGGCATCTGACCTGCTGCACGATCATCGCGACTGGTTCCTTACCGAGGATGACGGACACCTCGTCAAGGCTGGTTACAACCTAGGCTGGAGCGGCTTCTTCTACTCGCTTGACATGGCGAACCCGGCTGTCCGCACCTATCTCCGCGATGTCTTCAACCTGGTCCTCCACACCTGGCACTTCGATCTGGTCAAGCTCGACTTCCTGTATGCCGCCTGTCGCAGGGCCCCCGACGGCAAGACACGAGGCCAGGTCATGTCCGAATCCATGCAGTTCCTGCGCGACATTATCGGGGACAACCTCATTCTGGGATGTGGCGTTCCACTCGGCCCTGCATTTGGACAGGTCGACTTCTGCCGAATCGGCGGAGATGTCGCCCTGAAGTGGGAAGACCGCCTGTTGTCGACGATTCACTACCGCGAGCGGGTATCGACAGTCTGCGCACTGCGCAACACGATCAGCCGACGGCACCTGAACGGAATGGCCTTCTGGAACGATCCGGACGTCTTCATCCTTCGTGACACCGGAAACAGTCTGACGGAGGCCCAGCGTCGCACGCTCTTCCTTGTGAACCAGGCGATGGGGGGCCTCGTCTTCACGTCAGACGACATCTCCTCCTACACGGACCAACAGCTCAGGCAGTACCTTTCCCAGTTTCCATTCTCTGCGAAGGCCGTCGATGAGGCCAGACCATTTGGTGAGGCATGGCGCTTGACCTTGCACGCAGAGAACGCCACATACATCGTCGCTGCCAATCTTGGCTCCCGGCCTGCTACGATAGAGCTGGATCCTGGTGTCTACTACTGCAATGGGCACCTGGTCGATGGACAAGAGCCCCTGAAGCTCCTTCCCTTCGATTCGACCTGTCTCCGGAAGGCGAACGGGGACAACGTCGAACTCCTTGGAACCACGACCCACCTGTTCCCGGGCCTCGATGTCGCACACTTCGACTGCCACGAAACGTCAATAACATTCAAGCGGTTCGACACCGCACAACTCGAAGGTGAAGCACTGATAGGCGTCCCCGACGCATCCGATCGATGGACAGTGAACGGGGTAGCTGCAACCCCTGAGCGCCAGAGCGGTCACACGGTCTTACGAGCGCCCATATCGCGAGTTGCGCGGCCAGTCGATTGAGGCATACTACTGACACCGGCTACACCAGACAAGGAGGTATGACCATGGAACCATTTGCATTGCCAGAGAGTTTCCTGCTGGGCACGGCGACAGCTTCGCTGCAGATCGAGGGTGGTGATCGCAACAATAGCTGGTATCGCTGGGTTCAGACCGGTCATGTCAAGGATGGTACCAGCTGCATTGTAGCTGACGATCACTGGAACAGGGTGACTGAGGACATTGCTCTCATGAAGCAGCTCCATCAACAGACCTATCGAATGAGTCTGGAGTGGAGCCGCATCGAGCCGACACGGGGGCACTTCGACAAGGATGCCATCGGCCACTATCGTCTCGAGATACAGCAACTGGTGGACGCCGGAATCAGGCCTCTTGTCACACTACACCATTTCTCAAACCCATTGTGGCTCGAAGACGCGGGTGCGTGGGTCAACCCAGACGTCATCGACCTTTTTGAGCGATACACGGCCTATGTCGTGGAGAACCTTGGCGATCTCGTGAGCGACTGGTGCACCATCAACGAACCAAACGCCTACCTCGCGGCGGGATATGTCATGGGCGGATGGCCTCCGAGCAACATCAGTATCACCAAGTACTTCAGGGGTGCTCGCAACATGATCGTGGCACACATCAAGTCCTATCGCAAGATCCATCAGGTGCGTGCGTCCAACGGCTATAATGATACGATGGTCGGCGTCGCCAATCACCTCAGGCTGTTCGATCCCAAACATGGCAACGGCCGCGAACGGTGGGCGGCAGGCATGTACGAAAGGCTCTTTCAGGAGCTTTTTGTCACAGGGATGTGCGAGGGAAGGCTCCTGTCGCCGCTGGGCGGGGGATACCCTCTTGGCGAGGGTCGCTACTTCGATTTCCTCGGCGTCAACTACTATACGCGCGACATCGTCGACTGTTCCGGAAAGTCCACAAATCCGCTGGGCAGACTTGAAGTACGCGAAGACAGCCAGAAGAACGACCTCGGGTGGGAACTATACCCTGAGGGGCTGTATCGTGTCTGCAAGAAGTACTGGGACCGCTATCATACCCCCATCTTCATCACCGAGAATGGCACGGCCGACGCCAAGGACGCCTTCCGAACAAGGTACATCTATGACCACCTTCTCCAAGTGAGCCGGCTCATCGAGGACGGTGTAGATGTACAGCGCTACTATCACTGGTCCCTGATGGACAACTTCGAGTGGATCGAGGGCCTGAGCGCGAAATTCGGCATTGTCGCAGTGGACTACGCCACGCTAGAGAGGACAGTTCGTACCAGCGGATGGTTCTATGCCGACGTCGCGAAACATCGCGGCGTCACGGAGAAAATGATCCAACAGTACCTCGCATGAGAGGAGCAGCCTCCACGATGAGCCTGATGATGGGATCCCGACAGACAACCTCATATGCATATGCCCACACGCCCCAGGCACGGACACAGGATGTGGCACACAGAATGTCTGCCCAATGCCGGGAAAGCCAGTTCTTGTGGCCTGCTACGATACCACAGGATGCACGCGCAGATAGCAGACACTGACGCTCCTGACCATGCCGGAGTTGCTCTCTGTATGCTTCCTGTGGCATTTCCACCAGCCACAATATCAGGATCTCACGTCGGGAACAGCACTGCTTCCGTGGACTCGGCTTCACTGTGCACGCAACTACGCGATGATGCTCGAGCTCCTGGAGGAACAACCTGCTGTGCACGTCACCATCAACATCACCCCGGTCCTGGCGACACAGCTTGACGCATACGCGCATGGCAGGTCCAGCGACGAGTGGCTTGAGCTGACATCGACCCCTGTCACCAGGTTGGACGTGGACCAGCGAATGCGGCTGATCACCCTGTTCCTGGATGTCAACCGTGAACGTATCATCGACCCCGACGCCCGCTATACCGAGCTGTACCGTCTGAGGAACGAGCCTCCCGGCTCCTGGTCCGAACAGGAGCTGCGCGACCTTCAGTGTAAGTTCATCCTTGCCTGGACATGCCGCGGTGACCTCCAGGCAGGTCTGGTGGATCGGACACTTCTGGCGAAATCTCGTGACTATACCGAGGAGGACCGCACGGCCCTTCTCGAAGCTCAGCAGGAACTTGTGCGAAACTTCCTTCCCAGGTTGGCGCGACTTGCTGCGTCCGGCCAGATCGAACTGGCGACGTCACCGTTCGCACACCCTATCATCCCCCTCCTCATCGACACCGACGTCGCCCGCTCCGTTCAGGACACTCCGTTTCCACAGCCTGGTTTCCGCCACCCCGAGGATGCCTTCATGCACCTCGATCTCGGAAAGAAGACTGTCGAAGACCTGCTGCACCAGCGTGTGCAAGGGTGCTGGCCCTCTGAGGGAAGCGTGTCCCAGGACGCCGTGGCCGAGATCGCTCGCGCGGGTTTCTCCTGGACCGCCACCGATGAGGAGATCCTACTGCGGGAGCTCCCTGACGAGCCGCATCGGGTGCTGTACCGCCCCTACCGGGCACAGACCAGGGCGGGAGAAGTCACCATGGTATTCCGAGACAGGGGACTCTCCGACGCCATAGGTTTCTGGTATGCCTCCCTGACGAAAGAACATGCTGTCGGGCAGTTCCTGGACAGTGTCCGTTCGATCCGCGACGCTCTCGACAGACCCGGTGTCCTCTCGATCATCCTGGATGGAGAGAACGCATGGGAGTTCTACCCAGAGGGAGGGGTACCATTTCTCAGAGCACTGTATGCTGCCCTTGCCGATGAGCCAGGTGTGTGCCTGAGCACGGTAGCGGAAGCCATCGAGCGCAACTCCGCGACGCCCATGCCGGACTTCCGTCCCGGATCGTGGATCGATGGTAACTTCCGTATCTGGATAGGCGAGGATGAAGATAACAGGGCGTGGCAGTACCTCCGGGAGACCCGGGAGGACTGGGCGCGGTTTGACCCGGCTGAACAGGAGCACTCGCGCATGTCCCTGCTTGCAGCCGAGGGATCAGACTGGAACTGGTGGTATGGGCGCGATCGCACCTTCCAGACCGCTGTGCAGTTCGACGACCTGTATCGGCTCCACCTCGCCAACGTCTACACGCAGGCAGGGAAGCAGATCCCGGATCGCCTCCTCGTTCCAATACTTGATGGCGGTCCAACGATGGTCCCCATCCTGCCCGTCGGCCTCATGAACCCTGGCATCGATGGCGGCCCCCCTGGAGACCTCGACTGGGCATCTGCACACCATATCAAGCCCAACAGCGGGGGGGGAGCAATGAACTCGGGAGTGCCGGTCGTCACGTCGGTGCGAATCGGCTACAGTCTCTCGGACATGTACCTTCTGATGCAGTTTGGGTCTCAGGCGGCCGCGGCAAGAGACCTGCAAGTGGAGGTGCGCTGTACGTCGCCTGGAGGTAGTACCCATCTGATCATCCGCCGCGACGACGGCAAGACCAAAGCATCGATAGACCCTTTGGGACCAATGATGTGGGCCCTGGGAGAGACACTTCAGATCCGCCTGCCCTTTGAGTCTCTACGGGCCCGACGCGGGGACACCATCACATTTGCCATCGTGGTCCTGGGAGAAGGGCACCTGATGTCAGCCGTCCCCGCCCATGGTGTTATGTCCATCGAACTTCCTGCTGCCGACTACGAACTGCAACACCGGGAGGTGTGATATGAAAAGACTGTGTCTTTGCATCCACAACCATCAACCGGTGGGGAATTTCGATTACGTCTTCCGCGAGGCCATCGATCGATCGTACGTACCGTTCCTTGAAACACTCTCCCGGTACCCCCGCATCAAGGTCTCTCTCCACACATCAGGACCTCTTCTGGAGTTCATCGAACGAGATTCCACGTCGACGTACCTGGACCTTGTGCGCAGTCTGGTGGCTTCGGGCCAACTCGAGCTCGTCGGGGGTGGCTACTTCGAGCCAATTCTGCAGCTGCTTCCCGAGCGTGATCGCATCCAGCAGATCCAGTTGATGAGTGACGAGCTGCTCAGGCTATTTGGACGTCGCCCCACGGGTCTCTGGCTGGCGGAGCGGGTCTGGGAACCCGACCTCGCAAGCAGCCTGGCACGAGCCGGCGTCCAGTGGACTCTCGTGGACGACAATGGATTCGAGAAGAGTGGTCTGCGGGGACCGGACCTGACCCACGCCTATGTCACCGAAGACCAGAGCCAGACACTGACTGTCTTTCCCATCCTCAAGGAGTTGCGCTACAGGATCCCCTGGTCAGAACCAGAAGAGACGCTGGGTTACATCCGCGAGTTCGGGGAGGATGCGGAAGTGTTCGTCTACGGCGATGATGGCGAGAAATTCGGCCTTTGGCCTGGAACGTACGATCACGTCTACACTCAGGGGTGGCTGCAACGCTTCTTCCAGGCACTGACAGACGCAGAAGATGTGACCACCGTGACCGTCGCCGAAGCTGTATCTTCCCTCAAGCCACGGGAACGTGTCTACCTGCCCACCTGCTCATATGTTGAGATGGAAGAGTGGTCTCTGGCAGCGTCACGGCAGAAGGTATTCGCCGATTTATGCCAGAAGACCAGTCCGGAGGAACGTTCTTTTCTCAGTGGCGGTACGTTTCGCAACTTTCTGGCCCGATACCCCGAGGCCAACCGCATGCACAAGCGCATGCTGTTCGTAGGATCTGAATTAGGAAATGCGGACAGTGAGGCTCGTATGCACTACCTGCGGAGTCAGTGCAACTGTGCGTACTGGCACGGCATCTTCGGAGGGTTGTATCTTCCCCACCTCCGTGACGCCATTTACACCGAGCTGCTCACAGCCGAACGGTTGATACCAGAGCGACGGTTGGGCACGTGGCTGCAGGATACAGACGCTGACGGGCAACCTGAGGTCGTCATGGCAACCAAGCATCAGGTGTTCTTCCTGCACGTCTGCGGTGGTCGTCTGGTCCTATGGGATGACCTGCGACAATCATGGTCGTGGAGCAACGTCATGACACGATATCACGAGGCCTTCCATGACCGGATGCTCGAAGCTACGTCGCAGAGTGAGACGCATAGAGTAACCAACATCCACGAGACTCTGCGTCTCAAGGATCCTGATGCGCCTGGCGCACTCCAATTCGACGATCATATGCGCGTCAACTTCATCGATCGCTTTGGTCCGTCACTTGATGCTGCCACAGGTGGTGAACCTGTGATGAAAGAGTACTCTGCAGAACTCGGCCAGACCTGGGCACGGCTCGAGGCATCCGGGCTGATAGTCAAGACATTCGCGCCGAGCGAGGGTGGGCTCCGTGTTGATTTCGAGATTGGGGCACCACAGAACTGGTACGTATGCGAACTCAACCTGGCTCTGTGGTGGGAAGACAGAGAACGCTCGTTCGTGGCGGACTCCTTTACCATCGGGACCGAAGCTCATCGTCTCTCGGTACGGACCAGCTCCCCTATTCATGTGGAACTGTCTCCGATAAGGACAGTCTCGAATTCGGAGAGCGGCATCGAAACCATCTACCAGGGAATGACAGTATTCATTGCGCTTGACCTGAGAACGTCGCGGCACCTGACCCTTGAGATTGGAGGCTGACATGAATGGTCGCTTTGTCATGGTTCTGCATTCGCACCTGCCCTACGTCCTTGGCAAAGGACGCTGGCCTTTCGGTGAAGAGTGGTTGCATGAGATTGCCCTCGACACGTACCTTCCTCTCCTCGAGGAATTCGAACGACTGGACCATGACAACGTGCCGGGGACCATTGCTCTTGGCATAACCCCCATCCTCATGGAACAGCTCAAGTCCCCCGCATTTGTCGACAGCTTCCGAACGTGGGTCGACGTAAAACGCAAGGCCCTGGAACAGGACGTCTCACGTCTTCCGGATACTCCAGAAGCTCACGACCTGAATATGTTCTATCGTGAAGAATTGGATCAGCGTCTTCGACAGTTCGACATGTTGGGCGGCGATCTGCTGGAGGCCTTCGCAAGGCTGCAGGAAAGCGGTCGCCTAGAAATTCTGACGTCATGCGCCACACACGGATACATGCCGCTGTTTGGCAACGACGAATCCCGGCGGCTACAGATCCGCACTGGAGTTGCGGTTTATCAACACTGGATGGGACGCAGGCCAACCGGATTCTGGCTGCCGGAATGCGGCTATATCCCAGGTGTCGAGCGTCTTCTGGCCGAGGAGGGCCTGCGCTACTTCATTGCGGATGCAACCACATTTGATGCCGGCACGGGACAGGAACACACTAACGTGCACATTCCCGTTGCAACGAGCACTGAGGCTCCATGGACACCATGGAACATCGGCGCAGACGTCGCAGTCTTCCTGCGTAACCCCGCAACAAGCAAGCAGGTCTGGTCACGTGATTTCGGCTATCCCGGAAATGGCTCCTATCGCGAGTTCCACAAGCGGTGCGAAAGTTCGGGGTGGCAGTACTGGCGCATTACCAGCAAACAGACGGATCTGGGAGCAAAGGAACTCTACAGACCAGACGAAGCGCGCAAGCGCGCCATAGAACATGGCCAGCATTTCGCTTCACTGGTCAGGGACCTCGCGGCACAACGAGAGAGGCTCACTGGTGACCCAGGCGTGATCGTGGCGGCCTATGATACCGAACTCTTTGGGCACTGGTGGTATGAGGGGCGTGAATGGATTGGCGCCGTGCTCCGCAACTTGGCTGCGAAGGAATCCATCTCGGCAGTCGCCCCGACAGCAGTACTGGCCGAGCGCAATCTGCCCCTCGGGCGGCTGCGCGAATCCAGCTGGGGCTCAGGGGGAGGACACAGTACCTGGATGAACCCCGAGACCTCGTGGATCTGGGACAACATCCACGACGACCAGCGCCATTTCGTCGACCTTCTGCCTCAGCTCCACGGCCAGACGGGGGACGCGTTGCTGCGTGAGATCCTTCTGGAAGAGAGCTCGGACTGGCCCTTCATGATCACCACTGCACAAGCGCGCACCTATGGCACGGCGAGATTCCTTGAGCACCACCGCAAGGTACGTGCGCTGTTTGCAGCTATCGAGGACACGGATCAGATCCCGACGAGTCAGGCAGGATCGGATGATCCTGTGTTCGAGCATATACGTCTGAACGAGATATGGAAGGCATAATGCCGGAACTGCGCAAAGTTGTCGTTGAGGAAAGTGCCCAGTTCCTGCGTAAGGTAGAGCTGTGAAAGTCTTCTTTGTGGCCTCGGAAGGAACGCCCTATGTCAAGACAGGTGGTCTCGGAGACGTTACAGGCAGCCTTCCTGCCGCTCTGCACATGCTCGGGGCGGACACGTTCCTGATTCTGCCATTCTATCGGACCATCATGGCAAAAAACCTTCCGCTGGAGCAGGTGATGACTGGCACGTTGGCGATGGGTGACAGGGCCCTTCCGTACACGGTCCTTCGCCATCAACAGACCTACTTCATCGCTCAGAACGAGTTCTTTGACCGTGACGGCCTCTACAATACGCGCGGAGGTGACTATCCAGACAATTGGATGCGGTTCGCCTTCTTTGCGCGCGCCGCACTCGAGACCATCGTCGCACTTGGCGGCGCTGAGGTCATCCACGTGCATGACTGGCAAGCCGCACTGCTCCCCGTCTATCTGAGCGTCCTCTATCCGAAGCACCGGGAGAAGACCCTGCTGACGATCCACAATATCGCCTACCAAGGACTCTTTTCCCCCGAGATCCTCCCTGACATCGGATTGCCGAGTTCAGTCTTCACCATCCACGGCCTCGAGTTCTTCGGCAATGTGAACTACCTTAAGGGGGGCATAGTCTGGGCCGACGAAGTCAATACTGTTTCTCCGACATACGCCCGCGAAATCCGGACCGAGGAGTACAGTTTCGGGCTCCACGGCATTCTGGCTACGCGGCGTGAGCACCTGAGTGGCATTCTCAATGGTATCGACTGCTCCTATTGGGATCCTGCCGCAGATAGAGCACTGCCTCATATGTACAGTCCCTCATCGCTGGCTGGAAAGGCACAGGACAAGGAAAGTCTATTGCAGGAAACCGGACTCACGGCAGAACCTGACCGTCCTTTGTTCGTCATGGTGTCTCGACTGGTTGCCCAGAAAGGAGTCGACCTCGTGCTCGGCGCCTTTGACCAGATGATGTCGCTTCCCATAAACCTGATGGTCCTCGGTACGGGCGACACCGAAATCGAGACAGCTCTCGTGGCAAAGGCTGCCGCCTATCCCGGGCGTTTCGTGTTCAGCCAGAAATTCAACGAGGGTCTGGCACACCGCATGTATGCCGGATCAGACTTCTTTCTTATGCCCTCGCGGTTCGAGCCGTGCGGCCTGTCACAGATGATTGCCCTCCGCTATGGAAGCGTCCCAGTGGTACGAAGAACAGGTGGACTGAAGGACACGGTCCAGGACGTCCATCCCAAGACAGGAACGGGGAACGGCATCAGCTTCGATGGCGTGACACCGTCCGAGTTCCTTGACGCCGTGAGACGTGCCGTTAGGCTATACACTGACGGTGACGCGTTCCGACGTATCCAGGCCGTTGGCATGGCCTGCGACTTCTCTTGGCAAGCTAGCGCGCGCGAATATCTCGCATTGTACCATTCCATGGAGGCGTCCTCATGAAAGCAGTCATTCTGGCAGGAGGTTTTGGTACGCGGTTACGCCCATTGACAGTCAATCTTCCAAAACCGATGGTTCCATTCGCCAACCGCCCCATGATGCTGCACATCATGCGACTGCTCAAGAAGCACGGGTTCGATGATCTTGTTGTCATCCTGTATCACCAGCCCGATGCCATACGCAGCTACTTCGGTGACGGCAGCGATTTCGGTGTAAAGATCGAGTATGTCACCAGTCAGGAGGATCTTGGAACCGCTGGAGCTGTTGGGCTTGCGCGAGCTAGCCTGCAGGAGACGTTCCTGGTCATTGCGGCCGACATCGTCACTGATATCGACCTCACCAAGGCAGTTCAGTACCATAGCGAACACAAGGCAGCTGCGACAATTACTCTGTCACGAGTGGAGAACCCTCTGGAGTATGGCATTGTCATCACCGACTCCGAAGGGCATATCGTACGCTTCCTTGAGAAACCATCATGGGGAGAGGTTTTCTCTGACACAGTGAACACAGGGATCTATGTCCTGGAGCCGTCCGTCTGGGATGACATTCCTGAGGACAAGGAGGTCGACTTCTCGAAGAACCTTTTTCCCTCCCTGCTGGCGCACAATCAGCCGCTGTTCGGGTATATCGCTCCGGGTTACTGGCGCGATGTCGGCAACATCCGCGAGTACAAACACGCGCATGGAGACGTGTTGAAAGGAAAGGTCGACCTTGAGGCTCAAGGCGAACGCATCGGTGGCATCGGCAATGATGTCTGGGTCGGCGAAGGAAGCCAGATCTCGAGCTTCAAGGGGTTTGACGGCTCAGTCCTTATCGGCAAAGACACGACTATCGGCGAAGCACGCGTACGCAGTTCCTTCATTGGCGACCATGCAGTTATCCAGAGTGGAGCAAACATCGATAACTCAGTCCTGTGGGACGGCGTCGTCGTGGAGTCGGGAGCCCGTATCTTTAACTCTATCGTCTGCAAAAACGTCCACATTGGCAAGGACGTCCTTCTCGAGGGTGACAATACCGTGGCTGACGATTGCATCATCGGTCAAGGATCTGTCCTCAAGTCCCAGGTCGAGATCTGGCCGGGCAAGACTGTCGAACCAGGCTCTACCGTCACGAGCAACGTCGTTTGGGGCAAGGCCTGGTCAAGAGCCCTGTTTGGCTCTTATGGCATCGTCGGTGTCAACAACGTCGAAGTCACTCCGGAGATGTGTGCCAAGCTGGGCTGTGCCTATGGTACGTTCCTTGGCAAGGGTTCGGTCGTTTTCACTGCGCGCGACGACCACCAGTCTTCACGCATGCTCAAACGTTCGCTCATCGGAGGCCTCATGAGCACCGGCGTACGCGTCATGGACCTCCAGGCAGCTCCAGTGCCCCTGGCACGGTTCACCGTAAAGTCCTTCGCGGGCAGCGGTGGCGTTCACGTCATGCGTTCACCATTCGACCGTCGACTCACAACGATACGATTCTATGACCGATCAGGGTTCGATCTTTCCACCACGCAGGAAGGAGCCATCGAGCGCCTGTTCTTCCGTGAGGAATTTGCACGCGCCGACGTCGAAGAGGTGGGGACTATCGATATTCCGCCTCGTGTGGTGGAGTCGTACCGTGACTACTTGCTGAGCACTCTGGATGTAGCCGCCATCCGGTCCTCCGGCATCCGGTTTGTCATCGACTACTCGTATGGCACTCCCGTCCAGTTCTTCCCTGCCATTGCAGGAGAGTTTGGCCTCGAGATCATCTCACTGCACGCTTACACTGACGGGCGACGAGCGGTGAGGACGGCGTCTGAGTTCCGGGACGCCAAACGCAAGCTGTCTTCCATGGTCAAGTCGCTGGGAACATCGTTTGGCGTGATCCTGGACGCCTCCGGCGAGAAGATCTTTCTCGTGGATCGGAGTGGTGAGATCCTTTCTGATACCCGTGCCACGGCACTCATAATTGGCTCCAGACATCGGTCCGGGGTCCTGAACTCGGTTACCCTTCCCATTACGGCATCCATCGAGTTGGAACGGTACGTCAGGGATCAGGGTGTCGATGTACACTGGTGCTCGACGCTGCCACGCAACATCATCCACGAAGCGACAAATACCGACGCTGGCGCGGACATCCTGGGAGGCTTCATCTTCTCCCGTGCTGTCCCTTTCTATGACGGTATGCTCTCCATTGGTTTTCTCCTTGAGACGCTTGCCAAAACAGGGGAAGATCTCGTCGCGCTAAAGCAGGAGACGCCGGCCCGGGATCCCAGCCACCTCGAACTGCCGTGCCCGTGGGAGTCCAAGGGGACCATCATGCGCCGCATGAGCGAGCTCTATCGTGACACTGCGGAGTTCGTCGAAGGGGTCAAGGAACGCGAGGAAGATGGGTACACCCTCGTGCTGCCTGACAGGGACCGCCCGGTACTGCACATCTATTCCAGCTATACGACCGACGAACGTGAACGCGACCGACTGGCCGACGCAGAGAAGAAAATCCGTTCCTGGATGGAATAGCCGCAGCCTCATTGCCGGAAGAAGCCACGAAACTACACCATTCGGTCTAGCCTTTTCAGACTGAGACTGGAGGAAATAGTGGGCGAGCACATCAAACCGCTTTCGATGATCAACGGCAACGGCCTGATCAATTTCGGATGGGCCAGGCAACCGCTGTTCGACGTGAACATGGCAGCTGCTGCGTCGGTGCATCGACACATCTTCAGTACGTGGCGCCTCAAGCGGTGGGAATATTTCTACGTCGCGACACCAACAGTCTTCTTCGCAGCGCAGATTGCCCACCTGGGATACTTGGCCAACCTCACCGCATACCTGTATGATATTGAACGCAACGTCTTGCTGGAGCGCACATCGAACATCCCCTTCGGAACCGACGTCGTCCTGGCCAACCATCCCCGCCAGGGGACGACCAGCGCCCGCGCAGGAACTTCCAAGTACCTCCAGTTTGAGATGACGCCAGAAGGCAAACACGTCACCGTCGACTGGCCCCGATTCAACGGGCAACAGGACCTCCACGCAGACCTGCTTCTCGGCTGGCCCAAGGAACTCGAGTCCCTGAGTGTCGTCGACCCCCTGAGGAACGGACGCTTCGCCTATACGACCAAGGTAACCTGCATGCCTGCTACGGGGGCTATCCGTATTGGACAGGAGAGATGGGAGTGTAATCGTTCAGAAGCACTGGGCGAATTGGACTGGAGTCGGGGTTTCCTCGAGAGTGTCACAGTATGGAAGTGGGCGACAGCTTCAGGACGGACACGGCAGGGTCAGACGGTTGGCTTCAACCTGTGCAGTGGTTTTCACGACGGGGGTGACAACGAGAACGCCGTGGTGGTCGACGGGCATCTCACCAAGTTGGGCCTCGTCTCCTTCACGTATGATCAGGCTCACATCATGCAACCCTGGCACGTCAATAGTTCCGATGGGCGCGTCGATCTGTCGTTCATCCCGATGGTGGATCGTCAGTCGTACACAGACGCCGGCCCTCTCCAAAGTCATATCCATCAGCTCGTGGGTCGGTACAGTGGTACCGTGACGTCAGAAGGTTCAGATCCGATAGCAATCACGGACTTCGTGGGGGCGGCCGAGGACCACTACGCTCGCTGGTAGTCGATTCATGGCTGGGCACAACGACTCAGAGCAAACGCCCCGGGCATATGGTGTCCGGGGCGTTTGCTGTCGACCAGGCGTCAGGCGCCTACAATCCCGCTTTCGATGCCCTGACCAGCGTAGAGAGGCCGATGCGAATGCTCTGCTCCTCGGCTGTTTTGAACAGGCCCTCGGCACTCTCCGGCTTGATCGCATCCTTCGTGACGCTACCGTCAACAGCAAAAAGGGCAGACGTGCGGACGCCACGGAACTGACCGACGATGAAGAGGCACCCGCTTTCCATTTCGATCGCCTTGACACCCGACTGCATCATCAGGCTCATCTTGTCCTTGTCGTAGTTACGGTAGAATGCGTCACTGCTGATGACGATTCCGTGTTTCGCCGTCGGAACAACGTCCCGGGCTGTTTCCATGGTGACGCGAAGGAGGTCGGCATCCGGCACAGCCGGGAACGACAGTGGAAGGTATTGGGGCGACGTTCCATCGTCACGGATACTCCCCGTGGCAACGACAAGGTCGCCGGCGTCGACGTCCGACGCAATGCCCCCGGCCGAGCCAACCCTGAGCAGCACACGCGCCCCAAGGTTGCACAGCTCCTCCACGACGATTGCTGTCGATGGGGCCCCCATTCCCGTCGTGGCAACCGACAGCCGTTCGCCCTCATATATCCCCGTGAAGACAAGCAGATACCGGTACTCATTGACCAGGCGAGCATCCTGGAGCAGCTTCGACACCTGCTCGGCTCGCTGGGGATTGCCGACCAGCATGACGTGCGGCGCAAGGTCCTCTGCCTCAAACTTCAAGTGAAACTGTGCCATGGAATCTACCTCCCTGAGATACTAAAGCATGCCACGAGCCAGCCGCACCGTTCGCTCCGCCAGGGCGTGGATCGAGAGTCGTTCTTTACCTGGAATATACGTTTCGAGCCGATCACCGATGGGGTCCGCCCACACGGCAGGAACTCCACCCATCACGCCCAGGACCGTTCCGACGAGACCGGCATTGCAGTCAATGTCGAGTCCGCCACGCGCCAACAGGGCGAATGATTCCGTCATATCCCGACCACCATACCAGAGTGAAATGGTGTCCGCCGCCATATTCGGGTAGGCATGGATCCAGTTGTACTGCTCAAACCGCTGCTCGGCCCATGCAAGCACCGAGGAGACGTCCGATTCCCGCGTGACCATGTCCAGGCACTCGTGCAGGACGGCGGCGTATTCGCTCCCCTGAGGGAGATATCCCGCCGCTTCGACCGCAACGACACGCGGATCATCGCGCACATAAGCGAGGGCCGTTAGCGCTGCCGCATACATGCCCCCATACACGCCGTTTGCTGCATGGGACACGACCCCGTCGAGATGAGCAAGCCTTACCGCCTCAAGTGGTCGCCCCGGCGCCAGCATGCCGCAAATCATCCCGCGCATCTGAACACCAATCCAATCCGAATACGGATTTCGGTAGCTTCCCGATTCGGGCGGAGTGAGACCAGCACGCAAGTTCTGGATAGCAATCCATTCTGCCGACCAGCCAAAAGGTATTTGCCGCAACCATTCGTCGGCAATGTCCTGCGACGTAAGACCGCGTCCATGTGACTCGAACGCGTCAAGGAACGCCAGCTCATAGACAACGTCGTCGTTCATCGTCTCGGGATCTGTGACATAGGAACGGACGTCGCCATAGACCTCTGAGATACGTTGGCCCGTATATCCCTCGATGGCAGTGCCAAATGCACCACCCGCAAGCTGGCCGACCCATCCAGTCAATGCCTTCTCCTCGACGCTATCCGGCTGCTCGTCTTGCGGCGTGCCAGCCGCGGGCAGGCGAGACAGAACTTCGTCCCACGAAACCGGGTGTTCGAACCCGAGGTAGGAACACAAGGGGTCCTGCGGTGCAGCAAACAGTGCGTCGAGGTAATGAGCGGTGAGTATGCGCAGCGCAGGAGCGTCTCCACTGCGAGCCAAGCGTAAGCCTTCTGGGATAAGCGATACTGCCACACTCTCATCGAAGCCCTGATTCTCCATCGACTGAGCTGCCCCGCGATAGAGGCACTCCGGAGCACCTGATCCCGGCACACGACTCTCCCAGAGCATGAACATCATCTCATCCTGCCCCTTCTCGGCTGCGGTCTGCTCAGACCAGCTGCTTGGATGCAGGCGCCGGTCCAGCGGAACGGCAGAACGCCGTATGTCACGTTCCACTTGCCATGCCTTGATTCTCATGCCTGCCTCCTCTTCTTGCGAACGGAATACAGGTACAGGGAACCGAGTGTCGCGACATAGGGGATCATGGCCGTGAACTGGGTAGGAATCCGACTGCCCTGCAGGAATACCGTCAGACCATCGAAGAACCCGAACAGCAGCGATATGACCGCGATGCCCCAAGGATTTCCACTGACCAGAATGACGGCCGCCAGCGAGATCCAGCCGCGCCCAGCTGACATGTTTTCGGCAAACAGCCGCACATACCCAAGAGAGAGGTACGCACCTGCCAGACCACAGCACACAGCACACACAATGAGCGACCAGATACGTATCATCGATGCCGGAACGCCACTCGAATTCAGACACACAGCATTGTAGCCTGCAGCGCGGAGCCGGAGCCCAAAACGAGTCCTGAAGATGACGAACGCGGAGAGCACGGTTGCCAGGACGGCGACGTAGACGATGAGGTTGTACCCGCTCAGCAACCTCCCCAGAAAGGGGATTCCGTCAATCAACGGCAGCTTCACGGATGGAATCGCGCGGATGCCGGCATCGGTGAAGGCTCCCTTGACGTGAAAAATATCGCGCAACAAGAACGTCGTCAGGCCCACCGCGAACAGATTCAGCGCTATGCCTGTCAGGAATTCGTCCGTATGAAGTTTCACGGCAAACAGAATGAAAATGCCGGCCATGATCAGCGCCCCGGCTATCGCGCACAGAACGCCAAGGAACCAGCTGTGCAGGAAGAACGACCCGAGAACGGCACAGAACGCACCGACCAGCATCATTCCTTCCATGGCGATGTTGAAGATGCCGGCATAGAAGGTGAATGTTCCACCAATGGCCGCCAGCAGGATCGGCGTGGCTCCGACAACCATGGCTGAGACAAGCCCGAACAGGACGTTCATCGCGCGCTCTCCTTCAGTTTTCGCCTGGTCGCCAGCCGGTCGAACACCATGTTCAGAGAAACCCTGCCCGCCACGACGACCAGCACAATGACTGCCTGCAGTACATCGATAAACTCCGAAGGTACGGCAGTGACGAGTTCCATGCCTATGGCGCCCTGCTGTAACGCGCTGAAGAGCAACCCATAGAGGAACGTCCCCGAGATGCCATTGCTGGCTACGACTGCAATCATGATACCGTCCCAGGCATAGTTAGCGCCCAGCCCCTTGACAAAACGATGGGGGCCACCCATGATCATCAGCCCTCCGGCAAGCCCCGCGAGGGCTCCGGTGACCAGCATGACGCGGACATAGTTGGCGTCCACCTTGCATCCGCCGATCCTCGCAAACAGTGGGTTCTGTCCGGTCATGCGCCATTCATACCCACTGCGGCCTCTACTCATGATTAGCCAGCAGATAACTGCTGCAAGCACCATAAACAATACACTTGTGTTCACCCCTCCCAGATCGGGCAGCCATGCAGCGGTGTTGATGGATCTGGTCATGGGACTCGAAGCTGAGGGGTCAAACAGCGGGTACGTGATGACCCACAATGCGAAGTAGTCAGCGATGAAATTGAGCATGAGCGTGACAATGAACTCATCCATGGCGAAAGCACGTTTGAGCAGTGCTGCAAGCCCCGACCATAGCGCCCCACCGAGAAGAGCCGCCAGGATACACAGCGGGATAAGGAATGCCGAAGGCAGATGGACGAACAACCCGATCAGTGTCGCACCCAAGGCCCCCATCTCGAGCTGACCCGGCTGTCCAAGGTTCACGGGGCCGGAAGCAAACGCGATCGAAGCTGAGAGTCCTGTCAGGATCAGGGGAACGGCTCGCGTCAACGTAGCAGTGAATCCCGACGCACTGAACAACGAGTACTGGAGCAGTGCACCGTAGGTCGCAACCGGATTGAACCCCTGAAGCGCCAGCACGAGCGCTCCAATGACGAACGCAGCCAGGACGCCGAGAATCCCGCTAAGAGTCTGTTTCCGCATGTGCAGCATCCTTTTTTCCCCCGAGCATATAGTACCCGACCTCTTCACCATTCGTCGCGTCCGTGGCAAGGTCCGCGACCACGTCGCCCTGGCACATGACGACGATGCGGTCGGCCACCATGAAGAGTTCGTCGAGGTCGGCCGATATCAACAGGACAGCCCGTTTCTTGCTTCGCAGGGCCAGGAGCAGCTGATGGACATATTCGATGGAACCGACGTCCAAGCCTCGCGTCGGCTGGTCCATAAGGACGAACGGCGTTTCCAGCAATAGCTCACGACCAAGAATCACCTTCTGCTGGTTGCCTCCCGACAGCGAATGGAACGGATCCGATAAGTGCCCCATGTTGACAGCAAACTGGTCTCGAATCTGATCAACAAACTCGGCTGCATGCCGGTAGTTGAGTCCAAGCCCCTTCCACGTGCGAAACCGTGGGTCAAGGATGTGGTGTGTCATAATGGCATCCTCCAAAATGGACGCCGCCAAACTCGCACCCATCTTTCCTCTGTCCTGAGGAACGAACGCAATCAGCGTCCGTCTGGTCAGGATGTCGGCATGCGTAATATCCTTCCCCTTCACCTCAAGTGTCCCTGATGTCATTGGGACCAGACCCATAATTGCGTTCACCAGCTCGAACTGGCCGTTCCCCTCGACGCCGGCCACTCCCACGATCTCGCCGGCACGCACTTCGACGTTTGCGTCATGCAGTCTTGCGCGATGCTCGGTGTCGCTGCAATTCAGCCCTTGCGCACGGAAGACGATCTCTCCGGGTTCCTGAGGCTGGCGCCGCGATGTGAACAGGACCTCTCTTCCCACCATCTGCCGAGCCAGATCCTCTTTCGTGAGCTTAGACGCAGCGGACGTACCTACGATCTTGCCACGCCGCATGACGGTCACCCGATCGCTCAAGGTCAGGACCTCGTCCAGCCGGTGAGATATGAAGATGATCGTGTGTCCTTTGTCCCTGAGACGCGCCAATTCGGTAAACAGCTGGGGGATCTCCTGAGGTGTCAGAACCGCCGTCGGCTCGTCCAGAACAAGCACGGAGACATTCCGGTAGAGTAGTTTGAGGATCTCGACCTTTTGGCGTGCAGCCACCGAGATATCTCCTACCAGTGTGTCAGGATCCAAGTTGAACTGAAACTCCTCGATCTTCTGGCGCACTGCTTCACGCGCCCTATGAACATCGATTGTCCCGAAAGCGCTGACGGGCTCGGCGCCCAGGACGATGTTCTGCCATACCGTGTACTCCGGAATGAGCAGGATCTCCTGGTGCACCATACCTATCCCGGCGGCAATCGCTTCACGTGGCGTCCTGAATTCGACCTTGGCACCCCTGAAGAAAATGTCCCCTGCGTCTCGGCGCTCGAGGCCATAGAACACCTTCATGAGCGTGCTCTTCCCAGCTCCGTTCTCTCCGACCAGCGCGTGGATCTCGCCGGATTCAAACGATACCGACACGTCAGCAAGCGCGACGGTGTCCGGGGGAAACACCTTGGTGATGTGCTGCAGGTCGATCAGGACGTCACGTGCCACAAACAGCCCGTCCTACTGGTACTTGGTGACCGCGAGCGTACCGTCGATGATCTGCTGACGGACTTTACTGATGCGATCGAGAATGCTCTGCGGAAGAACTTGCACCTTCGCCTCGGTCACCAAATCAACAGTACCAGTATTCATACCGTACTTCAGAACTTGACCCGGCTTGTACGTGCCGTCCTTGATCGTCTTGTAGACATCTTCGATGGTCTTGCCCACGTCCTTGATGTCCGATGCGATGACGTAACCGGGTTCGATATCGTTCTGATTCGTATCGACGCCGATTGCGTACAGACCACGCTCCTTGGCTGCCTGCAGAACACCAAGGCCGGTTTCAGAAGCTACCTGGAATACCACATCGCATTTCTTGTCATAGAGACTAAGGGCGGCCTGCTTGCCTTTGGCCGGGTCATCCCAAATGCCAGCGAGCACGACGCGCTCGACCTTGATGGCCTTGTCAATATAATGCACACCGTCCTCATAGGCCTTTACAAAAGCCATCACGACGGGATCATCCGCCGCTGCGACAACGCCGACGACCTTGTCGGCGTTGACATTCTTGATGCTCATATCTGTCGTTGTAAGACCGGCACAGACGCCCGCGAGAAACGCACTCTCTTCTTCGATGTACTTGATGGAGGTTATCGTGTTCTTGCTGTTCTGAACGATCGTGTCGATGTTGACGAAGATCTTGTCTGGATACTTGTCAGCCATCGCTTTCAGGTTGTCCTCGAACGCATAGGAAATGACGAACACGACGTCGCTGTATTGTGCAGCAGCCTCCAATCCGGGCTCGTACTTGCCTGCATCGAAGTTGCACTCGATCGTTCTGGTCTCGACTCCATACTGGCTCTTGATATTGTCGATCCCTTTCTGGCCAGAATCGTAGAACGCATTGTCGCCAAGGGCTCCATTGATGAGGTAGACGACTTTGTCGGTCTTAGGACCAGTTGCTGTCGGCTTGCAACCGGAAAATGACAGGCCTATGATCATGAGCGCAAGCAATATACACAGTATTCTCTTCATGTCGACTCTTCTCCTTTGTCCTTCAGATCTGCTGCTCTGGGCATCCAGTCTTCCTTGCGCAGCCTTGCCTCAAGAAACGCAGTCACTTCCACTTCGTCCGGCATCGATTGCTGAGCACCCGGCCGCGTTACCGTAAGCGCACCCGCAGCCATCGCCCAGTAGAGCGCCATGTCGGGGTCAAACCCCAAGTCTATCGACGCGGCAAATGCTCCCTGAAAAGAATCGCCTGCAGCAGTCGTATCGACCGATACCACCGAAAAGGCGGGCACCTCAGGACTCTCGAACGCGCCAACCGCAAATGCACCCTTTTCTCCCCGCTTCACGACGACGGTCCGTGCGCCCAAGCCCAGAAGGACTGCTGCAGCCTCTTTGAGATCGGTGGTTCCGGCAAGCGCACGTGCCTCACCCTCGTTCGGCATGAGGTAGTCCACATCGGCGAATACCCCCGACGTTAGTATGATGGACCTCCAGGGCGAAGGATCGAGGATGACAGTGGCCCCTCTCAGATGTGCCACGTGAGCTGCCTCGCGAACGACTGAAAACGGGATTTCGCACTGCAGCAGGAGGACGACCCCGGGCCGCAGCAAGCCGTCCAGCGTCTTGAGTTCGGCGGCACCGACGGCACCATTTGCGCCCGGGACGACCACAATGCGATTCTCGCCGTCCCTTTCCACCAGGATACACGCAACACCTGTCGACAAGACTGGATCCACCATGACGCCGCCAAGATCCACTCCATAGGCCGACAACCCATTCATCACGTCCCGCCCAAAAGCGTCTGATCCCACACGACCCACCAGGAAAGTCTCCGCTCCCAGTCGGGCAGCCTGTACCGCCTGGTTCGCACCTTTCCCACCCGGGTTGGTGAGCCATCCAGTCGAGACAATGGTCTCACCCTGGTCCGGCGCACGCTCGCACTGGACAACCAGGTCCATGTTGATGCTGCCGAATGATACGACCACGACTACAAGATAGTTGTCGAAAAATGCTCTACAGAAGTATTCCGGAGAGCTGTCGAATCCCGGACCACAAGCTCCGTCGGAAGAACCACCGGCTGACGTGGCACATGACCGGCTCTCATGTCGAGAATCGCTCTCACTGCCCGTCGCCCCATCTCATAGGTCGGCTGTCGCACCGTCGTCAACGACGGACTGAAGATCCTCGCAAACGCGATGTCGTCAAAACCAGTGACCGATATCCGTTCCGGCACCGGGACACCCACTTCTGCAAGTCTCGCCAGAACGCCAAATGCACACAAGTCATTGGCACAGACGACACCCGTCGTGCCATCTATCATGGACTCGGTCTGCTTCATAGCTCCGTAGCCGTCGTCGATGTCAAAACCGGCACGCACGACGTCGAAACTGATATGGTGCAGACGGCACTGGTCGCGGAACCCTCTGAGCCTGTCTTCAGTTGTAGAGATCATTGGAGGGCCTGAAAGATACAGCAGTTTTCGGTGCCCCAGTCCCGCCAGGTAGTCGACAACAGCCTTGCTCCCGCCATAGTTGTCGGCATTCACCTGTGACACCAGGGACCCGGAGAGTCTACGGTCCATGACAACTACGGGAATGCCGGCCGCCAGCTCCGCTACATATGCATCTCGTCGGGAAGCGCTAGCCACTATGACTCCCGCCACAGTCAGATCATGCAGAGAATGCAGGTACTGCTTCTCCTTGGCCACGTGACCGTCACTATTGCAGACGATGAGGTTCAGGCCATGCTTGCGTGCTTCATCCTCCGCGCCTCGCACGATAGCTGGAAAAAAGGGGTTCGTGATGTCTGGAACCACCAGTCCAATGAGATCGGATTGGCCAAGGACCATGGCACGTGCGATAGGGTTGGGCTTGTAGTCCAGCTCCCTGGCCACCTCCAGGATGCGCTCACGCAGTTCCGGCCGCACCATCTCCGGTTTCGAGAACGCCCGCGACACTGTGCTTGTGGAAACGCCCAGCTTCCGCGCGATTTCCCTCATGACTACTCTACCCGCGGCAGCCAGATACCTGTCTGATTCTGGTACTTCCCCTTCTTGTCCTGATAGGAGACGCTGCACATGTCATCTGCTCCCATGAAGAGGACCTGAGCGATCCCCTCGTTGGCGTAGACTTTTACGGGGAGTGGCGTCGTGTTACTGATCTCGATGGTGACGAAGCCTTCCCATTCGGGCTCAAGTGGTGTCACATTAACAATGATACCCGCTCGAGCATACGTACTCTTGCCAATGACAAGACACAAGACATCCCGGGGAATCCGGAAGTACTCGAGACTGCGCGCAAGAGCGAAGGAGTTCGGTGGGATGATGCAGGAATCACCGTTCATGTCCACGAAACTTCGCCCGGTGAACGCCTTTGGATCGACAATGGCATTGAAAACATTGGTGAAGACCTTGAACTCGTCCGCCACACGCATGTCGTATCCATAGGATGACACGCCGTATGATACGACGCCCTTGGGGCAATCTGATGCGAACGGTTCGATCATGCCAGCCAATGCATGGGCCGCGATCCAAGTGTCAGATTTGATTCCCATCTCCCGCCTCCAAATCCCGATTTTCGCCTGCAAACGCTACCATTGTGTTCAGAAGCATCCAAACTTCAAGGTTGACAGCCAGCCACCGCTCTCTCAGACGTCATATCACTCATTATAGGTGTCAGGGAGGTCGTTCTCAAACAACACCGTATCACCGGGTTTCAGCAGGCTTTGCATGAGTCCCGTGACCTCCTCGAGAGAACGAGCCGTGAGGATGTTCGTCTCTGGGAAACCAGCCGACAGCAATCCCTCGCGGACCGGTCGAGTCTTTTTCGGACCGACAAGGATCACCATGTCCGCCGCTCCAGCCGCCCGCCTGCCCGCCTCGATGTTTTCGGTATCCTCTGCTTTTCCCAATGACACCAACCCGGGAGTGACGAGCACCCGTCGCGAAGGAAAAGCGGCCAGCACCTCCATCGCCATGGCAAACCCGGCAGGATTCGAGTTGTAGGCATCATCGATGATGCGGACGCCGCCGGCGCCGGCCATCATCTGCAGCCGATGAGGTGGCGCCTGCAGCGTGGCGACACCGTCCTGGATAGCGTTCCAGGACACCCCCAGCTCACGCGCCACTGCGACCGCCAGCAGGATATTCTCAACGTTGTGCCGGCCGAGCAGCTTTGTACAGCATGCGATCCGCTGACCTTGATTCATCACGACATCAAAAGACAGGCCGTCAGCACTCATCACGATGTTCTCGGCATGCAAGTCAGATGACAACGATCCGCCTGCGCTCGCCCTCAGGATTCTCTTCCCCTGTACGCTCCCGATTTCTGCAAGGACAGGATCATCGGCGTTCAGGACGACCGTGGATCCGCTCCCAGGCATGCTGACGAATCCCTTCATGACGCGCCGGATGGCAGCCTCGGAACCGAACTCTTCGAGATGTTGCAAACCGACCGACGTCACGATCGAGATACTGCAGGGGACCAGACGGAGAAGATGCTCAAATCCACCCTTCTCATTCTCGGCGAGTTCCACGACGAACACCTCGTGCTCAGGGCCGAGCTGTCCGCGAATGACCCGGCAGATACCCATGGCCGTGTTGTAACTCTCAGGCGTCATCAGAACACGGTACCGTGCCTCGAGCAGGTGCGCCGTGAAGAATTTGGTGCTCGTCTTGCCATAGCTCCCGGTAATGCCGACGACGGTTGGAGCATACCCTGCAAGGGTCCTGCGGGCGTCTCTGACGTACCAGTCCCGTATCGACGCCTCAACGGGCTCCATGATCATGCAGCTGATAACCAGGATGACAGGAGCCAGCGTCGGCAGGAGCCAGGCTATCGCGAGAGCGAGTCTTGCCTGTCGAGCAAGCAGTATCAGACAAATCCCCAGACTGATGATTGCAGCACACGCCAGCAGGCGTCGCGCACGCGGAGTCATGACCAGAGCTTTCTTCACTGGACTTCGTGCCCTGAGACGGCGTTCCCACAGCAATCCTGTCAGGCCGACGGCGATCGATAGGCCGCAGGCGATGACGTCTTTCGACGATACCGACTCAAAAGGCAAGAACAGCACGACGACCCCAAGGAGACCAAGGAGATCAAGCATGGGATTGGCGGCCATCTGGTCGATATGAAGGACAACCCAACGCACGAACCGCAGGGTATCGTATTCCTCGAGCTGCAGCATATGAAGGAGGTGGACTATTCTTACCAGGGCAAGGGCGAGCACAGTACCGGCGGCCAGTAGTGCGAGGACTTCAGCCAAACCTCTCATCCTGTCGCACCTTGTCGCGTCCCATGGAGAAAGGCGCCGACTACCGCATTCACAAATGTCGGACTGTCAAGATAACTGAAGTGGCCGGCACCTGCAACGACAATAAGTCGGGACCCCTTGATCAGCTGTTCCATCTTTCGTCCGTCCGCAATTGGGGTTGCTGCGTCCTTCTCGCCCCACAGAAGCAGCGTCGGGGTCTTGATGGCCCCAAAACATGCGGTAAGGTCGAGATTGACGGTCTTCACCATGGATGCCCTCATCACGCCAGTCGTTGCCCGATAGTCGGCACTGCCAAACCGCATGGCAAGGCGTTCCCGTAACGCGGGCCCCTTCGTTCCAAGGATCGGAAGACGCAGGACTGTCTGGGCGGTCTTGTAGAAAAGTCGCCGCATGCGCCGTCTGAACGTCGCTGATGGTCTGATGCCGGCGGCATCGATAAGGACCAGAGCCTGGACAGCTTCAGGCGCGTACGCCGCCAGCCATATGGCGATACGGCCACCAAACGAGTGTCCGATGTACGTCGCACACGAGATCCCCAGGGAGGCCACTGCTCTCTCGACAAAGGCGGCATATTCGGGCGTACCCCAGGGAACTGGAGGAGGGTTGCTTCCGCCAAAACCCGGCAGGTCAAACGCAAGAACCCGATACGTGTCCCGCAATGCCACGATGAGGGGCGTCATGCTGGCTGCCTGACCTCCCCAGCCGTGCAGGAGCACGACGGGATCGCCAGACCCTTCGTCCACATATGAAAGCGTGATGCCGTCGACTAGCGTGATCGCCATGAGACGATGTCAGACCTTCCTGGTTCCGGACTTGCCCTTTGAACCCAGCCTCAGTATGTCTGATACATCGTAGCTGACGATGTTCGACCTGCGGTCTTCGAATGCTTCGCAGGCCAGGTTGATCAGGTTCGTGAGCAGGTCCCGATACTGCATGCCCACAGCCTCCCAAAGGTAGAATGACAGAGCACCTGGGATCGTATTGATCTCGTTAACATAGACAGCTCCAGATCCATCGATCAGAAAATCGACCCGGACAACACCGCGGCAATCGAGAGTCGTGAACGCGCGGCACGCCAGTTCCTGCACCCGATGGGTAAGGTCGTCGCCGAGATCCGCCGGCACCTTGCGTGCCTCTGCCTTCTGGGGGCCGCTATCTGACCCAGCCGTGGTCTTGTACCCCACTTTGTACTTGGCGTCGTAGTCGAGGAAGGCGTGTGAGCTGAAGACCTCCTCGCATGCCGATGGCATTGGATCGTCGTTGCCCAGAACGGCACAGTTAACCTCGCGATGATCGACAACAGCCTGCTCCACCAGCAGCTTCCGGTCAAAGTGACTGGCGACCTCCAGTGCGTATCGCAGCGTATCGTGATCCGTCGCGCGCGTGATGCCGACACTGGAACCAAGGTTGGCTGGTTTCACGAACATGGGAAACTGAAGGTGCTGCTCGGCATCACGAAGGCAGTCATCCGGTGAAGAACGCCAGGCGCGCCTGCTGAAACTGACGTAAGGGACGACCGGGATTCCGGCTGCCGCAAACAGCTGCTTCTGAAATACCTTGTCCATGCCCAGCGCAGAACCGGTGACGCCTGCGCTCGTGTAGGGGATCCCCAGTAACTCGAACATGCCCTGCATCGTCCCGTCTTCGCCGTTGGTGCCGTGGTTGCAGAACAGTGCGACGTCGACAGCCAGCGGCTCCACATCTGTAGCATGACTCATGAAGCCTCTATGCGGGACCTGCACGACAAAAGTTGATTTTCCGGCAAAGGGCTGCAACTGCACGCGTTGTGCCTTGCCCGGAAGACCGGCCAGATCACGGAACGCGTCCATCGTCTTCAGGGCTTCTCCGGTGAACCACGCACCCTCTTTGGACACGTAGAGCGGGATGACCTCAAAGAGCTCTTCGTCCAGAGAATTCATCGCCTGAACGGCGGTAATAATAGAGACCTCGTGCTCCACTGAGCGCGAACCGAAGACAACGGCGACTCTCTTCTTCATGCATAGCTCCTTGCACCGGCCCCACAGGGAGAATATTGCCTGAAAAGCCTGTGAATTGCTGATTTCATACACATTCAGTCTATTCCCTTTGAACGGTATTGCAACGGACCAGACGAATTTGACAGAGATGTCCGACGTTATATATTGGAATACGAACCACTTTCTGCGAAAGGGTGTGCCACATGAACTACAGGACGTTCGGGAAGCTCGACTGGAAACCGTCTGCACTCGGATTTGGCACGATGAGACTGCCTACTGTTGGCGAAGATCCCTCGGTCATCGACGAACAGCAGGCCATCACGATGCTTCGTACCGGCATCGACGGGGGGATCACCTACGTCGATACGGCATATTCGTATCACGGAGGCAAGAGTGAAACGCTCGTCGGCAAAGCCCTTCAGGAAGGCTACCGTGGCAAGGTGCACCTTGCCACCAAGATGCCCTCCTGGCTCATCGAGTCACAAGCGGACATGACCGGGCGGTTCGAAGAACAGCTGCAGCGCATGCAGACCGACCATGTCGAGTTCTACCTGCTGCACGCCCTCGACGCTGCACGTTGGCATAAACTGCGCGATGCCGGGGTCCTCGAGTGGGCGCACGAACGCATCCGGGAGGGTCGCATCGGTCATCTGGGCTTCTCCTTCCATGACACCAACACAGTTTTCCGGGAGATCGTGGATGCCTATCAGGAGTGGACATTTTGTCAGATCCAGTACAACTTCCTCGACGAAGAAACGCAGGCGGGTACCGACGGACTGCATTATGCAGCATCCAGGGGACTGGGGATCGTCGTCATGGAGCCTCTGCGCGGTGGAAAACTGGCAGTGCCAAACGCAGAGATCTCAGCAATGTGGGGCACAGCCTCCACAAAACGGTCGGCGGCCGAATGGGCCCTGGACTGGGTGTGGAACCACCCCGAGGTCTCGCTGCTGCTCAGTGGCATGAGTACGCTGGCACAGGTTCAGCAGAATCTGGATGCTGCCGGCGTGTCAGCAACCGGCATGCTGGCTCCCGGCGAGCTGGACCTGATCGCAAGCGTCAGGGATGCCTACAACGCCCTCATCCGTGTCCCCTGTACAGCTTGCAGCTACTGCATGCCCTGTCCGCAGGGTGTCAACATCCCGGGCATGTTTCAGCTTGTCAATGAGGGGTCGATGTTCGGAAGCTGGGATACGCAGCGCAAGAGATATGCCCAGATGAAGAGCGAAGGTTCATCGGCTGATAGCTGCATCCGTTGCGGAGCATGCGAGGACAAGTGCCCACAGCATATTGCCATTCGCGACGAGTTGGCTAACGTCGCCGAGCAACTCACCTGATTCTCTGGTCCGATCCTGGAGATTGTCGTCCAGAACGGCAATGACGGCAGTATCCGTACAACACGAGGCTGTGATCAGTGACCTCAAAACCGAGGTCCTCGGCCGCACTGTCGACGGAATCCTCAACAGGACACTTCCGGATCGGGAACATCTGATGGCACCCCAGGCAGACCATGTAATGCCGATGAGCGTGTCCCACCAGCTCAAAGAACGCGTGGCCGTCATTGCTGAGTAGCGTCCGTTGCATGCTGCCGCGACTGACGAGTTCATCCAGGGTCCGATAGACCGTGGACAGCGCTATGTCCGGCATGGTCGCATTCACGCGCTCGAGAATGTCTTCAGCTGTCAAAGGAATGCCCGACTCACGAAGGACCTGAAGAATGATCCGACGATCCCTCGTCATCCTGAACCCCTTCAGCTGCCCGGGAACTTGATTTGCTCCCGCTTCGTGCCTGTGCTCCGAATCCATGACGTCACTTCCCCAACAGAGACTGGATCAGGATGCCGGCAGCCACACTGATGCCGAGCAGCCAGGCAACGACCTTCAGCGTATTCTTGGTATCGTGGTTCTCACGAAAGAGCACGATGAGTCCCAGTCCGCCCGCAGCCCCGAGACCTGCCACCGTGGAGCCGAAGCTGATTGTGCCAGCGATGTACAGCTGCGTGACCGCCACACTGGCGGCACAATTCGGTATGAGCCCGAGAAGGGCTACCAGAACAGGCTGGAAGACCGTGTGAGTAAGGAATACGCGCGACAGGTTCTCCTGCCCGACCCGATTGATGAGCAACCCAATGACAAGCGATGTCACCAGAACAAACAGGATGATCTGAGCCGTTCGCTTCGTCGCCGACCACAGGATCTCCTTCCAGTCGATGCTGCCGGTCTCCTTGCTCGTACACGATGCACGAGTACCGTCACAGGAACAGCTCTCCTCACCGATCCTCACCGCATCCTGCTCGGCCTTCCGGCGGTCCTGGCATTCCTGCGTACGCCNNGGCTTCGAAAGAAGGATGGGCAGGGCTTCGTCAGATGTGGCAAGGTACACCGCGATGATCGTGCCCATCGTGAGGAGTCGTTGCGTATATAGTGCGCTTGCCATGACCGAGAAACCACACTGGGGAATGGCACCCCCCACCGCTGCGATGACAGGCCCGACGTGCCCCGCTTTCTCGACAGCATCGACGATCCGCTGCTGCCACCTCGCCTCAACGTATTCCAGTATCAGGTAGACCCCAAACAGGATTGGCACCATGTTGAGCGTATCCCTGAGAGCATCCAGAATAACTTTCACCACAGGCCAACCTCCTCTCTACATGCAAATGATTTGCAACAAGACAACCTTCAGTATACTCGCGAGAGGACGACATCAACCCGCAAACGGTGATTACGGCCATTCATCCGTTGGTCGTGTCAACTCATGCAAGAATGGAGGTGAACCGCCCTGCCTCCGTCATTCCCGCACGCCAATTCGTCATTCCCCCCCGAGCCCGAGGATGTTATTGTATCCGAGGGTGTTCTGCATGTTTGTCCAATGCGAGGGGCGCTTTCGGCGAAGGCGGGAACCCATCTTGAATCCGTCGTTCCCCCGAGCCCTTTTGTACAAGGCGAGGGGTGCTTCTCCGCGAAGGCGGGAACCCATTCCTTGTCTCTTGGCAGTTGACGCAACTCCGCGCTGACGCTCTTCGCCCTTTTGCGCTATACTGCCTCATATTGATTGACACAGCAAAAGGAGCTGGCATGGAAGAGGCGTCACCGATAGGGTTCGTCCTAGGCACCAAGCTCGGAACCATGATCGTACACCAGCCCGACATCCCCGCCCCCGTCCTCATCAACTTCCCCCTCCCCGCTTGGGCCACCCGTGGCGAAGAGGTCGACGACCAGGACCTAAACAAGGCAGCACGAGAGTTCGCGGAGAAGTTCTAGGATGAATCGCTGGACGCTATCCCTCTTGTGATCTGCCATTGCGCCGATAGGCCATTCTGATCATGTCAAACCAGGAACGGATTCACGGGAACGCTGCAACCACGGTCAATCTGAAGAATCACTTGGTCAATGCGGGAATATGTGGGATGGAGGAGGAGACAATGACCGACAACGAAGTCAGAATGTCTTTGGTTCTTGGAAATTGCTCTTTGGAGGTTTCGGGAAGTGAAGCTTTCGTAAGAGAGCAAGCGCAATGGTTTGGCGCGCTTATGTCCTCGAGGCAGGACGCTGAGTCCTGTTCCAATGGCGAAGTCCCCCAATCCGGGGATTCAATTCCCGACAGCACCAATTTGCCAGCACCAGTCAACATGGGTCAGGTGAACAATCCGTTTCCCCGTGTGTTTCATCTCGCTTCTGGGAAGGTTCAACTTCTCCTCAAGAAGGCTCCAGGTGGCAAGGCAAAGCAAAGCCAAATGCGCAGCCTCGCTCTGTTGTATCTGCTAGCCAAGGACCTACAGGGAGTAGCCAACGTAGATTGGTCAGAAGTCAAGAGCTTGTGCGTGGCATATGCTTGCCTTGACGAGTCCAACTTTGCGGAGGTATTCGCTGACCCCAGCACTTTCGTGGTGTCAGGAAAGCGTGGTTCAAGAACTGCTTTCCTGACGGTTCTCGGAAAGGGAGAGGCAGAAGCCCTCGCCAAGCAACTCAACGATGGAACTCCAGGTACGCCCTGAGTCAACTCAGGTAGGATGGCGCTAGCATCGGCGAAGGAGGATTGACAAGCCATGGAAGACAATGCAGGAAGCAATGGTCACGTTCGAGTTCATTTGACAGTGGGCGACGTAGACATCGAAATCGAATCTTCTGAAGCTTCCATTGAGAAGGTGTTTGACCGCGTTGCTGGATTGATTGAAGTATTGCCCGACAGCGTCCAGCGTGTTGAAGGTACTGGACAACCAAGTTCTGGAACTTCAGATATGCAGTCCACGGGCAGTGCCAACACCGTAGCCGTGTCTCCCGCCATCCCTGGTGACGGATTAGATCAGAAGAAACACAGAACGCCCTCTACAGCAAAGCCGGAGTATCTCCGCAAAATAGACCTGGGTATTTCTCCAGAGCAAATGGGCGCATTTCGTGATTTCTACAAAGAGAAAGCCCCCGTGGGACAGAACGACCAGGTCCTTACTGTAATGAGTTGGCTAAGCAGGAACCTCGGGAGTCCCAAGCTCATCCGGGATCAAATCTTCACAGGGCTTCGTACGGTGGATGAAAAGATCCCAAAGCGCCTCCAATCGGTCATATCCAATCTTCTTCAGCGCGACTACATTTTGAAGGATGGAGACGGATATGTTATGCACCACACAGGAGAAGATCATGTCGAAAAGGATCTCCCGGCAAAAGACAACGGAACCGCATAGCGTCAGCGTGACTCAGAACGACGGTTTTGACGCACTGTTCCAAGTGTTCTGCAACCAACTGGTGCTCCGCAAGGAGACTCAGTTGGGAGAAGCCATCGCTTTTGCATGGTTTCACGACAAGACAGTAGGCGGCCCGGTTTCCTTCCTGGAGATTATGGCATTCTTCGTTCGCGCGAAATTGGCAAGACCTAACCGAAACCGCCTCCGTACCGCCATTTCGATGTCACGAGACATACATAAAGCCGTTCCTGGCAAGGACTTGTTTGACGTTGACAGGAAGACGGCGATTCGGTTAGAGAAGCAGTATGGAGCTGTCTTGGCAGCCAAACCCGCTGAGCATCCGTCCTTGGTCGACATTAGAACAACACCATATCTGGGCGCAGAAGAGATAGCACAAGCCCAACGCATGGGCGATCTATACATGCTGTGGTACTGTCTCGAAAACTCTATCCGGCAATGCATTGAGAAGACTCTCGCTGACCGCTTGGGACCCAAATGGTGGGATATTGCTTCTAATGCTGAAATGCGCACGAAGATGCAACAGCGCCAAGACAAGGAGCGAAAACAATCATGGATTGCTCCCAGGGGTTCTTCTCCCCTGTTCTATGTTGACTATACAGACCTGTTGGCCCTCATTCATAAGTACAAGGTTGATTTCGAGGCAGTCATACCCCAAGAGGAATTCGCAGAATTGCGCTTCAGAGAGTTGGAGCAAATCCGCAATACTCTGGCCCACAGTGGCTTTCTCCCATCTGAAGATGATTTTGATCGTGTCTCGTTGGCCTTCCGTGACTGGTGTCGTCTTTCCTCTGGAATGAAGAAGGGCAGTCAAGCCAAAATCGGCACTGGCAAGGCTTCTACTAGCAACTCGTGAACTTCTCTTTGAGATGGACTCTCTGGGCTGGGACTTTGTGAAACTGCGCTCCTTCAGCACTCCTATCGCTCTAGCAGTAAGCGCAACTTCATTCCTGCGTACCACAGATCACGGTTCCATTCGGCGAACCGCGCTGGACTCTGATGTGAACGAACTTCATGGGCACGGTTGCGTGCCCAATTCCTTCCTCATCGTCCATCCCAGCACATTGATCGCGCACCAGCCCGACATCCCCGCCCCCGTCCTCATCAACTTCCCTCTCCCCGCCTGGGCTACCCGTGGCGAAGACGTAGACGACCAGAACTTGGACAAGCAGGCACGAGAATTTGCGGAGAGATTCTGAGTTGAAATCCTTACGAAAACAGAGCTTGTTGGAGACAAATGGAGAGAGTGCCATGGAAACGAGTCAGCACAAATGCGCGTTGGGTATGTTCACATTGACCAACTACTTCTATTGGGCAGTGCTTGAGCAAGACAATGCCTCACCGACTTTGACAGATCGACGTAGGGAGGATGTGCCCAAGATAATGACCACTGCACAACTGATGAAATGGTACGCAGGTCGGGTCTCAAGTCTCCTGGAAAGCTATGAGCCCACTATTGTGGCAGCACGGCTTCCGATAGCGGGGCGTGGCTTCGGTCTGAAAATCGAATTCGTGGAGAGGGCTGTCTTTCCGAACGCGATTGTCCATTTCCTGTGCCAACAAATAGATCCCCCAATTCCCGTACTAGACTGCGTCAAGCAATCCTTCTCCCCAAAACGTTTCGGATTAACGAAACAAGCCGGAAAGAAGGACGCTGAGTTACTATCTGAAGAGTGTGATTCCACATTTGCTCATGACGGACACTATTGGGACGAGAACCAGAAGCAGGCCGTGCTTGCTGCTTGGTTGGCGCTGCGATCATGATCCCGATTCCCTCGGATCTGGGCGAATACCATCTAGATAGGCTTATCGACCATGGCAATTTCGGAGCCGTGTACGAAGCACATGACATTCATCTGGGCAGGAAGCTGGCACTGAAGGTCGTGCCAATTGACGATCCTCGGAACGCTGGTGAAATCTTTGAGAAGATCCAAGAAGCCTCTCTGCAGTATCGTTCCAGACATCCGTATGTGATTCAGGTGAACTCGGTTGTGCTTCTGTCCTGGGATGGCCATGCCTGTGTTGGCATAGACATGGAGTACGTCGATGGCGGATCACTTCAACATGAGTTAGCCAGTCGGTTCATCTCATGTCACGACTGCCTCAGGTATTTTGCTCAGATTCTCAGCGGGTTGGAGCACCTGCATACAAAGGGAATTCTCCATCGAGACATCAAGCCGAGCAACGTCATGGTGGCCAAGTCCGGAATACGCTTGGGCGACTTCGGACTAGCTGGCATTGTGAGCGAAACGTGGGCCCCATATGCAGTGGTGTACAAAACCCACAGGGCTCCTGAATGGTTTTCTGGTGCACCATGTTCAGTCCAGAGTGACATCTATGCAACGGGAATGACGCTGTTCAGGTGTCTAAACAACATCTCGGACTGGCACTCAAAGTGTGAAACCATCGAAGATCGTGAGCAGGTGATACGCAGCGGCCGTCTCGTAACAACTATAGGCTTCGAGCCGTTTGTTCCGGACAAACTTAGGCGAATAGTCAACAAGGCTACCAACCCGAGGCTGGAACATCGCTACCAATCAGCATCGGAGATGCAATGTGCATTGAACTCTTTAAGGCCTTTGATTGACTGGCGTCGACTGTCCACGTATCGGTGGACGGGCTCACAAAACGTTCCAAAGGGTGATGACAAGAACTACCTTCTCACGGTGTCAGGCAGGCGTGTTGAGGTTTGGTGCAACAGGCGTCGCATCCAGGACAAGTGTCACGAATATCAACAGCCTGAGAACGCCCTTGCGGCTGCCCACGAGTACATTGCCGATACGACCCTCATGTAGCAGGAGGATGCCACGTCCGCGGAGTAGATCGCACCATTCGCGTGTTCAGCGAGTCTTGCTCAAGTGACGCGCCCTCTGGTCTATCAAACCAC
Source organism: Candidatus Cryosericum hinesii (assembly GCF_003570985.1). Classification (GTDB taxonomy): domain Bacteria; phylum Caldisericota; class Caldisericia; order Cryosericales; family Cryosericaceae; genus Cryosericum; species Cryosericum hinesii. The sequence goes on from NZ_QXIW01000033.1 coordinate 118,387, forward strand.
TGTGGCTCTTGGAGGTAGACCACACGGCACCCGACTCGGCCCCTTGGTGGAACTCGTCCGCCTAGTGAGCGCTACGACTCAGCTGCTACCTCCCAATCGTTGATCAGATTTTCGATGGCATTGACGTCTCCCTCATATTGTGAGTGATTGACTATGTGGTCATGATACTTGGTCGCGGTCAACAAGACATTGGCTTGTGTCTCTGGAACCATATTCCTGTACTCATTCTTCAGAAGCCAAAAGGCTGCCTGTCTAGTAACTTCCTCGATTTGCGGTTGAAAGCTCTGGTTCAGTAGCGCTCTGGTAAACTCAGACGCGCGCTCGGGCGCAATCCAAGCCCCGATGCCCGACACTGATTCCAGCAGATCTTGCTCAGCATTCACGCTACAAACGCGGTCTAGAACATCCCCGATGATGAGACTTCTGTCTTCATCCGATGCATACTCCAAGTCTGCCATCTGCAGAAGCTCTGTTTCAACCTTGACGGCAGTAGCCGATGTGGCCGCTGTTAGCAGACACGCTATTGCATGAAGTCCTGCACGTTTCTGTGCTGCTGTACCCCAATCGAAGGCAATCCGATATACCTGCGCATCGGCCTTGCGACTCAACTCGGCAGCCGCACGCATATCCTCATAGCCCTCAGACTCCTCACTATCATAATCGTAGGGATAGGCAGAGATTCGCTCCAGAGTCTCGTCTGGTCTGCGACACTCCTCCTGGAAAGCATCTGGAGCAACACTGTCCAGCAGCTGAGTGATTTCAGTCGGTCTGGTCTTGCTCAGCATGGTCTCGAGGATTGTACGGGCATTCGCGTCCCTTTGTGCCTTATCCATGATATCTTCAGCTCTATAGGGATAGCGTACAGCTGACTCTTTCGATAAATCGGAACACAACCGAAGTACAAATGCACGAGCGGCCAGAGCTAAGCCTTCATCTACATGCTCCTTCAGTCTCAACTCGCGGCCAGGATGAATGAAATTGCGGAAATCCACTACCGCCAATGACATTGCATAGGCTGTTCTGAGGCCGCTGGATTCTCCGGACTTCCTCGCCACTGCACCCTTGCTGACCAGTTGGGTAAACTCCCATCCGGCATCTGGTAGTTGCTCACAAGCCACTACGTCCACTCCAATAGCAGCATCTATAAGCTTTTGCAGTCCGATACCGGAAACAGCAAGATCTTCAACCTCAGCTTTACACTTACCTGTCACCACGATGTAGTCCATGAGAACAGCCTCTGCAATGCTGCCGGCCAAGATGCAAGCCGATTTCCACATGTTTGCCAAAATTGCCTTTGTCAGCTCTGAGTAGTCGCTCTCAAGGGACTTTCTCAAATCTTCGGAACTTATGAAATCGAAAGATGCTGGGCCATTCAGCGATGCAACATCTGCTTTCTCAGTCTGGTCGGACATGTTCAATCTCCTTCCTGACAGCCGTGGTATGTGGCATCCCCGCAAGACATCAGGTATCCCCCTCGTGGAAGATACTGGTCACTACCGAATCGATAGCGCATTGCAGATCTGTTGTTTTGGAGAGTACAGTAACGACACGAGAGTAGTGGATGGTGTCGGCGCTCGTGAGGAAGCGGCCTTTGCGATCTTTGAGCCACTTGGCGAGGACTTGATAGCCGCCAATCTGGTAGGTCCAGAGGTCGGGGGTGATGCCATCGAAGTACTGGGTAGGATTGATGCTGACGCGTCCGCGGTCGGCGTCGTACTCGACCTTGGTGACGGCGCTGTCGCCCTTGCCACAGAAACGGCTGATAGGGTTGTCGAGTTCGGGCGAACGCATTAGGTGCAGGTCAATGAGCTGCTGACCCAGTTCAGCCAGTTTGAAGAAGGTATCGCGGTCCTTGGTGAACGGGATGCGCGGAAAATCGGACTTGAGGAAGTCAGTATAGCGCTCACGGTAGGTCGGTGAGTACAATACTGCATAGATATATGCCAACAAATCCTCGGGCCCGAACGTGCCGTCTGTGGGGTTTCCGCAACCATCTGGAAGGAACTGCAAGCCAAGATCTTTAGCCAAACCTTCGACAACCGCGGATTTGAGGTTAGGAACACGACCACCCTGTCCTGGCGGCCATTGCGTATTTTCAAACAATTCGGATGTCGTCCCAGTGACGGCGCCACTCGTGTCAGGATACAGGTACAGCGGGAAGATGTAGTTGTACTCGCGCGTCTGCAAGGAGATGGTATTGCCATCAATGGGGTGCTCGGTAATCCATGCGTGTTGGAACGTTGCCGAGGAAAGCTGTCTTGTCGTGACTAGCCCTAGGTTAGGTGAGATCATATGCCGCATGACCTCGAATCGTGGATAAGCGACCCAACCTTTGGAACGTCGATCGAGAACCGTCCAACGAACGTCAAAAGGACGGTATTCCAGGACCGTCAGAGGTTGATGCTCAGCCAACACGTTTCGAGCATGTTCTGATGCCCATCGAATTGTCCAATCGCGACCATCGGGTGGCAGTCCATACTTCGACCGCAGACCTTCCGGGCCGTCTGCCGATGCGAAATCCGTCAGCACACGCCTCAGCTGCTCCTCTGACCACGCTATGGTCACCTTGTCTCGCTTCGTCTGGATACCACTGGAGTCGATTTCGAATAGCTCGTCCAGTCGACGCATGTCTTGCCACTCTTCGGCTCCTTCTGTTCCTCTTGGCACAAACCAAAACTCGGGAGCGGCAGGTACCAAGTCGGTCCATGCGGTCCCCCCAAGGGTGTTCGCTCCAAGCCACTCATACTTGGATTCTCGTGTTCCCCACAGGTCAGCATAATGAACGCGAGGTCCGGCCAGGTCCCCTTTTCTCTTCACGAACAACGCAATGCAGACACCTTGTTGGATATCAAACACGTTCTCGTCCAAGCCGCCGTCTGGAGCGTGTTCCTGTCGCTTGACGCTCCCATGCAAATTCAGGACATAGATGTCGCCGAATGTCGCCGCCAGCGATGAACGCATCACACGATGCGTTACGCCATCCAGATACGTGTTGTTTGTGATGAACCCTAGGACGCCCTCGCCCGCTTGGTCGATCTTCCACTGAGAAAACCGGATGAACTTGATGAAGTCGTCATCGAGGTTGATCTTCTTCTCATCAAGACCCTTCTTGTAGTCCTCCAGCAAAAGGCGAATCCATGCTCCTTTGTTCTGCTGACCGAAGTTGGAGTATGGGGGATTGCCCATGATCGCCAGGACGGGTTGACGCCTCTTGACGGCACCAGCCGCCAGTGACTCCTCGGCAAGCCCAGCCATCGACTTGAACTGGCCGGGTTTGACGACAGTATCCTCGAGCGTATTGGTGAGGTACAGTTTGAAGCGGTCGTCGGAACTCATGGTGTAGCCCAGCTCAGTGAGCAGGATGCCCATGCGCAGATGACCGATGGCATAGGGGGCCATCATCAGTTCAAAGGCGTAGAAGTCGCGCAGCACATGCCCCTTGATCCAGCTGTCCAGACTGCCGTCACCGTACTTGGCCTTGTAGGTTGCGGCAGCCAGGCGCACGGCAGTTGCAGGGAAGGTCATGGTGCCCGCTGCAGGATCGAGGACGGTAACACTGGGGTCGGCCAGGCCGTCGGGCTTGCCAAAGGAGTCGCGCAGGATCTGGTCCACGCTGCGGACGATGTAGCTGACCACTGGCTGAGGTGTGTAGTAGACACCATGCTGTTTCTTCTTGGCAGGATCGTATTCGCCAAGGAAGGTCTCGTAGAAGTCGGCCACCGGGTCACGGCCGTTCTTGTCGTAGCCACTGAACACCGTATCCGTGTCGGCCACCGCCAGGACATCCGCGATGTCGTCGATGATGACACGCAGGCGTTCGGGAGTATCGCCGATAGAGATGTACTTGAACAGCTTGCGCAGGATGCCGATGGTCGCCGGGATGCCATTGAGCGCAGTCTCGCGGGTAAAGGTGCCGGTCACGCGCATGCGCGCTGCGAACAGGCCGTAAGTGATGGTCTGCGCGTAGAGGTCGGCAAAGGTGTCGCTGGTCAGGTCGGACATGAGGACTTGCTTGAACTCTGCCATCAGGTTGACGAGTTCGCTGTTGAGTTTGTGCCCCTCATCGTCGAGCAGTTGTGCCAACACCTGTTGTTGCAGGTAGCGCGTACGGTCAGCCAGCGCCACTGCCAGCGTCTGGGCTGTGTACGTACGGGGCAGCTGGAAGTCGAAGAAGCGTTCCACCAGCTCGCGGAACTGGTCCTCGTGCTGCAAGGGCACCTTCATGCCCGCCTGCAGCGCCTGCAGGGACCCGATCGTCACGGGCTGGCCCATCGGCTGTCCGAAGCGGTAGAGGCGGAACTCCAGGAAGTTGGTGAGGATGACGTTGGGGAAGGCGGCGCGGTACCGCTTGAGCTGTTCACTGACTTCGACGCGGTCCAAGTTGGTTTCTTTCGGCTCCTTGGCCTCGATGTAGCCGGTGACATGCTGCTGGCCACTCCAGACACGCATGTCCGGGTTGCCTGCCTCCGTCTGACGAGGGAGGACGGTCAGCGTCGCGTGCGCGCTGCTGAGCTGCGACCCCAGCTCTTCCCAGAGCTGCTTGAGCACGTCATAGTATGACTCCTCGCGCGCGTCGCCGCGGTGATACTGCTGCGCGACTGCCCCCAGATACCTTTCCACCGATGCCCTGAACGTCATGATCCCTCCCTGAACCTTGCTGGTGTTTCCATGTAAAGCATTGTAGTCCTAAATACAACAAGATGGACTCCCGCCTGCGCAGGAGTGACGGATCCGCCGCTGGGAAGGGCAGGTTCGAGACAAACTGGACTCCCGCCTTCGCGGGAGTGACAGATTAGGCTGTACGACCGAACGGTTTCGCGTACAATGAACGGTGCCGCTTCCGAGGCGGCGAAACGAGGGACTCATGACGGAAAACGAAGATCTTGTACGGACAACAATACGGTCGGGCGACGCGACTCTCTGCGCAGTCGCAGATGGAGCACTCCTCTACCAACTGACCGGCAGGGGGATCGGCGCGCTTGTCCTGGCGGTCGAGAAGGAACGTGCGGTCAGCCACGGTTCTCTGGATTGGGGAGACAAGCTGGTGGGACGGGCAGCAGCGCTCCTGTTCACGCTGGTGCGTCCCCGGTCGGTCTTCGCCTTGACGATGAGCACCGGCGCACAAGACGTCCTGCACGCAGCCGATATTCCATTCACGTGCGACGCACTCATTGTCGATGTGCTCAACAGGACCGGCACAGGACCGTGTCCGATGGAGGCAGCGGTATCAGGGATCGTTGACCCGCTGGCCGCACTGGAGAAACTCAAGCAAGTGAGTCAGTCACTATCAGATGCTGGGCGCAATCATGCACCCGAGAAAGGGGAGTCGATGAACAACCTGGTGGATCGTTTCCTGCACTACACGTCATTCGACACGCAGTCGGACGAGAATTCAGTCACGTTTCCCAGCACCAAGAAACAACTCGTCCTTGCCCATGAGCTGGACGCAGAGCTGCAAGGGCTTGGGCTGAAAGACTCTTCTGTTGATGCGAATGGCTATGTCACAGCGACCCTTCCCGCCAACTGCGAGCATCCGAACGCGGTTCCAGTCATCGCATTCCTCGCGCACATGGACACGTCTCCCGACGCGTCGGGCATGGGCGTGAAGGGGCGTATCGTCACTGCCTACGACGGCCAGGACATTGTTCTCAATGCAGAGAAGAACATGGTCCTGAGCCCAGTCGACTTTCCAGACATGCTGTTGCACAAAGGCGAGGACTTCATTGTAGCGGACGGAACGACTCTTCTGGGAGCCGACGACAAGGCAGGCATCGCAGAGATCATGACCGCTGTGGAGTACCTGCTGGCGCATCCTGAGGTGAAGCATGGAACCATCAAGATTGCATTCACGCCAGATGAGGAAGTTGGACAGGGTGTCGACCGGTTCGACGTAGCGAAGTTCGGGGCCAAGTATGCCTACACTCTCGACGGCGATGAACTGGGCGGCCTGGAATATGAGAACTTCAATGCCGCATCGGCGGAATTCGAGATCATCGGGAAAAGCATCCACCCTGGTGCTGCAAAAGGCATCATGAAGAATGCGGCTCTCATAGCGGCAGAGCTGACAACGCTGTTCCCCTCCGACGAAACGCCTCGCTCAACTGAGAAGTACGAAGGTTTCTTTCACCTGACCAGTATCACTGGCGCGTGCGAGAAAGCCGAAGCCAAGTATATCATTCGCGATCACGACAAGCACCGTTTCGAGCGGCGCAAGAGCATGGCGCATGCTGTCTGCGACTTCCTGAACGCGAAGTATGGCGAGGACACGGTCACAGTTCACGTGCGCGATTCCTACTACAACATGCGCGAGGTTATCGAGCAGAACATGATCCTCGTGGACACCGCCCGCGGTGTCATGGAGAAACTCGGCATAGTCCCTCTCATGAAGCCCGTTCGTGGTGGAACTGACGGCTCACGGCTCAGTTACATGGGGCTTCCCTGCCCCAACCTGTTCACCGGCGGCCGCAACTACCACGGCCCCTTCGAGTACATCGTCATCCAATCCATGGAGAAAGCTGTACAGGTCATCGTTGGCATTGCGGAAGCGTTTGCGAGTCGATCAGCGACTACGCTGTGAGCTGACAGGAAATACTCCAGCAAAAGGGGGGCGCCTGATTGGCGCCCCCCTTTTCGTTCCACTTTCCAAAGCTTGATCAAATGCTCTTGCCGCGCAACGCTGCCAGAACTCTTTCAGGATTGTAGGGCGTACGGTGAAGACGAATCCCGGTCGCATCGAAGATTGCATTGCCGATTGCGGGGATGGGTCCATTGATGCCGATCTCGGCCACCGACTTGGCGCCCCATGGTCCAGTCGGTTCATAGTTGTCGACGACGATGACCTCAGTCGGCGGCATGTCGCGCCGAGACAGTATCTTGTAGTCGAATAGCGAAGGATTCGTCATGTTGCCGTGGGGTCCAAAATGGTACTCCTCGGTCAGCGCAAATCCTATACCATTGGCTATCGCGCCCAT
>NZ_QXIW01000033.1:125388-129576 GCF_003570985.1 Candidatus Cryosericum hinesii
GGGGACACGAACGACTGTGTCGTTGCGATCTGATGCTGATTGACCTCGTAGTAGGCACGATAGGCAATATCAGATACAGAGACCTTCTTTCCGCTCCGTACCGATAGCACGTTCCCATCCTCCATATGATAGAAGGAAAGGATGGGGTCCGGCTGATCATTATCGTACTCAACCTTGGGCTCTGCGGTAACAAGTTGCTGGTCCAACTCCTCGCCCAGGATCTCGGCTGCTACTGAGAAGATCTGATTGCGCACTGCCTTTGCCGCCTTGACGACTGCGCCACCCGAGACAAACGTGGTCGACGAGGCATAGGCCCCGACATCAAACGGCGTCAGGTCAGTGTCGCTGGAAAGAACACTGATCTTATCCATGGTGATGCCCAGCACTTCAGCCGCCATCTGCGACAGAATCGTGTCGGACCCTGTTCCAATGTCTGTAGCCCCCATGGTCATGTAATAGCTTCCGTCTTCGTTGAGTTTGATGGAGGCAGAAGCCATGTCGATCAGCGGAATGCCGGAGCCCTGCATATGCATCGACATTCCAACGCCACGGACCTTGTGACCGTTGCGCGTGCGTTTGCCGCGTTTTTCTGTCCAGCCGATCGCCTTGGCTCCGAGGTCGACAAGGGTCGGCAATGAACTGCTCGTGATCGTCTGGGCGACTCCCTGACGACCCTCGCCGAGAGCCTCGAAGATCGGCGAACCTTCCCCGACTCTGATCATGTTCATCTTCCGCAGTTCGATGGGATCCATGCCCAGCTTAGCAGCAAGGTCGTCGATCGTGGTTTCGAGAGCAGCGTATCCTTGAGTTGCCCCGTACCCACGATACGCTCCAGGGACAGGAAGATTCGTATAGACGGCGTCCCCAAAGAACCGCACGTCAGTTGCCTTGTTGTAGAGCGGCAGTGTTTTGCTGCCCGTGTTGGACATCACCGTGAGGCTGTGACTGCCATAGGCCCCGGTGTTGCTGAGAACATACATCTTGAGAGCTCTGAAGTGACCCTGCCTGTCGCAACCGATACTCATGTCGATCTTCATCGGGTGACGGGTCCTGGCCGAGACAAATTCCTCTTTGCGCGTCAACTCGATCTCACATGGGAGCCCCGTTTTGATGGTTCCGTAGGCCACAAGGTCGTCGATGAGGATTTCCTGCTTGGTGCCAAAACCACCACCGATCCGAGGCTTGATGACGCGCAGCTTGCTCATGGAAAGACCAAGAATCCTCGAGACAATACGGCGCACATGCCAGGGGACCTGCGTACTCGACACGATGACGATCTTCCCCATGTCATCCGTATAAGCGAATGCCGTATGTGTCTCCATTGGAGTGTGCTGGGCATAATGTGTCTGGAACGTCTCAGAGATGGTCACCTCGGATTCCGCCAACGCCTTGTCGACATCGCCAACGTTGACGTCCAAGTGCGCTGCAACGTTATGCGCCGAATCATATGCACCCTTTGGGTCCTCAGGATGCACGATCGGAGCTCCCGGCTTCATTGCGTCATCGGCGTCAAGCAGAGCAGGTTCTTCCTTGAAACTCACCTTGATGAGCTTGAGCGCCTGTTTTGCAATATCCTCGGAGTCCGCGAAGACAGCAGCCACGCGGTCACCTATGAAACGCACGCGCTCCGTGAACATCTGGTTGTCGTAGGGGGAAGGCTCCGGCCAACCCTGTCCAGCCGTCGTGTAGAACGTACGCGGCGTGTTCTTCCACGTCAGTACGAGGCGAACACCAGGCAGTGCCTCTGCAACAGTGGTATCGATCGAGGTAATAACGCCATTCGCGATCGGACTAGCCAGGATCTTTCCATGAAGACGGTTCGGAAAATCACGTGCCGCAATATCATCGGTGTACATCGGGGCTCCGCTCGCAAGAGCGTAGCTGTCGACCTTGTCGACGGACTTGCCGACCACATGCGTCGCCGGATACGATCCTTCGGTCAGGTGACGGAAACCCTTTCTCTCAATGCTCATTTCGTGTCCCCTTTCCGGAGCTGCGCGGCGGCATCGAGGACTGCCTCAACCTGCTGTTCGTACCCGGAGCATCGACAATAGTTGCTGTCCATGGCCAGCCGGATCTCTTCTTCGGTGGGATCAGGATTGTCATCGAGCAGCGCCTTGGCAGATGTGATGGCGCCGGGCACACAGTATCCACATTGGACAGCACCGTTCTTGACAAACGCTTGCTGAAGGACGTGAGGGTGAGCCTGATCCCCTATGCCGCGTACGGTCGTCACGGCGCGTCCGTCGGCTTTGGCGGCTAGCATCAGGCATGAAGCGACGGGGCGCCCGTCCAGCAGGACGGTGCACGCACCGCAGTCTCCCGTATGACAGCTGCCCTTCACCTCGAGGTAACCCTCGCGTCGCAGAACATCGAGGAGAACCTCGTCCGGCTGAACATCAAAGAAACGTTCAACGGTATTCACTGTTATCGAAATAGTCATTGTGCCACCCCTGTCATGTGCTCTTCCAGGTTTACGATAGCCGCCCGCACCAGCTCACGACGGAACTCGCCCGTCGCACGAAGGTCACTGCCGACCTCGACGAACTCGGGAGCAATCTCTGCGAGTCTGGCGAAGGTCTCATGCGACAACGGCTTTCCGACAAGTTCTTCAGACAGTCTTGGGTAGAGAGCCGCATGACCCGGACGACCCGCAAACACCAGCGTTGCCCCGGTCACCGTCTTGCCGTCACACGCAACAAGCGCCGAGAAGTGCAGCGTGGAGATGTCCTGCTGCGTACGTGTGAATCGCCACAGGAATCCCTTCGATCCGGCATTCCCTGCCGGCAGCAGAACACCCTTGATGATCGCACCCGGCTGCTTCGCTTCGATGTATCCAGCGAGAGGAATGAGTTGTTCGGCACCATCAAACAGCCGAACCTGTGCGCCCAGGGCAATGAGGTGAGGCACAACGTCATTCCACGGCTGGTTGCGCCCAATGACTCCGCCGACAGTGATCATGTCCCTCAGGTTGTTATGAGCAATATGGCCCGTCCACCAGGCGAGCGAACCGCCAGCGTACTGCCTGATGTCGGCGCTGCGACTGATCGTCGTGAGTGTGGTCTGAGAACCGATTTCGATCCCTTCCGCGGTTACTGCAGTGTAGTCGAGACCACAGCGCGACAGGTCGATCAGGGTCGTAATCTCCGGGTTCCGCCGGAGGACCAGTTCCACCCCACCGCCAACATACGCGGCAACAGGACCCAGCTGCTTCGCTCTGACGAAAGCATCCTCCAAAGATGTTGCATGATAGTACTGAGTGATTTTGCCCATGAGGGCCCCCTTACAGACAATGCTGATTTTCATATATATCATACCCTCGTGACTCGGCAAATGCAACATCCAAGCAGGCTGGGAGCCCAGCTTGGTCTCTGGCATCCAGCGACAACCGACCTATACTGGACTCAGTCTTGGGAGGTGGCAAGCGATGATGACAACCATCTGGAGATACGACCGCAGTGGCACTGCGATCAGGTGCGAGGACGAGGTCACGGAAGAACGCGCACTAACCATCTATGTGAACGGCACACTGGCAGTGCACCTCGCGAGCTCGGGCGAATTGGTCGATGAAGCCGCGGTCGGCCACGCTGTGTCTGAAGGCTGGGCCCGACCCACTCAGATCCTTGCTGTCAACGTGGAAGAACGCTCGGCGTTTCTTACCATTTCCCCCGATGCTCCAGGACCGGATGCACCCACATCAATCGACATCGACTGCATTTCGGGAGACGCACTAACTGAAGATATCGCTATCTCACCTGGATTTACCGTGTCGGCCTCCCGCCTTCAGGATCTGGCCGAGGAGATGCAACGCAGCGCTCTCCACTGGAGGACCACTGGCGGTGTCCACGCAGCCCTTATCGCACAGGGAGAGCATGTCTTCAACTGTGAGGACATTAGTCGTCACACGGCACTCGACAAGGTCATTGGCCACGCTCTGATGCACGCCTGGAATGTCAGAGAGGCAGTCCTGATGGGGACGGGACGTATTCCAGCCCAGGCAGTTGCCCAAGCGGCCCGTGTCGGGATACCAGTACTGGCCTCGAGGAGCGCAACGACTGCTCAGGCAATTGCTCTTGCGGAAAGGGCTGGAATTACAGTCGTCGCATTTGTGCGAGCCGGACGTATGAATGTCTACTCACACCCGGAACGAGTAGTGCCCTAGAAGCTCTGTTCAAGGGACATCTACTA
>NZ_QXIW01000034.1 GCF_003570985.1 Candidatus Cryosericum hinesii
GAGTGCGGTAACCTCGCAAGCCGCTACTCGGACTTCATCCTCGCCGACTCTCCCGTTGGATACTGGCGTCTCGGGGATCACGACGGGGATCAAGGGAGACGCTGACGGACTCTGGACGATCGCAATCGGTGCCGGTGATACGCTCCGCTTCAACGTGGACAGTGTCACGACTGTTACTCGCGTGACGCCGGTATTCGTCAAGCCCTGAGCATCACTGACAGGTTTGCAGCACGATCAAGCGCTGGTTGCATGCTGGCGCTTCACCATACGGTGCCGCCCAGAATTCCAGGGGCAGATCCGGCGCATACCCTGAAGCTCACGTTTCACTCATCCTAGACACTGCGTGCCAACCAATCAGTCGTTCTATCCACCGTATATGACGGTGACCCTCCTGGTGCTTTGATCCCAGCCTACCAGACAACCCAGATTCTCAGCCACGAAACGCAGGGGGATCATGGTACGGCCACCAATGATGGCGGGTGCCATACTCATCGCCTTATTGCCTCCGTCCACCGTTGCGGTTGTCTTGCCCACCCAGGTGGTGACCGTGCGTGAGCCGAGTCGGATGTCGAGGCGACGAGTAGCTGCGTCCCAGCCCACGTTTCCTCCGAGTGACTCGACGATGGCACGAATGGGAACCATCGTCGTACCATTGCTGATGAGGGGCTTGGTCCCCTGCGCATCGATGGGCTTGATCACGCCGCCCACCGTCATGCGGGGACTGCCGACTTGGAGACTAATGATGGTCCTTGGCACAGGACCGACCGTGATCGTGAAGTTTGGCAGCGTGTAGCGCATGAGTAGCAGGTACCGAACATAAGAGTGCAGGGTGTTGAGCCCGGTGCCCAGACGGAGCGTCGTACTGAACCGATAGTCCTTGCCCACTGCAAAGGAGATCGACCCCCGCGTCTGAGCGTCCGCCACATATCCTTTCACGGCGCCTGCGGGCTTGTGTGTCAGCTTGCCGGCCAGCCCCAGTGTCCCGCTGGTCCCGTCATAACTGAAAGTCATCACGGGAAGCACATACCGGGCAACCGACGGGATGGCAGGCAGGTTCAGCAGCATCGAGAATCCGGGCCGACTTATGCCAACCACGGCGATCGTCGCCGTTCCAGCCAGGGGAAACGACGCAGAGAAGACGCCCGTTGCACTCGCCCTGGACTGGCGCCCGTTGATCACGACCAAGGCGCCTGCATCTGTCTTCCCCTGAATCGTGACGTTGCCTGACGCAACGTTGATGGTCCCTGTCAAGGACGAGGACAATACAGCACACACGTGTCCGGGGGTTGCCAGTATCAGGCACATCACGAGAACCGACACCAGGAGAGTTGAGGTTCCTCGCCTCAATGTGGACATGTTGAGCCTCCACGGACGCGCCAAGACCTCAAACACACCCATCAGCATGAGTCCATCTTCCATGGTCGTCCTCCATCACAACGCGTCAGGAACCTGAGCCAGTCTCTTCACGAGTATACGTCTGTTTCTACAATCGAGACGACCGCGAGTTGCAGGGGCACGTGCGGCGCATACAATGAACGCATGAGAAAACGACTGTTCATGCTGTCCACTCTGCTCCTGCTGGTCGGCCTCGCTGTCGGGACCCGGTACGGAGATGTCGTCCTGTATACCGCCGACTGGGTGTTCGCGGCTGCCACGCTGGTCGTCTTCGCCGCCTGGTGCTTCTGGTGGCTGCCGGACCATCGCCTGGTGGCACTGTCGCTCGACTGGTCGTCGCTGCTGCTGGTGGTCGCCGTCATCGTTCTGACCCTGCTGTCCCCGTACGGGTATGGCGCACAGGTCGAGGCTGCCAAGCTAGGCAGTGCCTTCCTGCTTGCGGTTATGGTCCTCAACCTGGTCCAGGAGCGCGGAGACTTGCAGTTCTTCCTGAACGGTATCCTGTTCCTCGGGATGGGCATGGCGGCTGTCTCCTTTGCGTACTACATGGCAGCGATGTCACCACTATTCTACTTCACCCCCCTGTGGGCGAGCAACCTGCAATATCACTTCGTCGTGAACGGTCAGCTGTGGGGGCTGTGGCAGTATCACAACTCCTTTGCCGGGTTCCTCGTCCTGTGCATTCTGCTGAGTGTCGGCATGGCGACGGGTGACAAGCGTCGCGACTGGCGCCTCCTGTATGACGCCTGCGCGGGCTTCCTGCTCATGGTGCTGTACCTCACCACATCGCGGGGGGCATTCCTGACGGGTATCCTCGGCCTGATCGCGCTCGTCCTGCTTGCTCCGCATGGCTGGAGGGGGCGCATTCTCCTGCGCGTGCTCATCGTCGGTGCTGCGGCAGCAGGGTTCACCGTGCTCAATCGGGTGACCTGGGCCACGGCGGTGCTCAACGCAGACAAGGGAGCAGCGCTGGGCACCTTTGTCACGGGTGGCGCCGACCAATCCAACGACACACGCGTCCACCTGATCGTGCTGGCGCTGCGCCTGTTCAGCGAACACGTCTGGGCGGGCACGGGGCTGGGAACCTTTCCTCACGTGTGGACCGCGTTCGAGTGGGTGCCGGATGTGTCCCGCCGCATCGACCCACACTCGTTCTTCTTCCGCTTCCTGGCCGAGACCGGCCTGCTGGGGACCGTACCACTGTTCACCTGGATCGTGCGGCGCGGCCTGCATGGTCTTGACCGGGTCTTCGGCTCGTGTGAGGACATGGCGGTCACCGGCCTGTGGGCGGGCACCCTCGCCTACTTCCTGCACATGTGCATGGATGTCGACTACGTCTACGCCGTGGCGCCTGCCGTCCTCTTCCTCTGCCTGGCCCTGCTGTCGACCCGCACCGTGACGTATGACCTGCTCAGCCGCGATGACCGCCACACGATGGTCCGCCATAGGCGTATCTCGTGCCTGATCGCGGGCGGGCTCGCCCTCCTGCTTGCGCTGGTGCCCATCCAGCGCGGGGTCGCGTCGCTGTACGCACTGCGCCTGGGGGGACTAGATCCTGTCACAAAAGCTGAGCGCCTGACGGATGCCGTGGTGCGCGACCCCGGCAACGACATGTACTGGAACCTGCTGGGCAGCACGTATGCCAGTGCGCTCGCGGGCGGCGTAACAGGCCCGGTCACCGACGCAGCGCGATCCGCCTTCGTACAGGCCCGGACTCTGACGCCTGAGGATTACCGTCCCTGGTGGAGCCAGGGCATGCTGGAGCTCAACCTCAAGAGCCCCACAGCACTGACCTGCCTGCAGCAGGCCGAGCGATTGTATCCGACGCTGGCCGGCATCAAGGGATGGCTGGCGCTGGCCATGGTCTACGTCGGGGACGACGTGCCAGGCGCGGAGGCGAAGGCTGCTGAGGCGCTGGCCATCACGAAGGGAGAGCCATATGCGGTCACAGCACAGGCCTTCTGCGCACTTGCGCGAGGAGAGACCGCGCGCGCCAAGGAACTGCTGAATGGCGTCGCCCGCCAGGGGTTCACCAACACCTTCGCCTACTACGGCCTGTCTCTGTGCTACCGCGCTGTGGGTGACACCGCGATGGAGCGCTCCGAGCTGGTCTACTCCCACCGCATCAACCCCAACCTGGTGGAGGCCATGGCTCGCCTGCGAATCCTTTCCCCTTTGTGATACGCTGCTCAATAGGAAAGGGTGGTACATAGACACGGACAAAGAATGGATTCCCGCCTTCGCGGGAAGCACCCCTCAGAACGCCCCTCGCATGGGACTAACATACTCGGGGGTATTGAAAAGAAATACTCGGAGGGAATGACGAACCGGGCCTTCGCCGAAAGCACCCCTCAGAACGCCCCTCGCATTGAAAAGAAATGCTCAGGGGTATTGAAAAGAAATACTCGGGGGGAATGACGGAAGGCGGCGGGAATGAGCAGCTGACCCCATATCACAACTCTTCGATGGAGCCCAACAAGGCGATCGCGTACAGTGGAATATTCACCAGCCATGATTCCTTTCGGAAGTTCGACAGGGAGGTCCGGACTGCATACGCCGGAGCGTACCTGTCA
>NZ_QXIW01000035.1 GCF_003570985.1 Candidatus Cryosericum hinesii
CATACGCCGGAGCGTACCTGTCACAATACGCCCGCAGGCTCCTGGATTTAAGGTTTTCAGCCGCCTTGACCTCGACAGGGATCACGTTTGGTCCTCTCTGGACCAGGAAATCGACTTCTCCCGTAGAATTCTCGGTTGTATGGTAAAAGGCACGCAACCCAAGATCGGAGATCAGTTGCTGCAGCACATACTGTTCTGTCAGCGAGCCCTTGAACTCTTCGAAGATGCTGCTGCCTTCGATCAATGTCCTTGCGTCGAGATCGCCCATGGCTCCCAGTAACCCGACGTCCAGGACGTAGAGCTTGAAGGACCGGGTATCCATGTACGCATTCAGCGGAACGTCCGGTTTGGTAATACGGTAGACCTTGGTGAGGAGGCCACAATCCTCCAGCCATTGGATCGCAAGCTCGAAGTCTTTTGCGCGTGAGCCTTCCCGGATTTGACCATAGACGAACTTCCGGTTCTCTTTGGCAAGCTGCGTCGGCACGGCGTTCCAGATCATGCGCATTCGCGGTACGATCTCTACGGGGGCATGTTTGGAGAAGTCCTGATCATAGAAGGTTAGCAGGTTCTTCTGGATTCGCCGGACCGCCTCGAAATCCTGTGTCTCCAGATAGGTCGTCACCACCTCGGGCATGCCACCGATGTAATAATATTGCTTCAACAGATCTATGTAAGTTTCTCGGAACGAGGTGATCAGAGCAACGTCCCTCTTCCCAATCAATTCATTGAGCTGCTCATGCCCCGTGGCGTTGAGAAACTCCCGGAAATTCAGAGGATACAGATCCAGGAAGTCCGCTTTCCCCACGGGGAAGGAAGTCCCTTCATGCAAGGCGACACCCAACAGAGAACCTGCCGCAACGATCGCGTACTCCGGTGCGTTTTCATTGAAGTATTTCAGTGAGGTAAGGGCTTTTGGCACTTCCTGCACCTCGTCAAAAATGATGAGAGTGTCCTCAGGAGTGATCCTGACGCCAGTTTCGATCTGTAAGGCAGAGATGAGACGCGCGGTATCATATCCGCCATCAAACACACTCTGCATCCGTGGGTTGTTGTCGAAGTTGACATAGGCCACGTTCCGACAAGATATTCTGCCGAACTCCTTCATGAGCCAGGTCTTGCCGACTTGTCGAGCACCCCGTATGATCAGAGGTTTGCGGTTTCTCTCTCCCTTCCACGCCTGCAGTCTCTTCATTGCATGTCGGTCCATATTGTCGCCTCTCACGATCTGACTTTCTTGATTCATTGTACAAGACTGTCACGCCAAGGCAACACTTTTAAGGACGTAAAAGTGGAGACAGCGACACTTTTGCGGACCAAAAAGTGGAGATACTAACACTTTTGCGGATGTACCTGTGTTCCCCGTTCAGCGGAGGGCACTGACCAACATCTTTGGAATATGCTGCTCAATAGCCGAGGGTAGGACAAGGAATGGATTCCCGCCTTCGCCGAGAGCACCCCTCGCATTAGAAAGAAATACTCGGGGGGAATGACGGAAGGTAGCTGGAATGAGTAGCTGACCCCATATCAATACGAAAGCTTGCACGAGTTACTGTTGTTGCTAGACTTGTAGTGTAACACGTATCGTGTAACACGTATCGTGTAACACACTTGATGTTATGGAGGAATCCATTATGAAGAGAAACACAACAGTTAGTAATCCATTTACTACTAGTGTTGCCGGTGGTTCTGATTTCTGCAACAGAACGCAGGAACTCGCCGAATTAGAGCGCCTCGTCCAGGATGGGCAGAGCATTGTCCTCAGCTCTCCTCGTCGTTATGGAAAGACCTCTCTCGCTCTTCATCTCCAAGAACGTCTCCGGGAGCAAAAATTCCTAACTGTGTATGTCGACTTCTTCTCTGTCCTTTCCGAGCAGGACTTTGTTACGAAGCTGGCGAAAGCGGTTGTTGCAGGGATTGGACGTGGAGCGTCTCCGGACAATTTCGGGAGTCGGCTTGCCAACCTGTTCAGAAGCTTTATCGTGACCTTCGAAGCACGCCCGGAGGGAATTGTCGTTTCTACAGCATTGGCACCGGGAGCATCGCCTGCTGCAGGGCTTGATGATGTTATGGAAGGCCTCTTTAACTATGTTGAGAAAAACCATAGGAAAGCGTGCTGCGTGTTCGATGAATTTCAGGAAATCGCAACGCTCCCGGAATCGAAGAGAATTGAGGGGACGCTACGTTCGCATATCCAGATGCATAAGAGCATCTCTTTTATCTATGTGGGAAGTCGACGACAACTGCTCATGGATATGTTCGGCAAGAACCGCCCTTTCTACGGAAGCTGCGGGTTCATGACACTAAGCAGCATCAGCAGCGATGATTTCGTTCCCTATATTGTCCAGAAGTTCTCGGAGAGTGGCAAAACATGTAGTCCTGACATAGCCTTGTTGATCTACGATCACGTCGCCGGTTATCCGTCGTACGTCCAGCGATTGGCAGCTTTTGCGTGGGGCATGACCGAGACTGTGTGTACCAAGGATATTGTCGAAGCATCATGGAATGCGCTTCTCGACGATACTACAGCTCTCTTTGAAGCAACATGGACCGGACTTTCCCCTATTGAGCGGCGTGCACTGACCAGCATTGCTGTCGAACCGACATCGCAACCGTCGGCTTATGAGTATTTACAGCGGTATCACGTGCCGGCCTCGAGTATGCAGAAAGCTATAGAAGCACTCAAGATGCTGGACCTTGTTGAGTATGACAAGGAATGGCACCTCGTCGATCCAGTCATGGCGGCATGGATAAAGGACACACGATCCACCACTATTTGAGCTCTTTGTGATACGCTGCTCAATAGGAAAGGGTGGTACATGGATTCCCGCCTGCGCGGGAATGACAGAAGGGGACGGGAATAAGCAGCTGACTTCCGGTCGCTTGCCGCCCTGGACTCTATTGAGCAGCGTATCACAAAGGAGAAGCTGCAGGGAGACGGTGTCTGATGCGACCGAGCAGCATACGCCAGCCGTCGATGTGCAAGGCAACGCTGCAGGCCATGTAGCAGACGGCAGCGACCCCGCATACGAGGACCAGCCGCAGGGCGACACCGGTGAATCCCTGGGCGGCGCCGATCCATGACCTGGTCAACAGGGCGACGCCGACGACGGGGAGCACTGCGACAACTGTCTTGAAGG
>NZ_QXIW01000036.1:0-15971 GCF_003570985.1 Candidatus Cryosericum hinesii
GCCATTGATGTCGGTGGCGCAACTGTCATCGACAGCAGAGGCATGGGTCAGATGCTTGCGGCCGACATTCCGATCGTAGCCGGTATTGCCCGCCTGCTTGGTGGTTCGCCGGTGCAGGAGAGCAGCAGAACGATCTTCTCGGTCATCAACAACTCTGAAACCCTGGAGCGCGCCAAGAAGGTTGTACTGGACGCAGTCGGGGACATGACCCAGAAGGGTGTCGGCATTATGTTCGTGGTCCCGGTCGCTGAGGCATACGGATTGATCGAGCCAGAACCGTTGCCCTTGAACATCCCCTAGTCGGACTTCACTTCCGGCCGGAATGGTCTGCTAGCTGGAAGGACGGATGCCAATGGCTTGTCGCAGGGGTTCGAACTGGGGCAGCTCCATGAAATTGCTGGTGGCTTGAGTAAGCGAGGGCGTTTCTTCGAAGTCGCTCCGGGTCTGGAGGACGACATCGAGAATACGGGAACGCAATAGGTGACACGCCTCTTCGATACGCTTTCGTTCGCCTTCACCGCCCTCGGCACAGAATACTTCTATCTCGAGCCGTTCCACGAATTCGACGACCGGATCGTCTGCAGACGCTGATTCGTCGGAAGCCTGGACGAGAGTCGCCAACGGGATGACGTGATCGACGAGGATGTAGTAACCAAGTTGAAGAAGTCCCGCCACCGTGAGTCGTGGGCGCATGCCCGTGAACCTGTCCCCGTAGCTGGTTGCCAGCTCGCGTTCATAACGAGTGATGTTGGCGGCCATCAGATCGACAGCCTGCTGAGCTGTCAGAGCCTGCTCGTCGGTCGAATCGGCTGCACTCTCTTCCTGAAGATCGGCATCGGGAGCTATGCATTCCAGCACAGAGGTCATGCGTTCACGGTATAAGTCGATGAGTGTCCTCAGGACAGGGTGAGAGAAGAACCCGTTCTCGTCGACGAGATGATTGGCAGCGGCTCCGGATGCCGTCGATCTCCTGGTCACTTCGGCATCGATGGCCTTGCGGTCCGGACCATCCTGTGACGTGAACCAGAGAGCAATGTCTGGATAGGCTGCCAGAAACCATGTCGGGAAGCCGATGGGATGCTGCATCGACAAAGCCATTTTGGCTGCCGAGGGGGTGGGCTGGACTCCGCTCTCTTCGGCTGCTTGTTCCATCAGCGCATCCACGTTGGCGAGATAAACGGACGGAGCAATGCTATCGGGTATGAAGAACTCACGGGCGTAGTGCTCGAACTGCTCAGCCTGCTGGTCGTCTTTTGGCAGACCTGCGATGCTGTTTTCCCAGATGCGTGTGTTGATGTTCATGACAGGCCTCCCGGTCATCCACTCCATGACCATAAGTTCATGCTACCGCGCCCATGTCGCTTTGTCAATCATGTCCAGTACGTCGCCATGGTAGACTGTTCTCCACCTCATGATGGCGCTTCATTTCAGTGTGTTGCTATACTGCATGAAGGCGCGGTACAAGCGTTGACTGTCCGGCCGATTTGGAGGTACTGATGGAAGAACTCAACAGGGCACCCGTAGAAATCAGGGGCCTGGACGATATCCTGAAGATCGTTGTGGACCGCGGGGCCTCGGACCTGCACATGCAGGCAGGAACGCCGCCCATGCTGCGTCTCCACAAGCATTTGTTGCCGGTTGGGACCGAGATGCTGTCGGGCGGCGCCATCGAAGCACTCGTGTACCCTATCATGAATGACGACCAGAAGGCCGTGTTCAAGCAACATCTGGACTTCGACTTCTCCTACTCGGTCAAAGGACTGGCGCGGTTCCGCGTGAACGTGTTCCGGCAGAGGGGATCGATGGCCGCGACCATGCGGCGCATCCCGTTCACCATCCCCGACCTCGATTCACTCGGGTTGCCAGACGTCGTGAAGAGTCTCACCAAGTTGGAGAAGGGCTTTGTGCTCGTGACGGGCCCGACCGGCCATGGCAAGTCGACGACGCTTGCGGCAATGATCGACAAGATAAACCAGGAACGCGACGTGCATACGGTCACCGTCGAGGACCCTGTTGAGTTCCTGTTCCAGCATCGCAAGGGCATCGTGGTCCAGCGGGAGCTGGGCGAGGATACGGAATCGTTCGCACATGCTCTGCGTGCTGTATTGCGGGAGGATCCCGATATCATTCTCGTGGGGGAGTTGCGAGACCTGGAAACAATTGCTGCAGCTCTGACGGCAGCTGAGACCGGACACCTGGTGTTCGGGACCCTGCACACTAATTCGGCTCCACAATCCATCGACCGTATCATCGACGTCTTTCCCGCCGGTCAGCAGGGTCAGATTCGCATCCAGTTGGCAAACGTCCTGTCAGCGATCGTGACACAGCAGCTTCTGACGCGCAAAGACGGCAACGGGCTGGTTGTGGCCACGGAAGTACTGATAGCGACACCGGCGGTCCGGAACCTTATCCGTGAGAACAAGTCCTACCAGATCGTCTCCACAATGCAGACGAGCGGCGCTATGGGGATGATGACGATGGAGAAGTGCGTCAAGGAGCTTGTAGCCAAGGGGATCGTTGCGGCCGACGTGGCCCTGCGGGCAGGAGTCAACGTCAAAGACTAGACCTGATGCTGGAAATGCAAAAGGGGCGCAGCCGTGGCTGCGCCCCTTCCTGGTATGCCTGATGGACGTGCGGCTGCTACGAGATGACGTCCGTTACTTGACGAGTGACGATGCCGGCGCTCTCGATGCTCGTGAGCATGCCGTTCTTCCCAGTGATCAGCTGGCCGTCGATGAATTGCTGCATCACCGGACGGATCAGAGCGTCCGTGAGGTCGGGCTTCGGGCTGTTGAGCTCCATTGCGTAGGTCTTGCCGGGCGTGTCGGTGCCGAACACGAGGCGAAGGACGGTGGTCTGAGAATCAGCCATGGGTTACCTCCTTACTCCACGAATGTGGCCCGCCTGTTGCGTACGATGGCGGCCGTCTGCTCAGTGAGCAGAGTCATGAGCTGTCCGGCGCACGCGTATGCGACGGCGTCTGTGGCAAGCGGGTTGACGTTGGCGATAGTCTCACCCTTTGTGCTGACGAACGTGATGCGGATCGTTCCTGCCTGGTCCTGGACGGTCATCTGTGCCTCCTGTGTTCTGAATTTCGGGTACCCATTGGAGTTATGGGGTGCCCATCAACAGAAGGATTCGAGAGGAGCCTGTGGTGCTGTTCGCGCTCGGCGTCACCCGATGGACGGGGCCAGTTCAGCCGGTTCTTTCACCCAGTCCGGCAATCGCCTGGTTTGTTTTCTCGGGACTGGCGACGAGCAGTCCTCGTTCCACGAGCTGCCGGACGATTCGCATTGAATCTACAGTAGAAGCAGCGTTCGTTGCAATGAGATCGTTCAGGGTCATGCCGTCGTGCATGACGGCCAGCAGGCGGAACTCCTCGACACTGATGTGGACCGTGTTATCGGCAGGGACATCGTGACTGAATGCTACGCCGGTGGAAGGAAGAGCTGCGCCCAGAGATTTCATTGCATTGCGTGCCTCATCAATGGTTGCCAGCGCTACGTCCATGGCAATCGGGACGGTCTCGTCCTGAGGGGAGAGTGTACTGTCGATGGTGAACTCGAATGAACCTTCCCCACATATTGCCGCCTCACGCAAGGCGTCAACTCCACGGAGAGAGCCACACTGGACCGATGCTATCTCCCCGCCTAGAAAGGACAGGTCGACCCGGCGCTGCATTGCCACCGGTGTTGTGACGACGAGACGCAATGTGCCCGTCTTGTGACCGTTCCGAATCAGGCCAAGGATGGCCTCGAGTGAGAAGTCCTTGAGCGTTCCACGTAGCTCCATTTCGTGCTCCCCTTGCGGTCGCCCGTGATTATAAGCATCGGCGTTCCACGAGAGCGCGGGGCAAACCTGTTATCCATGGTATACCACCGCGCCCCTTTTGCAACAGTGTTGTTGCAGGGAGAACAGCGTAGGCGGCATTCTGGAAGGGAGTCCACATCAAAACCTGATCCAAAGCGCGTCTTCCGGATTCTTGTGCAAATTGTGAACAATTGTATGCAAGATCTGCCGTTGCGTGGCGCGATGAACCCGCTAAGATATCGAACGTGTTAGAAGAGAAGGTTGCGACTTTCTTTCTCCAACCAACTTACTACAATGGCGAGAGGCGTAAGCCTTTCGCCTTTTTCATTTTCCTTCACGAGTGACATTCCGTGGCCGCCTGATTCCGGATTTCCACCAGGCGGCCGCACCTCTGCCTGTCGCGCGTCAGGGTAGCTTGATACCAGTAGGCTTGTTCAGGTCGAGGAATGCCCACTTGACCGAGGTCGTCTTACCGCCCGTCGTCTCGCTGGACACCCAGCTGGTGATGACACCGCTGAACTCTCCGCTGTCGATGACCCATGCCGTGATGTTCGTGACCGTGCCCCCCGTCGTCGTGACATGAGCATACTTCTGAGTGGAGTAGCCATTGACTGTCCCACCGTCGGAGCGGACAAATCCACTGCCTTCCTTCGTGATGGAAGAGTAGCGCTCAGCGAGCACATTGAAAAGAATGTTGTGCAGGCCCACAAGACGCTGTGCCGTGTCGCCCGTGACGGTATTCCACTTGCCTCCCGTGCCAGAACGCATCTTGACCGCCGTTCCCACCTTGTAGATCTCGGTACGGCTGCTGCCGGTGCCAGAGAGTATGTACTCACGGTCCGGCTTCTCGAAGGCGCCTTCGTACTGCTGGGTAACCCCGTTCGCTTCTGTTGAGGAGAACGTCCAGCGATAGCTGGACAGACCATCGAAGACGTCCTTGTCGGCAGTCTCGCCCGATGGGTTTGAGGTCTGGGCCGACGTGGACGCCAGCGTCAGCGTAGATTCCTGGTCGCCGCCCGCAACGCTGAGAGACGTCGAATTAGTGGTGTAGCCGTCAGCTGACCCCTCCAGGTCGTAATCGCCGCTGGCGAGGCCCGAGAAGGATGCCTTGCCCTCACTGTCAGAGGAAGCGGTCGTTGCCTTCCCTGTCCCATCCGTGAGCGTCAATGCGGCACCCTTGATGACCCCACCATTATGATCTTCGACCGTAACGTGGATGTTTCCTGTCTCTGCAGGGGCTGCCTGCTTCCCGCATCCGACTGCAAGCACCAGGCTCAACAGCAGCAATAAAACTACGCCTTTCCTCATTGTTCTCCTCCTCTCGTGGAACTGACTCTCGCTGGTTACCGGTAGTGCCATCACGACATCATGTCCATCTTGCGGCCAGTATAGCAAAAACGGCCATGTCAATCCAGCGTCAACTGGCGCCGCGTTACTCGTTTACATTGACAAGGCACAACGCTACACTGATAAACATGGTGTGAGGCCAAGGAGGCGCTTATGGCTCAGGATGAAGATGAACTGATACGGTTGGCGCTCGAACAGTTTCCTGACGGCGTTGTTGTAGCCGATGCTCACGACCATGTCGTTACACTCAACGCTCAAGCACGACTCATCAGGGGTTCACGGTCGGACGGCGGCATCGCTTTTCCCCTGTTCTTTGGCAGCTCGGTGAGCGAGGACGTCGAACAGGGTCTTGGCGCTCTGCGGACAGGAGTGGCACAGGAGTTCTCGGTTGTCGAGGGGGATCCATCGACAGGCAGGGTCTATGAACACCGATGCGTCTCCGTGAAAACGCCGGAAGGTACCTATGCTGGTACAACCGTGACGTCTCACGACGTGACAGACCGGCAGCTTCAGGATGCTCGTCAGGAGCCGCGAGTCCGTGGACTTCAACAGCAGGTCGCGGCCCTGCAAGATGAACTTCCGGAGCGCTTTGTGGGCGGTATGATCACGCTGGTCGACGCACTGGAGGCTCGAGACCGGTATACACGTGGCCATTCCACCCGAGTCGCTTTCCTGGCCGGCAAGGTAGCTCGCAGGGTCCTGGGCCATGCTGCCGATGTGGCTGAGATTGAGCTGGCCGCCCGTCTCCACGATATCGGCAAGGTAGCGGTCCCCGATCGTCTGCTGGACAAGCCGTCCAGTCTGACGCCGGAAGAGGTAGTGATCATGGACACACATCCTCTGGTCGGTGAGAGTATCCTGCGCCCCATCGCGCAGCTGCACAATGTTGCGACCATCATCCGCAACCACCATGAGCGATGGGATGGAGCCGGCTATCCAGATGGCTTGTCGGCAGAACACATTCCGGTCGGTTCTCGGATTCTGGCTCTCGCCGATACATTCGATGCGATGACGTCTCAGCGTCCATATCGCCGTTCTCTCCCAGCGGCAGAGGCCCGGGAGGAAATTGCACGACACCTTGGGACGCAGTTCGATCCCACCATCGGACAGATATTTCTCGACATGATCAGTACCGGCGAGATTTTGTCCGAGGACCAGCTCCACAGCGAGGCCGGATGATCCGCCGCGTAGCATCGCAGAAGCGACACCTCGCCGTGTCGCAGAGTTCCGAGAACTTCCTGCTGTTCTCGTACGGCGACTATTTCGAGCCCGGAAACGTTCGCTGGGGTGGTCTCCGGTTTTTTAACGATGACCTTATCCACCCCGCGTGTGGTTTTCCGCTCCACTTCCATGACGAGATTGAGGTCGTCAGCATCGTTGTGGCAGGGGAGATACGGCAGCGGCAGGGGGTTCAGCCTCTGGTACGTCTTCGTCCAGGCGATGTTCAGGTCCTGTCTTCCGGGACCGGTGTCCGTCACGTGGAGACGAACGAGTGCCCGGGGCAAGCCCATTTGTATCAGGTGGGGATTTTTCCGCGGGAGTCGGGACTGATGCCGTCTCATACTGAGGCTGCTTTTGGAGCGCTTCCTCCTCCCAACGAGCTGGTTGCAGTCGCATCCGGTCAGAACAAGGCGGGGGCGATTCTTCTGAACGCGGATGCGACCGTTTTCGTCGGTTCGCTCGAACCCTACCAGATGATCGAATACCAGATGGCTCTGGACCGTTGCGCATTTCTTTACCTGACCCGCGGCACTCTGACAGTCAATGGAGTCGACTATGAGGCAGGGGACCAGGCGCGCATAGCAAACGAGCCCGAGTTCATGGTGGGGGCGATTGACCACTCGGATTTCGTCCTCGTGGACGTACCGACGCTGGGGCAGACGATTCGCGAATAGCGCACCGGAACAAGGACAAGCCGCGGGAAAAAGCGAGGGGCCCCAGACGGGGCCCCTGCGAAGGAGGGCATGTGATAACGTTTGGCGCTATCACACCTCTATTATATCACTTCTATGAAAACGTTGTCAAGAGGTCCGGATATTTGCCGGTCTTCTTGTCTCTGACCGATGATTCAAGCTCTTTGGCCGGTTCACGCTGTTTTCATGATGTTTCGGTGCTGAAGCGGACTGACTGTCATGGCCGGCCGAACGCTGAGGGCGGCTGGAACCCGTACTGGGTCTGTGATCCCAGGCAAACTCAGTCTCGCGTTTTGGAGCGGGGGCCTTGTAGTCGAAGCCGGAGAGGGTACGCCGTTCGATGGGCGTTCCCAGAACCTTCTCAATATCACGGACCAGGATCGTGTCTTCCTCTGTGATCAGAGTGAACGCGTCTCCCGAATGGAGAGCTCGGCCGGTACGTCCGATGCGATGGGTGTAGGCGTCCGTTGTGTCCGGGATGTCATAGTTGATGACGTGCGAAATCTGCGTCACATCGATGCCGCGAGCCGCAATGTCGGTAGCGACCAGTACCTTATATCTACCGTCGCGAAAGCCGCCCAATGCTGCCTGGCGTGCGCGCTGCGACAGATTGCCTTGCAGCGACGTCGCGCGGTAGCCTTCATTGGCCAGCTTCTCGCCAAGCTTCTTGGCACGGTGCTTGGTGCGTGTGAAGATCAGCACCGACTCCGTATCAGTGTGTTTCAGTAACTCGATGAGCAACGGTGTCTTGAGGTGCTGCGGTACGGGGTAAAGCGCATGTGAAACCGTTTCTACCGGAGCGGAGTGCCCAATCTGGACCGTCACGGGGTCATGCAGGATAGCATCGGCCAGATGGCGGATGTCCTCCGGCATGGTGGCGCTGTACAACAGGTTCTGGCGCTGGGCGGGGAGGTTCTTGATGATGCGCCGGACGTCGGGCAGGAAGCCCATGTCCAGCATCATGTCCGCTTCGTCGAGGACAAGGACCTGTATCTTGGTGAGATCGACCGTACCTTGGCTGATATGGTCCAGCAAGCGACCGGGGCAGGCGATGACAATGTCGACGCCGCGCCGGAGCGCATCAATCTGTGGGTTGATACCGACGCCACCGTAGATAGTGAGAACGGTGAGGCGAGCCTTGCGACCCAGGTCGCGAAAGTCTTCGGCGATCTGTTCCGCCAGTTCGCGGGTTGGGGCGACGACGAGGGCACGCAGTGAACCGCGCGGTCCCGTCAGCAGGCGCTCCATGATCGGAAGTGCATATGCGGCTGTCTTGCCTGTACCGGTCTGGGCAAGGCCCATGACGTCATGCCCTTCCATGACAGGGGGAATACCCTTCTCCTGGATGGGTGTGGGTGTGGTGTAGCCGCATGAAACAATACCCGCGGTAAGGCGGGGGTCGAGATGAAATGAATCAAATGTCACGTGAGCTCCTTGTGCCGGCGCTCGACAGGATGACGCTCTCAGACAGTCAGCAGGCGGCTCTTTCATATGTCGGATGTCGCCGCACGGGTGTGGCGAGTACTATTGGACCCATGCTATGAGACATCGACAGTGAGCGTTCGGTCGGATTAGTCCCGGCCGTCTGTTTCCCTGTGCACGGACCTGCAAAACAGTATAGTATGGGTCCGAACAGGGCACTGTCAACGAAGGTTGTGTGTTGATCCTGATTGCAGGAATTCCAGCACTTCACTATGGATCCACTCCTATCGTGGCTTGTTGTCGTGCCTGCGGAAGGGGTTCCAGGATCTTCTGATTACAGTCGCCGGTTCCGACTCAACGGGACGGGAAGTGACAACCTCTGGTGCCGAGCGAAGCGGCGTTGCGGGGGCAGGCGGTGTGACTACCGGCTGGACAGGCGCCACGACGACAGGTGCTTTCACCGGGGGCTCCGGGGACGTCTGGACCGGCGGCGCGATGGGCCGATTGATGATAGGTGTCTCTTCACGCTGAGGGATGGATACTTTCGGTTTGGCAGGCAGGGGTTCCTGAACCTGGGCTGGTGTCTGGGTAATGGGTGGTTGTGGAACCCGCGCTTCAGCAACGACCGGAGCAGGCGCCACGGTCGTGGAAGCGCTTGCATGCTTGGGCTCACCCTCTTGAAACCAGTGGCGGGCAAGGGCCATCGGTATCTCGGCAATGTCGTGGATGCGAACGTCTGCGAACGCTAGTTCCTCCGGAGCCCAACCATAGACAGCGCCTATCGCAAAGTAACCTCCCGCAAGTGCGGCCTGCATGTCGTCGGCCCGGTCACCCACCATGGCGCACTGCTCCGGACGAAGCTCATTCCACACCTCGCAGAGCATCACGGGTTTTGTTTCGCCGCTGCGTTTTGGTACACGGACGAGGTCAAAAAGATCCCGGACGCCGGCATTCGTCAGGATAAGTTCGGGATACCAGGGTGGAGCATTGCTACAGATACCGAGATGCCAATCGTTGGCTGCCAGTGTCCGGAGAACATCCGGAACACCGGGATACAATTGTCCCTGAGTGTTCACATAATGTCGCTCCAGGGCGTCAAATTCCTGATCGAGTTCATTTGTCGGTTTCCCGAGATGCAGACTCTCTACCCAGGCTTTCCACTCTTCGCCTGTCTTGCCGATAAAGCCTCGCAGGAAATCGTCGCTGGGCTGTGAAAAACCATACTTGCCTGCAAAGTCGTGCACTGCTGGAAAGAAGGACGTTTCCGTCCGGTAGAGGGTACCATCCATGTCGAACATGATCAGGTTCATCGTTGGCCTCCTGTCCTGCGTTGCGCGCCCGCTCTTGGAGGCACTGCAATACATGTATTGTAAGGCCGTGGGGCGTGTCGTGCAAGATGGTGCCGCAGGTTGCGGACCGGGCACAGGAGATGATCGATGCGGGAAGCAAGTGCTCCTGAGAGTCGACCTTGACAACACAGATGTTCGCAGGTCCTGTGAAGAACTGTGTGGAATAGTTGTCTGAACGCTGCTACACTGTAAAAATAGGTGGCAACAAGCCGGCAGAATACGGGAGGCACGATGGTCGATATGAGGCATCCAGAAGGCAGGCACGGTGGGGAGAAGAGGATGGAGCTCAGGGGGCTGGCTGCCATCATGCTGTGTCTGGTCCTGCTGATCTCTTTTGTGTCCATGCCGTTTTCAGCTCTTGCCGAGACACTGACTGTAGGAACTGCTGTCCAAGTCACCGGCACAGGGGGAGACGGCCTCAACGTGCGATCGTCGGCTGCCACTTTGGGAACCGTTGTCGGGGCCGAAAAGGACGGGGCCCGCGGGGTCATCCTGGAAGGTCCTGTTGCCGGCGGTACCTTCATCTGGTGGCGCGTCCAGTGGAAAAGTGGCGTGATGGGCTGGTCTGTCGACACGTATCTCAAGGTGGCTGTCCCTAGTCCGATTCCCAGCGCGCCGACCGCTCTTGGGGCTACAGCCGGGATCGAGTCTGTTGTGCTTTCATGGAGTCTTCCCGAGGAAACGGGAACCGCTCCGATTATTGCCTGGCGCATCTACCGTGACCGTCACACGGCTCCGTCGACGCTCGTTGCCACACTGAATGTCGGCGATCAGGGCTTCAACACGCACACTTGGACGGACGGCCCCATGCTTGTCGGTGGCAGGTCCTACTGGTACGCTGTCAGCGCTGTCAACGCGAATGGCGCGAGCGATCTCTGCACAGGTGTCCAGGTGATTCCACAGGCGGCACCGATGCCACCTGGCGTCTTCTTTCTTCCCCCGGAGCTCGATTTCGGAGGCGAGCAGACGTCACTCGTCCTGACTCTGCAGAACGCGGGGAGCACGCCGGTGACGTTCGTCATCACCCCTGGCGCTTCATGGCTGGTCGGGGTTTCGCCCACGACAGTGACCCTGCCTGTCAGCGGAAGCCAGCGCATCAACGTCGCAGTGCAGCGGACCGGCATGCCGGCGGGGACCTACGAAAGTCTCGTTCGCATCACCTGTCCCACGGGCAGCATCAATATCCCCGCGCAGATGAGGGTCGGGATGATCCAGGGGGTCGACGTTTCGCGCTGGCAGAGCAGTGATCAGGCGGGAAATCCCCTCAACTGGGCTTCTGTTCACCAGGTGGGATTTCAATTTGCTTTTGTCAAAGCGACCGAAGGACTGACCATTACGGACCCCTTCCTGAACGTCCTGGTCCCGGGTGCCCGGTCGGCAGGCCTGTTGGCGGGTGTCTACCACATCTGCTGGCCGGCTGATAACCCCGCCGCCGCCGAGGCGGCCTACTTTCTCCAGGCCGCGGGACAGTATATCACTCCCGGTTTTCTCACCCCGGTTCTGGACATCGAGCCCAGGTACAATATCCATGGAGTGGCGATGGTGCACTGGATCGACGAATGGGCGAGTGTCGTGCGAGCGGCCAAGGGGGTCAATCCGGTGATCTACTGCAGCGCTTCTGTCGCTGCGGACCTCCACAATGCGGACCCGACCATCGATGGGCGTTATCATCTCTGGCTAGCGGGCTATGCTCTTGCCGCCCAGCCGAACACGGGCGGGTGGGGCTCGTGGGCATTCTGGCAGTATACTGACACTGGGACCGTTCCAGGCATCGAAGGGCACAACGTCGACCTGGACTGGTTCAACGGCAACGAGCAGAGCTTGGCACAGTACGTCATCGGTGGGGTCACTCCCGCATCATACACGCTGCTCCCTACGGTCATTGGCAATGGCTTGCTGAGCATTGAGCCACAGACGAAATCGTATCCTGCAGGGAGTACGGTGACGGTCACCGCAAAGCCGGCTGCCGGATGGGAGTTCACAGGATGGAGCGGTGGTATCACTGGAACAGCCAATCCGCTCGCGCTCACAATGGATGCCAACAAGTCTTTCCTGGCGACGTTCAAGAAGTCCGTCGACCCGAACCAGCACATCATCACGCTTTCCGTGGGCAGCAAGGTCGCCCATCTGGACGGCCAGCTCGTGACCCTGGATACTCCTCCTGTCATTGTGAGTGGTCGAACGCTGGTACCATTGCGCCCAATTATTGAAGGTCTGGGCGGCGTAATCACATGGGTCCCCGAAACGCGCAGTGTTGAAGTAGTGTTCAACGGCACGACCCTGTTGCTTCAGATCGGCAATCATAGTGCTGTCGTCGACGGCAAGGAGGTTATCCTGGACGTTCCGGCGGCCATCATGAACGGCAGGACCATGCTGCCAGTGCGCTTTGTCAGTGAGCACCTCGGCGCTGACGTCCAGTGGGCGCCGGTTACGAAGACCGTCACCATCACGGTCAGTACCACGACTGCCTCCGGGGGAGCATCGACCCCACAGTAGGTGCCTGCGCAGGGTAACCACATTGCAGGGTTCCGCTGTCAGTCTGCGGGATGCAAGTCAGCATCGAGAATCTCTGCTACTGTCGCTGATATGTTCCCATCAGCTGCCCTTGCGACAGGACGTGTCCTTTCATGGCTGCGTCGAGCTGCGCCCGGTTCGCCGACGCCGGAAGGGACAATACTGTGTCCAGAGCGTAGATTCGAAAGTAGTACCGATGGGCGTTGCCGCGTGGCGGCATGGGGCCGTGGTACCCGGACGTGCCGGCGCTGGTGATGCCCTGCACGGAGCCGTCAGACAAGGATGCATTCGCGGGTACGCCCTGTGCCAGCCCCCTCGATGTGGCAGGGATGCTCCATATGGTCCAGTGGACCCAAGTTCCGGCAGGGGCGTCAGGGTCGTCACAGATAAGGGCGAAGCTGACGACGCCGTCCGGCGTGTCTCTCCAGAAAAGGTCCGGCGAAATGTTCTCGCCCTGCCCGGTGTACTTGACCGGGATGGGCTTGCCGGGCATGAATGCCGTGCTGGTGACCGTGATTTCCATAGGTGCCTCCTGAATGTCCGTCGTACTTGCTCGACATCCCGCGCTCCATGCAGTCAGGATGACGAGCGTGCATGTCAGGATCAACCGGAACAGTTGCTGTCTCAACTACTCGCCTCACAACAAGGATCCAGGTTCCTGCCTGCAGTATATCTCAGGTGATGCTAAGGGCAACGGGCCGAGTTGCATCATCTGAATTCCGTACGATGAAGGGGATACTCGTACGATGACGAGGACGGAGAGGATGTGGGGAACCATGCGTCGTGGAAGTGTAACATTCTCGGGACGGTTCTATTTCCTTCGAGACCGTTATACCTTTGCCGAGCCTTCGACAAAACACATGGATTCCCGCGTAGGTGGGGACGAACCGCGGAGGAGAGCATCCAGTGCGTGTCCTCGGGAGACAGTGTCTGGTTGTGAATGCCGGCTTCCCGCTTCGGCGCGGCGTTCGTGTATGATGTGAGAGTGGATGACATGACTGGTCTCGACATACGGATCATGCGGGCGACACCGGACATGGCCGGTTACGTGGATGAGCTCCGCAGCAACTTGGTCGTGAAGGCGCGTGTCAAGGTATCCATGTGCGGTGACAACTATGACTTCGACGTCGATTCCGTCCAACTGCCGTATAAGAAGGCAGAGGTCTGCTGTCCCGACCGTGTCTATCTCGGCAGAGATGACGCGGCCATCTATCTCGCATTTGTCGAAGAGCAACTGGTAGGACAGGTGTGTGTCCAGGAAGACCACAACAACATGGCGCGTGTCTGGGGCCTGCGCGTTGAGCACGGCCACCTTCATCACGGTATCGCGACGTTGCTCATGGATACTGTCAAGGCATGGGCTCTTGCCCGGGGACTGCGCTGGCTGCGCGCGGAAACGCAGGACATCCACGTGACAGCATGTATGTTCTACCGTGACTACGGGTTTGTCATCGGCGGGTTCGACCGTCTCTATCTGCAGGCCACGCCGGGTAGCGAGGATGAGACCGCTATCGTCTGGTATCTCGAGGTCTGAAGCCCTCCGACACGATTTCTCAGGGTCCGGTTGTCACCGGGTCCAGGGTGTTGACCAAATTTCCTGTTCTGTCATGCTGATGTCAGTGGAGATTCCGACACGGTCGAGCATGACCTAATAGGAGGAACACTATGGTCTTCCTGTCGCGGGAAGAAGCGGGAGCCAAGCTGGCAAGTGAGGTCCGAGACCAAGGATTGGTCTTCGACCTTTGCTGTGGGATTCCACGCGGCGGGGTCATCGTCGGATCTGTTGTCGCCCAGGAGCTCGGCCTGCCGTTTGGTGTCCTGCTCATTCGCAAGATCCGTGCTGACGCCAACCGCGAAGTTGCAGTGGGGGCTCTCGGCTATGCCGGAAACGGCAGTTTCGCCACCATCCTGTCACCCGAATCCGCACACGAACCGCGCGAGCACCTCGACGCCGAGATCGGCTTCGAGAAAGAACGCCTTGTCCTGTACGCAGAGCTGTTCGAGCGCTATATCCCCCAGACATGGGAACGCGGCGCCCGTGTGCTGGTTGTGGACGATGGTATCGCAACGGGAGCGACGATGATCGCCGCCGTGGATGTCGTCACCAGTATGGGGTGCGTCCCCACGGTCGGAACGCCGGTCGTGGACAAGGAAGTGATGCGCCAGCTGGTCGAGCAGGGGTACCACGTTGTGGCAGTTCACGCGGCCGAATGGCTGATGGCTGTTGGGCAGTTCTACGAGGACTTCCACGAGGTCAGTGACCGCGAAGCCCTGTGCTGGGCCAATCGAGCGTTCCGTCCGCGACGCATCCGATAGAGCAGGAGCGTCAGCAAACACTATCACCCCAAGGCACGTCACGAAAGCGAATGATCCGCCATCTTGACGGACAGCGGGTCTTCAAGTGCGAAGAGAGGAGTGGCACTACCTGTCAGACGTCACCAAAACGGCGAATGAACCAGGTCTTGACGAGCTGAGTGAGGACGACGTAGATCAACAACATGCCCAGCAGGAGCAGCCAGTAGAGGGGCGGCAGCGTGACAAAGCCCAGGATGCGTGCGATGGGTCCGATGACAGTCATCAGTGCGCCCGTGGCGACAACCGCCACCGAACTGATGAGCAGCGGTTTGCTGGCTAGGCTCTGGATAAACGGGATCTTGTTGGTGCGGATGACGTGGACGATGAGCGTCTGGGTGAACAGCGATTCCACGAACCAGCCGGAGTGAAACAGCGCTGGGTTGTTCCAGCACTTGAACACGACCAGCATGATGAAGAAGGTCATGTAGTCAAAGACGGAGCTGATGGGCCCGATGATCACGATGAAGCGCCGCAGGTTGCCAAGTTCCCACTTCCGTGGCTTGGTAAGCCATTCTTCGTCGACCGTGTCTGTCGGGATGGTGGTCTGGCTCAAATCGTACAGCAGGTTGTTGGTCAATATCTGCAGCGGCAGCATAGGGAGGAACGGCAGGAACGCACTGGCGCCCACGACGCTGAACATGTTGCCGAAATTGGAACTGGCAGCCATCTTGATGTACTTGATGACATTGCCAAAGACCTTGCGGCCTTCGATGACACCGTCTTTCAGGACCAGAAGCGAGTTTTCCAGCAGGATGATGTCTGATGATTCCTTCGCAATATCGACTGCCGAGTCGACGGAGATCCCTACGTCTGCGGTGCGGAGAGCGGGTGCGTCGTTGATGCCGTCGCCGAGAAAACCGACTACATGGCCGCGGGATTGCAGTGCGCGAATGATCCGTTCCTTGTGGTGTGGCGAAAGCCGGGCAAAGACGACGGTATCTTCCACCGCACCTGCCAGATCGTCATCGGACATCTTTTCTATAGCCGGTCCCAGGAGGACACACGGCTCGGTTATGCCAACCTGGTGACAGATGTTCACGGTGACCAGGTCGCTGTCGCCGGTCAGAATCTTGACGTCGACGCTATTGGAATGAAGTGTCGCGATGGCTTCCCCTGCTGTGGGTTTCGGCGGGTCCAGGAAGGCAAGAAACCCCAGCAGGGTAAGGTCATGTTCGTCGTTCACCGTATAGACGCGGTCTGAGGCACCGTGATCGGCGCTGGACGTGGCGAGGGCCAGGACTCGGAATCCCTGTCCGTTGAG
>NZ_QXIW01000036.1:15992-60670 GCF_003570985.1 Candidatus Cryosericum hinesii
GTCACGGCAACGGACATGCGCTTGCGCGTGAAGTCAAACGGGATCTCGTCCACTTTGTGGTACTTTGCCTCCTCGACAAGTTCACGGGCCTTGTCAAGGTGAGCCAGAATGGCAACGTCCATGAGGTTCTTCAGGCCGGTCTGATAGTAGCTGTTGAGAAATCCCATGTCCAGGATATGACCATCCTCGTTTCCCAGGACATTCACATATTTTTCCAGCTCGACGCGACCTTGCGTAATGGTGCCCGTCTTGTCGGTACACAGGACATCCATGGCCCCGAAGTTCTGAATGGCGTTCAGGCGCTTGACGATGACCTTCTTGCGCGACATGTCGACGGCACCCTTGCTCATGTTGACCGTGACGATCATTGGGAGCATTTCGGGGGTCAGCCCCACGGCAACAGCCAGGCCAAACAGAAAGGCGTCCATCCAGTTGTGTCGCATCAAGCCGTTGATGAGAAACACGGTAGGTGCCATGACGAGCATCAGCTTGATCATCAGCCAGGTGAAGTTGTTGATACCCTTGTCAAAGCTGGTCATCTCACGATGACCGACGATGCTGCTGGCGAGGGACCCGAAGTAGGTCTCCTTGCCTGTCTGCACGACAACCGCCGTTGCAGAGCCCGTTTCGACGTTCGTGCCCAGGAAGCACAGATTCGGCATACTCAGCACGTCCGTCTGGGAGGGATCCACAACGTCGACGTTCTTCTCGGCAGGCATGGATTCTCCGGTGAGGGCTGCCTGGCTCACGAACAGGTCCTTGGCGGTGACGAGGCGCACGTCGGCGGGCACCATGTCCCCTGCCGACAGGGAGACCAGGTCGCCGGGGACGATGTCCTTGAGAGGAACTTCTTTCGTGTCGCCGTTCCGGATGACCGTCGCTGTCGTCGTGACCATCTTCTGAAGTTCCGCGGCGGCGTTGTCTGATCGCTGTTCCTGGAAGAAGCGCAGAGCGGCGCCAAGGATGACCATGAGAAGGATCAGATAGACGCCGGGACCGCCACCGGTGACGGCGGTGATGATTGCCAGGACGATCAGCAGGATGGACAGCGGGTTCGACAAAATGGTGATCAGTCGTTTGAGCGGCGAAACGCGCTTTTCGCGCGCGATCTCGTTGGGGCCATGCTGGACCAGACGATCTTCAACCACCCGGTCCGTGAGTCCAGTGGGGCTTGTGCCAAGCTGCTTCATCACGGCGTCTGCATCCATGGAGGCAAAAGACGCGAGAAGCTTCGACATCTGAGCCGGGACCTCGTCGCGCTTGCGTTTTGTGACTTCAGTTGGGGTAATGGGAGTGCTCACGGCACTGACCTCCAGCAAAGGAATGATAGAACAGGAAACATACTTGTTTGGCCGCCGGTCAGGCAAGCAGACCACTGGCAGGCGCGAGGGATGATTGTGTCACGCTATAAAGAAGACCAGCAGAATCAGCTGCTCGGACGTCGCAGGGTACTATGTCGCTCCGATCCACTGTCTGGGTCCACGATCACCTCTGTTGTTCGCTCCGAAGTTGTTGTTCTTTGCGCAGTGTACGCGGGCGCAGCATCTTGTCAAGCGGACGTGTTGCCTCATCTCTTTTCTACTCCAAATATCATCGTTGCCTCAGAAGTAAACCTGCTCTAACCAGATGACTGAGGAGGAACAATGGAAGAAAATGTACGTGTTGTAGCAGGACTGAGGTTCAGCCTGTGCTGGCATCTTAGAAAACAATTGTTACATTCTTGGTGTAGATTCTATTGCAATTTTGCATTTTCCCTGTATATGTACATTGTAAATAGAGTTCAATGCCAGTTGTTTGTTGTAAGAAACGTACGGATTGTTGGTGTTCCACAGCGCTCATGTTCACGGCTCGGCATGCTCCGCAGACTAAGCTGAATGCAAACACCTGTTGGGGTTACAGGGAAAGCAATGTAGTACAATAAGAACAATTATTACATTTTTGGCGCAAATACTATTGCAATTTTTTCCTGTATGGATATACAGTACGAAGAGACGTCAAAGTCAGTTGAGGAGGCATTGATGAGCAAACTCGTGGACAAGAAGCACAGAACTGCCAAGACCGTCTCGATGCAGGCTAGTGCAGGCGTGCCTTGTGATAGAGGCATTCTGAAGGCACTGGAGCCCGTCGTAGATGGTCTGGCACAGTACTTTGGAAAGCACTTCGAAGTTGTCCTTCATACGACCGAGGACTTGTTGCATTCAGTCATCAAGATCGAGAATGGGAGCGTGACCGGAAGAACAGTTGGTGCGCCTATGACGGACTATGGCATCGAGATCCTCAAGCGTGCAGAGACTAGCAATGATAGTGTGTTTGATAGCTATCTGACCACGACCAGCGACGGTCGAACGCTCAGGTCGTTCTCTGCCGTCATCAGAAACGATCTGGGAAAGCCAATCGGCCTTCTATGCTTCAACATGGATATGTCCGCACCACTCATAGATTACCTGGAGACTGCTTCTTCCAAGGATACTCAATCCCGGCCGCTTCCGGGTGAGACGTTTCCCTCCAGTGCCTCAGACCTTGTTCGCGCGAGTCTTAACAGGGCTCTTAGTAGAGTGGAGGGTCAGCACAGTATGTCCTCTACGAAGAGAAACAGGCTCATTGTGGCAGAACTCTATGGGATGGGGGTCTTTGACATTAAGGATGCCACTCATCTTGTTGCACACGAGATGGGAGTCTCTGTCTACACGGTTTACAACTACGTGCGGGAGGCTCGTTTTCTCAGAAACCAGGACGACATGTCACACGTCGGTGAACAGTAAGGACGGATAGACATTGACCCTGAGACGGGCACCACCCGGATTCAAACCTTGATGATGCCAGGATTGCTCTCAATTCTTTACAAGTGGTCCCTGTCGAAAATTTCCCAAGTAATTTGTCAGTGAATTGTACAAAGAGGGAGCAAGAATAATGAGTCACTTTGATTATCTCGGTCTATTGGAAAAAGAACTGGTCATTGCGGTTGGCTGCACAGAACCCATCGCTGTTGCCTATGCAGCAGCTGTGGCCAAAAGTCAGATTCCGGATGAACCCATTAAAGGAATAGTTGTCCGGGCCAGCCAGGGGATTATCAAAAATGCAATGGCAGTCAGTATTCCGGGCGCCGATGATCCCGGCTTGATTTTGGCTGCTACACTGGGTGCTTTGTGCGGGAATGCCGATCTGCATCTGGAGGTTCTGCGAGACGTCAGCCAGGCCTGCATCGACGAAGCAAAACTACATGCCCATGAGTGGACCAAGGTTTATGTCGCTGAAAACACAACGGATTTGTATATCGAAGTGCTGGTCACAACAACAACGCGTTCGGCAAAAGTCATTATCGCCGATCGGCACGATTTGATCATACGGATTGAAGTGGATGATCAGGTTGTTTTTGACCGCGAGCACATTTCTGAAGAAAAGATGCCGGATCTGACGGATGAATTTACCTTGAACGATCTGTTTGACTTTGTTGATCAGGTTCCGATAGACCGATTAGGTTTGATTGAACTCAGTATCAAACTGAACCGGGCTATTTCAATTGAGGGGTTGCAAAAAGGCTATGGGTTGCAGGTCGGCAAGATCATTTATAGTGGCGATATCGACAATCCTGGTAAAGCAATGAGCCAGATCACAAATTATGCTGTGGCGTTGGCTGCCTCGGGTTCAGATGCCCGTATGGCTGGCGTCATGCTTCCGGTCATGAGTAATTCGGGAAGCGGAAATCAGGGTATTTGTTGCACTGTTCCAGTCGTCGCGGTTGCAGAAAAACTGGATCTGCCATACGAACGTCTGGTCAGGGCAGTGTTGCTCAGCAATTTGGTTACCATTTTCATCAAACGCAGTTTCGGCAGGCTCTCGGCCATGTGCGGCGTCATTGCAGCATCAACCGGCGCAAGCTGTGGAGTCGCCTATTTAATGGACGGCAAACCCAGGCAGATTCGTGCCGCAATCCAGAACATGCTCGGCACCGTAACCGGCATGTTGTGCGACGGAGCAAAATCCGGCTGCGCCATGAAAGTTGCCACCGGCGTATTTGCAGCTATGCAGTCAGCCATCCTCGCCATTGAAGGCATGAGCATTTCCCCAATCGAGGGAATCGTGGAAGACGAAGCTGAAAATACCATTATGAATCTGGGGCGGCTTGCCAAAGAAGGCATGCCGAATATGAATGATGTTTTGTTAGATATCATGTTGAATAAACGTTGATCCATGAATCTGTCAAGATCTTGGATCAGGAGCATTTTGAATTCAGCCAGAAATTTATGGAGGAGAACACGATGAATCGAAAAGTAATTCAGACACTGACGGCGCCCGCAGCAATCGGCCCCTATTCACAGGCCATTCAGGCAGGTAACCTGTTGTTTCTATCCGGCCAGTTGCCGATGGATCCGGCAACCGGTGACCTGAATGTCAAATCCATTGGCGATGCAGTTGATCAGTGCTTGCGAAATATCCAGGCCATTCTGAAACAATCTGGCTGTACGCTGGCGAATATTGTCAAGACGACTGTTTTTCTGACTGATATGGCCGATTTTAATGCTTTCAACGAACAATACAGCCGATATTTTCCCGATTCAGCACCAGCACGGTCTTGCATCCAGGTTGCCGCCTTGCCGCGCGAAAGCCCGCTTGAGATTGAGGTGATCGCCATGATATGAATACCAGCCCAGGCACCAGGTTCAGGAGACGAGATATTCTCTCCCGTCTCAAGCAGAAATGGAGGCGTCAACATGGCAAAGACGACATACAAGTCTATTTCGCGTAAGCTCCCCGGGGGTCTTGCTGTCGAAAGCGAGTCCCGCGGTTTCAAGGTGATCATGGATGAGCCCAACTCTCTCGGCGGAACCGACACAGGCATGAACCCGGTCGAGGCTCTGTTGGCCGCTCTCGGTTCGTGTCAGTGTATCGCCGCGGCAGAGTCTGCCAAATCTCAGGGCATCGATCTCAAGGAATTCTGGGTCGAGCTCGAAGGAGATCTGGGCATCGACGGGTTATCCAGGAGTGATCCACGTGTGCGTTCCGGCTACCAGGAAATCCGGTTTACCATGCACATCAAGACGGATGCGTCCCAGGATAAGGTCGAAGCATTTCAAAAGTTGATCGAAAGCTGCTGCCCAGTCGGCGACTCACTTGGAAAAGGCGTTACCATCAAGCCCGCAACCATCGTTATCGAAAGGTAGTCGCCTGTCCTATCACAGATAGCATGTTTGCAGGATATCGTGATCGTTGCACTGACAAGATTTTACTGCGTTTTCCTAGTGTATTGTGTTATTACTTCGGTAGCCACAAGGTGCGACAAATCGTATTTGGAACAGGGAGGTTGGTGTATGAAGAAAGCACTGTCACTTGTCTTGGTAGCTGTATTTCTGATCTCGTTGTTTGGTGGACTGTCTGTTATACCGTCAGCAAAGGCAGTTGCCCAGGAGGTAACGTACAACCTGGGGGCTGAGCCCGCTACGATCGATCCGGCTCTTACGATCGATCTGGTGTCACGCAACATCGCGCTGCAGGTCTTTGAGGGGTTGACGCGTATCGACAACAAGAATACGCCGCAGCCTGCAATCGCGAAGAGCTGGACAATCTCCAAGGATCGGAAGACGTATCTGTTTACGCTTCGCGATGCGTACTGGACAAACGGGACGCCCGTCACGGCGTATGATTTTGAGTATGCTTGGAAACGCTCTCTCAGTCCCGAACTGGCTGCTTCCTACGCCTACCACCTGTATTATGTCTATGGCGGTGAAGCGTTCAATACGTCCATCAAGGTCGGCACCAAGTACTATGCTCAGGCTGTCGACGCCAAAGGCAATCCTCTTACGAAGAAAGTAGGGGACAAGGACGTCCCCGTTCCGAACATGGCGAAAGAGATCAATCCAAGCAAGAACGTCGGCGTCAAAGCACTGAATGCCAAAACGCTCAAGGTCTATCTCCAGTCGCCCACCGCATACTTCCTCGCGTTGACGGCTCTCCCTGAGATGATGCCAGTCTGCAAGGCTGTTGTCAGCACGAATGACAAGTGGGCCGCCGATCTGACGAACAACTACGTCACCGATGGACCGTTCAAGCTCACACAGTGGTCGCACAACGACAAGATGGTCTTCGTCAAGAACCCGACATACTGGGACAAGAACACTGTCAAGCTCACCAAGATCACCTACCTCATGGTCGAGGATGAATCCACTGCTCTGTCCATGTACCAGAGCGGTCAGCTGGACGCCGCTGTCAGCGTACCCATCTCAGAGCTGCCCAAGCTGGTTGCCTCAGGCGATGCGCAAATCCTTCCGGAACTTGCGTCATACTACTATCAGTTCAATGTCACCAAGAAGCCGTTCAACGACGTCCGTGTTCGCAAAGCCTTGACGCTCGCGATCAATCGCACGGCCATCACTGCCTCCCTCACCAAGGGCGAACAGCCTCCCGCGATGGCCCTTGTTCCCTATGGCATGCCAGACGTGCTCCCTGGCAGTGATTTCCGCAAAGTGGGTGGTTCGTACTTCAAGGACAACGATATCGCGACTGCAAAGGCTCTGCTGGCTCAGGCCGGGTATCCGAATGGCAAGGGATTCCCTACCTTCACACTGGGCTTCATCACTTCCGACGCACGCAGAACCATCGCTGAAGCGATCCAGCAGATGTGGAAGAAGAACCTTGGCATCACCTGCACCCTCAAGAACGAGGAGAGGGGCGTCTATTTGAATGACTGGGCGAGCATCAACTATGACGTCATGTGGACGGGCAATAATGCCGACTACATGGATCCCAACACGTTCCTGGAGGTGTTTGTAACAGGTGGCGGACAGAACAACACTGGCTGGAGCAACAAGTCTTACGATGCTCTCATTGCAAAAGCCAAGGTGACCACCGACCCGAAGGCGCGCATGGCAACGTTGCATGCCGCAGAGAAGATCATCATGACCGATATGCCCATTCTTCCGATCTATTTCTACACAAACCCGGTGCTCCTGAGCAAGCACATCAAGAATTTCTACGAGTCGCCGCTGGGAACTATCGACTGGAAGAACGCTTACATGGGGTAGCTTTCAGAAACCTCGTGACGGCGGTACAGACGATCTAGGCAAGAAAAGAAACAGGGGTGATCCGAACGTACGCCCTGGCTTGCAGGAAGTTCGGATCACCATGCACATCAAGACGGATGCGTCCCAGGATAAGGTCGAAGCATTTCAATAGTTGATCGAAAGCTAAGACTTTACTGCGTTTCCGGGTGTATTGTCACCATTTTGTAGCCACAAGATGCGACAAATCGTATTTGGAAAAGGGAGGTTGGTGTATGAAGAAAGCACTGTCACTTGTCTTGGTACTTGTTTTTGTGGTCTCACTGTTTGGTGGAGTGTTTGTTATACCGTCAGCAAAGGCAGTTGCCCAGGAGGTAACATACAACCTGGGGACTGAGCCCGCTACAATCGATCCAGCCGTCTCGGTTGATGTGTCGTCAGCCAACATCGAGTTGCAGGTCTTTGAGGGGTTGACGCGTATCGACAACAAGAATATGCCACAGCCCGCAATCGCAAAGAGCTGGACGATTTCCAAGGACCACAAGACCTACATCTTTACGCTTCGTGATGCATACTGGACGAATGGAACGCCTGTCACCGCGTACGATTTTGAGTATGCATGGAAGCGTGCACTGAGCCCGGATCTGGCGTCAGAGTACGCCTATCAACTGTATTATGTCTCTGGTGGTGAAGCGTTCAATACGTCCATCAAGGTCGGCACCAAGTACTATGCTCAGACTGTCGACGCCAAAGGCAATCCTCTCACAAAGAAAGTGGGAGGCAAGGACGTCCCCGTTCCGAACATGAAGAAGGAGATCGATCCCAGCAAGAACGTCGGCGTCAAGGCATTGACTGCCAAGACGCTCAAGGTCTACCTTCAGTCTCCGACCCCGTATTTCCTCGGCCTGACAGCGTTTCCGACTCTGATGCCGGTCTGCAAGGCTGTTGTCAGCAAGAATGACAAGTGGGCTGTCGATCTGACAAACTATGTCACCGATGGACCGTTCAAGCTCACGCAGTGGTCACACAACGACAAGATGGTCTTTGTCAAGAACCCGACCTATTGGGACAGGGACAAGGTCAAGCTCACCAAGATCACCTACCTTATGGTCGAGGATGAGTCGACTGCGCTCTCGATGTATCAGAGTGGTCAGCTGGACGCCGCGGTCAACGTACCTCTCCCAGACTTGCCCAAGCAGGTTGCCTCAGGCGATGCAAAGATCCTCCCATCCCTGGGGACATACTACTATCAGTTCAATGTCACGAAGAGACCGTTCAACGATGCCCGCGTTCGTAAGGCGTTGGCGTTGGCCATCGACCGCAAGGGCATTACGCAGTCCATCCTTAAGGGCGGACAGACTCCTGCGCTGGCCCTTGTCCCCTACGGCATTGCAGACGCCCTGCCTGGGACCGATTTCCGCACTGTGGGTGGTTCATACTATAAGGACAACGACATTGCAACGGCGAAGTCGTTGCTTGCTCAGGCCGGCTATCCGAATGGTAAGGGGTTTCCTGCCTTCACACTGCTTTTCATTGCCTCCAATGCACGAAAGTCCATTTGTGAGGCGATCCAGCAGATGTGGAAGAAGAATCTTGGTATTACGTGCGCCGTCAGGAGCGAGGAGAGAGGCGTTTACCTGGATGACCGGACAAACCTTAATTACGACATTATGTGGACGGGATGGACCGGTGACTACATGGATCCCAACACGTTCCTGGACGTGTGGGTCACGGGTGGCGGACAGAACTGTACCGGTTACAGCAACAAGTCCTATGATGCTCTCATCGCAAAGGCCAAGGCCACTGTCAATCCGACAGCGCGCATGGCGACACTGCATGCCGCAGAGAAGATTCTCATGACGGACATGCCCATTCTTCCAATCTACTTCTACACAAACCCGGTGCTCCTGAGCAAGCACGTCAAGAACTTCTACCAGTCGACGCTGGGATTTGTCGACTGGAAGAACGCTTACATGGGGTAGCTGTCAGAAACCTCGTGACGGCTGTACAGACGATCTAGGCAAGAAAAGAAGCAGGGGCGGCTCTCTACGGGGGGCCGCCTTGTGCGTACGAAGTTTCGCCTCGGTTTTGCGACCGGGACCGCTGTCAGCGCTACTTACCTCCAGCGTGGGGTGCCAGGACAGATAGAAGCACGATGAGTTTTGCTTCGACGATGGCCGTCAAGATGAGTGCGACGAGAGCCACGTTAAGGGAACGCCACCGATCACGTCGGTAGGTGATGAGGACGAGGGTAGCGAACAGTACAGTCTGAGCGATGAGGAACATCTCGACGAGCCACAGTGGACCGCGCCATGGCAGTGCGCCCGTATCGCGCACCCATACAAACAGCGCATACAGTCCTATGCCAAGAACGCCATTTATGCTCGAGACGAGGAGGGCCTTGCCAAAGGTCCGCTGGTTGCTATGGCACCACAGTGACGCCAGCCATAGCGTAGTCGCCATCAGCAAGACGTCCGTCACGCGCGCGGGAAC
The DNA here is from genome assembly GCF_003570985.1 of Candidatus Cryosericum hinesii. GTDB lineage: Bacteria > Caldisericota > Caldisericia > Cryosericales > Cryosericaceae > Cryosericum > Cryosericum hinesii. The sequence goes on from NZ_QXIW01000036.1 coordinate 25,481, forward strand.
GGACATCAACCAGGTATCGGAGAGCAGCCAGGAGAGCAGCATGGAGACGTTCCCGGGACTGCCCGCTACTTCCTGAAGAGGCTCATCAGCATTGAGACGATGATGAACAGAAACCAGATGACGACGCCGACCAGCGCTGCCCTGTTCTGTGCTGGGGTCCGCCTGGCACCTTGGCGCTGCCCTGGCCAGTATGAAGCCTGGTTCGCCTTGTTCTGACCATCAACAGATTGCCCGGCAGTCCGCTGAGCCATCGAGGCGTTCAACGCCTGCAGGAACGTCGGAGGCGTCGTCGCGCCCTCCTGGTACGTCTGGCTGGCGCTGGGGCGCATGTCGTTAGGATCGGCCTGGTTCGGCGTGATCTTGTGCGCCAGCATGAACTGGATCTCCTCATTGGTCCGCGGTGGCGCGGCATAGTCGACAACCGCGCTATAGTTGTCCGCTCGGTCACGGTCATATCTCGAATAGATCGGCCCTTTCTCTTTGTTGAGTTCCACAGCTGTCATCTCCTTTATCACGCCGCTTCGTTGACGCCAAAACAAATCCGCTCTCTTATTCTAGCACGTTGTGGACTCCTCGTCACGTCCGTATCGACCCATCCAGAATGTACATCACATCTCCCACGAGCTTCCTGGATGGGTCGAGTGCTTCCACGTATTCTTGGGATTTGCGATATATTCTATAGTAAATTCGCAACATGTGTCGAGGTTTGCAGCGGGGAAGTCAGAATGGCAAAAGAAAGAACCTGTTGAGAAGGTTGGACGAAATTGCAGAACGAAGGCGCAGTACATGTTTACATCACGTATAGCGCCAAGAAGACTGTGCAATGCGAGGTGAAATGGAGAATACCGTACTCCTGTATCTTCTTCCCATAGCAATAGGATATCTTCTCGGATCCGTTCTGCCGGGCTATCTCCTGCCGCTCTGGATGAAGAACGTTGATATACGAACGCTTGGAGATGGCAATCCTGGCACGATAAACGTCAAGAGATCAATCGGGCTTTCTCTTGCGCTTGTGATCGCAGCCTATGACCTTACCAAGGGACTTATATCGATGCTTATCGCATATAGATTATTCAACGCACCTGCATATATTGTCGCTCTTTCCGGTTTTGCGGCCATCCTGGGGCACAAATTCCCCTTCTATCTCAAGTTCAGGGGTGGAAGAGGGATCGCTACCACGGTGGGCATTTTCATCTTTCTTCTAGCCGAAGTAACGGCAGAATCTATGCCCGTCCATGACGTCATTGCCGCTCTCTGCTACATGGGGGTATATGCGATCCTGATGATGGCCGCTACTCACGATGACGATTTCCTGGCAGTCACGCTGCTGCCGATAGCCGGAGGAATCCTGGCGTTCTATGTCCGTTCGTTCAGTGAGCTGGCACTTGTTATTGCTTTGATAGGGATGATCTCATACGAGGGTTCAAAGAATCTGAGACACAAGATGTTTGTCCTGGCAAAGGATAGACGTACTCTCTGGAGGATCTTTGCTCGCTCCCTCGCCATGCTCGTGATCTTCCTCGGTCTCTTCATCAGCAAGGAGGCCGTGTTGCTGGTCGTTGGGAGTCTCCTGTTCCTCTTCTTCGCGATCGATGTTCTCAGAATGACAATTCCCAGATTGGAAACGGTGCTTCACGGAGAGGTCCTGAAGGATGTGAAGTTGCTGCAGGAACAGGAAAAAGGGACAATCTCGTCCTATACCATATTCTTGCTTGGCGTCTTTCTTTCTCTCCTGTTGTTCCGCCCACCTGTCACCTATGCAACGCTCGGTTTCTTGTCCATAGGCGGCATGACTGCAAGAATTGTCGATATAAACTACGGGAAGACACGCCTTTTCAAGAAGAGCAAGACCACACTTCAGGCATCGCTGGCCTTTCTTGGTGTATGTCTCAGTGTTGCGTATTTCCTGTGGATAGCGAAGATCTTGTCTCTGTGGATCGGACTCATTGGGGCTTGCGTTGCCACGCTGGCCGAGATATTCCCTTCGCAGCTCGATGATGACCTGAGTGTTCCGGTCGTTTCGGGCGCCATCATGGAATTTGTTCTCAGGCTTATCACCTAACGAATAGCCGTGTATCTGGCTGATTGCTTCTTGCTGTACGGAAGACTTGCCAGATAGATCCAGTTGAAGAGCTGTCCGATCCATCCGTTCTTTTGGAATCTTCTTGTCGAGGAAAAGACGCTTCTGGTTCTCAAGTAGAAATGCCTGGAGGTGTGGCTGCACGCTTGAAGCATCTTCGTGTCTTCTCCAAATGTCAGCGTCTCGTCATATCGCCGGTCCTTCAGCAGATCCCGGCGAATGCATTGGATGGATCGCGTCGTGTGCGTGAGATAGTTGGCCAGGTTGAAGAAACGATACCACCCCCTGGCGAGTCTCGAATCGGGCGTGGGAAGGAGTGAAACCATGCCGGTTCCCAGATTCTTGCCAGCATTGGCCTCAAGGAAACGATCCAGTTCCTGGAAAAAAGTTGTTCCAGGATAGGTATCAGCATCAAGCATGATTACCCAGTCACTCAGCTGGGAAATCAGATCAATCCCCTTGTTCTTTGCCCTGGAGACGCCGGGTTCCGCTATACGAACAGCCTTGAACGATGCCGGCGCGCATTCTCTTATGATGTCGTTTGTCCTGTCGGTGGAGCCGTTCTCTACGACAATGACTTCGAACTTGTCTGGTGGATAGTCAATGTTCTTGAGGGAGACGAGTGCTTTGCCGACGTAGGCCTTTTCATTGTGAGCAGGGATGATCACCGAAAAAAAGAGAAACCCTTCGTCCATTTTCATCTCCTTTCTTGAGGCGAAGCATAATCACAAGGGCCAAATAGGACAGCATATGGCCGGCAGGAACCAACCAGCGGAGAGCATCATCCAACCAGATCTCTGTCGGTCGGGGCGGGCCATGCTGTTATCTTAGGCTGTGGGCGTCCCTACCGCTTCGCAGCGCGCCAGAGCGTGGCGACCCGTTCCTCTTCTTCGGAAGTCAGCTTGTAGTTGGTGAGGTGCGGCGACTGGACGACATGCATGTTCCACAGCACCGCGTCCTCCAACAAGTCCGCCCGTGTCAGGCATCCTTCGTCGGGCGTCAGACGGACGTCGTCGAGGGTGATGTCGACCGAAGGAATTGTCGGGCCCGGCTGATGCCTCACCCACGATTTCTTGCCCTCGTCCGGAATGACGCGAGCTTCTGTCGTCAGAATCCCGTGCGCGACAATGCCACCGGTCCCCGGATGGTTGCCCTCCAGGCGCCAGATGTACACCTCATCGTCCGGGTAGATCTCTTCCGCGGCGCGCTTCTGCCGTACATGCCACGAGATCTCGGCATAGTTGCGAAGATAATTATCGAAGGCGGGAAAGTCCTTGGGACTTCCCTGAAACAGCCAAGTCGGCATATCGTACCTCCCATGTCTGTGTCTGGTAGTACTGTACGTCATCGCCCACATTCATCAAGAGAGGAGCCGGGACCCTGTCAGCATGGTTGACAGACTGACTCTCCAGGAGTCGCTACAGGTCGCGCACCCTCCGTGCCTCCCATACCTGGTCCAGGCGCGCGTCTTCGACCGCGGTCAACTTGTAGTTGACCACGCTGGGTATGCTGATGGCCTGCAGGTTCCGCAGGATAGCGTCCTGTATGATCTCCATCCTGAGCAGGCAACCGGCGCGGGGGGTAAGGCGGATGTCGTCCAGCCTGATGAGGACGGTAGGGATGGAGATGTCGGGCTTCTTGCGCAGCCAGGTGACGAAGTTGCTGTCGGCGCGTACGACAGCTGGGCCGGACAGGAACCCATGGGCCACGATTCCTCCCGTTCCAGGGGAACCGCCATCCGAGCGCCAGACGTAGACGGGGTCGCCCAGGTGCATCTCGGGAATCAGTAGTTGCTGGTGGACATACCACCGGATGTCACGGTGCGCCTGCAAGTACGTGTTGATGTCAAAGTCCCTCGGGTTGCCCCGAAACAACCATGTCGCCATAAGCTACCTCCTGACAGCTCCTTCTGTTGCACAGTCTATGCCGTGAAGTGTTCTGTGCAAGACAAGAAAGTCTGTCCTGCGACAGGTACTGGTCTGACTTGTTATGGGTTTATGCATCCGGCAGGCCGGTTCATAGCCAAAACCCCCGCACGAGGCGGGGGTTCTCTTCAGGAAGGTATACTGCAGATTCTAGAACAGGTAGATGACACTGACACTCATCTCGACGTCCAGGGTCCCGGCTTCGACAGGGGCTGGCGCGCTGGCCTGCGCAACCGCTGTGTCGGCAGCTTTGAACATTGGGTACGGAGTATAGGTATTCTCGTTCACGTTGACCGTCTGGACGGACAGGATGGTCTTGCCAGCTGCCTTGGCGACGACGTTCGCTGTCTTGCGGGCACTGGCCATGGCGAGGCTGAGGGCGGCGAGCTTGGTCTGTTCTAGGGTTGCATCGTCGACTTCAAAGGAGATGCCGCTGACCGTGTTGGCGCCATTGTCAGCGATGAGGCTAACGGTCTTGCCGGCGTCGTTGATGTTGCGGACGGTGACCGTCATGGTGTGGTTCATGTCGTAGCCGTCGAGGACGTTCTTCCCGGTCGTCTTGTTCCACACATACCTGGGCTGAAGGCTGTATCCGGTGGTCTGGATGTCTTCTTCCTTGATGCCAGAGGCCTTGACGGCAGCCGTGATCTTGCTCATGGTGGCATCGTTCTCAGTCTGCGCGGCACTCGCCGTAGCTGCGCTGGTAAGGACGCCGAAGTCAATGCGCGCGATGGTGGGTTTGACCGTGATCTTGCCAGTGCCAGTGACGCTGACTGTCGGAACGGTCGTCGTCGTGTCAGCCATGACGGGCTGTCTGGCGCCGAGGGCCGGCGAGAAGGCAATGATGGCAGCAATGGCTATGATGGCAATGGACTGCAGTGCAACAAATGCAAATCTCTTCTTCATGGCATACCTCCTGTGTTACGCTATCAGAATGTGCGCCTGCTCGTTCGGCAAGTCGCGTTTCATGTTCACTGCTAGGACGGTCGGTATGCCCGGAAAGTTCCCGGGATCCGTGACGCTTGAGACTCAGAAGTTCCCGGTCTCGCATGTTGAGCAAGCGCCGTCAGCAAAACTATTCATGCCGTACGTTCTTGGACGTAGTCGGTGTACCGAGTATACTGCATACAGATTCCTTGAGGACACGATTGATTCTTGCGTGGCACGAAGGTTCGTGGTTCAAAGGAGGTACCTCATGCTGCATAAACGAAGCATGTTCGCTCTCATCCCATTGGTTATACTCGTCGCGTTCTTTGCCGGCTGTGCCGCCAAGACGACACCGACCCCCACGCCTAGCCCCTCAACGGGCGGCAACGCCATCACCATCACCGTCACGGCAGCAGGAATGGCATTTGACACTAACTCTATTCTTGTGTCTGCGGGCGCACATGTCACGATCACCTTCCAGAACAACGACAACGGCATCCCACACAATATGGCATTCTACACGTCAGCGGCGGCGACAACCATCATCTACCAAGGAGCAAGGACGACGGGTGTGTCGACTGTCACCTACACGTTCGATGCGCCGACAACACCAGGAACTTGCTTCTTCCGATGTGATGTGCACCCGACAACGATGACGGGGAGTTTCATCGTCCAGTAGGAGGCGAGATTGCAGGCTGGCGCAACGCCTGCGCTGACTGAAAGTCCACGTCGGCTGCAGCCTGCAGCTGCACGATGCCGTGGCTCAACTTCTCATTCCATTCGTCGATGACGTCGCGAGCTTTGGCATCGTAGTTGCTGTGGGCGTCCTTCACCAGCACGACGTCATACCCCAGTTCGTGCGCACCGTTGCAGGTGGCCTGGACACAGCCGTGGGTCACGAGGCCTGCGACGACGACATGGTGCACGTGCAGGGCATCCAGCTCCGCCTTGAGCGTCGTGTCCTCGAACGCGTTACCGTGGTGCTTATGGATGAAGTGGTCGGTGGGGAGTGGCGTCAGGGCGGGATGCAATTTCCAGCCGTCTGTCTCCTCCACCAGCTCCTTGTCATTGGAATGCTGGACATAGAAAACCGGGATCTTCGCTGCACGAGCCTTGTCCACGAGGAGCCGGATATTTGCGAGCATCTTCTCGGCCTCGTAGATGGGAGTAGTCTTCTCGAACAGATCCCTCTGGACATCGATGATCAGCAGGGCAGTCCCGCCTGGGTTCTTCGGTGCCTTCGTTCTCACGCGTTTGCTCGTGCCCGCGGCCGCACGATGTACTGGTTTCGCTGCCGGCGTCTCACCGGACCAGACCTTCGTCCCCCTGCGGATGCCTGTCAGGGCCCATCGGTAGTGATCACCGGCACATGAGTCGACGTAAGAAGCCAGTGTGTTGATACCGATCCAGGCGTAGCGCCCGGGCGTGAACAGCTCCTCCTCAGACAGTGATGCGACCACCTCCAGCATGTGTTTGTGCGATGCGTCCAGCTGGCTCCTGACGTCGTCCAGCGCTGTGTCCCGGCACCGTTCATAGATGGCCTGGTTCAGCGCAGGCAACTGACTCCAGTTGTACCCCTCGGCTGGGACGGCTGGCGTCTCGCCGCGCAGTTCCGCCTCATACCAGTCCATCAACATCTTCTGCCATTCCAACAGGTGTGCCAGGATATCCTTGATGGACCAGGTGCCGATGACTTCCGGCCGGACCATCTCCTCCGGTGTGAGCGATGCAAACTGCCGCTCCAGTGCCTCGTACTTCTTCTGAGCCTCATCCAGCAGTTGCTGTTTGTTGATCGGTTTTGGCATCGCTGCCTCCTTGCACATTGCTTTGTGTATCTGTCATGGCTGTCTACTCTATGATACACCCTATCGCACGTTCCTCCTCATCACGCGGCGGCGTTGAGGATAGCCGAAACACGCTCAGAGCGGTCTCTCAGAGCCTCGCTGCCCCTGCCTTGATGGCCTGCTCACCCTTGGTCTTTACTTCCTCCATCTGTGTGGCCAGACCGCCCACGTAGTACTCGAGCCAGCCGGTCATATCCATGTCGTGACTGCGCACACGTTGCAGGGCTCCATAGTAGGCTGAGGGATCCCGGTCATAGAATTCGCTGAAGGTGAACAGGCGCTTGAAGTCGTAGTTTCCACGGTACATCACGAGCGTGGCCAGCAACCGAGCCGTGCGACCATTGCCATCGATGAAGGGGTGGATGTGCACCAGCTGAAATTGTGCGATGCCACTCACAAGGACCACGTTGAGACCCGTGTCTGCGTTGAGCCATTTCACGAGATCGGTCATCAACGGCTGGACTTCTTCAGCAGGTGGAGGAGTGTACACGGTTTCCTTGGTCACCGAATCGACGACCAGATTCTGCCCCAGCCGATACTGGCCAGGCGCCGCCGAGCCTCCACGCACGTCGGTGACCAGCCGTTTGTGGATCTCGCGGATCAACGCCTCAGTGATGGGCTCGCCACTGCCGACATATTCAGCAACCAGCTCAAAAGCTGTGCGGTAGTTGAGCAATTCACGCACGTCGTTCGGGTTGGCCTCTGGTATCGTCTGCCCAGCCAGCAGCTGTGTGGACTGTTCAAGTGTCAGCTGCGTGCCCTCGATATGCGTCGTATAGTGTGCTTCCAGAGTCAGGGCGTTTGCCTGCATATCGCGGATCCAGTCGTCCGACAGGTGCGCAGTCGACATAAAACCAATGGCACCCTCGATACGCGTCAGATCCACAAGAATTGCATTGCTGATTGCAAATTTAGGCTCAAACATAGGGGCCTCCTCTGTCCAGTATAGTCCAGCGACGTACTGGTGCCAGCTTGCCGCTTCGCCATGCCCACGGATGCGGGATTCATTCTATCCGCAGCACATCGTCATCCTTTGGCATTATTCTAGTAGAATAATTCTAATGGATAGTGACGTAGGTTAATGACGTGCAACCCTTTCACCGAGAAGGTTGCAGCCGGTGACCTGGCTGCATCGGGGTCAGAAGCCCGTCCATCTCCTCGGATGCCCTGTCACAGTAACGTGTCACAGTAACGTGTCACAGTAACGTGTCACAGTAACGTGTCACAGTAACGTGTCACAGTAACGTGTCACAGTAACGTGTCACAGTAACGTGTCACAGTAACTAAGTGTTGGCCTCGTAATGACTAGTAGGATCGTTGGTACTTGACTGGATCGCCCGAACGAGACCGACTTCGGCGAGCTTTCTCAAATGCCGCGCCAGCGTGCGGCGATTCATGTGAAGCTTGGCTTCAAGAGCCAATGGTGTGTTGACGCCGTCTTTGAGGATGGCCGAAAACACACTCAGAGCCGTCCCCGAGAGCCCCGCAGCGCCCGCCTTGATCAGGAGAATGCTGGTCTTGATGACCAGTTCTCCCTTACTCCGCACTTCCTGCATCTGCGTGGCCAGACCACCCACGTAGTACTCGAGCCAGCCGGTCATATCCATATCGTGACCACGCACACTCTGCAGGGCCGCATAGTATGCCGAGCGATCCCGGTCATAGAATTCGCTGATGGTAAACAGGCGCTTGAAGTCATAGTTGCCACGGTACATCACCAACGTGGCCAGCAACCGAGCTGTGCGGCCATTGCCATCAATGAAAGGATGGATGTGCACCAGCTGGAATTGTGCTATGCCGCTCACCAGGACCGTGTTGATTCTTGTGTCTGCATTGAGCCATTGCACAAGGTCGGTCATCAACGGTTCGACTTCATGAGCAGGTGGAGGAGTGTAGACGGTTTCTCTGGTCACCGAATTGACAATCAGGTTCTGTCCCAGCCGATACTGGCCGGGTGTTGCCGAGCCTCCACGCACATCCTTGACCAACCGTTTGTGGATCTCGCGGATCAACGCCTCGGTCATGGGCTCGCCACTGCCGACGTATTCAGCAACCAGGTCAAATGCGGTGCGGTAGTTGAGCAGCTCGCGGACATCGTCCGGGTCGGCCTCTGGTATCGTCTGTCCAGCCAGCAGCTGGGTGGCCTGTTCAAGCGTCAGCTGTGTGCCCTCGATATGCGTCGTGTGATGTGCTTCTAGAGTGAGAGCGTTCGCCTGCATGTCGCGGATCCAGTCGTCCGACAGCTGTGCAGCTGACATGAAGCCAACGGCACGTTCGATTGTCGTCAGATTAGCCGTAATCGCATTGGTGATCGTGAATCTTGGCTCAAACACAGTGACCTCCTCGATTAAGTGTAGTCAAGCGACGAACTGATGCCAACTGGCTATTCCGCCAGGAGAGCTCTGAGGTAGGGCTTGATGACTGAGGTCACCCTGCAGACGGTGGCCATCTCATCGAGTCTGGCAGAATCGAACCTGTGAGACTGAACATACGCTTTGAGCGCTTCGAGCGCAAGGTCTTCACCCAAGGACCCGCGGAGCCTGAAGCAGTCGCAGATCGTCTTCTCGGGTGAGTAAATCCGAAAATGCCCCGCGCCCTCCCTTATGTGCTCGATACCGGGTGAGTAGAACCGCTCCGAGAAGCGAAAGGCTTTGACTGGTGGGAACGACATGCGCGCCGGCGTCATGTTGCGAGGCAACGCAATCGCAACACGTGGCGGGTTGAATGTCGTGAGATCGTAGTAGCTGAGGGCAGAGTAGAGGCAGATGACGGCTGACGGCATGGCCGTGCACACATCGACGAAGTTCTCCCACGCTCCCGCGGTTGCGCCAGATGATGTCAGCTTGTAGAGACCGGGTTTCACCTTGTGCGCTGTGCCTTCGGCGACCAGACTTCTCAACGTGCGTGCCTGGATATGGTACTTGCCTAGCGTGGACCCGCGAACATATCCATGTCCAGCAAGACTTGCTTTCTTTATCTGCTTGTCTGAGTCTCTCTTGTTCATATATTACTCCAATAAGAGTCAAGTGAAGTGAAAACACATCAATCCACACCGAGTATGCAGCATTAAAACGGGATGTCAATGGCCAATTGAATACTCACAACCCATGTGTCACCTACGGCTGCCTGCTTCGCGATACACCAGATTGCAGGTTCCTCGTCAACGCCTCACTCAGTTGATCCGTCACTCCCGCGAAGGCGGGAGTCCATCCTGTCCACAGGAGATCGTCATTCTTTGGCATTACGGATTCTTGTATTACACCTCATGCTGTGTACAATGTCTGCAGGAGGTCCACAAGATGAGTATCGTCGTTCACACGATTCACGGAAGGCAGTATGCCTATGTCTCTCGACGCGAGGGTAAACGCATGGTTCAGACCTACCTTGGTGCCATGAGCAGGCCGGACGTTCAGGCTGTTGTCGAAGGCTTGTCCGAGGAGAAGGGTATCCCTGAGCGCCTGCGCCGCCTGTTTTGGGACACAGATCCTGAATCGCTGGATCCGTCCAGGTATGCAACGGCCATTATCGAACGCGTCCTCGAGATGGGGGATCTGCAGGACGTGCGATGGCTGCAGCATCGTTATACCGGCACCACGATCGCGCAGGTCCTGACGCTTTCGAGAGGGCTGTCGCCACGCTCGCGGGCATTTTGGAACCTGTGGTTTGGCAGGGAGGCGCCCTGTGCACCCTGAATGTCTGCGGCCCAAAGCCGCACGCCTCCTGCCCGTCGTCGTCAAGGCTCTCCAACCGTTTAGCCCAGTCCTGGCAGGGGGTACTGCTCTTGCATTACAGGTGGGTCACCGTGTGTCCGTCGACTTTGACTTCTTCGCCGGGAACGAGTTTGACCCTGTTGCCATCCTTCGGACTGTGCAGACAACCTCAGCCGAAGTCCAGTCGCTGAAGTTGGAGCCGGGGACGGCGGTGATGATCGTGGACGGGGTCAAGGTGTCGCTGTTTCAGTATCCGTACCCCTTTGCCGAGCCCATGGAGTTGTTCAACGGAACGAAGGTTGCAGGAGCCGTCGACATTGCCGGGATGAAGCTCATCGCCATCATGCAGGGTGGTGCGAGGCGCGACTTCGTGGACCTCTACACAGTGCTCAGGACGACACCATTTCGCGTCGTCGCGCACAACGCCATCCAGCGCTTTGGCCCGACCCTCATCGAACCGGTCATCATCGGCAAGGCGCTTGTCTGGTTTGCCGACGCAGACGAGCAACCCGATCCCGTGTACCTCGGAAAGCCCCTGCAGTGGTCGGCCATCAAGCGGTTCTTCCGCTCCAGTGTGTCGCAGTTTGTCCTTGACCTTGAGGCAGAACGGGCAGACTCGGCGAGCGGGCAACTGTAGACGATGTTGAAACGATATTTCAGAACGAAAGGGAGTGTACACCCATGAATGAGGTAAACGAGGTTATCAAGCAGCTGCAGGAGAGAAAATCGGTACGCATCTTTGAGGACAAAGTCGTGCCCGATGCTGTCAAGAACGAGGTGATCGCCGCGGCCTTCGAAGCGCCGACTGCCGGCAACATGATGTTCTACACGATCATCAACGTGACGGATCAGAAGGTCAAGGATCAGCTGTCGGTGCTGTGCGACCATCAGCCCTTCATCGCCAAGGCACCGCTCGTTCTCGTGTTCCTTGCCGATTATCAGCGGTGGTACGAGACGTACTGGGCGGCCGGACTGACGGTGCGCAAACCAGGCGTCGGCGACTTGATGCTCGCATGTGCGGACACGTTCATCGCCGCCCAGAACACCGTGGTGGCCGCCCAGTCACTGGGGCTTGGATCCTGCTACATCGGGGATATCCTCGAGAACTGCGAACAGGTAAGGGAACTCCTGTCGCTGCCCGAATTCGTGATGCCCGCAACGCTGGTTGTCTACGGGTATCCCACGAAACAGCAGCTTGACCGCAAGAAGCCCGTGCGCTTTGGCAGGAGCCATATCGTCCATGAGAACGGCTACCGGAAAATGGAACCTGATGAGCTCCTTGGGATGCACAGTGAGCGGGGCGACAAGGAGAGCATCGAAGCGCTCTGCAAACGGAAGTACATGTCCGATTTCAGCGCCGAGATGACCCGGTCAGTGGCGGAGTATCTGAAGAACTTCAGCGACCGGTAACCCTCAGGCGGTCGATCCGTCACTCCCCCCGAGCCTTTCTGTTCAAGGCGAGGGGTGCTTTCGGCGAAGGCGGGAGTCCATCCTGTTCGCCGGAGGTCCCTGTGGTCCCGTGTTTGAAAGGTCACGCCTCGTTATTATCAAAAAGTGCCCATTTCCGATAATAAGACGTCGATCTGCTCTCCATATTATCGCCAACAATAACAACACCCCTCCTCACTATTATTGGAAAGTGCCAGTATCCGATAATAAGGCACCAATTTGCGCTCGATATTGTCGCCGGCGATAATAGCGAGGGGCACAAGCGATATAGCAAGTATCTGTGAAAGCGATCACGTGGCGATTTCAACGCTCATGATGGGAGGAAAGAGATGGACGATGAAAAGACTCCGACATTCAGGAAGTTCCCGAACCCCAACTTCGACGTGCATTCCGAAGGTGACTACTGGGAGAAGATAAAGCCGCTGAAGGACAAGACTGCGCTGCTGATCATCGATGTTCAGAAGCACGATCAGGACTTGGCTGTCGAGCTCAGGGATGCAGGCAACAGCTACCTGTATGACCGACTGAAGGAGACGGTCATCCCCAACGCCAGGCGGCTCCTCGACTTCTTCCGTGACCAGCAGATGGTTGTCACGTTCGCAACGCTCGGCAATCAGCGCGCAGATGGCCGCGACCGTTCGCCCACGCAGGCCAGACCGGGCTGGAACTATACCCTGCTCAAGATCGGCAGCCGGGACCAGGAGGTTGTCGATGAGCTGAAGCCCCGCGACGGCGAGGTCGTCGTCTGCAAGACCACGGACAGCACCGTGATGGGCACCCAGTACGGCCACATCCTGAGATGGATGGGTATCGAGCACGTAGTGGTCGGTGGTCTGTTCACGGATCAGTGCGTTTCGAGCACCGTGCGCGACTTGTCAGACTGGGGCTATACCGTCTTCCTGGTGGAGGACGCCACGTCGGCCATCAACGCCGACCTTCAGATCTGGGAGACCAGGATGCTCAACCAGATCTACTGCAAGGTGGTCTCAACCGAGGAAGTTGTCCGGGACTTGGCGACCCAATAAGAGGTTGCCAATCCGTCACTCCCGCGAAGGCGGGAGCCCATCTTGTTTGTAGCACGTCGCCATCCTTTGGCATTATTCTAGTAGAATAATTCTAATGGATAGTGGCGGAGATCACTGTGGGCTCGTGTTTAAGAGGCCGTCCTTCGTTATTATCGAAGAGTGCCCTTTTCCAATAATAAGGCACCGATTCATGCTCCATATTATCGCTGGCGATAACAGCACTGTCTACTATTATTGAAAAGTCGTCCGATCCGATAATAATGACACGCGTCTCGGAGTTGAATGTGGGGTCAAGTCAGGTAGAATAGACAGGAGAAAAGCCAATTGCCAGAACGAGGATTCTCGTGAGGTTCAGGGAGGTCTTGTGGTCTTTCCGCTCGGCAAAACCAGAAGCGACTGTTCCGGATTCGACCAACTGACGCGGTTGGCCAAGAGCCTTGAACTGGTTTCTTTTGACAAGGTTGACATTGATATGTCCGGATGTACTTGGTTTGACGCCAACATGGCTGCGCCGTTAGGCGCTCTTCTGTATCGTGCCTCACACCAGCTCAATAATGTTCGAATTCTTGGTGCTTCCCATCGTCTCGAAAATATCCTTCGCAAGAATGAGTTTCTCCTCAATTATGGCAGACTGCCACTGACGGATTCTAACGTGACCACGATCCCGTACCGGCGGTTTGAGCCTACTGATGGTCGGTATTTTGTCTCCTACATCTCGAAGTATTTGCAGGGAAGAGGCATGCCCAAGATGTCGGCAGGGCTTCACAAGAAGTTTCTTGAGAGCGTCTATGAGATGTTTAACAATGCTGTCATCCATTCTGGGACGACGCTCGGTATCTATAGTTGTGGGCAGTACTACCCAAATGTGCATCGACTCGACTTCTCAATTGGTGATCTGGGCATGGGAATACGTGAGAGCCTGAGACGGAAGAAGCAACTTGAATTGGCTGCAGACGAGGCAATCCGATGGGCTTTTACTGGCACCAACACCACAAGAACGGGCCCCATTCCAGGTGGCCTGGGCCTGAAGCTACTCGCCGATTTCACTACGAAGAACGGAGGGCGTATCCAGATTGTCTCTGACCGAGGGTATTGGGAGCTAGAGGAAGGGTCTGTTCGCTCATCTCTGTTTGATTTGCCTTTTCCAGGGACTGTGGTGAACATCGAGTTGAATACCGCTGACACAAAGTCATATCGTCTGTCGTCTGAGTCTAACCTTGGCGACATCTTCTAGAAGGGAAATGGAGGGAGAAATGTCCGAAAAAGTCGTGATACGTCCTTATGAAGTGGTTGGAAGCCCGTTGTGTGTAGCTTCAGAGGATGGAGAAAGAGTCTATGCCCTGGTTCGGACTGCGTTGAAAGAAGGGCGAAAGGTCGATTTGTCGTTTGAGAACGTCTCCATTCTCACATCGGCATTTCTGAATTCGGCAGTGGGGCAACTCTATAGGGAGTTTTCGGAAAAGGCGATTCGAGACAGTCTGAGTGTGACGGATATGTCTCAGGAGGATGCAGATCTTCTCAAGCGCGTTGTCGAGACAGCCAAGTCCTACTTCAAGGATCCGGATTGGCTTCGTCGGGCCCATCAAGAAGTGTTGGGTGAAGACGATGAGCAATAACGTGCGCTCTGTTGAGGACTATGACTTCGCTGTGACGGACAGGATATTCGTTGACGCGAACGTATGGATGCACGTGTATGGTCAGTCAGCTCCCGACAGCCAAGTGGTCAAGCTGTACTCCGGTGCCATGCAGAAGATGCTCGCGGCCCATAGCTGCCTCTACACGGATGTCCTAGTCATATCTGAGGTCATCAATCGCTACATCCGTATTGACATGAAAGTACCACGTGTCGGCAAGACATACACGAACTTCAAGGACTTCAGGCGAAGCACGGACTTCCCGTTGGCAGCGAAGGGCGCAACGGACATTGTGCGGCGCATCCTGGGGGCGACGAAGACGATCGCGAATGGATTTGAGGAGATGCAGGTCCCCGACCTGCTTCGCGATTTTGAGTCTGGGCAGTATGATTTCAACGATCAGGTCATTGGCATACTGTGCGCACGTGAAGGGTTGACCATCCTAACCGACGACGCGGATTTTGCCCGTTGCCCAGCTCCCATTCTGACTGCAAACCCGAGGCTGCTGAGAAGTTAGGAACCCCAGTATCGCATCAAGTTCGCGTTTGGCGTTGGATTTGTCAGTGTGGTTCATGCCTCCGCAGGAACAACAAGACGTGGTCAACGTGTCGCTCCCATGCAGGCGACTAATCCGTCACTCCCCCCCGAGCCTTTCTGTTCAAGGTGAGGGGTGCTTTCGGCGCAGGCGGGAGTCCAGTTTGTCTCATTTTGCGCTACAATGCTTGACATAGAAACGTTCGGTGGACCCAGGGAGGGGACATGACGTTCAGGGCATCGGTGGAAAGGTATCTGGGGGCGGTCGCGCAGCAGTATCACCGCGGCGACGCGCGCGAGGAGTCGTACTATGATGTGCTCAAGCAACTCTGGGAGGAGCTGGGGTCGCAGCTCAGCAGCGCACACGCGACGCTGACTGTCCTCCCTCGTCAGACCGAGGCTGGCAACCCGGACATGCGTGTCTGGAGCGGCCAGCAGCATGTCACCGGCTACATCGAGGCCAAGGAGCCGGGCGTCACCAACCTGGACCACGTCGAAGTCAGCGAGCAGCTCAAGCGCTACCGCGCCGCCTTCCCCAACGTCATCCTCACCAACTTCCTGGAGTTCCGGCTCTACCGCTTCGGACAGCCAATGGGCCAGCCCGTGACGATCGGATCTCTGCAGGCGCTGCAAGCGGGCATCAAGGTGCCGTTTCAGCACGAGGATCAGTTCCGCGACTTAGTTGAACGCTTCTTCGACTTCCAGTTGCCCAAGGAGTATACAGCGCAGACGCTGGCCGTCGCGCTGGCTGACCGCACGCGTTTCCTGCAGCGTCAGGTGCTTGACCAGCTGGTTGAGGATGAGCAGCAGAATTCCAGCAGTGATCTGGTAAGCCTGATGCGCGAGTTTAAGCAAGTCCTGATGTCCGACCTGACCAGTGACACCTTTGCCGACCTCTACGCGCAGACCATCACCTATGGCCTGTTCGCGGCGCGCATGCGCGTGACCGGCACCTTTACCCGCGAGACTGCGCTCAATGGCATCCCGGCGACCATCGGCATCCTGCGCAAGTTGTTCAAGTACATCTCCATTGGCGACACTCCCGAACGCCTGCGTGTCATCATTGACGACATCGCGGATGTGCTGGCAGTTGCCGACACGGATACGGTGTTCAAGGGTTACGACAAGAACGGTCGCGACCCGGTGGCCGACTTCTACGAGACCTTCCTCGGCGAATACGACCCGGCCAAAAAGAAACAGCATGGCGTCTACTACACGCCTCAGCCCGTCGTCAGCTACATCGTCCGCAGTGTGGACCAGATCCTGCATGACTCCTTTGGCAAGCCCGACGGCCTGGCCGACCCCAGCGTTACTGTCCTCGACCCTGCGGCGGGCACCATGACCTTCCCTGCCACTGCCGTGCGCTTGGCTGCCGAGACCTACAAGGCCAAGTACGGTGACGGCAGTCTGGACAGCTGGATCAAGGGACATGTCCTGCGCGACTTCTACGCCTTTGAGCTGATGATGGCCCCGTATGCCATCGGGCATCTGCGCATGGGCACCCTGCTCACTGAGTTGGGCTACACCATGAGTTCCGACGACCGCTTCAAGCTGTACCTCACCAATACGCTGGACGTCAGCACGGCCGAGCAGAACCCTATCCCCGGCCTGTCGCCTCTGGCAGACGAATCCCACATGGCCGAGGCCGTGAAGACGACCCAGCCGGTCCTGGTGATCATGGGCAATCCGCCGTACTCGGGAGTCAGCACCAACAAAGGCGCGTGGATTATGAACCTCCTCAATGACTATAAGCAGGTGGATGGGAAACCGTTGGGCGAGAGGAAAACCTGGCTAGATGACGACTACGTCAAGTTCATCCGCTTTGCGCAGTGGAAGATCGACCAAGCGGGCGAAGGCGTCCTTGGCTTCATCACCAATCACAGCTACCTGGACAACCCGACGTTCCGTGGCATGCGCCAGTCGCTGATGGCGTCCTTTGACCAGTTGCACATCCTCAACTTGCATGGCAATTCGCTCAGGAAGGAGCAGTGTCCTGACGGCAGCAAGGACGAGAACGTGTTCGATATTCGGCAGGGCGTTGCGATCGTTGTCGCGGTCAAGTGCAACGGAGTTCCAAAGGGCATCTGGTACGGCGATCTATGGGGTAAGCGCGACGCCAAGTATCGTGTGCTGGGCAATGAACAGATGACGCAGACGGCATGGCAAGAGCTGAAACCACGTGGCGATATGTACCTCTTCGTTCCGCAGGATGCCACACTGGCGCCAGAATACGAACAGTGGCCCAAGGTGACCGAAATTTTCCCCGTATCAGTCGTTGGGATTGTTACCGCGCGCGACAAATTGACGATTCAGTTTACGCCCGAGCAGGTGTGGCAAACGGTCAACAGGTTTATCAGCATATCCCCTGAGGAAGCTCGTGAAGCATTTCACCTGGGAAAGGATACGGCGAGCTGGCAAGTGCAACTTGCGCAAGAAGACATCCGTCGCAGTGGACTATCACAGGACAGAGTCGTTCCGATCCTGTATCGACCTTTTGATGTGCGCTACACTTACTACACTGGCCACTCCCGTGGATTCCTCTGCAGGCCGCATCCGGAAGTGATGCAGAACATGCTGGCAGGCTCCAATTCAGCCATCATCACATCGCGCATGACCAAAGGCGAGACTTTTCACCACGTCCAAGTGACGAACCACATTGTCGAGGTCATCTGCATGTCGCCCAAGACCTCGAACAACGGGTTCGTGTTCCCGCTGTATCTCTACGACTCCGTGAAAGGCTCTACCGACATATTTGTGGAAACCAGAGACCGCGTGGCGCATCGCAAACCCAACATTGAGGCTCATTTCATGTCTCAGCTGACCGAATGCTTCGGAAGCATTGCTTCACCAGAGAACATCTTCGCCTATGTCTATGCGGTGCTTGAATCGGCGGCGTATGCTCGACGCTACGTCGAATTCCTCAAGACTGATTTCCCCCGCATTCCCCTCATCAGGGACCGTGACACCTTCCTCGCACTGGCCGACTTGGGTCAGCAGCTCATTGACCTGCACCTGATGCGTTCGTCCGAGCTCGACAACCCCATCAGCCGTTTCTGCGGCAAGGGTGATGGCGCGGTTAAGAAGGTCGAGTATGACGCCGACCGCGGGCGCGTCAGCATCAATCCTACCCAGTACTTCGATGGTGTCACCCCCGACCTCTGGACCTACCAGATCGGCGGCTACCAGGTCCTTGCCAAATGGCTCAAAGACCGCAAAGGCCGCTTCCTCACCGCTCCCGACACCCAGCACTATTCCCGCATCGTGACCGCACTGTCGAGGACAATTCTTGTACGAGGTCAGATCGACCAAGCATTCCAGTCACCAGACATAGGAGACGCACATGTCCAGCGATAGCATCGTCGAGCGGTTATATCGGGCGGAAGAGATTCGGGGAACGTGGCAACTGCCAGACGCTCACGATACGTCTCTTCCTGGAATGCTCTCTCTGGACAGAAACGGTCAGATGAAATTGACAGTCGATCGTCAGGTCAGTTTCATTGAGGGCATGCAGTCGGTACTTTCCTTCGAGCGTAAGTCGATACCTATCATTCTGGGCGTACTAGAAGGCAGTTTCTGCACACTGCAAGGTCTCACCCTAATAGAAACGACGTCGTTCGGAAGTCTGCTGACAGAAGTCTTCTTCGTCAGCGCAGCTATCTTCGGGGTGCACATAGACTCATTCACGGAATTCAAAGTCAGAAACATCACTGTCTCACTTCCTATTCTGATGGATTGGAGCAAGACTTCCTGGTGCTCTGACTTGAATTCACACCCGAAAGGGTTGACGCTTCAGCCTTTCGGTTCAAGGGAACTCCCGCTAGGAAAGGCTGGCAATATCACCGGGGAAATCTGCGTGCGGGGAGGTTTCTCGTTCGATGTGATCCCTTCGAGAAGCCTGTCGATGCAACAAGGCTCGTTCCTTACAATTTCGTTTTCGGAGCACGTGTCTCTTGAGGATGCCCGAAAGACTCTCCCATTGATAGGCGAGTTTCTCTCCCTCATGACACTGAGTGCCATTCAGATTCCGTTCTTCTCGTGTACCAGTGAGGAAGCGAAGGACATGCTCCCAACAGGAGACGGACAGGAGAAGCCATACTATCGTCCCATGATGGTATGGTACTACGGAATGACAGAGGGGGCGCCATATAGCGGATTGTCGTGCGACGACATGTTGCTCACATACGTCGACTTGAAAGAAGCCAATCTAGTAGATGCGCTCGTTCGGATTCTCGCACAGCCCGAAGAGTACGATCTTCTCCTTCCTCTCCTCGTTCCTGAAACAGGCAGCTTCCACTCCTACTCCAAATGGAGGTTCCTGGATGCCGCGCAGTCACTGGAGTATCTTCATCGAAGAACCAGCTCGAACGACGTGCTATCTCCAGAGGAGTTTTTGGTCAAGAGAAGTCGTATTCTAGCAGCTGTCGCAGAGGAAGACCGGTCATGGCTGACTGAAAGGCTGCAACGGAGCAATGAACCAAGCCTGCTATATAGGATTAGCAGCATCATCGACACCAATGCCGAGTTGCTGCAGACGACTGTAGATCAACAGAGTAGTTTTGTGAAGAGCGTCAGGGATACGCGCAACGTCCTCATTCACCTTGACAGCAGAAGAAGAAACGATGCGGTCAACGGGCTGGAACTGATCAATGCAACCGACAAACTGGAAGCCCTTGCCCGGATCTCGTTCCTGCGTGAGATTGGCTTTGATGAGCAGGGCCTGGAGAAGTTGTTCAGCACAACCGAGCGCCCCTACGTCAAGCATGTAAGAGAGCTGTTTCGGTCGCAGAACTAAAGCTGGA
This sequence comes from Candidatus Cryosericum hinesii, assembly GCF_003570985.1. Lineage (GTDB taxonomy): Bacteria > Caldisericota > Caldisericia > Cryosericales > Cryosericaceae > Cryosericum > Cryosericum hinesii. Next base: position 45,408 of record NZ_QXIW01000036.1, read on the forward strand.
TTCCCGCCTTGTCCGCTTTGACCACGAGGTAGTTGACAAAAGCTGAACAGGTCACAAGCATGTACCTGGCATCCTCCAATTCCAGATGGCCTTCATCCATCAACGCATGACGGACACCAGATTCGTCGCTCGTGTAGCCATACAGGTGTCCAAACGCTCTCTCCAGGGAAGGGTGGAGTTGCATCCCAGTGTCCTTGATCCGCTTGAGGGCCTGGCCCAGAGTGGCCTTATTCTCGCCGGTTATCTTGCGGCACAGTGTTTCGACTGCACCGATACTGTTCTTGATGGAGTCACCGTATTTGGGGTCATCGTGATCAGACATCAGATCCAACGAATTGTGCAACTGAGTTCGGACTCCCGCAAGAGGAGTCTGCATGGCGATTTCGATTGTCGCTCGCTGTTGTTCATCTGTGATAGGAGTCACTAGACCATCTATCAGCCGGACGGCGGCGAAATCTCGCTCGAAATCTTGGTTGGCCAGTGTATGGAGCTGCTGCAGCAGTGAGTGAGTGTGGGGGTCAGAACACACGAATTCAAGCAGATCGTAGACTCGGAGATCTGGGGCCGGTGGCTGAATGTCCCTGACGTACCTTACCACGTCTCCGAAGCTGATGACTCTGTAGGACTGCGAACGGGGAATTTGTTCCAGCGGCATATGGAGGAAGTGCATCCAAATATCCAGGGCGAGATTCTCCCCGTGTTTGTCGTCGCCCATCGAGCAGGTCAGTACTATCGTGTTGAAGAGGTCCGTCCAGAGGATCTCTGAGACAAGGTTCAGGGCAAGAGGCGTCGGTGGCGGGGCGAATCCAAATCGCTGTGAGAACGGGAGCTTCCGCAGGGGTTCTGATCGATCAACCACGTTTCACCTCTCCGAATGATAGTTTTGTCATCCTAGAACTTCTCCGCAAACTCTCGTGCTGCCCTGTCCAGGTCCTGGTCATCGACCTCTTCGCCACGGGTGGCCCAGGCGGGGAGGGGGAAGTTGATGAGGACGGGGGCGGGGATGTCGGGCTGGTGCACGATCATGGTGCCGGGCTTGATGATGGTGCTGCGCAGGCGGAAGGACTCGGGCAGGTAGTCGTACTCGGGGCTCTGGCTCTCGGCAAAGTCGAGGCGCCCGTTGACACGGATGCTGGCGTTGCCGGTGATGCGCTTCTCGACCCGGCTGGCGGACTGCTGGGCGCCGATGAGGATGACGCCCAGGGAGCGGCCACGCTCGGCGATGTCGAGCAGGATGTCCTGGATGGGGCTGTGTCCTTCGCGCGGGGCGTACTTGTTGAGCTCGTCGAGGACGACGAAGACGTAGGGCTTGCGGCCCTGGGCTTCCTTCTGCGTCATCAGCATCTTGAGGGTGCTGCCCACGATGAACTTCTGCGCCACGGGCTTGAGCTTGCTGATGTCCACCACGGTGACTCGGTGCTGGTTGAACTCGAAGCGGTACTTGTCGGGGTGGTCCACGTCGCTGCGTATCACGCCCTTCATGGCGTCGGCCGCCACGCGCAGGCGGCGCAGGAAGGCCAGCTGGGTGCCCTGGTTGTCGAAGGAGGTGAACCAACCGCCGGATGACGGGCGCTTGCCCTTCTTGCCCTCGTCCTCGGAATCGGCCGGTCCCATGATGTCGGTCTCCAGGATGGTGATGAGGTCGTGCAGGTCGCCGATGGTCTGGCCCTGGTACACGAGGGCTCCGCTGTGGGCGTCGTTCTCCATGTTGCGGTCGGAGGCCAGGTAGTCCAGCCGGTTGGTGAGGTGCTGTATGAGGCCGTAGAGGTTGGTCGTCTCCTGGTCGCCCTCGGCGAAGAGGAAGGGGAGCAGGCGGTCCTGCGCAAACTGCCGCATGGTCCAGACGTAGGGGGTGACGCCCTCCTGGCGCTGCTCGGTGCTGGGCGAGGGGACCTCGCTGTCCGCCTTGGGGGACGTGAAGAAGCGCAGGTCGGTGAAGGGCATGGTGGGCAGACCCATCTTCGCGTAGACGGCGCGGTGGTCGTCGGTCAGGCCCTTGTTGGGCTTGTCGAGGAACAGCATGTCCTCGCCCTTGACGTTGAAGACGATGCTGCGCGCGGCTGCCTTGTCGGCGGACGGCATGCCGTCTTGCATCTGCTGGTCGCCCTGCTTCGTGCCCTCGAAGTGGAGCATGGAGTACAGGAGGAAGAGGGCGAACGACGTCTTGGTAGCCACGCCGCTGACACCGCTGATGCTGACGTGCGCACCTTTGGCACCGTTGAGGAACTCGAAGTTGACGTAGAAGGGCTCCTTGTTGCGCATGATGCCGACGGGCACGCGCTGCTTCATGACGTCGAAGCTGAGCGCTTTGTCCAGGTCTGCGCCGGTGGCGCGGTAGACGAAGTCGGCCGGGTGCGGGGCGACAAAGACCTCGGGTTCCAGCTTGGTGACCTGCACTTTGCCAACATAGGCGACGCCCGCGGGCAGGATGCCCTGGCGTACGATGGTCGTGTCACTGTCGAAGGTGATGCCCTCATGGTACTGCTGGACCTCGATGACAGTGCCGTAGAAGGTGACGGCCTCGACGCCGGCATACCCTTCGACGGCCGATCGCACGAAGACGACATCATCCATCTCCAGGTAGTTGTGCTGGTCGACGAGGACATAGAACTCCAGCGACGATGCGGGCTTGGTGCCCAGGACGAACCCGATTGGTGCTGCTTCAGCCATGCCGTCTCCTTTTGCTGTGTCAATCAATATGAGGCAGTATAGCGCAAAAGGGCGCAGAGCGTCAGCGCGAGTTGCATCACGTTAAATAACGTGATGCAACTCGGCGTTTGACCAAGACAATCGGGCGAGCTATAATGCCAAGTGCCAATTCTGATTACCCAAAGAAGAGCTGCTTGGGCAAACGCTGGAGGGGGGCTGTCGTGGAAAGGACTTTGCGGAACATCCTTGAGAACGTCGAGGGCTGGCTGAAATTCGCTGAAGCCAAGAACACTTTGGTGCTCGTTTTTGGCGGTGGAACTCTTGTGGGCAGTATTTCGTTAGTCAAGGAATTTGTGACGTCTTTGCCGCTTGTGCGTCTCATGCTATGGGGTTTTCTCGTCTGTGTGACAGGAGCTCTTATTTTGGCCTCGTGCTCAATGATCCCCTCACTGTATCCAGCCTTCAAAGCAGACAAAGGACGATTGAAGCCAGACGACAATCTCCATTACTTTGAATTCATCCGGCTATATAGTGCAAAGGAATATGTCGAAACGTTGGCGAGGAGATACGGATACGATGAGTTTGACATTCGCGCAGTCGAGGTAGATCTTGCTCGTTCGATTGTGGGAGACGCAGTCATTATCAGCCGAAAACTCGCGTTCTTCCGAGTGTCCATAATCCTACTGACTGTTGCTCTTGTCGCCATTTCAGTGAGCATTGCACTGTCCGTTGTCTAGACGGGGGGGCCATGACAGACTCAGAACTTGTGAGCAACACTACGAGTGATGCTGCTGGTACAGCCCACAGTTACGTTTACTGTTTTCTCATCGACATGATACGATCAACGAGTCAGAGAGACAGGAGATCGAGCGTCGCCACTGACCGTTTTGATGACGCTCTGGACAAATACCTGGATCCACTGCTCGAGCCGCTCGGACTAAGCGCCGTACATCAACACTCCACAGGCGATGGTTTCCAACTCCTGACGGAGAACGAGAATGATCTGCAGGCGCTGTGTTGTTTGGGAGTAATAATGTCCAGACGTTTTCGTTCCCAGTTGGCGAAAATGGCAGCGGTGCCGGTCGATAACGTGCCCTCACTCAGGATCAGTATCTGTGGAGGAAAGGGCACGAAGAAGCGGTCGGGCTACGTCGGTACGAGCGGGATCCGGGCGACACGCGCGAACAAGTACTGCCTTCCAAACGAGGTGTTGGTTGACGAGGCTGTGAGAGTCTACGTATGCGATGACTTCGACCTCGAACTGGTTGATTTCGCCCGTCGGCCACCTGATCTCAAGCCGGAACACGTTGAGGATGACTATCGGCTTTACTCCCTGAAGGATCTGCGTCTGGAGAACCTTCTGGAGTCGGATCTTCTGCCGATCTACAGGTTCACTTTGTCTGAGACTGGTCGTGAGGCGAAGGCTCATGAGCTCTTGATGGAGCTGGAGAAGCGTCTGAACAGGGAGACACAACGACTATCAGACAGGCCATCCGAGACACAGCTGCATGTAGCCAAGCGTTGGAGTATTCTCCTCAACAGCCAACCCGACTATGAACAGGCGCGACGCGTATTTGAGCGGATGGTGTCAGAGGGGATCGAGCCGAATGTCTACGTGTATAGCATGCTCATGAACAAGAGTGCGACCTTTGGCGAGGCTCGAGCATGGTTGTCAGAGATGGAGCGTCGGGGCGTAGAGCCGAATGTCGTGAGTTACAGCACGCTCCTGGCCAAAGCACCGGACTACGGGGCAGCCGTTGACTGCTTTAGTGAGATGTGTGATGCGGGAGTTCGTCCCAATGACAAAACGTACGGGTGTCTCTTGGCTAAGTCGCCCGACTACGAGACCGCAAAAGCTTGGATGGACCAAATGAGCTTGAATGGGGTTGAGCCTACGTCGTTCATGTACGCGGGCATGGTGATTAAGTCGCCCGATTATGCTACTGCTATGCAATGGCTTGACGCAATGGAGAAGCGGGGCATCGTCATGCCAACGCCCGCCTATAGTATGATGATGAACAAGTCTACAGACTACGAAACAGCGCTGGCCTGGTACGAGTCCATGCGCCGTAGTCGAATTAGGCCTGATGTGTTCACCCTCAACATGTTGTTGGAAAAGGCTCCCGACTATCCGACAGCTGAGGCGTGGGTGACGGAGCTAACTGGAAGGCACGTTGTCCCAGACATCGTAACCTTCAATACCATGATCAAGCGGTCTCCGGACAATCGAAACGCATGCGACTGGTACGAGAAGGCGCGTGCGTTGGGTTTGCAACCTACTCTGCATACCTTAATTGCCTTGGTATACCACTCGCTCGGGCTGGATGAGGCTTTGGACTGGATGGATAGGCTTGTCGCTGAAGGCATTACCATTGATACCAGAGTAGTTCAGCCGCTTCTTCATCTCGCCTCAACCGATGAGTCGATCGAGCGTGTTCGCCGCAAAGCAAAGTCAGTTGGTTTTCATCTGGATGTGGCTTGTTTCAACGTCATCCTGCGGAAGACACCTAATCTTGATGAAGCTCACAAAGTCGTAGACGATATGAGACGTTCCGGCATTCGGCCCGATGAGAATACCTATCAGATTCTTCTGCGTCTCACCACGGACTGTGAGTCCGGTGTATGGATTCTTGATAGTATGGAGAGAGACGGTGTCGTGCTGACCCCCGAAATCGGCGGTCTTGTCATACGCAATGCGACGAACTATAGACAGGGTCTGGATCTTCTGAATCGTCTCAGACGCAGGGGCATGGCTATTACCGCAACCGTATGGGACTCTCTCTTTCACCTCGACTTGACCGGAGTATCGGCTCAGGAGCTTCTTGAAACGTTTGTGAAGGAGCCAATGCGTCCTCGTCAGGCCATGCAATCAGCCATATCCAAGTATCGGATACAAGAACGCTGGGATGACTGCTTGTTCCTGGTTATGAACTACCCATTTCTCGCGATCTCGTTGGCGATCATGAGGAAGCGCTTCGAGCCCTCATGTGCCTACTTCAGGACGTTCCTGGATGATCCCAAGCAGGGGCATAATGCTGCATACGCGTTGGGACTGGCCCTCCACGCGGCTGGTCAGGACAAGGAGGCAATCGAGTATCTGAGGGTGGCCCGGGACGGAGCCGGTCTCGGCGCTAGACAAGAGTCCTTGGACAAGCTCATCGATAGTATCTCTCCGGAGGGAACAACTGGAGGCAATGATCTATAGCCCTGAGTATCACGTCTGAAAACCCTCCGACTGCGATTGTCGGGGTTGCCTATCGTGGCTCCTGGAAGCCAGGAGGTCATTGACACATGGGTTCCGGCCTTCACGGAGGAGCACCCCTCAGAAGCACCCCTCGCATGGGAATAAAGTGCTCGGGGGCCTTGGACAAAAGGGCTCGGGGGAACAACGGAGACAAACCAGCCCGGACGTGACTGGACGAAGGCAGGCTCTGACTGCTATGAACTCAGCGGCGGTCTGGACGATTCGCGCAGGACGTGCTCCAGTTGCTCCATCGTGTAGGGTTTGGCGAGGGATGCGATGAAGCCGCACTGGGCGTACTCGGCGATCGAAGCGTCGTCGGAGTAGCCGCTGGAGACGATGACGCGGGCGTCGGGATAGAGTTCGTGCAGCTTCTGGACCGCTTCTCGACCTCCCATGCCACCCGGGACCGTCAGGTCCATGATAACCAGGTCGAAGGGGTGATGATCGGTCACTGCTTGCGTATAGGCAGTGAGCGCGGCTTCCCCATCTGGTACCGAGGTCGTCTCGTAACCAAGATGCCGGGCCATCGCGCATGTTACGTCAGCTACGGTCTGCTCGTCATCCATGACCAGGAGGCGGCCGGTAGTGGAGTCGGGTCCCTTCTCTGGCTTCGCGAGCTGGGCTTGGGTCACAGGCCCATTGGCGACAGGCAGGCACAGCCAGACTGTCGTTCCCGTGTCTGCAACCGACTCGATGAGCAGGTCCCCCCCGTGTCGCCTGGCGATGGACCGTGCCGTTGAGAGGCCGACTCCGTGTCCTGACGGCTTTGTCGTGAAGAAGGGATCGAACAGGAGCTTCATATCTTCCGGGGCGATGCCGGAACCGCTATCTGCTATGCGGATGACGACGTAGTCTCCGGGTGCGGCGATGCCGAAGGGATGTCCCTCCGACACCGTCTGACAGCGAAGAGCAATGTCCAGTGTGCCCCCCGACGGCATCGCGTCCCGCGCGTTCAGGATGATATTCTGCACGACCTGAAAGAGCTGGTTGCGATCAGCTTCCACGGCGGGCAGGATTCCATCAACATTCACTTGTAGTGCGATACCTGAGCCGCTGAGGACGAATCTCGCCACTTCCCGGACGATGGACTCGACGTCGACGTTCTCCTTGACTGGGGCGCCACCACGGGAGAAGGTCAACAGCTGGCCGGCGAGGGCCTGAGCGCGGTCCACTGCTACGCGCGCAACCTCCAGGTGGTGCTGCGACTCAGTGGGTTCCTCCAGAGACGAGTTTGCCAGGGAGATGCTTCCCTTGACCACTGTCAGAACGTTGTTGAAGTCGTGGGCGATACCAGCGGCCAGTGTGCCCAGCGATGCCAGGGCCTCATTGTGCAGCAACTCGTGTTCCATGCGAAGCCGATCGGTGATGTCCCGGGCGATGTAGAAGGTGCCTGTCGGCTGTCCGTTGTCCCAGAGGCGCTGGCCGCTCAGATCCAGGGTTCGGCGGTTCCCGTCACGTGTCAGAACGTCGATGGTCCTTGCCACACTGTCCCCGCTTCCGATTTCATCGTTGGCCCTGAGCATGAACTCGCGGCTGTCCGGGCTGACGATGTCAAGCATACTGCGACCAAGCAGGTCTTTCTCTTCGTACCCAAGAACCGAGCATGCGGACTGGTTGACCAGGGTCACCTTGCCACTTGAGTCCAGTGCGAAGATGAGGTCGTGTGCGTGGTCGAAGTAGTCATGCAGTCGTTTCCGATCCCGCTCCAATTCCTCCGCCATCGCGTCCTTGTCCCGCTGAGTCTGTTGCAGCGACTCCAGGGTTGCGTTGACATCTGTGGCCAGCTGCGCGAGTTCGTCCGATCCGGGCAGGCGCACGCGCAGTGTGAGGTCGCTGGTGTGTCCGACCTCTGTCACCTGACGACCCAGCGAAGCGATTCTCCTCATGAACGTATGGTTCAGGACGAGCAGGGCGAGGCCCAACAGCAGGAAAACTATCATGCTGGTAACTGCAACAATTATGCGTTTCAGCCGGGTGATCTCGGCAGACTGGGTACGCTTTGCAGTGGTCGAGAGGAGGAGAGTAGTACTTCCAGAGAGGTCAGAGAGCTTCATGAATCCGCGGACCTCGTCAGTTCCTGCTGGCAGACCGACGGTGGGCTGTCCCGTGGCGAGCAGGGTGAGCGCCCGCGACTCGACAGTTTCTGGCTGGACTTGATCGGCAGCCTGGAAGGTCACGTTGCCGCCGATCGTCTCAGCCATGCCGGCGAAGAAAGCTTCATTGGGATATTGCACGAAAACCAGCACTCCCCGTGCCGGACCGGTGCTTGCGCTTGTCAGGATAGGACGCGCAGCCACGAATGCCATATGTCCGCCGACAAACATGCAACCGGTAAGGCCAGGCTGACGCAGTGTCTGTGCCAAGAGCGCTGTTCCGGATCTGAACTGTACGATGAGGTCCGGTGGAGTGTTATCCGGGTCATGGTTTATGGGGGTTTGGAACCTGGCAGAGACGACCTTGCCACTCGTATCCAGAAACACCATGATATCCACATTTATCGTGGCTAGACTGTCGGGAGTAAGGTTCGAGTCTGCATACACGGTGTTGTGGTCGAGGACAAATTGATACGTATCGTCCCAGTAGGCCCAGTCGGAGCAGGTGCGTCCCAGCGTGTCAAGAGAGTAGCTCAAGTACGAATGAGCTCGCAGAACCTGGCGTTCGACGTTCTGACTGTCGAGGCGGGCATACGTTCTGTCGATGGTCACACTAGCCAGGACGTAGAACATCGCGACGAAGATGGTCAAACCAATGAGAGCAACTATAGACAGTCTGGTGCGCAGGTTCATGGAGTCAGTATAGAACGGAGGGTGCAGCGTACAAACGTTCGAGGTTTATCGTCTGTCCCCGCCGTGGCGAACTACTTCGTGGCATCCAGCTCAACTCTGTTGCTTGGTTGTACTGTACGAATATCTATCTCGCCAGCCCTTTGGGGTTTGTTGTCTCAAAGGGCTGGCGATTGTACGACAAAGGCACACGGGATAGGACCCTATGTCGCCTGCTGATGAGCTGCCTATGGAGTGTTTTCTCGAGGGATTTTGTCTACTCTATGCCAGCTTCTTGGACCAGAGCCCGTGGACGTTGCAGTATTCCCTTACCTCAAGCAAGTCCTCGACGCTGTGGCCGATATGCACTTCGGGCTTGTCTCCAGGATGCAGCGGTATTTTCATGACTTTGCCATCTTTCATGAATACTTCGATCCACTCGATGTAGTGTTTCTCTTCCATCGGGTGTGGAACAGATCCGATTTTGATTATAGTTCCACGCTCTGCCTTTTCGACAACCGGCAGGTGCTTCTCGTTCCCTTCCTCAGTGGATTTTGCGACCATCTTTGTCATTGGTTGCCCACAGCAGACAAGTTCGCCCACACCCTCATGGCTCACTTCAACGATGTTGCCGCAGACTTCGCACTTGTAGATTTCGTATTTCTGTGTCATTCCGCTACCTCCTTGTCTTTCCGCAAATTGCTGGATCGCTCAAGGCCATCTGCATTTATTGTATCACCGTTGTCCGTTATCCCATCTACCTTTGTGTGAAGTACGAATGTGTTACAGGGGAGGGGTATGCCGCCGTCATTCCTGTAGTAGCCGGAGCACCTTGTCCTGACGTTTGGCTACGTCGTTGCCGCCAGGCCGAATGCGGCGTGAATAGCACGCACGGCCCGCTGAACCTCTTTCTCGGCGATGAGCACCGAGATGTTGACTTCACTGGAGCCCTGGGCGATCATGAGCAGGTTGATATTTTCGGATGCCAGCGAGGTGAACAGGCGGGCAGCGACGCCGGGTGTTCCGCGCATGCCGTCACCTACGACGGCGACGACTGCGACATGCGGTGTGGCGGTGATGTCCCGGATGGCCGTGCTGCCGACGAATTCCTTGTGCAGCAGGCGCGTGGCGCGTTCGGCGTCGGTCTGGGTCATGACCAGTGAGACATTGGCCATCGATGAGCTCTGCGAGATCATCAGGACGGGGAGCTGAGCAGTTGCAAGGAGGTCAAAGACTCTGCTGACGACGTCCGACGTGCCGATCATCGCTGCCCCACCGATCGTCAGCGCTGTGAGTTTCCGGATAGAGGTCACTGCCTTGACGGGACCCGTTTCGGGCGCGTCAGCGCGCACGATGGTGCCGGGAGACGCCGGCAGGAAGGCGCTTCGGATGCGAATTGGGATGCCGGCCTCCTGGACGGGCGCGACTGTCATGGGATGGAGGACCTTGGCACCAAACCAGGCCAGTTCCATGACCTCACGATATGAAAGGGCCGGCACACGGACGGCGTCCGGGACGAGCTTCGGGTCGGCGGTCATAACGCCGTCGACTTCTTTCCAGATCCACACCTCGTCGGCCGGCAGGCATGCGCCCAGGATGGTGGCAGTGTAGTCCGACCCGCCTCTGCCGAGCGTCGTGATGACACCTTCCTCGTTGGCTCCGACAAACCCGGTGACAACAGGAGTGAGTCCACGGTCCAGCAGAGGCGTCAGGGCACGTGGCACAGTTCTCCGAGCGATTTCCAGGAGGGGTGCCGCGCTACCGAACGTGTCGTCGGTCACGATCCCCGCCTCACCGCCGGTCAGCGACCTGGACGTCAGGCCCGCCGCACGGAGGGCTGCGGACATGATAGGGGCCGAGCAGCGTTCGCCAAACGAGACGATGAGGTCGCGCGAACGGGGCGTGAGTTCGTGCAGCATGGCGACGCCCGCCAGTGCCTGCCTGAGCGACACAAACAGTGCATGTTCTTCGTCCACGACCGGCTGAACGGCCATCGCAGGGGACGAGCTGAAGACCGTCTGGACCGCGTCCTCGTGCCGTCTCTCGAGGAGGTCCACTGCCTGAGCGACCTCGTCGCCATGGCCCTGGCGTGCCCTGTCGGCCAGGTCGAGGAGTCCGTCGGTGACGCTGGCCATGGCGGAGACCACGACGACGGCGCGGGTGTTTTTGTGTGCCGTCTGCACGACCAGCTGGGCTGAGTGCATGATGGCCGCGGCGTCCTGCACGAGGACGCCGCCAAACTTCATCACGACGGTCTTCACAGAAGATCCTTCGCCGCCAGCAGTTCGGCGGTCAGGACGGCGTTGCCCGCAGCGCCGCGGATGGTGTTGTGGGACAGGACCGTGTACTTGATCCCCGTTGCGAATGCGGGATCGCTGCGGACGCGTCCGACGACGGCCGCCATACCGCGGGCTCGTGCCGGTTCGCCTGCCAGACGGTCAAGGCGCGGCTGGGGACGGTCAGACTCGGAGCGCACGAGGATGGGGTGGTCGGGAGCCGTGGGGAGGTGCAGGCGCTGGGGTTCTCCCTGGAAGCTGCGCATCACACTCTCGACCTCTTCGGGGGACGCCGGACGGTCGAGTTCTACGAGAACGGACTCGGTGTGTCCGTCCAGCACCGCGACGCGATTGCACGAGGCGCTGACGGGGATGTTCGCCGGCTGGAAGGCCCCATCCATCCAGGACCCGAGCATCTTCTGGGTCTCACACTCCATCTTCTCCTCTTCACCTTTGATGTATGGGATGAGGTTGTCGATGATGGCCATTGAGGGGACGCCGGCGTACCCGGCGCCCGACAGGGCCTGCATCGTCACGACGATGACCCGTCGAATCCCAAACGCCAGCTGGAGAGGCTTGAGCGAGAGGACCAGTCCTGCAGTACTGCAGTTGGGACCGGTGACGATGAATCCTCGCTTGCCCCCCTTTCGCTGGAGGGACAATGCTTCCAGGTGGTCGGCGTTGACTTCGGGGACGATCAGCGGAACGTCTGCGTCCATGCGGTGTGATGCCGTGTCGGCGACGACTGCCACCCCTGCATCCGCAAGCGACCGCTCGACGGGGCCGGCAACGTCGCTGGGCAGCGCGGAGAAGACCAGTGTGGCACCGGTTGCGGCGATGGCATCGGCCGTGCAGGGAAGGATGGTCATGTTGCGTGCGCGGGCCGGAATGTCTCCCTGGATGTACCAGCGTGCGACGTCCCCGTACTGCTTGCCGGCCGACCGTTCACTGGCGGCGACGCCGACCAGCTCGAACCAGGGGTGGTCCGACAGCATCGCGACGTAGATCTGACCGACCATCCCTGTTGCTCCGCACACAACTACTTTCGTTCGTTCCATGACTGCCCCCCGTTTACGGATCCCTCAGGGCTTGCGCTGCTGAGGAGTTGAGTTGAGAGGTAGCGTAGCGGAGTGGACGTTTCTGTCAAGGACAAATCGCGTCAGCAACTTCTCGTTCTCCCAGACTGTTACACTTCGGGACAGAGACTCCCTTGCCTTGAACAAAAGGGCTCGGGGGGTTCCAAAGTGTAACAGACTCGGACAGATGCGTTTAGGAGAAGCATGTCTGGATTTCGCGGCAGGTCAGGCATTCCCCCTGCTGCCGGGTTTCACCCAGGGGATCCCTTGCTTGCAGAGAGGGCAGTCATCTGCAGGCCAGGTCTCGATGGTGAGGCGGATGGCGCTCCAGACAGGATACTGGATGAGTTCGGCGCTGCGGTTGACGATGCACGCGATGCCCACGACCTCGCCGCCGCATTCACGGATGACCTTCGCGGTTTCCTCCGAAGACTTCCCAGTCGTGACGACATCTTCGCTGATGATGCAGCGTGTGCCTTCGGCGATAACAAAGCCACGGCGCAGCGACATGACACCGTTCTCACGTTCCACGAAGATGCTTTGTTTACCCAACTGGCGACCCAGCTCATACGAAACGATGATACCGCCCATAGCGGGCCCCACGATGAGGTCAAAGGGCACCGGGCGGAACTGTTCGGCCGCGACTGCCAGAACGCGGGCCGCGCGGTCGGGGTACTGCAGGAGCCTCGCACACTGGACGTAGCGATCGCTGTGTCTGCCGGACGAGAGCAGGAAGTGACCTTCGAGCAGAGCTCCAGTTTCCTTGAGTTCGTTCAGAACCAGTTCGTCAGTTGTCATATTCTCCTCCTGAGAATGTTACAGTTTTGGGACCTCCCGAGCCCTTTTTTCGCAGGCGAGGGGCGCTTTCCCCGAGCCCTTTTGTTTAAGGCAAGGGGGTCTCTGTCCCGAGAATGCTACAGACGGTCGCGATGCTGGTCAGATGCTCGTCTGCACAGTAGCGTTCCAGGCCGTCCACGATGTCGAGCATGACGGTGGGTTTGACAAAGGTTGCGGACCCGACCTGCACCGCGGTCGCGCCTGCCATGATGAATTCGAGGGCGTCTTGCCAGGTAGCGATGCCGCCGATCCCGACGACGGGGATGTGGACGGCACTGGCTACCTCCCAGACCATACGCAGCGCGATTGGCTTGATGCAGGGACCGGACAAGCCCGCCGTGACGTTGTCGAAGACGGGCTTGCGCGTGTGTATATCGATTGCCAGGGCTTTGAAGCTGTTGACCAGTGAAACGGCGTCGGCTCCCGCCCGTTCGCAGGCGATCGCCATTGCCACGATGTCTTCGGCATTGGGAGACAGTTTAACCATGAGCGGCTTGGCGCAGACAGGTCGGACAGCGGCCACGACACTGGCGGCTGCGTCACACTTGATGCCGAAGGCCATACCGCCTTCGCGTACATTGGGACAGCTGATGTTGAGTTCGATGATGTCGATCCCCTCGGCATTGGAGAGCAGCTGGACGCCTTCGACATAATCTTCCAGGTCATCGCCGCCGACGTTGGCAATGATGGCTGTGCCCAGCGTGCGCATGCGTGGCAGCTCGCGTTCCAGGAAGACGGGGATGCCAGGGTTCTGGAGTCCCACCGAGTTCATCATGCCTGCGGGCGTCTCCCACACACGCAGACCTGGATTGCCCTCACGTGGATGTAACGTGAGGCCTTTGGAGCAGATGCCGCCCAGACGGCCGACGTCGAAGAACTGGCTGTATTCGGCGCCAAAGCCAAAGGTACCTGACGCCGCGATGACCGGATTCTTGAGCGTGATGCCGCACAATGTCGTCTCAAGCATGCCAGACCACCTCCGCTGCGTCAAACACCGGACCGTCGGCACAGACGCGCTGGTTGCCGAGGACCGTCGCACACGAACAGACCAGGCAAGCGCCGACGCCGCACGCCATATGTGCTTCGAGAGAAGCCTGGCAGGGGACGCCGGCTTCAGCGCACAGGTGTGCCACGCGCGCCATCATGGACATGGGTCCGCATGTCACCACCATGTCATATATATGTGGGTCAAAGATCGCCGTACAGAATCCCCTGGTGCCGTCACACCCATCTTCCGTTGCGACCCGTACGTCCACGCCGAGGTCCACGAATTGGGCAACCGCGTAGGGGGTGCTCTTGAAGCCCGCGATGACGGTGACGTCACCAGCTGGCAGCGTGCGTGCGAGGCAAAACATGGGGGCAATGCCGATGCCGCCGGTCACGATGGCTATCCTGCCGCACAGCTCCTCGGTGTGGAAGCCGTGTCCCAACGGTCCGGTCAGGGCTACCTTGCCTCCTTCGTCGAGGCGCGCCAGCAATTCGGTTCCCCTGCCGCGTACCTGGTAGAGGAAGCTGACAGTGTCCTCGTCTACGCTGTGGACACTGAGAGGGCGCGCCAGCAGTGGTTCACGTTCCCAGGCGCGTACCATGTAGAATTGACCGGGAGCACCGCCAGTCGTGGTTGCGACGGTCAGACGGTAGACGTCTTCGGTCAGGCGTTCCTGCGAGAGGACCGTCGCCCCCTCAATGTACGCAGGCGACAGGTTGGTCATGTCTGCAGCGCGTTCACGGCCGCGTGGATATCATCCCGCATGCGTTTCGCCTCGGCCCCGGCACAGTCGTCGAAGTGCGCAGCACCGCCTTCCTGCTTCTTCCACGCCAGCAGGATGCCGCGACTGGAGTTGACGATGCCGCCATTGCCATTTGTGAGGTACAGCGCAACGTCTGCAGCCGTGCCGCCTTGAGCGCCATAGCCGGGGACGAGGAAGAAGACAGTGCTCAGCTGCTGACGCAGAACCTGTGCCTCCTCCACGTGGGTGCAGCCGACAACGCCTCCGACACTGCTGTAGCCGCAGGTGCCGATGGTGTGTGCCCCAAGCTCGGCGACACGCCGGCCGACTTCTGTATAGACACGGGCGCCGGACTTCTGCTCAAGGTACTGGATGTCGACAGCCCCCGGATTGCTGGTACGGATGAGGACGAAAACGCCCTTGTCATGATCCTGGACCCAGGGCAGCCATGGTTCGATGCTGTCCATGCCCATGTACGGCGAGAGTGTCACATAGTCGGCCTCGAACTCGCCCTCGAAGTGAGCCTTGGCATACATCTGGGCGGTGGCGGCGATGTCGCCGCGTTTGATGTCCGCGACAGCGATGCAGCCCTTGCCGCGAATGTATTGCAGTGTCCTGGCGTATGCGCGCAGCCCCTCCAGCCCCAGTGCCTCGTAGTAGGCGATCTGCAGCTTGAAGCATGCGCAGCT
>NZ_QXIW01000037.1:0-3499 GCF_003570985.1 Candidatus Cryosericum hinesii
TGCAGCTTGAAGCATGCGCAGCTTGGTATCGTGGCGTCCACGATACGCCGGTTGAACTGGAACAGGGCCTCGCCGGGACCCGCGAACCCTGCGCGGAACTCAGGCGGCAGATAGTCGAGCGACGTATCCAGGCCGACGCAGACGGGGCCGCGCATTGCTACTGCATTAAACAGCTTGTCGACGATCATTGGCGTTCCTCCCGGTTCGATGTGGTGTCATCGTAGACGATCTTTCCCGCCTTGATGGTCATGATCACGCGGCCGATCAGCGTCTGGCCGTTGAATGGGGTGTTGTGCCCCTTGCTTGCGAATGTCGTTGCGTCGACTGTCCACGGCGTGTTGAGGTCGACGAGCACGAGGTCCCCATCGTAGCCGGGGGCGATGCAGCCCTTGTTCAGGCCCAGGATGCGTGCTGGATTCGTGCTCATGAGCTCGGTAAGCTGTGCGAGCGTGATGTGTCCTGGGCGGACCAGTGTCGTGGTGCAGACGCCGAAGGCGGTCTCCAGACCCACCATGCCGGGAGCGCCGGCGGCTTTGTCATCCGTCGTGTGGGGTGCGTGGTCGGTGGCGATGGCATCGACCCACCCTTGTTCCACGGCATGGATCAGGAAGTCTACATCCTGCTGTGTCCGCAGTGGGGGGTTGACGCGGTAGTTGGTTGCGCTGGTCAGTGCCAGGTGGTGCGGCGTGACTTCACACGTGACCGCCTGCCCTCGTTCCTTGGCTGCGATGACGGCGCGCATGGAGCCCTCGGTGCTGACGTGTGCGATGTGCAGACGACAGCCGGCTGCGCGCGCCAGCTCGATGTTGCGGTGCGTCATCANNCACATGACCGTCAGACCCAGCCTTGCGGCGGCTGTCATCGCCTGCAGCATGACGCGGGCGTCCATGACGTCATGTCCGTCATCGCTGATGATGCGCACGGAATGACCCAGGGTCTCGAGGTGGTCGACTGTCATGCCGTCCATGTTCTTCGTGATAGAGGCGCACTGGTGCACGTCGATGAGGCCGATGTCCCTGACACGCGTGAGGACATCCTTGATCTGCGCATACGTGCTGATGACAGGTTTCGTGTTGGCCATGAGGTTGACGGCTGTATACCCGCCACGCACGGCTGCATGGCTTCCGCTTGCCAGGTCTTCCTTGTGCGTCAGCCCGGGGTCCCTGAAGTGGGCATGCAGGTCGCAAAAAGCAGGCAGGCACGTAAGCCCGCCCGCTTCGACAGCAGCAACGCCGTCAGAGGAAAGTCCCCTCCCGACGGTGGTGATGACACCGCTCCGGACAAGGATATCCATTGCTCCGTCATGGGCAGAGTCGACTACGTGTGCCCCGTGTATGAGAAGTGATTTGGTGTCAGATACCATTGTTCCTCAGTCCTTGCCGACCGTGTAGATCTCGTCGCAATATTGGCAGCGGTACTGGCCGAGTTCACGATTCACCAGTGTGAAGACCTGCGGTATGTACTTCTCGACGGAGGTGATACAGCGGGGGTTCTTGCACTTGATAACGTCCTCGACGCGCTCGGGCAGCTCGGGCTTCACTTTGCGCACGATGTGCTCGTCTTCGATGACATTGACGGTGACGTTCGGATCGATGAGTGCCAGCATTGTGACATCGAAGTCGACGTTGTTCTCGATCTTGATGATGTCCTTGCGCCCCATGTGCGTACTGGTGGCGTTCATGATGAGGGCGACCGTGTAGTCAGCTTTGTCCAGACCCAGCTCGTAGAACATGCGGATGCCCAGGCCTGCGCGGATGTGGTCGATGACGATGCCATTCTTGATGCTCGTAATGGTCAACATCTCAGCTCGCTCCTAGGAGTTTCGAAATCAGGGCCATGCGCACGAACATGCCGAACTTGGCCTGCTTGAAGTAGTAGGCACGCGGGTCACTATCGACGTCGTAGGCGATCTCCCCGACGCGCGGCAGCGGGTGCATGACGATCATGTCCTTTCGGGCGAGGCGCATCTTTTCGGCATTCAGGATGTAGACGTCCTTGAGGCGGACGTAGTCGTCTTCGTTGAAGAAGCGCTCCTTCTGGACGCGGGTCATGTACAGGATGTCCAGGTCGCCGATGACCTCATCGAGGCGCTCGACCTCCTGGAATGCGATGCCTTTTGCAGCCAGGTCCGCGGTGACGTAGTCGGGGACGCGCAATTCCTTGGGCGAGATGAGCACGAACCGGTTGTCCGGGTAGCGTGAGGCGGCCTTGATAAGTGAGTGGACCGTGCGGCCGAACTTGAGGTCGCCGCAGCAACCGATCGTGAGTCCCGTCAGCTGGTGCTTCACTGAACGGATGGTCAGGAGGTCTGTCAGCGTCTGGGTCGGGTGCAGGTGACCGCCGTCGCCTGCGTTGATGACGGGGACGGGAGAGTACTGGCTGGCGATGCGCGGCGCCCCTTCCTTGGGGTGACGCATGACGATGATGTCGGCGTAGCATGCTACCGTGCGGATGGTGTCCGCGACGCTCTCGCCCTTGGCGACTGAACTGGAGGTTGGTTCGGAGAAGCCGACAACGCTCCCGCCGAGACGGAGCATGGCAGCCTCAAAACTGAAACGGGTACGAGTGGAGGGTTCGTAGAAGAGTGTTGCGAGAATGGAAGAGTCACACAGGTGATTGAATTGAGCGGGAGATTGAATGATCAGGTCAGCGAAGTCGAAAATCTCGTCGAGCTCCCCAGGACTGAAGTCCGTCGGGTCAAGCAGGTGCCTGCCTTTGAGCATACTGTTCCCCCATTGTCTGAGTACCGGGGCACGTAACCCTTTGAGAGTATACGAAGGTCGTCTTTTCGTGCAAGGGGTACCCTTCACAGATCGCTGACACAGATTCTTCTTGGCATTCCTGAGAGTGTGTTTATCATATGTATGGGTCGAAGGTTCCGTCCGCTGGGCATGTCGACCAGAACGTGGACGTCTCGTTGACGGAAGGAACTGCCAAGGCTGACAGGATAGACAAAGAAAAATGGAGGCTGTGACCAGATGAGCATCATCATGAAAGGTTCCGAAGTGGCTGCTGCGATGAAGGAAGAACTGCTGCGTGAAGTGGAGAAGCTTGCCCGGAAGGGAATTGTCCCGCAACTTGGCATCGTGAGGGTCGGCGCGCGGCCGGACGATCTGGCGTATGAGCGTGGTGCCATCAAGAAGATGGGGGGCGTAGGCATTCGCTGCAAAGTGATCGAGTTGTCAGAATCGATTGGTCAGGCAGATTTTGAACAAGAGTTCTCGGCTGTCGACAACAATCCTGATATCCACGGTATCCTGCTGTTCAGGCCCCTCCCCAGACAGCTGGACGAACAATCAGTCAGGAACATGATCAATCCGAAAAAAGATATCGACTGTATGAGCCCCGTCAATATTGCGAAAGTATTCTCGGGAGATGAAAGTGGTTTTGCTCCCTGCACAGCCGAAGCCGTCATGGAAGTCCTGGCTCACTATGCCATTGACGTGAGAGGCAAGCGCGTAACGGTGGTTGGCAGAAGCATGGTGGTCGGCAAGCCCCT
>NZ_QXIW01000037.1:3589-16864 GCF_003570985.1 Candidatus Cryosericum hinesii
CCAGTCCCCGGCGGCGTGGGGGCGGTCACGTCCTCGGTGCTTGCCGAGCATGTGGTGCGCGCGGCCAACTCGTTGAACGGCTTGAGCTGATCAGGGAAGCAGGCGAAGCAGCCCCTTTCGGCTGCTTCGCCTGTGACTCGACCTCCTAGTGATTCACTCTCTTGAGATCGATGAATCCCTTGTCGACGTCTACCGAGAGGAGCTGGACCCGCGTGTGCTGGCCGACATCCAGTCCTTCGAAGCCTTTGACCACCCTGCCTTCAACCGGCACGCTGAGCAGCCGTGCCCACGTTCCCTTGTCGGCAGCGCCAGTGACGATGGCGTCGAACTGTTCTCCGATCCGGGATTCGAGGAGGAGTGCCGCGGCGGACTTTTCGACCTGCCGTTCGACCTTCTTGGCGGCGTCTTCCTGATCCGTACAGTGCTTCGCAAGGGCTGTCAGGTCGTCCATGCTGTATGGCACAGGCTTGTTCGCGATCGCCGCTTTCGCCAGGCGCTGGGTGATGAGGTCCGGATACCGGCGATTGGGGGCAGTGGAATGCGTGTAGTCCCGGACAGCAAGGCCGAAGTGGCCCTCGGCGTTTGCTCCTGGAAGTTCTGCGTCGTATTCACCGGGCCCCAGGAGCTTGATGATCGTGAGGGACAGGTCGGGGAACGTCACCGGATCAGCTGCCTTCGCGCTGGTCAGGAAGTCCTCGAGTGCTTTCGAATCAGGAGCGGCGGGAAGCTTGGATCCATGCTCGGTGGCTATTTCGACGATGCGGTCCCAGCGCTTTGGTGTATGCACGACGCGGCGGATCGAGGGAAACTTGTGAGAGGTGAGAAACCGTACTGTAACACCGTTGGCTGCGATCATGAAGTCCTCGATGAGCTCGGTGGCGCGGTTCTTCTCCTGCACCTGGAGACTGGTGATCGTGTCGCCCTCAAACAGCGGTCTTGCCTCGATGGTCTGCAGACTGAGCGCTCCAAGGACATGGCGGTGACCCTTCAGGAGTTGGGCAGCCTTATCCTGCAGCGACAGATTCTCAGCCAGGCCGGGCACAGCGGCGACCAGTTGTGGCATTGGTCCGGTTTTCTCCAGCCATGCTGCTACGCTGTTATACGCCAACTTGGCATGACTGCGGATGATGGCCTCGTACACGTCGGATCCTGTCACGGTACCGTCAGCGGCAACGACCATGTCGACGACGACGACAAGACGGTCCTGGTCCTGGTTTAGCGAGGTGAGGTCGGTAGACAGTTTGTCGGGAAGCATGGGGAACTTCTCGGCAGCGGTGTACACCGACGTGGTGTTGGTGTGTGCGTGGTCGTCGATTGCGGACCCAACCTTGACAAGAGCATCGACATTCGCCACGGCGACAAGAATCCTGATGGTTCCATCCTGTATGGTTTCCGCGACCGTGAGCTGGTCGAGGTCCATGGAGTCGTCGTTGTCGATGGAGCACCACGGCAGGGTCCGGAGGTCATGCGCGGGTGCGTCGCCGGCAAGAGCGGGTTCCTGGATCTTGTCCACTTCGGCCAGTACCTCGGGCGAGAAGTCGGGAAGCAATCCTCGCTCGAGCATCACACGGTGAGCGATGCTTTCTAGAATACTACGGTGTTTGGTTTCGTTTATCATCGCAGGAGCTCCTTTATTCCAGAGTGAGACTCTGCCTGAGTCTTGCTGTCAGTATAGCAACGTCAGCACAAATCGCTTCATGTGCGTTGCATCACAAAGAAAGCATCGTCAACGGAGAGGAGATGGTCCTGATGCTGACATACACAACTCCATCATCCACACGCTCGTGGGATATGGCCGGGTATAAGGCCGGGTATGACAGTCAGGGGGAGAAGACTCTCCTGAACTGACTGTACCCCGCGCTGGACTTTATGCCGTCTCTTTTACGTCGTTCGCCGAACCGGAGAACGCGGCGTTCATGATGGTTTCCTGAGTTGCGTCCTTGCGGTCGAGGATGGTACAGACCTTCCCCTCGCGCATGACGACGACCCGATCGGACAACTCGAGGATCTCGGGAAGTTCAGACGAAATGAATATGATGGAAACGCCCGAATCGGCGAGTTCTGCGATGATCCGGTGTACCTCGCTCTTGGCGTGGACGTCAATACCGCGGGTCGGTTCGTCCAGGATCAGGAGCCTCGGCACCGTCGCAAGCCATTTTGCGATGACAACCTTCTGCTGGTTTCCACCGGAGAGGCCGGAGATCACCTGTTCCCGGTTCGTCAGCTTGATGTCGAGCGATTTGATGTACTTATCGGTGATCTGCCGCTCCTGGGTCCGATTGATGATGCCGAACCAGTTGGTAAGTACCTTGTGGATACTCATCGTCAGGTTGTCACGGACGGTCATGTTAAGTATGAGGGACTGGACTTTTCGGTCTTCGGGAAGGTAGGCGATCCCGTGGGCTACCGCCTCCTCGGGGCTTCTGATCTCGACCGGTTTTCCGTCGAGGAGGATCTCTCCTTTCGTCTTCTTAGCGGCGCCGATGATGAGCCGGGCCGTTTCTGTCCGACCCGCACCGATAAGCCCGGCAAGCCCCACGATCTCACCCTTGTGGACGGCGAAGCTCACATCCTCGACATAAGGAGGACCGGAGAGGTTCTTTGCCTCGAAGACGACCTCGTCGGTGGCCTTTGAGGTCCGCTGGGTATAGAAGTTCGATATCTCCCGGCCGACCATCTTCGTTATGAGCTGCTTCTGGGTCGAGTTCTTCGTCACCAGCTCTCCCATGCTCTCGCCGTCGCGGAGGACGACGATCCGGTCGGTGATCTCAAACACCTCGTCCAGTTTGTGTGAGATGAAGATGACAGAGATGCCCCTGGATTTGAGTTCCGTGATGACGCTGAAGAGCTTGGTGACCTCCCGGTCGCTGAGGGAAGAGGTTGGCTCATCCATGATGAGGAGGCTGGCATTCGTGAGGAGGGCCTTTGCGATCTCAATCATCTGCTGCTGGGCCGTGCTGAGATTTCTCACCTCGATGTCCATGTTGACCGAGACATCGAGGTATTTGAAGACCTCGACCGCCTTCTCCTGCATCATCTTGAGATCGAGGAAGGGCGAGTTCTTCCTGTCTAACTCGCGTCCCAGGAAGAGGTTGTCGAGTGGCTTCAGGTTCGGGCAGTTATTGAGTTCCTGGAAGATGATGGAGATTCCGGCAGCCTGGGCTTGCCGTGTCGTGGCGAAGGATACCTGCTTTCCGCCCCAGGTGATCGTCCCTGAATCTGGCTGGTACACGCCGGTGAGGATCTTCATCAGGGTTGATTTCCCCGCGCCGTTTTCCCCCATGAGACCGACGACCTCACCAGGTTTGACCTCGAAATCGACGTCGTGGAGGGCAAGGACGCCGGGGAACGACTTCGTGATGCTCTTCATTACCAAGGTCTTGTTTTCCATGCTGGATCCGTCTACTTCTTCCGGAAATGGTCGAGTACGGCCGCGAGTACGATGACGACACCGATGATGGCCGTCTGCCAGTAGGACGAGACCCTCATCAGTACGAGGCCGTTGGCGAGGATGCCCATGATGCAGGCACCGATGACGCAGCCGAGCACGCTTCCAGCGCCGCCGGCGAGCGAAGTACCGCCGATGACGGCCGAGGCGATCGCTTGCATCTCCCAGCCGGTCCCCGCGTCCGCCTGGGCAGATTCGAACCGTGCCACCAGGATGATGCCGACGATGCTCGCGGTGAAGGCGGCGATCACGTAGAGGAAGAATTTGATCTTTTTGACGTTGACGCCGGAAAGGAAGGTCGCCGTTTCGTTGCCACCGATGGCGTAGATGCGCCGCCCGAACGAGGTCTTCGTGAGGACCATCTGGGCGATAACGGCAACAACGAGCATGATCCAGACCGGAACAGGAATATGGAGGAAGTCCCCCTGGGCGATGAACAGGATCGACTTGGGGATGTTTGTGATCGGCCAGCCCTTGGTGACAATGAGGATCGTTCCTCGGGCGATCTCCTGGGAACCGAGGGTGACAATGAAGGGGGGGATAAGTACGTACGAAACGAGCCAGCCGTTGAAAATACCGATGAGGACGCCGACGACCATGCCGAACAGGATTGCAAGCCATGGATTGACGCCGGCCACCATCGCGCCAGCCGATGCGACGCCGGCGAGACCCATGGTGGCGCCGACCGACAGGTCGATGCCACCGGTAAGGATGACAAAGAGCTCGCCAATGGCCACGATGGCTACGAGGGCAATCTGGCGGGAAACGAGATAGACGTTGTTTCCGCTCAGCAAGTTCGGAGCCATGATCTGGATGACCGCAATCATGATGAGAAGTGCCAGGAAGATTGCCGACTCGCGCTGTTTGACGATTGCGGAGACCACGGACCAGCCTCTCGCCTGTTTCTTTCCCATAGTAGTTTCTCCTTTTGACTAAAGGGATATACGTCGCGCGAAGGCGGAAAGCATTCGCGTTATGACGCGCGGGCAATCCTCCGCGCACGCGGGTGTTCGTCGTCCCCGCGCGTCAGTCGGTGCACGGGTAACTTCCCGCGCATCGACTGACGCTACCGTACTAGTTGCCGCCAGTAGTTGCCCCGGCGAACTCTTTCTTCATATCGTCCATGTAGGTGGTAACATTGGCTTTTGTGACGATGACCATCCCGGTATCAATGTTCTGGAGGGTCTTGCCTTGCGTTGCAGCGAGGAGATTCTCAACGGAGAGCCAACCCATCTTGTAGGTCTTCTGGACGAGGCAGAATGCGATGGACCCATCTGTGACTCCAGCGAGGGTATCCTTGACATCGTCGAATCCGCCGAGGATAATCTGGCCCTGTTTCAGGCTCCCCTTCGCGACCGCATCCTTGACGGCATTGTTGGCGCCGGCGATTTCCGCGGAAACCGCGAAAATTGCGTTTAACTTCGGATAGGCCTGGATGATCGCTTCTGTCTTGTTCTGGGTGACGCTTAAGTCGCCCTGTTCGTCAACGACGTCGAGGATCTTAATGTCCGGCGCAACCTGGGCCATTGTTTCCTTGAAGCCTTGGGTGCGGAGGTTGAGGTTCGAGGCAGCGAGACCACCCTGGAGGATGATCAGGTTGCCCTTGTTGCCCATAAGCTCGGCCATCTGTTTCGCAGCTGCGGAACCGGCGCTCTTGTTGTCGGTGCCGATGTAGCAGAGTGCTGCGGAGGAAGGAGCCGGTGCGTCAAAGGTGATGACCTTGATACCAGCCTTGGTCGCCTCGGCGATGACCGGCACGAGTCCGGCGTCGTCGTTGGCGGAAATCGCGATGCCGTCGACCTTCTGGGCGATCAGGTCCTCAATAACCTGCACCTGGAGTGGAACCTCGAATTTTTGCGGGACGGCTTCTTCAACCTTGATGCCATATTTGGCGCCGGCATCCACGAAACCCTGGTAGCATGGGATATAGTAAGGATGAACTCCCTTCGGAACCATCACGAACGTCAGCTGCTTGGCGGGGGTGGTGGTGTCAGGAGTGGTGGTGGCAGCCTTCTGTGTGCAGGACGTGAGCATGACCATCGGGATGATCACGGCCATGACAACGAGCAGTACGAGCGCGCTTCGTTTCTTCATCTAACTCTCCTTTGTACATCTCGACCCACCGTCAAAGCTTTCGCTTTGCCAATAGTGTCGGTAATGCCCAGATCTATTAGAGCGTCGACATTCATGACGACCTCTTCCCAGAATTACAGGAAAGAATCAAATATTTCCGCACCTCCTTTTTGCCCCTGATTATTTGTGGTACTTTTCTTGCTGTACCACAAGAGTTTTGTTGCCACGCGACAAAACTCGAAACCAGTCCCTGCAAGCCGCCACGCTTACTTTGAGCTAACAGAGCTGGTCTGGCCATAGTACGCATCTGGTCCATGCTTTCGCTGGTAATGCTTGTTTACGATATAGTCAGGCAGTGGCTTGGCAGACGGGTTGATCTGGAGAGTCAATGCCGCCATCCGGGCAATTTCTTCGAGAACAACCCCATTATATACTGCTTTTGCAGCGCTCGGTCCCCAGGCGAAGGGTCCGTGACCGCCGACAAGAACCATCGAAACCTCGTCCGGGTCGAGAGGAGCGACTATGCCAGAACCCGATATACCGCTTCCCTCAACCGAGCTGTGCGAGTCCACCGTACCGGCCAATCCTTTCCTGAACGTTTCCACAATCAAGTTCCCGGTTTCCAGTTCGTATCCCCGTTCCACCGCTTCTCGAGAGAGATACGGGGTACAGGGAACAGCGATTGGGATATGGTCAGCGTGCGTTGTTCCGAAAAGCGGAATTGACCGGCAAGCTTGTGCCCATGCAACGGCATAGGTTGAATGTGTGTGAATGATACCGCGGACGAGCGCAGCACCATTAACAGCGAATTCACGATAAAGAACTGCATGGGTCGGGGTATCGGAAGACGGATTCAATGTTCCTTCGACAACCTTTCCTTCAAGATCGATAATCACCATGTCTTCCGGCTTGAGGTCGAGATACGGCACCCCAGAAGGTTTTATCGCGAACACCCCCTTCTGAGGATCGAAGGCCGACACATTACCCCACGTGTACAGCGCAAGACCGCGCACAGGTATCTCCCTGTTTGCGGACCAGGCTTCCTCTTTAAGTGAGGCATATCCGGACATTATTTTCTCCAGGCGGCAGCATTCCACCGGAGTTCATTCCGGAAGGAGACTACATTGGTATTCTTGTCGATCACGACACATTCGATACCGACCATCTCGGCCCAGTCCCGGACCATGTCCGTGGTAACAATATTCGAATATGCGGTATGGTGTCCGCCGCCAGCGAGTATCCAGCTTTCGGCCGATACCCGGAGATTCGGTTCAGGTTTCCAGAGCACACGGGCAACGGGAAGCTTCGGGAAGTCCTTCGGGGGCGTAACCACATTGACCTCGTTGAGAACACAGCGGAAACGGCTACCGAAATCCACAACCGAGGCACAGATTGCAGGTCCTGCCTTTCCGGTAAATACGAGCCGGGCAGGATCTTCCTTGTCACCGATTCCGAGCTGGTGCACTTCGAGGTGCGGCTTGCCGGCGGCAATAGTCGGACACACTTCGAGCATGTGGGCTCCAAGGTCCATCTCGTTTCCTTTTTTGAAGTGATATGTGTAGTCTTCCATAAATGAATCCCCGAACCCCTTACCACCAAGACCTGCGGACATTACTTTAAAAGTACGCACCATCGCAGCGGTCTTCCAATCGCCTTCTCCGGCAAAACCGAAACCGTCCGCCATCAGGCGCTGGCAAGCAAGACCGGGAAGCTGCTTCATACCATGTAGATCCTCAAAGTTTGTAGTAAAGGCATTAGACTCCGTGTCTTTGAAAAAAGCGCGCATGGCAATTTCAATCCGTGCCTGTTCCTGGATAGACTTAAACACAAAGTTCTTGTCCTTGCCCCAGACAATTTCATAGTCGGCTTCGTACAGTTTGACCAGCTTGTTGATCTCGGCAGCGGTCACCTTTGTCATATATGCGACTAGATCACCGATTCCATAATACGGCACGGACCAGCCGAGCTGGATCATTGCCTCGACCTTGTCGCCGTCGGTTACCGCAACATCGCGCATGTTGTCACCAAAACGTGCAATTCGCAGATTCTTGCCATCAGCAACAGCACAGCCTGCGCGCATCCAGAGTGCAATTCGCTCGCGGGTTTCAGCGTCACTCCAGTGACCGACAACAACCTTGCGCGGAATATCCATGCGCGCAGTGATAAACCCAAACTCGCGATCCCCGTGTGCGGACTGATTTAAATTCATGAAATCCATATCCATGGTGTCATACGGAATATCGCGGTTGAACTGGGTATTGAACTGGAGGAGTGGTTTTCTATAAGATGAAAGACCGGCGATCCACATCTTGGCAGGAGAGAAGGTATGCATCCAGGCGACAACGCCCGCGCAGGAAGGATCGGCATTTGCCTGCTCGAGTACGGCACGGATATCGTCTGCGGTAGTAAGTGTCGGTTTCCACACGAGCTTGCAGGGTATCTGCTTGTCTGCATTGAATGCTTCTACAATTTTTTTCGAATCGCTGGCGACCTGACGGAGAGTTTCATCCCCATAAAGGTGCTGGCTTCCAGTCAAAAACCAGAATTCATACTGATTCAGGTTGATCATTTTGTTTCTCCCTCAATAAATTGCCCAAGTTTTCGGAATTTTTCGTAGAGCTTGTTGTATATCGCCACACGGGCAGGATTAGGTTTGTGGATCCGCTCGGTACCGGCGGAAAGGGCTTTTTGCGCAGTAAAGATATCGGGATAGAGCCCGGCTGCGGTTGCCGCAAAAACAGCGGCACCGATTGCACAAGACTGGTCTCCGGCTGTTATATGGATATCACGGTTTGTAACGTCAGAAAGAATCTGCATACCAAGTTTGCTCTTTCGGGCCACACCGCCAATTGCCACGACCTTCTGTATTTCAATTCCGCTATCCTCGAAGCATTCGATAATCGAGCGGGCACCGAAGGCAGTTGCCTCGAGCAGAGCCCGCATCATTGCCGGAGCATCGGTTCCGAGATTGATCCCGCTAATAGCGGCGGTCAGGTTCTGGTTCGCGAAGGGAGTCCGGCGGCCGTTCACCCAGTCAAGCGCGAGCACGGAAGATTCTGTCGGCTCGATATGCGAAGCAGCCTCTTCCAGGGCAGGGAGCATTGCTCTTTCAATGTTCTCGATATCAAGATCCTTCGCATCTGGATCGGATGCAACCAGATTCTGTATCGGCCACATCAGTAGATTGCGGAACCAGGCAAAGTAGTCACCGTACGCGGACTGTCCGGCTTCATAACCGATCCAGTCGGCTACAACGGAGCCGTCTACCTGTCCGCAGATTCCGGCGATCAAGTGTTCCTTTTGCCCGACGGCCGGTTTCGGTCCTATGATGACGTCGCAAGTCGAGGTTCCGATACTCTTTACCAGCGTTCCCGGAGCGGCGCCACCGCCGACTGCTCCGATATGCGCATCGTATGCACCGACACAGACAATAACGGATTCGGGAAGCCCGAGTTTCTGTGCCCATTCGGGGGTCAGCGTTCCGGCAGATACATCTGTTGTCCAGGTATCGGTTCCGAGCGAATCGCGGATATCGGAGAGTTTCGGATCAAGCTTGTCGAAAAATTCGCGCGGTGGATATCCACCCCATTCTGCATGCCACATAATTTTGTGACCGGCGGCACAGCGGCTCCGCTTAATTACATCGGGATTTGTTGTTCCTGTCATGACCGCAGTTATCCAGTCACAGTGTTCCATTCCGGTGTAAGCAGCCTTTGCTACCTTCGGGCTCTTGCGGACTGTGTGAAGCAGTTTTGCCCAGAACCATTCCGATGAATATACCCCGCCCATATACTTGGTAAAATCAGTCCCACCCCAGGAACGCGAAACTCGGTTGATTTCGTCAGCTTCCTGGACTGATGTATGGTCCTTCCAGAGGATGAACATGGCATCGGGATCTTCCGCAAAGGCAGGCAAGAGAGAGAGAGGCGTACCGAAACGGTCCGCAAGCACGGGCGTTGACCCTGTGGTGTCGACAGAGATAGCGCTTATTTTGCTGCTGATTGAACCTTTGTCGGTACCGGATCGGGCAGTATCTGCTTCACGGATTGCGCCGGTTACTGCTTCGACGAGACTCTCGGTATAATCGAGCGGATGCTGGCGGAACTGGTTTTCTTTCGGATTGCAGTAGAGACCTTTTTTCCAGCGCGGATAATACGCTACATGCGAACCGGCGACTTTTCCGTCGGCTGCATCAAGTATTACTACTCGTACCGAATCGGTTCCGAAATCGGCGCCAACAACAAAATGCTCGTTAGAGGTAATCATAGTAGGTTCTCCTTGAAATAGATGTCAAATGGCATATCGATTTGCGGTGTCGGTTCTTCTTCAAGCACAATCTTTCTATATAACTGATACAAAGCATGATGACCCTGTTCTTCCGGTCGTTGGGAAATCAGGCAATCAATTTTCCCATTTTCTAAATGCTGCACATTTTCTGTAACAAGATCGTATCCGATGATCGAGATATCTTTTTTTCGGCCCTTTGCATCAATAAAGTCGGCAATCTTGTGACCGATAGAAGAAACGGCGAAGATTCCCTTCAGATCGGGATTTCGGCGCAGCGTATCCTCCAGAATCTGGTAGGTTTCGTCCATGTGAAGCTCGGAACAGACAATATCAAGAACCTTCACACCCGGTCGGGAAGAAAACCATGCATGAAACCCGCGGGCACGTTCATTCAGGTTGAATGCTTCGGTATATGGACGGACTGTCGCATATGGACCATTTGAGCGCGAGACCAGATCCATCATTTTTCCGGCGAGATATCCTCCACGAAAAGGATCCTGTGCAACAGTTGAAACAGGACATGCGCCGGGCAATGGCGAGTCAATTAATGTGTATAATGGCTGGCCTTCCTGCCCCATAAGCAACACAAGGGTTTCTTCCTGCATGACCGGCGCAATAATATATGCACAGCAGTCGGAAGCGGTCATCCTTTCGAATGCACTGACCAGGGAGGCACGATCCGGGCGGACAAAGTCGAATAGCTCGATTTTGAACGAAAAAGCGGAAAGCTCTTCTGCAGCCTTGAGAATACCATCATAGATCAGGTTCCAGTACCCGCTTTCTTTTTCCAGTCCGGGAATCAGCACACCAATCCGGAAAACCCTGTTGCGTTTCAAATGCCGGGCCAGCGGATTCGGTCGATAACCTTCTGCATCTATAATATCCTGTATGCGCTGCCTCGTTTCGGGGGATACTCGGCCGCGCTTATGCAAAACACGATCTACAGTCCCGATCGAAACACCGGCACGCTTGGCTATCTCTATTACAGTCATTCAGTTTGCTCCAATTAGTATGCGTGTACCTACACTCAAATGGTAGTAGAAGAACTATTAGAAGTCAAGAGGCGCGTCGACTTATCCAGAAATGGAGGTGAACTGGCTCCGTAGTTGTTCCTCTCATGAAAGGGCTGGGGTTGCCGAGGGCGACAGGGCCTGTACAATAGAAATCTGTGCCCAGAGGGCTCATTGGTGACAATCTGTAGACGTTGACATGTGGAGGAGACAGGTATGCAGTCAGTATTCACGTTCATCAGGGACTTTTTGGGCACGCCGGCGGTGCTGGTCAGTATGGTCGCACTCGTTGGTCTGGTTGTGCTGCACAAATCGTTCAGTGAAGTGCTGATGGGTACTGTCAAGACAATTGTCGGCTTCCTGATTCTCGGTGTCGGCGCAGCCACAGTCATCGGATCACTGAACTATCTGGGACAGATGCTACAGTTCGGGTTTCAGATTCGAGGCGTCTTGCCCAACAACGAAGCCGTCATCGCGATCGCGCTCAAAATCCTGGGTTCGCAGCCCGGATGGGTGATGATCTTCGGTTTTCTGTTCAATGTTTTTCTGGCGCGTGTGACGAAGTGGAAGTATATCTTTCTCACCGGTCATCATACGCTCTATATGGCTATCCTGCTGGTCGCCGTACTGACGGCCGCCGGCATGGCTGGTGTCTGGGTCACGGTGGTGGGTTCCATTCTTCTGGGTACGGTCATGACGCTAATGCCAGCATTGGCTCAACCGTTCATGCGGGAAGTAATGGGAAGTGACGAGGTCGCCGTGGGCCATTTCGGGTCGCTGTCGTACATCGTAGCTGGATTGCTGGGCAAGTGGTTTGGCGACAGGACTCAGTCGACTGAGGACATCAGGCTGCCCAAAGGGCTCGACTTCCTGCGTGATTCGCTGATCTCCTCGGGACTGGTCATGACGGTCCTCTTCATGGCGGTCACGCTGAAAGTGGGCTCCGCCTATATGCAGAATACGCTGGGGGTCACCCTGCATCCACTGGTCTTTGCGTTTGTCCAGGCGATGACGTTCGCCGCCGGCATGGCCATCATCGTTATCGGCGTCAACATGACACTGGCCGAGATCACGCCCGCCTTCCGGGGCATCGGTGAGAAGATCGTTCCCAACGCCAAACCGGCACTCGATGTTGCTATCACGTTCCCAAAAGCGCCGACGGCGATGATGATCGGGTTCCTGTCGTCACTGGTCGCCGGCGTTCTGTGCATGTTTCTTCTGCAGGCGCTGCACCTGCCGATCATCATCCCGAACCTTGTGCCGCACTTCTTTACCGGTGCGACGGCTGCCATTTTCGGCAATGCGACAGGTGGGCGCAAGGGAGCGATCATAGGTGGATTCGCCAATGGCGTTATCATCAGCATCCTGCCCGCGCTGCTGCTGCCGTTGCTTGGGCCACAGTTGAGCACGCTGAATACGACCTGGAGCGATGCCGATTTCCTCTGGGTCGGCGTCGTGGTCGGAAACATCGCGCGCCTGTTCCACTAAGTCAGTCCTGCCAATTCACCGTTGTGCTGCGCGCTCCTGTCCAGGCGCCCAGACCCTCGAACGCGGCTTCGACCTGTCGCCGGGCGACGACGCCCACGCGCTGGAGGGGCGTGACGGTGACGTGCATGCTGCTCGGCGTCTGCTTCACACGCCAGGTTGCCGCCGCGTGTCCGCGCAGAAGAATGACGGCCTCGATCTGACCTGCCGGGCGGAACACGGCGCCACGGTCTCCACCGTCCAGTACGCGAGACGGATCCTTCCAGGCAAGGAGCAGGGCGTCGAACTTGGGCAGGAGGGTGACAGCTGGAACGTCGGGCAGGGGTTTCTGGAGGACGTCGACGTCTTCTGCCAAGGCCAGCAGGGACGAGTTGCGGCCCTCGACGGCTACCGACACCACCAGCCTGGTCGCCCGGACGACCGTCTCGCGCACCGTTGCGATGGGCAGGCCCGTCCAGTGGGCGAAGTCAGTGAGAGTTGCCGGGGCAAACGTCCGAAGGTAACGGGCCAGTAACTCTTCGAGGGATTTGATGCGCGTGCGTGGACGGAAGCGCAGGTCGGGCAGCCAGTTGTCGCGGCGGGCGAACACGGGCCGCGAGCCCTTGCTGCCGACCATGAGAA
Organism: Candidatus Cryosericum hinesii; assembly: GCF_003570985.1. Classification (GTDB taxonomy): domain Bacteria; phylum Caldisericota; class Caldisericia; order Cryosericales; family Cryosericaceae; genus Cryosericum; species Cryosericum hinesii. The sequence goes on from NZ_QXIW01000037.1 coordinate 16,514, forward strand.
GATCTCCCTGATAGGCAAGCCCTTTCACGTCTTCACCCCAGCCTGCCCATGGCACGTCCCGAAGCCGTGGCACAGCTGCATGGAGCGCTGTACGGTCCAGAGGTCCTGCTGTCAGCGCATGCAGGGTGTCCTGCTCGACACGATACCACGCAGCTGTATCCATGTCACACATGCGCAGCATGACGCGCTCGATCGCGAGATGGTACCGTTCGCCGAATGAACCGACCATGAGGGCGAGGTCATCGGCTGCCAGCGCGTGCAGGGTGCCACGCAGACACCACGTCTTGACGAGCGACCGCTCGCGAGCCAGCGCACGGTCGGTCCACGTGTATGGGGCCGATGGGCAGCGTG
>NZ_QXIW01000038.1 GCF_003570985.1 Candidatus Cryosericum hinesii
TGAGGCGGTCAATACCCAGCTGCCTCGCCTTGTCAGGTGCCACGACATAGAGAGACACATCCGTGGTCTGTACCGATTTGCCGCTCAGGCGTAAACCTTTTGTCAGCTCGGTACTGTCGTAGTAGGAATGACCGCCCAGCACAAAACGGTCCACCCCGCCTACAACCCCGTTCGCCGTCTGGACGTCTTCGAGCGCGTCCACCCGCACGAACCGTGCTGTCGTCGGGTCGATATAGTTGTCGATAGCCTGGCGCACAATGAGTGGACAGGCAATGGTCTTTGCGGTCAGAATGCAGATCAGGACCAGGGAGATGAGCAGCATCCACCAGTACGGACGCGCAAACTTCAGCAGACGCGCCATAAGCGTCGTATCAAAGGACCGTTCCTGGGTCTCGTCGTTCGAAATACCAGCCATTATTCCTTCTCCACCTTGTGTTCCACAAGCTGTCTTCTGAAGACACGCCAGTACCAGTCATGCTTCCGCAGCAACGCGCTGTGCGTCCCTTCCTCGGCAACGCGTCCGGCATTCAGCACCAGGACTCTGTCCATCTGACGCAATGCAGAGATGCGGTTGCTGATTACAATCGTCGTCGGTCGCGACGTGAAACCTGCAATGTTGTCCAGAATGTGTTTTTCGGTGTCGGCATCTACCGCTGAAAGAGCATCATCGAGGACCAGAATGCGCGGTTTCTTGAGGAATGCCCGAGCAATTGTGACTCGCTGCTTCTCACCACCCGAGAGGGTCACTCCACGTTCTCCCACGATCGTGCCGAATTCATCCTTGAATTCTGAGATGTTATTGTAGATATCGGACTGCTTCGTTGCTTCCCCGATCTCCTTCTCACCTACCGGCAGATCAGTCACGTTGATATTCTCCTCCAGGGAATCCGAGAACAGGAAAACGTCCTGTGTGACAACACCAATAGCGCGCCGCAGGTCCTTGAGCCTGTATCGCCGCACATCCACCCCATCCACCAGCACCTTCCCGGCGGAGGGATCATAGGCGCGCGTAAGCAGCGAAACAATCGTCGTCTTGCCTGAACCTATGGGGCCAATGATGCCGATCTTCTCCCCTGAAGCAATATGAAAACTGACATCATCCAGGATCTTATGTCCTTCCCGTTCAAAGGTAACATGCTCGAAGTCAACATCGCCACGTAGTTCTCCTTCGATAGACACTGCGTCCGGTAGTTCCTGGATCGTTGACGACCGATCGAGGATTTCATTGATGCGAGCGGCAGAAGCCTGCCCCCGCTGGAAGAGATTGATCGCCTGCCCCAGTGCCGTCATCGGCCAGGCGAGCATCCCGATGTAGGTATTGAATGCAACGAGGCCTCCGATGGTAAACGTACCACGTGTTGCAAGGATCCCTCCATACCAGAGCAAGACCAGTACAGAAATGGCGCCCAGGAAATCAATAAGTGGTCCCGCAAGACCCCAGATTTTGATCAAATGGATATCGCGACGCTGCAGGTCCATCGCCTTCACCCTGAGACCGCGTGCTGCATCCTTCTCACGTGTGAACACCTTGATGATGCGCATGCCGGTCATAGCCTCTTCAACATAATCGGTGAGCGCAGAGAATGCGTCCTGAACACGTTTGAACAGTTTGAAAACCAGAGGCCCCGCACGCGTCACGATGAGCGCGATAAGCGCAAGAGGAATAAGCGCGAGAAGGGTGAGCGCACGATTAAACCGTAACATGGCGATGAGCGTGAAGGTCGTCATGATAAAGAAATCCGAAATCATGAGCAGGCCATCGCCCAGGGATTGCCGCACCGCCTCCAGATCGTTGGTCACAAGTGCCATGAGGTCACCCGTCTTGTGAACGTCGTGAAAATCGGCGGACAACTCAAGATATTTGGCGAACAGGTTGTCACGAACCTCCTGCTCCAGGTACCGGGCGCTTCCCCAGATAAGAAATCGCCAGAAGTAGCGGCCGACGGTTATTCCTGCAACAAGCGCTGAGATCTGCAGGAGAGCAACGAGCAATGTATGTGCCGTTGCGGTAAACGAGGACAGGTCGTCGATGACTGTGGCGGTGATCCCTGGAATGATCGTCTGAGAAATATCGACAGCAGCCAGGATGAGAATGCCACAGAGATAGCGCACCCAGTATTTGCGAATAATGGGACCCAGGTGGCGCCATATGCTTTTTTGTTTGGTTTCCGTATTACTCATACCTTCAAAGGATACTGGAAGCCGGCCGCGTTGTCAACATAAGAGCTCGTACCCGAGCTACCCGGCATGCCGGGCCGGCGATGAAGGGGAGAGTGGCTCTGTCAACCCCGTCATCACGGGTCCCGCTTGCATCGTGACGGCGCTCGGCTAGGCTGTGACGGTTAAAGAGATGATGACACCACTGCAGCTGTTCGACATATTACTCACCACATTCGGGCCTCAGCACTGGTGGCCCGGCGACACGCCGTTCGAGGTCGCCGTAGGCGCCGTGCTGGCCCAGAATACGAGCTGGTCGAACGTCGAGAAGGCGATCACCTCGCTCAAAGCCGCGAATGCCATGACAGCCACCAGCCTGCTTTCTCTTTCAGCATCGGACCTCGAACAGGCTATCCGTCCGGCCGGGTACTATAGGGTCAAAGCCCGGTATCTCCGGACTCTTGCCGAGTGGGTCAGCCAGCACGCCTCAGGAGACTTGTCCAGTCTCATGTCCGAAGACATCGGCGCTCTGCGCTGCGAGATATTGGCTCTCCAAGGAGTGGGCCGGGAGACCGCAGACAGCATCCTGCTCTACGCGATCGGCAAGCCCGCCTTTGTCGTCGACGCCTACACGCGGCGCATCGCAGCCAGATTGCGCCTCCTGCCCGACAACGCCACCTACGAGAGCACACAACAGTATTTTGTCGCACAACTGCCCGAAGACGCGCACCTGTTCAATCAGTTCCACGCCCTGCTGGTCCGTCTGGCCAAGGAGCACTGCCGGGCGCGACCCGTGTGTCTCGCCTGTCCACTCGAACAATATTGTCCCTCGGCAGACTCATCGTCTGCAACAGGGCACGCTGTGTGCGTGCGGGCCATGCCCGAAAGGAGGACCACCCCGTGAGCTACCGCTACATCTATGGCCCTATCCCGTCCAGACGTCTGGGCCGGAGTCTCGGCATCAGCCCCATCCCCGACAAGACGTGCAACTTCAGCTGCATCTACTGCATGCTCGGGCGAACGGACCACCTCACGAACGAGCGCGAGGAGTACTTCAAGATCGAGGACATCCTCGCCGAGCTGGGCGATGCGCTCAGGCACGTGTCTCCGCCGCCTGATCACATCTCGATCGTGGGCAACGGTGAGCCGACCCTTTATCTTCGACTCAAAGACTTGATCCAGGGAGCACGAAGACTCACCAGCATTCCCATCGCTGTCATCACCAATGGCGCGCTGCTGTCCGAGCCTGCCGTGCGCGAAGCGCTGGCCGAAGCGGATATTGTTCTCACCTCGTTCAACGCCCCTACTGAGGAACTCTTCCGCCGCATCGACCGACCATGCCCAGGCATCGCGTTCGAGGCCATGAAACAGGGACTGCTGGACTTCGCCCACATGCGGAGGAGGGGCCAGCTCTGGGTGGAG
>NZ_QXIW01000039.1 GCF_003570985.1 Candidatus Cryosericum hinesii
GGAGGGGCCAGCTCTGGGTGGAGATGATGCTGCTCGAGGGCATCAACGACTCTCCGGAGACGCTGGAACAGACACGGTGGGTCCTGCAGGACGTCGAGCCGGATCGCGTCTTCGTCGACACGCCCATCCGTCCTCCCGCCGAAGACTTCGCCCATCCCGTGACGCCTGAAGCACTGGTGCTTGCCGAGAAGGCACTGGGAGGAGCACTGCCGTCGGGCTTCGACTTCGGCGCATTCACCATTGCCGCGGGTGCGGATCCGCTGGAGACACTCGCCGGTGTCTGCAAGAGACACCCCATGCGTGAGGACCAGACAATCGAACTGCTGGTCAACTCCGGGATCGATCCGCTGCCGGTCCTCGACGCACTGCGTGCCGACCCGCGCTTCAGGGTCGAGCAGTACGGCGGTCAGACGTTCTTCCTCGTCCGCGAGATGAATGGAGGTTCAGCCTGATGATCCTTGGGGCACACGTGTCCATAGCGGGGGGAGTGGCAAACGCTCCTCAGAACGCTGTTGATTGCACATGTGAAACGCTGCAGATCTTCACCAAGAGTCAGCTCCAGTGGCAGGCGCCGCCCCTGTCGCGGGACGAAATCGCCGGGTTCAAGCGCGGCATGAAGCTGAATCACCTGGCCCCGGGAACAGTGCACGCCGCCTACCTCGTCAATCTTGCCGCCCGCGACCCCGACCTTCTGGNNTACCTCGTCGTCCATCCCGGGGCTCACCGAGGGCAGGGGGTCGAGAAGGGAATCGAGGTGGCGGCCAGGAGCCTGAACTATATCTTCCGGCATACTCATGCGCACCGCACCATGGTGCTTCTCGAGGCAACCACGGGCGCCGGTTCCGTCCTGGGCGGCACCTTCGAGGAACTCGCCGCCATACGCAGTCTGTGCCGCTTCCCCTCGCACGTGGGCTTCTGCATCGACACGTGCCACATCTATGGCGCAGGCTATGACATCCGCACCCCGGCAGGGTACACCGCAACCATTCACGAACTGGACCGCGTCCTCGGCCTGGACAATGTCCGGGCATTTCATCTCAACGATTCCAAGGGTGCACTGGGTTCGAAGATCGACCGGCACGCCGAAATCGGACAGGGCGAAATCGGCCTGGAACCATTTCGTCTCCTGCTTGCCGACACGCGATTCGGCAAGACACCCGGCATTCTGGAGACGCCCGGAGGCGATGGCGCCTACGCTCGCAACCTCGCCGTCCTTCGCTCCCTCATCCCCTCCCCATGAATTGTGAATCCCATTGTACCAGGTACAATGGGATTCACAATTGACCGTACTGCAGGAAATCGGAAGGCTAGACGGCCGTCTCCAGCTTTCCGACCAGAGAGCGCAGCTTGTCTGCGATATCAGTCTGTTCCCAGGGCAGGTCGAGGTCGTCCCGGCCAAATGCACCATAGCACGCGATGGCACTGTAGATGGGCCGCCGCAGGTTGAAGTGCCGGATTATGGCCTCCGGCCTCAGGTCGACGAGCTGCACCAGCGCCTGTTCGATCGTCTCTTCATCGACCGTGGACGTCCCGAAGGTATCGACGTAGACAGACAGCGGATGCGCGACACCAATGGCATAGGCGACCTGAACTTCACACCGTGTAGCAAGCCCTGAAGCGACCACGTTCTTGGCACAATATCTCGCGGCCATGGCGGCCGAGCGGTCGACCTTGGTCGGGTCCTTGCCCGAGAAGGCGCCTCCGCCATGACGGCCCATGCCGCCATAGGTATCGACGATGAGTTTGCGACCAGTGAGGCCCGTGTCCGCGGCGGGCCCCCCGATGACGAATCGGCCGGTCGGGTTGATGTAGTATTTCGTCTCTTCGTCCAACATGACGGCAGGGATGACAGGCCGGATGACGTGCTCGATCATGTCGCGGACGATCTGCTCGTGAGTCACGTCGGGGTCATGCTGTGTGGAAACAACGACCGCGGTGACGCGCAACGGAGTGTCTCCCTCGTATTCGACAGTCACCTGTGTCTTGCCGTCGGGCCGAAGGTAGGTGAGTGTGCCGTCCTTGCGGACCTGAGCGAGACGACGGGCCAGCTTGTTGGCCATGTAGGCGGGGAACGGCATAAGGACAGGGGTCTCGTCGCACGCGAAACCGAACATGAACCCCTGGTCGCCGGCGCCGGTCTGCTCGAGCACGTCGGTGGTCTCGTCGCCGCCTGGGTCACGGCACTCCAGTGCAGTGTCGACGCCCTGCTTGATGTCGCTGGACTGTCGGTCGATAGCCACCATGACGTGGCACGTGTCCGCGTTGAATCCATATTCGTCACGATTGTAGCCGATGCGCCTCGCCGTATCGCGCACGATCTGGTCGACAGGAACGCTGACACCCGGCTGGGCAGCCACTTCGCCCGATACGATCGCGAGCGTTCCCTGCATCATGGTCTCGACGGCCACGTGGGCGTACGGGTCCTGTTCCAGATAGGCGTCGACGATAGCATCCGAGATGGCGTCCGCTACCTTGTCCGGATGCCCCTCGGTCACTGCTTCAGATGTAAAGAGATGCTTTCGTTCCATGCTTGTTCCTCCCACCTCATGATGAAGGACCCCCATGGGGTCCACGGCCGTTAATGTGTCCATTGTTGCAGCCACGGAGCGTCGCTGCCCATGCTGCGGAGGGAGGTGGCTAAAATGAAAACCGCCTCACGTCACAGCGTGAGGCGACCGATGTCCGTCGTTCCTCGGCGCTTTAGCACATTTTTATCGCGGAGCAAGTGGCCGTTAACTGACCGCGTCGCAGATGAGTATACCCATCTGTCCGCCGGCGCCAAGCCCCGTAACTGTGATGGAACACGATCACGGACCCCGTATGACGCGGGCGTTGTGATTGTGGCGGGCAGCGCTACACTGCAGGAAGAATCGCGTCATGGCTGAATTACTGCGTACCTGACGCAGAAAGGAGCCACCATGCACAGAGTGTTACACACCACCTGTATTGTCCTGCTGGCACTTCTCATCGGTATGACCTGCGGCTGCACGGTCCAGGCCCCTGCCCCACAGGGGGGAGACATCAAGGGTCCACTCGTGCCGGCACAGGATCTGGGAACGGTCGAAATCAACAAGTACCAAGGCAAGGACCTGACAGATTTCAAGACCCTGCCGGACAACTCCGTCCGCGGCCCCCAGACCGTAGACATTGCGTCGTATCGACTCGTCATCGACGGCGCCGTGCAAAACCCACAGCATCTCACCTATGCTGAAGTCCTCTCGCACACGCACTACCAGAAACTCATCACGCTGCACTGCGTGGAGGGGTGGAGTGCGACGGGGCTGTTTGAGGGCGTCCTCATGAAGGACCTGCTGGCACAGGCCGGGCCACTCCCGTCAGCGGTCACCGTCATCTTCCACGGTCAGGACGACTACACGACGTCCCTGCCTCTCGCCACGGTACTCGAGCGCAACATGCTGCTGGCGTACCGCGTCAACAATGCAGACCTGGTCGCCCGCAACGGATATCCGTTCCAGCTGGCCGCCGAAGACAAGCTCGGATACAAGTGGTGCAAGTGGGTCGTTCGTATCGAGCTGTCGACCGATCCTGACTTCAAGGGGTTCTGGGAACGCCAGGGATATGGCAATGACGCGGAGGTCTACCCGAGTCCCTGAATTCCCGTCCTCTCCCGAGAACCCATTTGAAATCAAGCGTTCTGGCTTCTGATGCGTGATGTTGCAAAAAGAGGACGTTTAACTATTATGGCGTCAGAGCGCTTGACAGTCCTGCGTGCCTGGAGGGCTTTATGATTGCGCAGCGACTGGAGGGAGGCAGACTTGAAAAGGAGGAGCTAGGATGAATGTATCGCTGGTGGTACATCGTGTCGGGGCAGACACAGCAAAGAATATCGAGCACATGGACCTTGCAGTAACACAATCGGCAAAGGCGGGGGCACACCTTGTCCTGTTCTCGGAAGCTACGACGACAGGGCTGACCCTCAACAATGATCCCAGGCATGACCTGATGCTGGGGGAACCAGTACCTGGGCCGGCGGTGGCTCATTTCGCCAACCTCGCCAAGTCCAGCCGTATCCACATCGCGTTCGGCATCCTTGAGCGGGACGGAGCGGCATTGTACGACACCGCTGTCCTGGTGGGCCCAAGTGGCGACATGCTCCTCAAATACCGTCGCATCGATCCACAATGGCACGACCAGATGGGTGACTCGAAGCTCTATCGTGAGGGAACAGAATGCCCTGCCGTCGACACGCCGATTGGTCGCTTTTCGTTTGCCATCGGCGGCGACCTGTTCAACGCCACAGTCGCAGAACAGATGCGCGAACAGCATCCGAGCTATGTCCTCATGCCCTTCGCACGCTACTTCGACGACGGCTTGTGTGACCAGAAACGGTGGGAGACCGAGGAGCGCCAGATCTACGTCGACCGCGTCCAGAAGTTGGCCGTCACGACGCTCATGGTGAACTCGATAGGAGAGAAGGATTTCGACGGAGGTTCGTTCGGAGGAGCCATGGTCGTCCACGCCAACGGCCGCATTACCCATTCACTCCAACTGGGAATGCCAGGAATAATCGTCGCGGCCATCTAACAGAGCGACGTCACGGTCTTACTGGAAACGGCATTGGATCATGACAGGCCCTCATTGCAACGAGGGCCTGTATTATATGTTCCAGACGGAGACCAGAAAGCAGTTGACGTTAGTGTTCATGCCGCTCCAGCGACTCTCACAGACCGGTCTTGACAAGACTATCCACCGACCTATCCTGACGATAGATGGGTATCGTGTTCCTGTGGCAAGTACGGTGGAGACAGAATGCACCATTGTCCAGGTGGTCAGGGATGTGTTGAGGTTCGGGTTCGTGAGATACACGGCATCAGCGCAACAACACAGAGGTCAGAGGTTATCATCCGCGCGTTGGTAGAATCCGTTGTGACTTGCAGAGAGCGTTTCGTGCAGCGCCTTCGATTGGAGGCAGCATGGACCAGACGATCCTGTTCGTCTTTCCTCGGCATAGCGACTTTGGACGTCTCGCAACTGCTGGTGACGTCCGGACTGCTGCGTCTGACCTTGCCAACATCCAGCGACTTCTCGAGGCAACCCCGGACGACCTGAACACGGAACTCGCTTTTGTCGCTCAACGCATCCTGACTGATGCGGCCTTCGCTGTCCGCTACGAGTCACTTCTCATGATTCTGACCGACGACCGTTCGTTCGACGCGTGGGCTCTGCTCCACCCTGCACTCGAGCCCGCCGAACGTGAGCACCTGCGTCTGCTGTATCATCACAACGTCTTCGACCTCTATGTCCTTCTCCAGGACGTCCTGTGTCCTGACAGCGCCGATCTCATGAACGCTCCGTCCGAGGAGGCCCATTCATGAAAGCCCCAATCCTCGTCTGCGAAACCAGCTTGCTGCTTGAACCATGCGAACTTGGCGGTCGACACGACGTCCGGGTCCTCGTCCAGATCCATTGGGAAAATGTCCGCGAAAGCCTCGCCCTGCGTACTGTTGGCACCCCACCCCGCACCTTCGACCCCATGGTCTGGGAAGGGTTCGTGGCCAAGGCGCTGCGCCTGGCGGAACCGTGGATACGCGACAGTTATGTTCATCAGGTCATGTGGTGGCCCGGCGACAACCGGCTGCCGGAGGGCTGGTTCGCCATGTACTGCTTCCCAGCCGGTCCCAGACGTGTCCTCCTGGGCGTCATGCGATACCTCGGCACAGGAGGGGATGCGCTCCCATGTATTGGTTCCACGTGTTTCTGCGAGAACCCATGGTGGCAGCAGGGAGGAGACTACCTCAACTACCTGTATCACCTCAGGCCAGGTGGCGAACGCCAGGCCGCATGACAAGACCTATGTACAGGACCGCCCTGTTCACGTTCGACCAGCCAATCAGCTGTGATACGGAGCAGGCTGTGGTGCAGGCAGCCCAGACCGCCGAGCGTCCCGAAACAGTGCGAGCCGTCCTCACCGCCAGCGAACGTGATATCCAGAGCGAGCTCGACTTCATCGAGCGTTCCATCTGTGGCAACGCTGCTGCCCAACGAGCCTACGCAGTGTTTGTCGAACAGCTGGAACGTCCCCGAGCCTGCGAGGCGGTGCTTGCGGCATCAGGTGAGACATCTGCTGAGGATCGCGCCCTGCTTCTGGACCACTACCTCGTCATCGCCCACCGCATAGCGCAGGGGTTCGACGAGAGGGTACGGAAGCACAGCAGTTGAACCCTGTCCGCATGGTAGCCGATTACGTCCCGGGGCTTGAGCGCATTTCGTACTGCGCAAGAGCTTCCTTAGTAGCGTTCGCCAATTTTAGGCTGCTGAAAATATTCTCCCGTATCCCAAGGCGAGCGATACGAGGAGGGTGATCCCCGTTTCGAGCGCGTCGTCATTGAAATCGAATTCCGGACTATGGAGACGGGGCCAATCAGTACCAAGCCCAAGCCGCAGAAGACATCCGGGAATACGGTTCAGGTAGTAAGCGAAGTCCTCGGTCGCCATGGAGGGAGGATGATCATCCGTCCAGACACCAGCGCCGAGGGCTCCGGCGACGATGGAACGTGCGGCGGACACAGCACCGCCATCGTTGACCATCGGTATGTATCCTTCCAAAAAGTCCAGGGTGTGAGTGCATCCGCCCGAGGCGCAGGCTCCCCCCACGATCGAATCCATTTTATCGCGGATAAAGGTTTGCAGGTCCTTGTCAAAATAGCGTACCGTCCCCTCGAATACAACTTCTTCCGGTATAACATTTCTCGTGTAGCCGCCGCGTATTGTACATATCGAAACGACAGCGGGCTTCAGCGGATCGACCGAGCGAGACACAATGGTTTGTATGGAGCTTATGGCCTGAGCGGCAGCCACTATGGGATCGGCTGTCTTGTGTGGCTGGCCGCCGTGACCACCCTTGCCCCGGACCGTCACTATGAAGCTGTCCGCTGCCGCCATTGTCGGTCCGGGAGCCCCGCTCACCATTCCGAGACCGAGACCGCTCCATCCATGGAGCGCGAAGGCGACGTCGGGTCGAGGAGCGAGATCGAGAAGGCCCTTGGCAACGAGGGCCTTTCCTCCGCCGATTTCCTCCTCAGCCGGCTGAAACACGAAACGTACATTCCCCGCGAGTTCCTCCGTCGATTCTTCGAGCACCTTAGCGGCAGCCAAAAGCATCGAGGTATGGCCGTCGTGGCCGCAGGAGTGGGCCTTGCCGGGGATGGTCGAACGCCAGTCCTTGCCGGAGGCTTCTTCCAGCGGCAGCGCATCGATATCTGCGCGAAGCAGCACGGTTGGCCCCGGCATCCCTCCCCTGAGGAGACCGACAGTGTCGGTCCCGATCATTGGCTCCAAAAGCTCGGTTTTGCCGCCCGAGAGAAAGCCCCGAATAAGGGCCATAGTCTTCTGTTCCTCGAATTTGGTCTCCGGAAGAGAGTGAATCTGGTGTCGGATATGCATCGCTTCCGGAAGAATATCCTTGATCCTACGACGCACCTTTTCGGAAAGACTGAAGTCCATCATCTCTGTTCTCCTCTATCTGCTTTTTCCGCTGCGGCACGTGGACCGGGCAGGAAGCGCGCTGCAAAAAGCCTAGGCCTGTGTGACTATTTTTGGAAGGACGTAACTGTCATTAAGCTGGCCCGCTGATCCGCACCCGGACGGAAAAGCCTCGAGCACGACCGATGCAAGATCGCCTGTGATGGGAGCCCCGAGAAGAAGCTGCCCATGCAGCGCTGCATTGCTGGTGACTATCCTCAGCTTACAGCGCTCGCCGATCCGGCGAATTGCGTATGCGGCCACCGCAGCGAGAGGGTCGGACAATTTGTTGCTGTCGAGCAGACCAAGGATGTCAGAGGGTTTTCGGTCCAAGAGCGCGATGAAGTCGGGATGGTCGCCAAGCCCCTCATCGAGAGGTGTCACTAGCACGAGGGTTCCTCCGTTCCTGACGAGCATCTCGCCGATGTAAAATCCTTTGCCGCTCTGCCAGAGATCGGTCGTCGCGGGGAAGGACGAGACCATGACGAGGTCAAACCTTTCCGGGAAACAGGCCGTCATGGCGTTTTCCGCCAGCGAGATACTCCTGCTCAGCGTCTCCCTAGGTTCTCCCGCTGCCACCCCAACTATTCCTCCCACAGTCGGCACGAAATTGACGCAGAATTTTAGGCCGGCCAGGTCCCCCACCTTGTTGATGAAACTGCGGAACCAGTTCTCGCACTGTCCGGGGACAATTCTCTCCTCGACGATCGATTTGTAGTGACAGCGATATATGGTCTCGTATCCCGTGAGGCCCGGACAGATGATCTTGGCACCGCCGGACCAGCCGGAAAATTTGTGCGCGACGACGCTCCCGATCCCGATCACCGTACCAGCATCTCTTAGCCTTTTATTCAGCCAGACTGGAATTTCGTCGATCTTTCCCGCCAGAAACAACCCTTCCGGGTCACTGCAGTCGTGCAGGACTATTTTGAGGCGCTTCCCGATTTCCCCCGTCTTGCTTCTGACCTCTTCCGCGCTCATAGGACGGTGGGTACCTGCCGAGACAAGGATCGTCATCTGGTCATCGCTCACCCCGATAGAACGGAGACGCTCATAGAGCACTTCGAGCGCCAAAGAAGTCGGCGTTCCGCGCGTATGGTCGTCTATCACAAGCATCACAGGCCTACTCACGTCGACGGCCTCAGCAAGGCTTCTTCCGCATGAGTCATCGAGGGCCCCTTCGATCGCTTTCCGTAAAGTCTCGCCGTATTTTGGCAGGACTGCGGGTCTGCTTTGGGCGACATACAATCTTTTCATCGCGGAGCGGTCAATGGAGATGAAATCGGATGCAGTCATCCTAACCTTCAAGGTGTCGTAATCAGATTCTGGAATAGTTTCTGCAATACTCATTTGTCCTCCTTGATTGAACCAACGTCCAACCGTATCGTCAAAATAGTTGGTCGATATGAACAATCGCTCGCTTCAACCGCCCATAAAGCGCGCGTCATTCGAATCCGCCCGCCTATGATCACAGCCTCGGACCGATCCTCGTAATACCGAAATCGCGGTATCCCAGGGCCTCCGATCGCGTCTGCTTTCCGTTCGCCACGTCGATGAGGGTATCGAGCATCACGGCCGCTTCGCTTTCGAGCGAAACTCCGTCTTCGAGGACCGCCGACACGTCGATATCGATGTCGTCCCGCATCCTGACCGCTGTCACGCGATTGCCCGTCACCTTGATGATAGGCGTTACGGGATTTCCGAGAGGAGTCCCCAACCCGGTAGTGAAGAGCACGAGCGTGCTTCCACATGCCATTAGCCCCGTCGTACATTCAGGATCATAGCCGGGAGAATCCATGAACCAGAGCCCCGGTCTATCTCCTATCAGCTCGGCATACTCGACGACTCCCACTATAGGGCAGAAATAGCCTCCCTTGGAAATTGCACCCAGGGATTTTTCCTCGATGGTAGTGAGTCCGCCTCGAACATTGCCGGGTGAAATGTTGTTTGGAACCGCTACGCCTTCTATGTCGTCCCTATCTTCGCTCCTGCTGTACTCGACCATTCGCTTGATGCGGTCAACCAGTTTTGTGGCTGTTTCAGGGCTTGCACAGCGCTTGGTCAGGATTTCTTCCGTTCCGATTACCTCGGTTGTCTCGGAGAGCACCGCTCTCCCGCCGTTTGCGCATATCGTATCGGCCACATACCCCACGACAGGGTTGGAGGAGAGACTTGAGGAAAAATCGCTTGCACCGCATTCGACACCGAGCACGATGCTCGAAAGCGGCACTTCCTCCGGATGTATTTTCGCGAGTTGTTCCGACATGTCAGTGACAATCTTTCTGCCCGCCTCTATTGTGGCGTTCGTGCCTCCCAGCTCCTGCGTCACAATGAATTCTACCTTCTTGCCGGAAGCAGCGATCTCTTCCGCCAGCTCGCGCGGGTCCACCCGTTCGCAGCCCAAGCCTACCAGAAGAACGGCCCCTACATTGGGGTTCAATCCCGTATTTAGCAAGGTTCGAAGCGATTGTCTGTAATCGGCGCCTATTTGAGCGCATCCGACCTCGTGGTGTACCGCCACTGCACCCGGAATATCCTTAGCGATAAGTGCGGCTATATGATTCACGCACGCGACAGCTGGCATGACCAGAGTCCAGTTCCGGAAACCCACCTTGCCATCAGGTCGTCTGTATCCGTATAGAGTCTTCATCATTCACTCCTCGGTCCGTTTGCTTCCTACGTTGTGGACATGAACATAAGAGCCCTTTAGAATATCCGTGAGGGCATAACCGATCGGGAAGCCATATTTCACGACGTCCATCCCCACTGGAATGTCGACTAAGGCGATCTTGTGCCCCCGCGGGATCTCTTCAAGCGTGGATATCTCCACGATCGAGGGCAATCCCCTGATCGTCACCGTCTCTCCGGCCGCCACGTCGTCCAACACAGTGGCGACGTTGTCCAGTTTATTCATGATAAGTCCCCGCTTCATTGCTTTACTCCCCCTTGTTGGCCGAGATCCATTCCTCATTAATGGGCAACGATGCCCTTAATGCTGAGATACGCGCTGTTTTCGAGACTGTTCCCTCTGAGGGGCTCAGTCTGCATGGCTTTCTTCCTTCCTGACATTTGCCTTGCGGAAATATTCCGATAATCTCTCGGCCATTTCCTCCAAGAGCAGTTCGTCCTTTATACTCGGGTCTGGGAATACCTCAACACTACAATAACCCTGATACCCCAAGCTGGCGAAAAGTGCAATATAATCTTCAAATCGTATATCGCCTCGCCCAAGCGGCATATGCCGTGAATCTGCGAGATGCACGAAGCCAAGTGACCGGACTTCTCGCCGTATGCTTTCGGTCTGACCAAGATCTACATGATCGGTATCCAGGAGCCATCCAAACCGGTCCAACCTCCATGCCTGTATGACACTTGCCGTCTCGGCCACTGTATTCAGCGTATCGCAGACATCGCGCCGCAATGGCTCCAAGAGGATGTCCACTCCCTCGTCCTCAGCCACTTTGTTCAAATGCCTCAAGGAATCGGCCATCCGTCCCATGGACACTCCGGGATCCGAATCCCAGACCTTCCCGCGAAATCGCCCAATCCCGACCGTACACTGCCACCGGCCAGCCATCCTTATAACGTCCTCAGCAGAACGCATAGCTGCGCTCCTCAGCGAGACGTCGGGATGATTCAGTGCCAACCCGTACGAGCCGAAGAGCTCGCCCGTACAGATCTGACTAGTGGACAGTCCATGATCCTTGACCTGCCTCTCGAAAGTCTCTGCATCAAAACTCGCGGGGTTGCCTATCATCAGTTCGACACCGTCGAATCCGAGATCTTTCACTGCAGAAAGAGCCTCTGGAAGCGGCATCATCAAACCGGTGATGGTATGATCCCGGGGAAGACTAGGATCCACCCACATATACGAGGTTTTCATTGTCGGCTCACCGCTAACTTGCAGAGGCAGAGCGATACATACTTTGCACGCTCGGAATCAGCGCGCGACGTGAGCACGACGGGATTCCTTGTGCCCCAGAGGACACCAGCTACTTGCGCTCCGGCAAGATGCACCATCGATTTGATGAACATCGCCGCGCTCTCGAGGTCAGGAGCAATCAAGACATCGGCGGGCGGCTCGAAGGCAAAATGGAGCCCTTTCTTCTCACAGGCCTCCTTTGAGAAGGCTGAGTCCAGCGCCATCGGGCCGTCGATTACCGCTGATGCGATCTGCCCACGTTCTGCCATCTTGCACAAGATAGCTGCATCATTGCCAGATGGAATTCCAGGCAGGATAAGTTCGTTAGCGCTCAAGACAGCCACGTTGACGACATTCTTCCCCAGCAACTGCGCGCAGCGTATGGCGTTTCTGGTTATCTCGACTTTCTGCGCCAAGTTGGGAAACGGGGTCACGGTTCCGTCTGACACAACAACAGGCTTCTCAAAGCCAGGTATTGCGAGAACCGAGCAATGCGTGATATAGCCCGTCTTGAAAGGAGATTTCACGATAGCCTTCAGGAAGGTGTGGGTGTTCAGGAGACCTTTCATGATTGTGTCTGCCCCACCCTGGAGACAGAGCTCGACAGCTCCTTCGACAGCTTCCTCGGGGCTTCCCACCACGCGGGTTTCGATTCCGGCCACGTTCTGTGTACCGAAAGCGATCGGCTCAGCGACACCCCTTTCCTTTGCCAGACTTGCCATACGGGCTGTTTCGGCATCAGGGCAGACCAAGGCGACCCTGAAATCTCCCTTAAGTGTCTCCGCTCTGTGAACACAATCGGCAAAAGCGTCTGAATCTCTCTTCATTGCCTGTGAACTCCTTTTCCGGTCTCCGAGCAGCCGTCAGGGCCTTTGCGTCAAATCGAAGGCCGTGAGCAACACCAATCAATAGTCACGAACTTGTTCCTGCCCAAGCAGCGCCGCCCTTACTCCGTCGGCGAGGGCATCCATTTCGAATTCTCCAGGGTACCAGAGTATCTTCCCCACAAAGGAGAGTCTCTCTTCAAGAGCTTTCTGTATGCTCGTGCTGCAGGTCACCCCACCAGTGAAGACCACGGCATCTACCTTTCCCGAGAAGATCGGCAGGAAGCTCGCGACACCCTTGGCTATCTGGTACACATACGCATCGAGGACGGCCCGCCCGCCCGTTTCTTTGCTCGCCAGATCTTCGATCGCCTGCATATTGCGAACGCCAAAATACGAGTACAGTCCCCCCTCGTGGGCCAGCGTTCTGATTCCCTGGGCAAACGAGAGTCCTCTGTCCTTCAAGTATTCCAGTAGTTTCAAACTGGGAAGCCCCCCTGCTCTCTCCACGGCAAAAGGTCCCTCCTGATCACTATTGTAGAGATCTACCATGCGCCCGCCCAAATGAGCACTGATCGATCCGCCCCCACCAAGATGCGCCACAATGAGTCTTGTGTTCCTGTACTCGAATCCCAGTTCTCTTGCAGCCCGTCTCGCCACCGCCCTCATGGACAAGGCGTGTGACAGCGAGGCGTGTTCGATGCCTTTCAACCCGGTGATCCTGGCAACGTCGTCGAGTTCGTCGACGCTGATGGGGTCAACAGAATACGCGGGTACTCCATACGTCCGCTCAATCTCCGCCGCAAGAACAACAGCAGTATTGGCCGGATGCTGACCCTGCAGTCCCTCACGGGCATCCCGGACCATCTGTTCGTTCACTCGGTAGACCCCCGAAGAAACAGGTTTGAGCCTTCCTCCGCGCGCCGCAACGGCGGCAAGTTCACGCGGATCTACCTTCTGGTTCCTGAGGTAGGCAAGGACCCCATCCCTTCGCAGGTCATACTGATCCGGGAACAGGGGCTTGTCCAGCGTCGCACTGTCGTGTTCAAGTCTGGAGGTATCTCTGCATGACCCATCTTCGTATAGCGCGACCCGGGTCGACGTCGACCCGGGATTCACTACCAGGATAAGCACCTAGGTCAGGCCTTACCCATAACACTTGCAGTAATGCTCTCGAGGACAGAATCTTCCAGCACGGCCTTGCGGATTCGTCCCTCGGCGTGGACCCTATCGAGAATGTCTTCGAGCTGCTCCTCGGTCGCTTCGATCCCTCTCAGTCTGACGTAGTACCTTATGCTGGCTTTTCCACTGAACGCTCCAATCTTGACGAATGGTCCGGGTCTTCCAACCAATTGTGGCATATAGGGAGTCATGGCAGCCTGAATTCCTGCGCTGTTCAGCCTGTCCAATGCATCGACAACGGAGCCCGACTCAACCCAGAAAAGCCTTCCACCGACAACAGGACTGTTGTCGGCCGGAGCTATGTGTGAGATATCCTGCACCAAGCGCGACACTTCCCCAATCTTGGAGATATCCACGCCTGTGTCTATGTTGAGAAGGATCTTCAGTGCTGCAGCAACCTGTTCTGTGGCAACGTTGCCCGTCCGCTCGCCTAATCCGTTGATCGAAGAGTGGATGGTGCGCGCGCCGCCGACTATGGCTGCAATGACCGACCCCATGGCCATTCCGAATTCATTATGCACGTGGAATTCGAGCCCAGTTTCCTCAGGAACGACCTTGCGCAGTTCCTCGAAAGCGAACTGGATCGCGTATGGAGTCCCGACGCCGAAGCTGTCCACAAATGCCATCGTCTCAGGATGAGCGTTGTGCGCGATCCGCTTGAACGCTTCCAGCGTATAGTCAATCGGGGCACGAGTGGCATCCCATCCCATGAAACTGACCTTGGTACCGTTCTTTTTGACATATTCTATGCAGTCCGTGACAGTGTCTACGACTTGTTCCATGGTTCTGTGATAGACGTACTCGTTGAGATAAGGATTGATTGCGTGTTCCACAATGATTCGATCGACGCCCACTTCCAGCGCAGCATCCAGATCCTTGGGCATAGCCCTGCAGAATGCCACCAACTCGCTGTTCAGCTTCATCTTCTTGAGCCGTCTCACGGCATTGCCTTCCTCTTCGGATATGATCGGCATGCCAACCTCGATCCGATCGACACCGAGTTCGTTCAAAGCTTCCCCAATCCTTACCCTGTCATCCTCTCGCCACACCAAACCGCAAGTCTGTTCTCCGTCCCTTAGGGTGACGTCGTGGATAGCGACCTTCTTGGGCAGCCGCTTAGCCATGGCTCCATCCAGGAAATTCAAGGGGGAAACCCAACGATTCTCGTCAAAATAGGGAGAACCCTTCATTGGCATCCCTGCAAGTTCTTTCAATGTGTTAGCCATCAAGTAGGACCTCCATGTCCATGTCCGCTCTGGAACTGCAAATTGCCAAGGCATTCTACGAAACACCTCGGCTCTGATACGATCGTGAGTCGATGCAGCGCCCTTCAGGCGTCAGCCCTTGGCAAAGTACATGTCCTGAATCATCTGGTTATCGTGAATCTCCGCCACGGGACCTTCCATCGCAATCGATCCCTGAGAAAGCACATAGATGCGGTCACTCAGGGGCAATGAGAGTTTCGCGTTCTGTTCCACGAGGAGCAGGGTGAGTCTAGTCTCCTTCACGATTTCCTTGAGAGTCCGGAATATCCTCTGCACAATGATAGGGGCCAAACCCATGGAAGGTTCATCGATCAGAATCAGCTCGGATCCTGACGCTATGGCTCGACCGATCGCGAGCATCTGTTGTTCGCCGCCACTCAGGGATCCCGCCTGCTGGTTCTTTCTACCCGCAAGTTCCGAGAACAACTGGTATACGGAGTCAATACGCCCTTTCCTGAGACCGCGCGATACCCTTGTTGTAGCGACTTCCAAGTTCTCGTTCACTGACATCGCTGGAAAGACCTGTCTCCCTTCGGGAACGTGGGCAATGCCCTCGCACGCTATCTTGTACGGCTGATACCCAACAATTTCCTTTCCGGAAAAAAGTATGCTCGAGCCCACTTCCAGCTTCACAAGCCCGGAGATAGCGCGCAACAGCGTAGTCTTGCCGGCTCCGTTCGGGCCAAGGACAGATACGACCTCTCCTTTGTCGACAGTCATCGAGATCGACCGAAGGGCGGTTATCCCATTGTACATGACAGTGAGATTCTTAATTCGAAGCAGTTCTTCCGTCTTCTCACTCATTTTCGTCTCCAAGATAGGCACTGATAACCGCCTTGTTTCTTTCGATTTCCTCAAATGACCCCTGCGCGATGACTTCGCCGAAATTCAATACGTATACTCGATCGACAGCTTTGCGGATGAACTCCATGGTATGTTCAACGAGGAGCATGGTTATCTTCCGCTCCTTCAAGATCTCCATGATCCGCAGAATCTCCACGAATTCCTCTTTGGTCATTCCGGCCGCAGGCTCGTCCAGCAGAAGAAGTAGAGGTTCAAGTGCAAGTGCTCGGGCTATTTCCAGCGCTCGCCTCTTTCCATACGGCAAGTTCGAAGGCAGCTTCCACGCGTCCCCGTCAAGTCCGACTATGCCAAGGAACTCCATCGCCTTATCGAACTGAGCCTTCTCTTCGTGTCGCACTCTTGCCGTTCCCAGCGCGATGTCCAGAGCAGAAGCCCTCATGAACTTGCACCGCGATACAAGCACGTTTTCGACGACGTTCAGATGGCCGAAAAGCTGGATTCGCTGGAAGGTTCTCGCAATTCCCATCGATGCAATTTCGCATGCAGGCTTTCTTGAGATTTCTTCCCCCTCAAAGAGGATGCTTCCAGAAGTCGGAGGAAACATACCCGAAATCTGGTTGATAAACGTGGACTTTCCGGAACCGTTGGGACCGATAAGCCCCGTGGTTTTGCCTTGTTCAATCGCCAAATTGATGCCGCGGTTAGCGACGATTCCCCCGAATCTTTTGGTCAGCGCCTTCGTCTCCAAAATGTTTGCCATACTCATTCTCCTTCTTTGCTCCTGGAGTTGCGTAACGTCACGGCGCCCTGCTTTTCTCTCCATAGCCGGGAGAGTCCTTTGAAGAGACTCGCGCCCAGTCCACTCGGTAGGAAGACGATTACCAGCATGACTATTACAGAATTCACCAAGAGATAGTAATTCTCGAATCCACTAATATTGAGCCTCAGAAGTTCAGGCAACCACGTGAGTACAAGCCCTCCGACAATTCCTCCGCTTAGCTGCCGTAGCCCTCCGACGACAGCCATCGCAACAAAGTTGGCCGAGTCGAAGAAGGTAAAGGGATCCGGCGTCAGAAAGCCAACCATGTGCGCGGTCAAGGCTCCGGAAAGCCCTGCCAGTCCTGCAGACAGAGCAAATGCAAAGACTTTAGTCTTCTTGGAGTTTATTGCGCAGGCTTCGGCCGCCACGTCATCGTCATTGACTGCGAACATCTGCCTGCCGATATATGAATACTTGAGTCGGTACATCAGAACCCCGACCAGAGCGATGAGAACTAGAAACAGATAGTAATACAGGGTATTCGTGAACGGAGTACCACCCAATTTCATGGGCGGGATATTGAACAATCCCTGTGAGCCTCCCGTGACGGCCGTGAGGTTTACGATCAACAAGTATATGATCTGTCCAAAGGCGATCGTTACGAGCGAGAGGAAAAATGCCTTCAGTTTAAACGAGGGGATTGCCACCAGCAGTCCCACAATGGCGCTGAGGGCAATCGCCGCGACTATTCCAATCGGTATTGGCATACCGAGCCGCGTCGTCACAAGGGCAGATGTGTAGGCTCCGATGGCGACGAACCCAACCTGCCCGAGAGATATCTGCCCCGCAAAACCCGTAAGGAAAACCAATCCTGATACTACTATTATGTTGAGAAGTGCTTTGTTCATTACAAACAAGACATATTCATTTCTGCTCAGCAAGGGCAGAAGAAGTACGAGCGCGAAGAATGCGCCATAAACAATTCGTTTCAGATTCCGCCGCATTTTCAATCTCCCTTGGTCGTCCAGTTGAATATCCCCCGTGGCTTCCAGACAAGGACGACGACGAGGACTACGAAGGAAATGACATCCTTATAGGCCGACGAAATGAAGAGAGTGGAGAAATTCTCGATCAAGCCGATACTCAATCCTCCGAGGATGGTTCCAAGCGGGTCAATCAGGCCTCCCATGACTGCCGCAGCGAAGCCTTTAACACCAATGGGCCCTCCGCCCAGATCGAGCGACACAAAATAAATGGGGGCAAGCAGGATGCCGGCAATTCCTACGATACTAGTCGACAGCATGAAGGCTAAGGACGTCGTCATGCCAACGTTGATTCCTACGAGCGAGGCCATCTCCTTGTTTTGAGCAGTCGCGCGAAACATCTTGCCAATCATCGTCCTCTGTAGAAGCACATAGAGGACAAGCACCAACACCAGCACTACAAAGAAGATCCAGAAGTAGACAGAAGGAATGCTGATCGATCCTATCTGTACAAAGCTTGTAGCCTCCCCGAACACCGGAGGAAAGGGTTTGGCAATGCCGCCGTAGAGTACCTTGACGACCGAAAGCCAAAAAGTGCACAGCATCAGAGTGGCTACAACGAATTCCAGCTTGTCTCCACCATGACGATTGATGGGCTCCAACACGAGATGCCGAAGCGCCAATCCGTACGCGGCGATAATAGCGATCGAAACGACGAAAGCGACAAGGAAGCCGAGGTGAAGTTGAGTGTAGAACGTATAAAAGAGATACGCCGCGAGCATCGCCGAACTTATATTGGCGAAATTAATCCGCTCGATACTCTGCCATAAAAACACAACACCAAGGCCTATGAGGCCATAGGTTGCTCCCACCGTCACACCACCGATAATATTCTGAAGTAGATCGCTCAGAACCATTCATACCTCCTGTCATAGCCAAGGAATGGGGGAAATCAGAAAGGAGAGTCCGATTTCCCCCGAAGGAATGCTGACGAACAGTATTATTCTATGGAATCTTGGAGATTACCTTCCAAGTCTTACCATTGAATTGCGAAATATAGCATATATTGGTGAAGTTATGCAGAGCATCGCACTTCATCAGGCCCTGAACGCCAGTGTACTCAACAGTCTTGAGAGCCTCGTCGATCTTCACAGGATCGGTGCTTCCCGCCGTCTCAATGGCCTTTTTTAGCAGGTACACGCCATCATAGTAGCACTGAGCGGGATCGCTCGGCTCCATACCCCATTTCGCCTTGTATGCGTCCACGAATTTCTTGACTGTCGGATCAGTGTCGGCTGGATTGAATCCTTGAACCGAAATAACGCCGATCGCCGCATCACCAGCCAAGTCAGTGAATGCTGGAACACCCCATGCAGAGAATCCCACGATAGGTACTGCCAGTTTCAGTTGCCGAACCTTCAGCATCACAACTGCAGCTTCAGGCTCATGGGTCAGTCCGACGAGAACGTCAATTCCCGCATTCTTGAGCTTGGTGACCTGGGCCGTGACATCCTTATCGCCTTCCTTCATGCTCTCAATGTCGACGATCTTGATGCCATATTTTTCGAAAGCTTGCTTGGCTACGGCGAGTGCTGACGTGCAATAATCGTCTGAACCAAGGATAATTCCAGGCTTCTTCGCCTTGAGTATTTCGACAATATATTTCACTTGCTGAGCAACCTTCACGCCATCGTCTGCCCTAAGGCGGAAAAGGTAGTCATTGTGTGTTGTGTCATAGCGCAGAGAAGGAGAAGTAGCCCCGACGAGCATTGGCACCTTAGCTTGCTGCGCAAGAGCATGCACACCGAGCACTGCTGCGCTCATGTTTGGACCAAATATGGCGACGGCCTTGTCGCTATCAAGAGCTCGACGTACAACTGTGGCCGCGGTGCTCGCATTAGCTTGGTCATCGTATGTGATGAGATCAAGTTTCGCTCCGTTGACTCCCCCAGCGGCGTTGATTTCATCAACTGCAAGTTGAGCTCCGCCTTTGCAGTACGTACCAAGAATCGAGCCGGATCCAGTGAATGGAGCACTTAGAACGATCTTAATGGGCGTTGACCAACTGGGTTTTGCTGCAGCTACAGTAACTGTGACCATCCTTGTAGTAGCGTTCCAGTCGACCTTTGCTCCAATTGACTCACTGATGAATCTTATAGGAACCACTGTTCTGCCAGTGGGAAGAATCTTGGGCGCAACATCAAGAGTAGTCTTTACGCCATTGACAATAGCAGTAACTGAACCAATGGTGAGAACGATATTCTTGTTCCCAAGAACGTAACTCACCGACTTTTTTGCAGGATTCCAGCCTATCTGGGCTCCAATTGCCTCCCCGATAAATCTGAATGGTACAAGTGTTCTGCCACTTTCTATAAGAGGTGGCTGATCAAGAACAACCGCTTTGGAGTTTATAGTCGCTTTTGTACTTCCAATCGTTATCTGAACGATGGCACCCTCAGCGGCTCTTACAGGGGTAAATCCTAGAACTCCAGCGAACAATGCTACGACCATTAGCATGACTAGTGCCTTTTTCATCTTGTTACCTCCTGTAGATCTCTTACCAGAACGTCCCAGTTTTCGTTTTCTGTTTCAACGGAATTATAGAAGTTGTGGGCAACAGTCTGAACTTCACCCCCTTTTCGCCTCTAATTGACTTCAATTTTTTTATGTTAGCACTTAGCATATCAATGTCAACACATGTGAAGATGCTACGATTGCGACATTCCAGAAGAGAGCTTCTTCAACGAATACGTAACGAGCGCGTGGCGTCCAAGAACTATGATAGTGTCCATATAGTTGGTGTAAATTCAAGACAATAAAAGAGCCAAGGGCTCGCTTTCGGTATAATGGGTTTGGGCAAACCAACAACTGAAAGGGATGAACCAATAGCTCAAATACATTCTACACTGGAAGATGATGTTTTGAAAGAGTTGATGCTTGGCAAGCGCGAGGAAGCCGTGACGAAAGTGTTGGAACAGGTATTCAACTCGGTGTTGCAAGCTCAGGCAACAGAGCAACTGAATGCCGAGCCCTACGAACGCAGCGACGAGCGAACGATGTACTGGAATGGTTCCCGGACCCGGACGCTGGCAGGCCACTGGCGATGTCCTGGGCTACAGGGAGGTGGACAGTAAGTGGTCCCAGTGGACTCCCGCATGGCCGCAAGAAAGGTCACAGACTCCAGAAGCCATGGATACCGATAGATTCTTGCCTTCTTTTTAGGACTTCCTTCTGTTTGAGCAATTCTTGATTTCTCAGAGCATTTGAGTCACATTCCTTAAGGCATTTCAGTTAACATTTATTACTTGAGATCAAAGATCTTTCCCGGATTAAGTATATCGTTTGGATCAAAGACCTTCTTTATCCCTCTCATAAGCGATATCGGATATTCGCCCAAGCTTTGTCGTAGAACACTCTTCTTTTCCAAACCTATGCCGTGCTCACCAGAGACAGTGCCCCCCAGTTGAGACCCGAGGAGACAAAGTTCTCCATAAGCTTCTTCTGCGAATTCGATCCATTCTTTGTCTGTTCGGTTTCCCGTATCTATGAGCGATGAATGGATGTTTCCGTCGCCAATATGCCCATGGAACTCTAGCTGAACTTTTGCGTACTTCTTTATGATCTCTCTTGTTCTTGCCATGAACTCTGCAGTCTCTGAACGAGGAACAACGACATCGCCTGTCAATACGTGAGGCCACTTTTCAAGCAGTGCAGTAGGCATACTTATCCTTATGTTCCACACTTTCTCAGACTCAGTTCTGGTTGACGCTACAAAGACGTCGAGCGCACCCATCTCAAGGCATGCGGTTCCTGCCTTTTCGGCAAGTTCATCCAGCTCATCCTGATCCACACCTTCTAGCGTAAACAACAGATAGGCTTCAGCTTTATCTTGGGCTGGAAGCGGTGGCAAGTTGAGGTACTCGGTCGTAGCCCTGACTGAGAATATGTCCATGAACTCCATTGTTACAGGATATACCTTGGTAGTTCGTATGATGCTGCTGGATGCTTTGGCAGCGTCATCGAAATTCGCGAATGGCACAAGAAGATCGACCGTCTTGTTCGAGGGGGGGATGAGATTGACGATAACATTTGTAATAATGCCAAGCGTACCCTCAGAGCCTATCATAAGTTGAAGCAAGCTGTACCCACTTGTTTCTTTGCGCCTTTTTCCGCCTAGAACAAGCTTCTCACCAGTGGGCGAGATGCATCCCAGGCCAAGCACATGGCTCCTCGTGCTTCCGTATTTTATTACTTTGGCTCCCCCTGCATTTGTTGCCACATTGCTTCCAATGTAGCTTTCCTCAACACTCATTGGATACCCTGCGTAGAAGAGACCCTTGTCTGCAACAGCTTTGCAGAGATCATTCGTAACAACACCAGGCTCACAAACTGCCACCATGTTGTCCTCATCTATTTCAAGGATCCTGTTCATCTTCTCCACAGAAAGAACAATGCCACCATAAAGTGGAACAGCAGCACCTGCAAGCCCAGAACCTGCGCCTCTTGGCGTAACCGGTATATGCTCTCTATTTGCAAGTTCCATCAACCGTGCAATTTGCTCTTCGTTCTCAGCCTTGACCACAACATCAGGCATATGCGCGTACTGTTTTCCTGCCTCATCGCTGGCATATGGCTCCATCTTCTCAACCTCGGTCAGAACGTTTCGGTCACCAAAGATCTTTCTCAACTCCTCTGAGATTCCGGGAGTCACCTTTTTGTATTCCATGTCAACTTTCTCCTTTGACATTGATTGTCTTGCGTTCCCTAAGTCTCTCAATAAGAACCGGCAAGATTTCAAGAGCGTCTCCTACTATGCCAAAATCGCACACTTTGAATATTGCAGCATCCGGGTCATTGTTTATGGCTACGACAACGTCAGCGGAACTCATTCCTGCAATGTGTTGGACTGCACCGGAAATCCCAGCTGAAATATACAGACGCGGACTCACCGTTTTTCCAGAGAGACCCACCTGATGTGAGTAAGGAATCCAACCCATATCAACCGCTTGTCTAGAAGCTCCTACAGAACCGTTCAACAGGTCTGCAAGTTCATGGACCAGAGTGAAGTTCTTGACATCCTTGAGGCCCTTGCCCCCCGAAACGATGATCTCTGCCTCTTGAATAGGAAGCGCTGTGGTTTCATCCTTAATGAACTCTATGAATTTCACTTTAGAAACATACAGCTCATCAGGGTATTCTTTTACGATGATCTTGCCTTTTCTCGATTCGTCTTTGGCAAGGGGTTTTTTGGATCTTGGACGTACCGTAGACATCTGAGGTCTATGGTCTGGCGTCTTGATGGTGGCCATAACATTGCCACCGATAGCTGGGCGCGTCTGAATGAGAAGGCCGGTCTCCTGATCTATGTCTAACTCAGTACAGTCTGCGGTAAGCCCGGTCTCTACTTTTGCAGCCAATACAGGCATGACAGTTCTGCCATACGTCGTTGCTGATGCGATGAAGATCTCTGGCATAAACTCCCGCACCAACTTCTCCAGGATGGCTGCATGTACGTCAGGAGCGAAATGTTCTAAGCCAGGATGATCAACAACGTAGACAATATCTGCACCATGATGAACGAGGCTCTCAGCTTTTTCTTTAATATTGTGGCCAAGGATAACACTGGCAAGCGTTGTCCCCCTCTTGTCTGCCAATTCTCGTCCCCAGGCCAGTAGTTCGTAAGAGACGGAGCTGATCTCACCATCTCTCTGCTCTCCCAGAGTCCAGACTCCCTGGAACTTTCCTTCGCTAGTTTTCATAGTATCCTCCTACACCAGAGCCTTGTCCTTCAGGAACTGAAGGAGTTTCTCCACTGTTTTCTCAGGATCTTTTCCATCAACGATCGTACCATTTCGAGACAAGGATGGGTAGAACACCTTTACAACCCGCGTTGGGGAACCAGTGAGGCCTGCCTTTGAAGAATCCAATCCTACATCTTGAGCGGTCATGACGGTGACTTCTGTCTTTCTGGCACGTATCTTTCCCATGAGGTTCGGCATTCGTGGCTCGTTTATTTCCTTGACCACACTGACCATGGCAGGAAGAGAAGACTCGACAACCTCGTGTCCTTCTTCAACTGCTCTTTCAACCACGATCCTGCCGTCCCCAATTTCCCTGATCTTGCTCACATAAGTAAGTGCAGGCATATCAAGTTGCGCCGCTACGCTTGGCCCCACTTGTCCTGTTTCACCATCTGTCGCTCTTTCGCCCGAAAAGATCAGATCAAACTGTCCGAGCTTCTCCAATCCTGATGAAAGAGTCCGGGCCGTAGCCCAAGTATCTGCCCCACTGAAGACTTTATCAGAGAGAAGAACTCCCTTGTCACATCCCATTGCAATTGCCTCTCTAATAGCATAAGTAGCATTTGGGGGTCCCATTGAGATTACAGTAATCTCTGTTCCTGCTATTTTTTCCTTTACCCTCACAGCTTCTTCCACTGCATACAGATCCAATGGATTCAACTCGGCTTCCATGGCACTTCTTACCATTGTTCCTGTTTTTTCGTCCATCTTTACCTTGTCTGTTGACGGAACTTGCTTGACAAGCACCACAATTCTCATATTCCTACCACCTCTTCTGGTTTTCTTTAATGGTCGCATAACGGCAAAAAAGGAATTTCGCAAATCTTCGCGTCACCTAATCAACAATTTTCTTCCTTTCTAATTGCTGTTCTTGCCATTTCAAGAAACGATTAGTAGTATCTATCCTAAATGTTATAACCTTATCCACAGAATATAGCTACTCAAGTTGCGACTTCAAGTGCAACTTTCTCATTAACTGAGAACTCGAAATATGTGCCTGTTTCATTGAGCATGTCGCAAGATACATCATAAATCTGTGAGGATGGCCTGCCAAGGTATGTTGTTGCAACCGATATGCGGTTTTTGAAAGCCCCTCGCAGCTGCTTCATTACCGAGACAATGAGGTTGTTCCCCAAGGTGCACGCAAAACTTCTTTCATAAATACCTCCCTTTGACACATTTAATTATTTTCAATTTACAATTTCACTATTTTGCTCTTTCGCCTGAGCCATCACCTCGAATAATAGTGAACATGGATATATTCCGGCACGCCATAGCCTATCCTCGATTGAGAAGAACTCTCGCTTATGACCTGCTAGAATTCCAAAAACCAACACAGATGCTGATCGCCAATTATCAGATCTCCTTCCCAATGCCCTGGAACATCCCTGCTGTCGACTTCGCTGGGCCGTTCATCAATCAGGGTCATATAGGGCAGCTTCCCGTGTCTGCGTATCGATTTTCAGCGATGACTTCTGGTACGCTCCCTTTTCTAACCCTTTTGCCAATTCTCAGGACAGACTCGACTGATTTCGCTCAAGCGCTTTCGCTATGTCGGCTTGGTTCTTTCCCTTCTGTACCAACACAAGAATCATTTCTAGTTCTTCCGACCCAATTCTTTCGTAACTTTCCATCTCTTCATCCTCACGCTTAACGCGCTAGGATTTACTGGACGCGACGCCCCTTTTCCGCTATCATGGCGAAGACATGAAACAATCTATCGGTCTTGCAGAAATGAGTCCCGTATTTACGCTTGTCCTCATCGTAGCCGTCGGTATCCTGCTTCGTCGGCTCCATGTCCTCTCATTGCAAGATGCCACCAGTATTCGCAAGTTCGTGTTCAATGTCTCCCTCCCGGCCCTCACTTTCATCAGCCTGTACAGCAACCCCATCCCGGTGAAGGCGTTGTGGATCATCCCGGGGGTCATCATCATCCAGGTGGTCGGGTACCTGACTTTCAGACTGGTCCCCATGCGCTATCGCGAGATGATCTTCTCGGGATTCCTCGGGAACACCGAGTTCATGGGATACCCCGTGGTGCAGGCGATCCTCGGCCAGGGAGCACTGCCGCTTGCAGTCATCTATGTGCAGACGCATTCGTTCATGGTCTTCAGCACCTGGATTCACAAGAATCTCCGCAGCTTCATCAACCCGCCGCTGGTCGCCATGCTCCTCGCACTCATCCTCAAGCGTGTTGCTCTTCCGCAGTTCTTCACCGATGCATGCCAGCTCGTCGGCAACTCGACGTCGCCGCTTGCCATGCTCTTCGTGGGGCTGAACGTGGACCTGGACTTCAACTGGAGCTCGCTCATCCCGGCGGCAATCAAACTCGCGCTCGTACCGGCGATGGCGCTGGCCCTGACACTCATCCTGCCCGTTGCCGGCGACATCCGCAGCGCCTTCATCCTCCAGAGTGCCATGCCCACCATGGCAGCCAGCGTCGTGTACGGCGCTGAGATTGGCCTGGACGTTAAGAAACTGTCCCGGAACGTCGTCGTCTCGACGCTCCTGTTCCCTCTGACCATCCTCTTCTGGGCGCGTTTCCTCTAGAAAAGACGCCCTCGGACGGGCGAGCGGCCTGGGGTGAGACGCGCAAGCGGGAATCCACGCGTTATATGTCGTTCCTGCCACGCATGTTGAAGCCTTTTTGACATACGGGTATACTTTGTATGGGACAGCGCAGTTTGCCGTCACTCTACAATGACAGGAGAAACACATGGGAGTCACCATTCGTACAGCACGGCTCGCCGACCGATCTCGCATCCTGGCGATCAGTTCGCAGATATGGGGGGGAGACGACTACGTGCCACAGATCATCGACGAATGGCTCCGCATGCGGGGTTCCGAGGTGGCGGTCGCCGACCTGAACGGATCCGTCATCGCGTTTGCGCGCACGGTCAATCTGACCCCCGGTTACGTGTGGCTTGAGGGGATCCGCACGGACACCGCTTCGCAAGGACACGGTGCCGGCAAGGCGCTGACTGAATACTTTATCGAGAAGGCGACCCGCGAGGGCGCACAGCGCATCGGACTCTCGACGTACATCGACAACCTGGCGAGCATCCACATCGTCCAGCAGCACGGTTTTGTGCGCCAGGCAGCGTTCATCCTTGCCGAGGCGAAGCTGGACGGTCCCGCACGGTCCACCGCAGAGCTGTCGCCACTGGTTTCGGAAGTGCCCTTCGACGAAGCACGCGCGTGGATAATGGGGTCCGCTTCCATTGCAATGAGCTGTGGATTCATCGGTCAGGGCTGGAAGTTCTGGCCTGCATCACGCCCCGAAGTCGTCGCCTGGCCTGTCTTCGACAAGGCCATCGGCCTTCGCGGCAGCAAGGGGTCCCTGCGCAGCCTGCTGGTCATCTGTCACCCCGATCACGGTGCAGGCGAGGTCTCCATCGATTTCGCAGACGGAAGTCCCAAACACCTGGACGTCCTCATCCGTCATGCCCTTGCCCTCTATCCGGGGGCGAAGTGCGTCCAGACGATGATTCCAGCTGGTCAGGCCGTCCACACGGACTTTCTTGAGACGGTGACCGCGCTCGAATTCGACGTCTGGCGTCATGGCGAGCCGGACGTGTTTGTCTACGAGCGCCCGGTCGAATAGCCTCAGTATTCAAGCGGAGTGTGCGACATCCGGGTCCTTCAGGCGAGTGACAATAAACGCACAGATGATGAGCAGGAACACCGCAAAGAGCAGCGAAAGGGTAAAGGAGCCGTCCTTCGTGCGCATGGCCTGCATGACATACACGTAGACAACAGCAGCCTGGCCGAAAAGCTGGATCAGCCCGTTGGATGTTCCCTCCGGTGTTGGATAGGTAATCTCGGCGGCATACTCCATGCCTACCGGACTCAGACTGATGAGGAAAAACCCCAGTTCAAAGGCCGATGCCATGAGCAGCCAGACAGGCCGCGCAAACGTGACGCCGATAAGACCAGGAATCGCACCCAGCACGCCGATCATAAGATATTTGCAACGTTTGTGCTGTCTGTCTGAAAACGCAGGGATCACGACAGCACCGATAATTCCTCCGACAAGCATGAGGGCACCGAGCGTCCCCGCCTGCTCCGGGCTGAATCCGCGCGGTCGGATGATGGGCTCCACCCAGGTCGACAGGCCATTGAAGAGCCCCAGTGCAATAAAGCAGATAACCAGGAACATCCAGAACATTCTGTTCTTGAGAGCATTCCTGAGGCCATCCAGCATGAGCGCACGCGCCTCCTGCCCTGCTGGGCATGGTGGCGTGAGCGGTTTCTCACGCGCCAGCAGGATGAAGAGCACCGACGAGAAAGCAGCCACAATGCCGTACAGCAGCTGAACACGCGCGATGGACACGCTCTGGGTCAGAATTGGTGTCAGGACCATCCCGATCGCTGCTCCGACAAGTGATGCGAGTGTCACCAGTCCGACTGCCGTGGCACGAAATTCGAGATCGAACCACTTGGCCGGAACGGTTGTCCAGGCATTGAGGAGAAAGGGCTGCGCGACAGCGATGCCAATGGTCGAAGCCAGGACGAGGCTATACCTGGCTCCCGCCAGTCCTCGCAGGATACCAAAAACGCCCATCAAAACGGCTCCGATACTAACAGCCTTGTGAAACCCCCACGTGTCGATCACCCACGAAACCGGAATGGACAGTGGAATGAAGGCGATCATGAACATCATCGATAACAATCCGATGTTGAGATCGGTTACGCCGTAGAATGTTGCCGCCGGCCCCGTAATCGGAGAATAACTGATCCACAACATCTGAATGGTAATGTTGATGAACATGAATACCGCCAACACAACCCAGCGGTAGCCATACACGCGAAACGTTGGCCTGTCCATAGCATCTCCCGGCGATTGATCTTCTCTTCTTCGCAAGCATTACAGTCCCGTGCTTCGCGCATCAAGCGCGGGCACGAGGGGTCGCCGGACCTGTAGCCGAGTTTCAGACGGCCAGGTAGACGGAGAGGGAGCGGAACCAGGCGAGGCGTTCGTGGTCCACAGCCTCGAGTCCGTACGCATTCAAGAACACTTGTTGGCCAGCGGGATCCAGATACCCGAACATCGTTGCAAGGTCATACCATGGGTCACCGAGGTCCGTAAAGGACCAGTCCAGCACAGACGTGATCCGTTCCCCATCGAGCAGAATATTCTTCGGTCGGAAGTCGCCATGGAGGACCGCGACAACGCCAGGCTGGGGGCAGGTCGCCTTCAGGCGCTCAAGCTCCTTGACGGGATCGCCAGTGATGCCCTTTGCGCGGAATTCGGCCCTGCTCATCACTTTTTCCTGCAGATGACGCTCGGCCCAGAGCAGCTGTCCGTCGACGCACTCCTGCCAGCTCACCGTTCCGACCGGCAGATGGTGCAGCGTCGACAACATGGAGCCCACTGCCACGGCGATACGGTTGTGGTCGTCCCTGGAACCGGCCTCACGAAGAACGTCGGTCGCAGAGCGACCTGCGGCGTACTCCATCAGCAGGAACCCGAGAGGCCGGTTCTGGACATGGACAAGGGGCTTCGGCACAGGAACCTCCGTTCCATGCAGCAGCTTCAGAACTTCATATTCGAGGGCGAGCTCCTGCATACGATAGGCTCCGCGGGCGACCTTGACGACAAAGCGCTGCTCCGACGCGTTCTGTAGCAACAGCACCAGCCCACATCTGCCATGGTGCGGCGACGACCTGTGCACCACCGGTCCCGTGATTGCGAGGACCTGAGCAGGCAGCCGCAGTGTCATCGGATCCAAGCTCATCGGCGGCAGCCGTTCGGCAGGCGTAAGATCGCATGTAATGGCCCTGATACGTGGTTGTATGGACTCGGTCGTACCTGAATCGACAGCGCGTTTCATATATATAGGATACCATCATTGGTGTATTGAACAAACCACTCTGACACCATATTGACACCGGCAGGCCACTCTTGCGCCAGGAGCCTGCCGGAATACATCAATAGAGGCAGCGCACCCTACAGGTTGAGCTTGCGGTCCATGAGCCAGGAAGTCATCACAAAGGCAAGCACGCCGAGCGCGACGAACATCAATGGAGATACCAGCGGAAACTGTGTTGGTACTGCCGGCGTTCCACCAATGAACGGCATGTTCTTCCAAGGGTTCAGCATGAGGCAGTGAAGCTCCCCGTGAAGCGAGGGAGAGATCCACACGTCGACGTTGCAAGGAGTACCCCCACCTCAGAGAGTAACGGAGGCAGTTGTACAGGCACCTTCATGACTGGTACGTCACCGTGATCGTCCTTGTCGCGTTCACCCAGACGACCGAACAGCCGAGATTCTCGGAGACAAACCTCAGGGGAACCATGGTCCTGCCGCTGATGATCTCGGGGATCACCTTGGCGTCCGCTGAGTCGATATGCGTACTCACACCATTCACGGTAGCAGTGTCCTTGCCGGTCCAGAGTTCGATAGTCGTGCTTCCAAGGGTCACGGTCGCCTTCCGTGCGGTCTCATCCCAGCCGACAGTCCCTCCGAGGGCTTCGATGATCACACGTATCGGGACAAGAGTCCTGCCATTCCTGATGACGGGAGGCGAGTCGAGTGTCTTCGACGTGCCGTCGACAGTGAACGTAGACTTGCTGATCTGAAGAACGATCTTCCGGCTTGCCAAGGATCGGGTGTCGTAGCGGAAGACTCCGTTATGAGTGAACCCGGCATACATCGTGGAAGGCCTCTTTGGGTCGATGGCGAGAGAGGTGACATTTCTCGAAGTGATGCCAAGCTTCACGACCGTCCAGGTGGCGCCGCTGTCGGTGGAGCGGAAGATGTCAACATTGGTGCCGGCATACAGGGTGGAAGGGGTGAAGGAGTCAATGGCAAGAAAGTAGACAGAGATATAGTCGTGTCCGATACTCATTGCCTTCCATGTCGCACCGCTGTCCGTGGAGCGGCAGACGTAACCGTTGGTACCGACATACAGGGTGGAAGGGGTGAGAGGGTCGACGGCAAGAGAATAGACAGTCATACCGGTGATGCCGGTATTCACGGCCGTCCAGTGGTCTCCTGAGTCCGTGGAGCGGAAGACACCACCTTGGGTACCGACAATCCAAGTACCGACATACAGGGTCGTGGGGGTGAGAGGGTCGATAGCGAGACACCAGACATCCACGTGTGGGAGGCCGGTGTTCACCGCAGTCCAGGTGGTACCGCTGTCAGTGGAGCGGAAGACACCAGTATTGTTGGTACCGGCATACAGAGTGGTGGGCGTACGGGGGTTGATGGCAAGAGCGGCAACCCTCGTCTTTGTTATGCCTGTGTTCGTGGCAGTCCAGTGGTCTCCCGAGTCCGCAGAACGGTAGACTCCATTATGGGTTCCGATATACAGGGTGGTTGGAGTGAGAGGGTCAATCGCAAGACAGATGGCTTCCCATTTCTCGATACCCGCGTTCGCAGCAGTCCATGTGGCGCCACGGTTGACAGAACGGTACACGCCACGATCGAGACCGGCGTACAGGGTGGTAGGAGTATCAGGATCGACGGCAAGCGAACAGACCTCCATAAACGAGAGACCATTGTTCATAGCAACCCATTGATCTCCCGAGTCCGTGGAGCGGAAGACGCCGCCAGTCGAGGAAACGGCATACAGAGTGGTTGGTACCTTGTTGTCGATGGCAAGAGACTCGATGACCTGACTGGTGATACCTGTGTTCACGGCGGTCCAGGTGGCGCCGCTGTTGTTGGAACGGTAGACGCTGCCAGCATCGCTATAGGAACTGACATACAGGGTTGAAGGTGTGATGGGGTCGACTGCAATAGAAGCGACGTTCAGAACGGTGAGTCCAGTACTTGCTGCCGTCCAGTGATTGCCGCTGTCCGCGGATCGGAAGACGCCACCATCGTCGGTGCCTGCATACAGAATGTCTGGCGACAACGGGTCAATGGCAAGAGAAGTGACGTTCAGCGTGGTGAGGCCGGCGTTTGCAGCAATCCAGGTGACGCCACCGTTGACGGAGCGATAGATACCCCCGCGGTAGCTGCCGGCATACAAGATCGTGGGGTTATGGCGGTCGATGGCAAGAGACATAACATTGAGGTTGGCAATACCAGCGTTCGCAGCAGTCCACGATGCACCACTGTTGACCGAGCGATAGACACCAACACTAGTGCCAGCGTACAGAGTAGAGGGGGTGAGAGGATCAATAACAAGAGACGAGATATGCGTAGATGGAAGGCCTGTAGTCACCTCAGTCCAGTGGTCGCCACTGTCCGTGGAGCGGAAGATGCTACCATCTCGAGCGGTCTCACCAGCACTGCCGGCATAAATCGTGGACGTCGTATGGGGGTCGATGACAAGGAAGATAGACTCTCCTTCTTTGGTATCGGTCTTCACGACAGTCCAGGTCGCACCGCCGTCGGTGGATCGGTAGAGACCATTGAGGGTATCGGCATACATGGTGGTTGGCGTCTTTGGGTCTATGGCAAGACAATAGATGAGACCCCCGTACAGGGGCAACTGTGTCCAGGTCCCTGTCTCCGCTGCCCGTGCAGCGGGGACGCCAGATGTCACGCCGAAAACGTTCAGAACGATGCACAGGATCATTATCAAGACACTACAAACGGATCGTTTCATTATTGTTGCCCCCTCCAGGCTGTTCCTCTAACATTCAGTTTTATTATACCCACATCTGCGGCAAACGTTCAAGCAATCTGCTCAGCTCAACCCCGACTTTGGTGTCTCATCCTCCCCCTTCAGGACTCTCATGAACGACTCCTGTGTCGATGCAGACATCGAGAAGATGCAGCCCGATTGACAGACTGGATTTCCACCTGTGCGAGAATGACTGAGGCAGACGATTGCCAGAAGAGACAACCTGTCATCCTGATGAAGCGCGAAAGCGCCATGGCTGTTTCTCGTGAGTTCACGACTCAATGGTTCACGTACGCTCGCACGTGAATCGAAGTGTCACTCCGGCACAGTGTGCAAACCGGCAGGCCACTCTTGCACCAGGAGCCTGCCGGAATACATCAATAGAGGTAGCGCACCCTACAGGTTGAGCTTGCGGTCCATGAGCCAGGAAGTCATCACAAAGGCAAGCACGCCGAGCACGACAAACAACAGCGGAGAAACCAGGGGGAATGTTACTGGCTGTGACCCTGCTCCGAGGAATGGCAGGTTCTCCCACGGCCGCAGATACAGGCGGACTCCACTGAACATCGTTTCTTCCAGTACGAGACCGAATTGTGCGCTCAACCAGAGCACCACAATGACGACGAGCGCAGAAAAGATACTACCGAGATGCTTCTTCGAGTTGGTGAGCGTCTTCCCGAACGTCACGCCGAAGAACATGATCGACATGAAGCTGACGATCACTGCCAGGACGCCGAGGCACATCACCCAGTAGTCGCTGGTTAGCAGGAACCTGCCAACGTAGGGCCGTACCTGCTGGGCAAGTCCAGGAGCAAGACAGGCAAGAATGATCACACTCGTCATGCCGCCCAGCAACGTCATAAGCGTGTCAAAGACGAGCAGGACGATCCGGGAACCAAGGACCTCTGCTCCGTGGAGTGGCAGGCCGAAGACGAGGTACCCGGTGTCGCCATAGAGGTCCTGCGTATAGGTGACGATGTTGATGACCGTCATGACCGCGTAGAACAGGACCCAGAAGCCTGCCATCATGAGCGGCACGCTCATCGACACCGGCGCCGACTGCGCGGGGTCCTCATGCATCCCGATGAAGCGTGTCGCCTGATACAGCGTCAGCGCACACATGGTGATGAGACCGATCGTGTACAGGAGTCTGCGGCCCCTGAACTCGTACCTAACGAG
>NZ_QXIW01000004.1:0-6111 GCF_003570985.1 Candidatus Cryosericum hinesii
GGGGACTCCGTCAAAGCAGGAGACGTCATCGTTAGCATTGACTCGGCGGCACGTGACAACCAGCTGGCTCAAGCCGAGTCTAACTACCAGACGAGTCTCCTCAACATTGAGACAGCCAACACGACTGATCTTGCGGCAAGCAAAATACAGTTGGAAACTGCGCTGAAGCAGGCACAGATTCAGGAGCTTCAGGCAGAGAACAACTTGAAGAACGCAACCGTGGACGATACGAGCTCCGGAACTGTCACCAGTCTGCAAGAAGCAGTGACGAAGTCTGAGGAAAGCCTCACGACCGCTCAGGCCAACCTCAAGTACCTTCAGGACTATGATACGTCGTCGGTAGCGCAGTCTGATATTGCTGTTCAGCAAGCTCAACTCACCTTGACCGCGGCTGAGAATCAGCTTGTCCTGGATGCGCAAGCAATTCCTGCGAAAGATACTACTGCAGACTTGGCTAAGGTCGACAGTGCACGGCTTTCTCTCGAAAGCGCTAATGCAAGTGCTGAGGCCAACAAAACAACGGCCGAAGCCTCGGTGGCACAGAGGATACTCAACCTGAACGCTGCTCAACTGCAGGTAACTCAGGCTGAAAGGGCCGTAACGACTGCGAAGAATAACCTTGCGGCGAACCAGAAGACGGTCGATTCACAGGCGAATAATGTGGACGTGCTCAAGGCGAACGTCGACCAGGCAAAGGCGGGTGTGACGCTTGCACAGTCTAATCTTGCCGGGTTCAGCGAGACGGCCCGCAAGGCTGCACTGCAGCTCCAGTTACTGCAGCAGCAGAAGAACCAGGCAGAGCTGTCATTGCAGGCTACGCAACTCACCTCCGACAACTATGTGGTGAAGGCTCCGTGGGATGGTGTCATCACATCGCTCAACGTCCGGGTCGGCGATCAGGCAACCAGTGCAACCAGTGCGACCACTGCGACCACTGCGACGGTGATTGCCGACACAAGCGGATGGAATGTCCAGGCATATGTTGACGAACTCGACGTTCTGCACGTCAAAGCTGGGCAGGATGCATCGGTGACAATGGATGCCTACCCCAACCAGACATTCAAGGCCAAGATCACGTATGTTGGAACTACGTTGGTGGCGACTTCGAGTAGCGTCAATGCATATGCCATCAAGATCCAGTTCACCAATCCTCCCACTACGCTGGTTGCCGGCATGACTGCCGATGCGTCGATTACGACGTCATCTGCAAAAGGAGTTCTTGCTGTCCCGGTCGAATCGATCCTGTCAGAAAACGGCAAAAATTATGTGACAGTGATATCTGTGGATGCCAGCAACAAGCGGACGACCACCAGGACAGAGGTGAAAACGGGCATTGAAGGCGACGTCTATGTCCAGATTATCTCGGGCCTCAAAGCGGGAGACCGTATCCTGCGCACGGCGAGTGCGACCACCACTACGTCGTCCTCTACGTCTTCTTCATCAACGACCACGGGAACCGGAAGAGGCAGCTTCGGTGGCCTCCCAGGCGGCCTGTAATCCATGAACCTGATCGAATTCAGCGATATCCGCAAGGTCTATACGATCGGTAGCATCACGATCGATGCTCTTGCCGGCGTATCTTTTGAGATCGGCGAACATGAATTTGTTGCTATCATGGGGCCGTCCGGTTCTGGAAAATCGACGCTGATGCATATTCTTGGATGTCTGGATACCCCGACCTCCGGTGCCTATCGTCTCGAGGGCCGTGATGTTTCCCAACTCCGATCGAATGATCTTGCCAGTATTCGCAATCGAGACATAGGATTCGTGTTTCAGTCTTACAACTTGCTGCCGCAGCTGAGTGCCCTGGAGAATGTCCTTCTTCCATGTACCTACTCCACACATGCGATCAGCGGAAGAGACGAACGAGCTCGTGCTCATGAACTGATGGAGCGTGTTGGGCTCAAGGATCGTATGTACAATCGCCCTGTTGAAATGTCGGGTGGAGAACAACAGCGTGTCGCCATTGCCCGGGCCCTGATGATGAATCCGCCGGTTATTCTTGCTGATGAGCCAACCGGCAACTTGAACTCCAAGGGGGCCCGCGAGATCCTGAACATCATGAAGGAGTTGCACACAGACGGGAAGACGATTATTTATGTCACGCACGATGATACCATCGGGGCGCAGGCGGAACGCGTGATTCGTATCCAGGACGGCCGTGTTGTGGCCGATGAGAGGAACTAGAATGGATCTCAGGGACAGTTTTCGGAATGCAACGCGAGCGATCTTCGCAGCGAAAATGCGCTCGTTTCTTACCATGCTGGGAATCATCATCGGTATTGCCGCCGTTGTTATGCTCATGGCAGTTGGCAATGGGACAAAACAGAGCATTCTAAGCAGAATGCAGAGTTCCGGCTCCGGCAACCTGTACCTGACAGCCGGCGCCAGGTCGAATGTCCTCATGGGCGGTGGTGGCTTCGGAGGAGGTAACAGGGGGGGAGCATCAGCCGGCGCCAAAATCACGGCGGAAGACTTGACGTATGTCGAGGCAAGAGTAACCTACCCGATTGTCGTATCGCCGACCAACCAGACCAATATTACGATCAAGAACGGGGATACCACCATGTCGGGTACCGGGATCTTCGCGACACCGACGTACTTTGAAGTTGAGAATGTAACGATTGCCAATGGCCGTATGATCTCTACGAGTGATATCGACAATCGGACGCGTAATGTTGTCATCGGTGCCACCGTGCAGACAACCCTGTTCCCTAATGAATCTGCAGTGGGGCAGCCGATCCGGATAAACGGCGCGAGTTACAAGGTCGTCGGCGTTGCTACGGCAAAAGGTGAGTCAATGGGGAGCTCTGTTGATACTGCAATCGTCCTGCCGTTCTCAGTTGGAGAGAAGTCGTTCGGTGTCGTCCACAATGTTATCCAACGAACAACGATCAAGTGCGTCGATCCTACTCAGAGCTTAGCAGTCACAACTGAGATTACCGATATCCTGACACGCAAACACAAGAAAGTGGACTTCAGCATTCAGGATGTCGCAGCCATGACAGCATTAGTGACGTCGTCCATGACGATACTGACAACGTTACTCGCGGCTATTGGAGGTCTCTCTCTTCTGGTCGGCGGTATCGGTATCATGAATATCATGCTCGTTTCTGTAACGGAACGAACCCGAGAGATAGGCATCCGTAAGGCGCTTGGAGCCCGTGAACGCGATATTCTCGTCCAGTTTCTTATTGAATCTTCCCTGTTGAGCATCGCGGGAGGCATCTTGGGGATTGCGATCAGCGTTCTTGGCTCGGATTTTATTGTTTCCCGATTTACGACGACGTCAGTAACTGGTTCCTCTATCCTTCTTGCTGTCGGTTTTTCCATCGCTGTCGGGGTGTTCTTCGGAGTCTATCCGGCTCGTACAGCAGCCCGGATGAAACC
Organism: Candidatus Cryosericum hinesii; assembly: GCF_003570985.1. Classification (GTDB taxonomy): domain Bacteria; phylum Caldisericota; class Caldisericia; order Cryosericales; family Cryosericaceae; genus Cryosericum; species Cryosericum hinesii. The sequence continues at coordinate 3,391 of NZ_QXIW01000004.1, forward strand.
CGTCGATGCATTGCGGTATGAATAGGAGGTCGTCCATGAACAGGAACATACATCGACCATCCACAAAGGTGATGATGCGCTCAGTCTGACCTTTGACACAGGCGTCGGGTGAGTGCCAGCTCGGAAGGGGCTATGAACGGTCCAGCACAATCTGCTGCAGGAGACCGGACGCAGCCCTTTTTGACTTACCAGACATCGTGTTACGTCTGGCAGGTTGGGCAGATGAACGATGCCGTGCTGCCGGTCCGGATCTTCTGGACGAGCGCGCCACATACGGGACATGGCTTGCCTTCGCGGTACCCGACCAGGAATTCCGTGAAGTGCCCCGGTTGGTTGTACAGGTCCTTCTCGAATGCCAGGCCACCCAACTCCAGTGCATGTCCAAGCTGGAAGCGGATGGCGGCGTAAAGTGCTCGACGCTCGGACGCAGTAACGTCGGCGGTCTTGCGCAGGGGATGCAGGCCGGCCGCGAACAGGATGTCCTGGATGTAGACGTTGCCGATGCCTGCGATGTTCTTCTGGTCCATGAGAACCGTCTTGATCGTGCTCCGCTTCTTTTCTATCAGCATCTTTTCGAATATGTCTGGCGTGAACTCGCTGTCGTCCAGCGGGTCGAGACCCAGCACGGCTGTCATGGTATGGGAAGCGAGTTCGATGGTCTTGACCACATGAACATACCCGAACCACCAGAAGTGCTGGCTGAAGGCACTGCCGTCCTCGAACAGGACGGCCGACTGACGGTTCCCCGGCAAGAGCTCACCCTTGTGGTGGAAGAGAACTTCCCCACCCATGCCGAGATTGAGCAGAAGCGTTGCTCCCGGCTCGAGGTCTACGAAGATCCACTTTCCTCTCGACGTCACGCGGTTCACCTGTGCATGGACGAGCAGTTGCCCGAACTCGTCGGGTGATACGTTCAGACATCTGGGCTGGACGACGTCGACCCCGGCCACACGCCTGCCGCGGAGTTCCCGGTCCATTTGTCGTGCCAGATTGACCACTTCGGGTAGTTCGGGCATGGCGTCCTCCTCGTGCCTGGGACCGGCTACAGGGAGCGCACGACCTGGGCCAGAGTCCTGACTCCTTCGTCGATCTCCTCGGTGGTCAGCGCGCAGAACGGCAGCCGGACGAAGGTGTCTCCTCTCCCATCAGCGAAGAAGTCGCGCCCGTTTGTGAGCTGAATACCTTTCTCCAGGCCCCTGGCGATAAGAGCTTCGGCCTTGACACTCTTGTTGAGTGTGACGCCCACAAAGAAACCACCCTCAGGTCTGGCCCATGTTCCCAGGTCAGCCATTTCCGCGTCGAGCACAGCAAGCAGTTCGGACAGACGTGGGCGGTAGAGGTTGTGCAGCTTCTCGATCTGAGCGGGCAGCAGGCCCGTGTCGATGAACTCGAAGACCGTGGCCTGTGACAGAAGGGATGGGGTGATGTACGTATCCTGCGCGGTCTTGCCGAGGCGGTCCATGTACTGCTGGGGGCCAAACGCGAGGCCGACACGCAGACCGGGCGACAGCAACTTGCTGAAGCTGCCCAACTGGATAGTACGATGCGGGATCATGGACTGGATCGTGGGAACGTCGTCACCGGCGTATCGCAGGCGGCGATAAGGGACATCTTCGAGGACGAGCATGCCGTACTGTTCTGCCAGGGCGGCGAATGCGCGGCGTTTGGCCTCCGACATTGTTGTACCAGAAGGGTTCTGGAAATCGCTGATGACATATGTCATGAGGGGATGGTGTTCACGGATGAGTTCCTCACAGGCGGTAAGGTCCATGCCGTCTTCCTGCAGGGGGACGCCGACAACCGTGGCGCCCGCCCGGCGCAGGACCTTGATGACACGATCATACGAGGGCTGCTCGACTAGGACGGTCGAGCCCGGCGTGATAAGGGAACGGGCCACGAAATCGACGATCTGCAGGGCTCCCTGGCTCAGCAGAACCTGGTCGGGCTGGAGTCCGTGGCCGGCTGCGATGAACTCACGCAGCGGGCCGAATCCCCGGAAGGAGCCATATTGCAAAATCTGTGAGCTGTACTTGGCGAGAGCCGACGCGGCGCACTCTCCCAGGGCCTCCACCGGAAATGCTTCTGTTGCGGGAACCCCTCTCGTGAATGCAATCATGCTATTTGCCTCCTGGATGTGTCTGATACGTTCATGATGATTCCTACAGGACCATGAAGACTGCCGAGATGAGCAGTACTGCGTAGATGAGCTGGATGAAGCGTTCACCGCTGATGTGGTGGTGCGCGATGTCTCCCAGCAGGGCGCCNNACGTTGAGTGTCGTCCAGATGGCGACCAGCGTGGCGCGGAACGAAGCTTTGTCCTTCAGCTTCTGAGTCGCGTAGATAATGACAGGTGGACCACCCGAGGTGAACGCCCCCTGCATGGCGCCTCCGATGAACAGCAGGGTGTTGAGAAGCCAGGCAGGCCATGGTCGCGGCGTCGCTTTGCCCGGCCGAAACCGTGTGACCAGTCCCTGGACGCCGACGACGACCATGAAGATGGCGAGGATGTGCATCAGCGTGGTTTGTGGCAGGACGTTGTAGGCGATCATGCCAATAGGAAGTCCGGGCAAGACAAATGCAAGGATGCGCAGGTACTGCCGCCAGTCGACGTGCTTCCACGAGACGACCAGAAGATAGACGTCCAATATAAGGGCCAGGACAGTAAGGACGGGGCGAGCAGTGTCGATGCCGGTCAGGAGGATGCAGAACGGCATGGCCAG
>NZ_QXIW01000004.1:6127-14250 GCF_003570985.1 Candidatus Cryosericum hinesii
GGACGCACCCGAACAGTATACACAGAATACGGTGGCAGGCTCGGCCATCGAGGAGAAGGTCGTCGCCACGGTGATGGCAAAGCAACTTGGCCGGTCATCCACCTTGCCTATACTGTGCGTGTCAGCACTATGTGTTGAGGGGATCCTGAGGAGCATGACATGAGTGAGACAACCGAGCACACCTATCTGTTCGACGACACCATAAGGGTGTTGTTCTCTGATGCAGTGCGCATCACGCTGCGGGATCTATCCGTTGCGGAGGAAGCAACCACATGAGGGAGTCAGGCGCCCTATTTGACCGTGTCTGGAGCATCGCGGCGAAGGTACCACGTGGCAAGGTGACAACGTATGGCGCCATCGCGCGTGCCCTGGGCAGTCCCGGAGCGGCCCGAACGGTGGGCTGGGCGATGCGGGCAGCGCCCGTCAGATCAGGGCTGCCGTGTCACCGTGTGATCAATGTCACGGGTGAACTGTCCCCCGAGGACACGTTTGGCGGGCCCGGTGTCCAGCGGTCACTGCTCGAGAGCGAGGGAGTTACCTTCGACGTGCAGGGGCGCGTCGACATGAAGCGCCATCTCTGGATACCCTAGCGACGCTCAGCGCAGTTCCTCAACGCATATCCTTCATTGAGGAGTTCTTGAGTTTCTGTCAAATACGTCCATGCTCTTGAGCATAAGGGAGGATCAGGTGAGCGACGCAAGGCAGCGACTGGAGTCTATAGACGAGTTCAGAGGGTTTTCCATCCTGCTCATGGTGCTGGCCAACTATCTGGCCGATCCCCACGTTGTTCCAGCGTGGCTGAAGCATGCCCCCGACATAGGATTCACCGTCATCGACATCATCGCGCCGATGTTCATTGCGGCCATCGGACTCACATTTGGTGCGTCGTTCCGAGCCAGGCTGATCAGAGACGGCAGGCGCGCGACCATCGAGCATTTCGTGTTCCGGAACCTTGCTCTCATCGGCATTGGGGCGCTTCTCACGGTGCTGGAAAATGTCTGGGGACTCACTGCCGGGTCAGATTGGGGAGTGCTGCAGGCTATCGGCTTCGCCGGGCTTGTCGCCCTTCTCTTCATCGCGGTGCCGGCGCGCCTGCGATGGCTGGTAGGACTCTTGCTGCTGGTTGCCTACCAGTTTCAGCTCAACAGTTCCTGGCTGACGAGCGTCCTGAGTTCCACACACGGGGGACTCGAAGGCGCCCTTTCCTGGGGGGCCATGCTGGTCATGGCGACCGCGCTGGGAGACCTGTTTCATGATGCCACAAAGGGAAGGCGCTGGTTCCCCGCGACCTCAGCGGGCGTCCTCGTCTTGGGTCTTCTTCTGGCTTTCGTGGTTCCGGTCAGCAAGAACCGTGTCTCAGCCAGTTATGTCCTGATCGCATTGGGCGCAAGTGACCTGATCTTCTGGTGTTTCCATATGTTCGACGAACGTTTTGGCCGCTCGATACCCATCCTCAGGGAGTGGGGGCGCAACTCTCTGTTGCTCTATGTCATATACGGCGTTCTTCTGGGTATATTCGTTGCACCTGGAATACCCGGCTGGTACGAACTAGCCCCCGTGTGGCTGGTAGCTCTTGAGGCGCTGTTCATAGTTGGAACGCTGAGCTGGATCGGGTGGGTGCTGGACCGCAGGCATTTTTATGTCACCTTGTGATGCCGGCAAGGAGGAATGATGGATGAGTACGCGAAAGTCATTGTTGTTGCAGGGCAGGCTGAGGCCGAGCGCATCGTTCAGGCTCTTGGAGCTGCGGGCATGACCGCGTTCTTCCGCGCGACAACGGGTCTCGAAGGGATGTTTCAGGTCATGGCTGTCCAATCTCGCCTTGATGAGGCACGGGATGTCGCGAGCATGTTCCAGGGCTGTGAGTGCCAGCAGGAAGGAAATCATGACGAACTCGAGGTCCACAGTCAGACCGGAAAGCGCGTGCGCCGCCGGGGAATCGTCGAGTAGAGGCGTGCCGGCTGGAATTCGCGTGGGGTTTCTGGCACTTTGCAGGACATTTATAGAACACACGAGGTGACACATGGACACATCGGGCACACTTGCAGGCATTGTCTGCCGCGAATTTGGGCCTGAACTCTGGCCACAGCTGGAAACACTATTTGGCAAGAATGGAGCATGCGGCGGCTGCTGGTGCTGGTGGTGGCGGCTTGCGGGCGTGGAACGCTGGGACGACGTGAAGGGCGAGGTGGCGCATGAGCGACTGTGCCATGCAGTCCAGACCGGAATGGTGCACGGGATACTTGCCTTCGACGGAGAGACGCCGGTGGGATGGTGCTCATTCGAGCCGCGTACTTCTCTGCCACGGCTGGAACGCTCACCAAGGTTCAAGGGCAGGCCTGCAGAAGGTGTCTGGTTCGTCGGATGTTTCTTCATCCAGCGTGGCTGGAGGCGCCGGGGGCTGGCGGAGCTGCTGCTGGGACATGCGATCGGCGTGATGGAGCGTGAAGGAGCTCGTGCCGTGGAGGCTGTGCCGACGGCGACGCACGGACGCCCACAGGCGGACGCGTTTCTGTTCACGGGCACGTATGGAATGTTTGAGCGGCTCGGGTTCCACACAACTATGGACACACGCGGCAGGACCACGGTCATGAGACGTGAATTTGTTCCAGGAGTGCAGTGTAAAGCGACGGGTTCGCAGTAACCTTTGTCAGGGGATGGACGTAGACAAGGTGGACAGTCGGTCAGTGTTCTCAGAAGACCGGCTGCCAGGTTAAGGAGAAGATATGACTGACCAGAACACTCGCAAGACCCGTTCCTCGATGGCGAACGTCGGCATTCTGCTGATCGTCGCCGGCATCGTCATCCTTGCATTGCAGTATGTTCGCATCGACCTGAACTGGCTTCCACAGCGCTGGGCGGACATGTCATGGCCACTGCACATCATCATTCCCGGACTTGCGTTGTTCGTAGTGGGCCTGGTGCTTCCTGACCGGGCGGGAGAGGGTCTGTCCGAGTTCGGGCTTGTGGCTGCGGCAGTGGGCACCCTGCTCTGGTATCAGGCTATCACTGGCACATGGGAAAGCTGGGCATATGCCTGGGCTCTGGTGTTCCCCGTCACGGGAGGACTCGCGGGCATCATCCATGGGACATTGCACGCCAACTGGCGACACGTCAGGGACGGCGCGGGAAGTCTTGCCCTCGGCCTCGTTGCTTTCGTGGTACTGGGGTACGTGTTCGAGGGCTGGCTGGGGTTCGAGGGATTTGGACTCAACCGGATTGCTGCCTGGGTTCCAGGAGTGATCCTGCTGGCAGTGGGCGTCATCGTCCTCTTCGTCGGTACTCCCGGTGAGCACAGTTCAAGACGCGCCGAGCGCGAACAGCGGCATATCGAGCGCGAACAGAGATGGGCAGAACGTCGTACGACACCCAAGGGATGGACGAGCGCCCCCGTCGTGCCTCCCGAGGAGAAGAAGATGGAGACTATCACGCCAACCGAGCCGACAAAGCCCGAGGATAAGCAGCCTTAGTAGACGTTGGACGAGTCATTCCTCGTTGGCCGGCCGGGATACCCTCGGCCGGCCTCGCCATATGGTCGGGCGAGGAATGTACCTAGAGGCGTGAGGCCAGCAGGCGGGCGAGAGCTTCCAGAGCGACGATCGGTCGGGGCGCCGTGCCGGTGGCAGCGGTGCTCAGCGTGTAAACGATGGTGAACACGGTGTTGTTCTTGCGTACCAGCATGGCAGCGATAGCAGGATCGTCGTACCGTGCCGAGGCCTCGCCGACGATTGCCGTCCCTGTGTCATTGATGAGTCCAGTGGCAGCGAGCTTGTCCTTGTACCAGGCATATGCCTGGTTACGCAGCACATGATTCGGATCAGGGGTGAACTGCCCGCCGAGGAGCGTCAGGGAACCCCCATCACGGAAATCGATGGTGATACCGTTCTTTGCCGTGGCCAGTTCCTTGCCCTGGCCGTTCGTGCTTTGATCAGGGAAGAACACGAAGGTCTGGTCGGCGTACCCGATGCTGACGGCTGTCCCTAGCCCCGTCTCCGTGAAGTCCTGTGAGCTGAGCGTCATGCCAGGCAGCACGTTGATGGGCCCAGTCACGGTCGGGCTTCGCAGAGCCGAGATAAGCGTGACCGCGCCTCCACTGACGAGGGCGAGCACGATGACAATGGTGACAAATGTACGCATGCGTTTGCGGTTCAAGGTTGCCTCCAGCTAGTGACCATTAGTATAGGACGGCCCACTGCTCGAGCAATGCCTTCAGCGTGCCAGCAGGTAGCGGACGAGGACGAGGAGCGCGAGGTGAGCCGGGTAGTACGCATAGAACAGCTCCGGCAGATGGCGCAGGTGCAACCGGGGTGGCCAGAGGATGAATGGGATGCTGGCTAGTGCGTACACCTGGGACGGCCAGAACAGGATCCCGGCGAGCACGTGCAGGAGTCCATGTCCGATGGCGAGCTGCTCTCTGTGTTGAAAGAGAACGAAGCTGGTCAGACACAATACAACGCCATAGAGGCCATAATCCGGACCAACGGCCGGCAGCCAGAGTTGTATGGCGGCCACGCTCAGTGCAAGGACGACCGCCCACCACCGGCGGTGATCCCATCCCCAGATAGCCAGCAGTCCCAGCAGCAGCGTGCCAAAGATGTTGAGCGTCCACGGACGCACGCCGAACGCGATCATGTAGACCGGCTGGGCAATGAGACCCCAGATGGCAAGCCTGAGCACATAACGGGAGAGGTCGTGCGTGTGCAGATAACCGGCGGCAAGCTGGTAGGCGAAGAGGGGAAAAGCCACGCGCCCGATGATGCGGAGCCAGTCCACCTGTGGTAGCAGAATGGCTCCCACGTGGTCGATGGTCATCGAAATAATGGCGACAAGCTTGAGCGCGTCAGACTGTTCGAGTGTCGGCCACCCGTCTCTCAGGGAGGAGGCACCTTCATCGGCGTTCGTCAATGTCGACAATTCATCGCCTCACTCTTCTTGACAGCCCCCGAGGCGGCACTAGAATACTGCAGTACAGCCGCATGTTGGGGCGTCGTCTAATGGTAGGACAGTGGCCTTTGGAGCCATGAATTGCTGGTTCGACTCCAGCCGCCTCAGCCATCTTCTTCAGACCCAGACAAATTGCCTCGGTCCTGGGTTGACGCGGTCGAGTCAGCACAGCCTCAGGACAGAGGCATATTCGCAGTGTAGCAGTCCCGCCTGTTTTTGCTAGACCACCTGGCCGGCGAGAACCGCATAGGTGGTCATCGCGTCAAACTTGCCCATTGTCTGCAACGCCATCACGTATGCGCCGAGGACCGGGTCGAGCAGTGGCGGCTGCAGCCGTGCGAGTGGAGCGACTTCATGAGTCAGGAGTGTCAGCCTGTCGATGAAAGCAGGATTGCCGCCCCCGAAGACCGAGCCACCCAGGACGACATCGACGACCTCATGCTCGAAGCCCATCTTGTGGACCAGCCCCGTGATCCCCTCCGCCAGAGACTCTGCCTGTAGCATGAGGATACGCCTGCATACTTCGTCGCCGGCCGTCGCGCCGTCGAAGACCAGCGGTACGATGGCCAGAGCCCGATGCAGCAGCTCTCCGTGCCCTGCCGTGTCTTGTACAGCCTCGAGGAACAGGAGTTGCAGCGTATCATAGTCGGGTGCACCGGTCACGTTCAATACCGCCTGCTCCAGCACGGATTTCGGCCCTGTCCCGTCGTGGGAAAGAAACGCATAGTGCAGGATGTCTCTCAGCATGTCGAGTCCGCCGCCTCGCAGGCCGCTCTCGTAGCCAAGACTCCGGAGTGTGACCCAGGTTCCCTCGCGGCTGCAGGCACATGCGTTGGCGCCTCCGCCGCATACCAGGGCAATCCCCCAGCCCTTGTCGCTTCCTGCCTTGAGCATGATCCACGTATCATTGACGAGGTCGAAGATCAGCCCGGGGAATGTGGTGGTCAGAGCTGCACTAAGCATCTCGCGGTCCTTAGGTAGATCCATGCCGGACAGTCCGAACACGGCACGCTCGATCTGCGGTAGCGAAAGACCCGCAGCTGTCAGGGCTTCATGAACAGCGTCGGTGATGCCCGATATGGCTGCTTCGAGGCCCACGATCTGGTAGTTGGAGGCTCCTCCTTCTCCGGATCCGACGATATGGCCGGCATCGTCACCGATGACAGCCTTCGTCCTGGTGGTTCCCCCGTCGACGCCGAGATAGTACGTCACAGCCATGCTAGTGTTCCTCCTTTAGAACTGCCTGATTGCCTTCGCAAGTTGAGGGATTCCCGATGACCTTTCACGTCTGATACGTCTGTTTCTTGTTTGACGCTTGGAACACCCTCTGTTTCCATCTGCCAAGTATATCATGGTTCATCATGCTGTCTGCATGTCGTGGAGCGCTAGCTGCCGTGACAACGGCGACGGAAACGCGGCTGAACGATATATGGGTAGTGGAAATGGTTCAAGAACTAAGAGGCTCCGTTACCATCCTAGATGACATTTCTCATCACTTCTCACATTCGCTCGAAGCGGACTGCAGAGCTCTTGCATTTTGGCCAAGACCGCAGTAACATTTGCTTATTGGGAATGAATGTCAAATGCACACGGGTCGGCAGGAAGCCAGAACTCCACGTGTCATGCTAATCAGTACTGTTGTTGTGATGCCTAGATACAGGGATGATCTCTATGCTGACAAAGAGCGATCTTGAGAAACTCGCGCAGGTTCGATTGGAAGGCGCGCTGTTCTTGCTTCAAGCCCATCGTCTCTCATCGGCCTACTACCTTGCTGGTTATGCTGTCGAGTTGGCGCTCAAGGCTTGCATAGCAAAGCAGATGCTGCCAAACGTGATTCCAGACAAGGAGCTCATCAAAGCGATTTACACACACAATCTTTATAGTCTGTTGTCAACTGCGGGACTTAGACCTCAATTCAATGAGGAGATTAGAGCCGATACTCAATTTGCCGTATATTGGATGATTGCCAAAGACTGGGACGAAGAAAGCCGGTATGCATTCTGGGATCAAGATCATGCTGCGGCACTGCTGGAGGCTGTGAATGAGCCAAATCACGGGGTATTCCAATGGGTGAAAAGGTACTGGTAGAGAGTAAGGTTGCCGACTCAGTCAAGCTGATCCAAGAACTGGACGCCGGTGGTAAAGCACCTAGCTTGGCGGCTTGGTACTATTACGACGACGCAAATGAATGGCGACTGCTACTTGCTGGCCCAGCATTTGGTGCCTCGTTGCCAAAACAAGAGGCTGTGGCATACGGATATCTGGTTGAAGCCATGGCAAGCCTCTCTCTCTTCTTTAACGATCTCGGACTTGAAACTTGTTGACACCAATGAGCCACTTCCTCAGGCGCTCCACTCTTTGATTCGGACAGAATCAGATGAAATCGCTCGAGCCAGTTTAACAAACATAACATTGAATGGCATCTTCATTAAGGAGATGATTCTGCTGCGTTCAGCCTAGTTGAGAGCAAAGACAACGCGTCTGGTGTCGTGGCCCAGCAAGCTAGGAACGGACCAGCTATGATGCCGGACCAACTCCAGCGTTGAAGGTTTCAGCGGCTCTGGACGTGTCGATCAGTCAGCCACGGTTCTGTCGACGCCGAGATAGTACGCCACAGCCATGCTAGATGAATTCCGAGTCGACGCTCGTATGGAGGTGCAGGGGGGTCAGGACCTTGAATGCTTCTGCCAGCTTCATCCCGTGGCTGGCCCCGACGTCCGCGCTCTTCAGTGCCAAATACTCGATCGCCATCTGGAGTGTTTCGGGCGTGAACTGGCTTTTGTACAGGCTGAGGGCTGCCAGCTTCGCCTCGGTCTCGGCCGTGATGTCGACGAACTGGTTTGGCCTGCTGGTGAGGTAGAACGCGATGAAGCGGACGTCGTGAGGGGGCAGCTCAGGAAGATACAGGGGCAGGTTGCAGTAGATCAAGCTGTCTGCTGCCGACCAGCCGCAGTTGAGGTGGTCCTGGTGGGCCTCATATGTGAGCCACGGGTCGGGCGCCAGGACAGCGTCCGGCTGTTCCTGCCGGATGATGCGGACCATTGCTGCGGTCGTTTCCCCACAGTGGGGCAACTGACCATCATGAAAGGGCAGGTACAGGTGTTTGACTACACCCATGGCCTCGCCGGCACGCTGATCCTCGTCCTTGCGGATCGTGACCAGGCGTTCGCGTGTCATCG
>NZ_QXIW01000004.1:14402-29413 GCF_003570985.1 Candidatus Cryosericum hinesii
ATCAGTGCGGCCGGAACAGCGCTGACCAGGACTCTGAAGCCTATGACAGCGGTCGGCGCCATCAGCGCGGGGTTTGCCACGGCTCTGTACCCGGTGATCGTCTGGACAAGCGAGATGGTACCGGCGGAGATTGCAACGCTCATGCGGATGATGAGTGCATTGACGCCGTAGTACATGCCTTCCCTCCGTGTGTGCGTCTTGAGGTAGTCCTCGTCACAGATGTCGGCGACCATGATGTCACCTACCAGAAGAAGAGCTCCCAGGCCGACACCTACGATGGCAAAACCGGTGATGGCCTGCGGCATCGTCCGGACCAGTCCCAGTGGAAGCAGTGTCAGACCAAACAGAACGCAGGCGATGATGGCCGTCGTGCGAACACCCCTGCGGACAACGACCTTCGACCAGAAGATTTGGGTGAGCATGGCGACGATGAAGATGGGCGCCATGATAAGACTGCTCTGGGCGTCCGAAATGCGCAGAACGTATTTGGCGAAGAAGGGTATCACCTGGGGTACCAGCACGATGACCGAGTTCACAAACAGGTTGAACATGACGAACGTCAGGAACGACCTGTTTGCCAGTGTGTTTCTGATGGCAGGTCCCAGTGGCAGAGGTTCACCGGGGGCATGTATATTCTCCTTTGAGCCTAACAGCGAGATGAAGATGGAGATGGCAGTGATTGCCCCAAAGATGATCCCCATGCCTCTCCACCCGAGCTTTGCGACGATCAACGGCGTCGCGGCCAGACCGGCCATCGCGCCCAGGATTCCGATTGCCTGGCGCCAGGCATTGACGGTGCTGCGATCGCTCGTGCTCGAGAATGTCTCGGGGTACAGGGACGTCCAGTTGATGATGACGATGGTATAGAATCCATCGAACGCAAAGATAACGGCGAGGTAGTACCAGAACAGTGCCGGCGTGAACATACCGGCCGGCGTGAGCAAACTGGCCGGTGGGACCCAGATGAGGTAGAAGGCCAGGGCCAGGGGTAGAGTCCCCAGGACGATGTACGGGATGCGCCGTCCCCACCGGGTATGTGTGCGGTCGGACCAGAATCCGAACAGCGGGTCGTTGATACAGTTCCAGATCGTGTAGATGAGCATGGCGGTCGCGAACAGCTGTTGTGGAAAACCCAGCTTGTCCACATAGAGATACAACGCCCAGGCCGTGAATGCATTTTCCGGCAGGCCTGCCCCCATCGAACCGAAGCTGTATGCAAGCTTTTTCCAGAAGTTCATGCTGCCTCCAACAAATTGCGGATGTGTGCGGCTACTTGAAGCTATCGAAGTATGGGGCTTCCTGCTCTTTGAACGCCAGGACGAGATCTCGTGCCACGGCCGGCGATGGTACCAGCGGATTGAGCGCCAGAGCCTCGATGAGAGCCCCGAGGTCGCGGTAGGCGACTGCGTCGACGAGGGACCTCTCGTACAGTTTCACCTGCTCGATAAGCAGTTGTGACTCCCTGTCGATGGGCCCGACTGCCAGCGGGCGGATGAGCCGTTCAGTGATCAGTGACGGGACCTCGACGACATCGTCGAGGGCAAGGCCTGCAATCGCCCCACGGTTCATGACATTGACGGGGACGACGGACTGACCCTTGCCTGCGAGGCCGAGAAGCACATCCATGGCAACAGCACTGTATCCTTCGCCACTCTTGAGGCTCATGGCGGTCCGATACTCCTCTGCGAGGTGACCGTCCTCGCGTTTGCCGAGATATGCCTGATATGTGGCCAGCGGGTCGCTGGTTGCCATGAGATCGGCTACAAGTTGTGCATTGAGGCGTTCTACTTCCTCGCCGCGAGTTTCCCCGGCAGCCTTGACAGCTGCGAGCGATTCGCGCTTGAACGCGTAGTACCAGATGTACCCGTTGGGTAGTTTGCCGAGGCGTTGGACGAATGCAGGTGAGAAGTGTGTCATCGCCTCGAAATTGGGCACATGGTCGATCATGGAAAGGATCTGGGGCAGCACGTCGTGCCCAAGAGCGTAGACGCTCTTGACGAAACCGCAGTGGTTCAGCCCGTAGTAGTCCAGGACCAGGTCTTCCGGTTGGACCTTGAGGAGATAGGCCAGCAGGATGCCGATGGAAGTTGGCGCATCACAGATGCCGACGACGTTGTGAAAGCCTGCATGGCTGACCATGGCCTGCGTGATGATCCCCGACGGATTCGTGAGGTTGATGAACCAGGCGTCGGGCGCAACCTCGCGCAGCTCGTTGAGCATGTCCAGCACGACGGGGATAGTGCGGACAGCCATGGCAAAGCCGCCTGCGCCGACCGTCTCCTGCCCCAGAACATCCATCGAGAGGGGGATGCGTTCGTCCAGCGTACGCATATGGTCGCCACCCACGCGTATGGCGGCGATGACGAAGGATGCTCCGGTCACGCACTCGCGGAACGTACTGGCGTGCGAGATCTCGACCGTGCTGTTTCTGCCCTTGACGATGGCCGATACGACCTTATCCATGGTGGCGAACCGTTCGTCGTCGGGATCGACCAGTGAGATCTCCGTGAGGCCGAGCCGTTCCTGAAGGTCAAGGAGAGCGCCCACGAGAATCGGGACTCTTGTCCCCCCTCCACCAATGATGCTGACTTTCATCGTTGCCTCCAGTCGGNNGGTCCTTCCCTTCAATGTTCTAGCGGGCCCTCTTCCTTTGTCAAGGAGAGGCTCCGGGTGGTCTACGCTGTTCGGGCGCGTTTGACAGGTTATCCATGACGGCTACGCTCAAAGATGTCAAGAGAGAAGGTGGACAGATGAACTCGGATAATCCAGTAACCAGCAGTCATCGTAAGGGAGCAGGTGCGACAGGAAGGCCGAAATGGTGGTTCAGGCGGGCGAGGACCGGNNGCCGACAACCTGACCATTGGCCAGGAAGTGCTGATGGTGATCGCCATCATCGTCAGCGGCGCTCTGATCTGGGCAGCGGTCCGTGCCCTCATTCTCCAGCAGAGGTTTCTTGCCCGGCAGGAGAGCATGGAAGCACTGGAGGAATCACGGGCGTTCGCCCGCATCCTGATGGACAACCTTCCAGCGGCCATCTGGCTCAAAACGCTCGATCACCGGTATCAGGCGGCGAACCTGATGTGGGCGCAGTACAACCCTGCCAGGCCGACGTGGAATGACAACTCGCTCAGCCATCTGCTGGGGCACACGGACCGGGAGCTGTACGAGCCCGAGCGGGCGACGGAGTTCGAGCAGACGGACAACACCGTTATTGCCACGGGACGCCGCTGGGAGCGTGACTACGACGAGATTCACGGCGACAGCCACATCAAGCTCCACGTGGTCAAGATGCCGGTCTTCGACATCCGTGGCTCTGTCGCCAGCGTGGTCGGCATCGGGTTTGACATCACCGAGATGCGCAGGAACGAACTGGAACTCAAGAAGAGTCGGGAGCAGTTGGATGCGTTCCTGAACAGGTCGTCCGAGCACATCTGCATGGTCAGTCTGGACAGGCATATCATCCTGGCGAATGCCCGCTTGTGCGAGTTCCTTGGCGTGCCTGCACCTTCGCTCGCCGGCCGGGACGTGGTCGATGTTATCGAGCCTGCTGATCGCAGTCGTGGCGTGGCGTTCTTTGACCGGCTGCTGCTCGGAGGACCCGAGTCACTTGAGGTTTTTGACGTCCAGAACGTCTCGGGTTCGGTCCGACAGGTTGAAGTCAGCGGTGCGCTGGTCAGGACGGAAGGGAGTCCTGACATGGTTGTGATCATTGGCCGGGATATCACTGGACGGAAGAGCTCTCACGTAGCGAACTGACCACCCGTCCTCTGGGTTATGCCAGAGCAGCCGCTATCCTGACCTCCCAGGGAGCCAGACTGTCCGTGGATGGCTGCTCCTCTGTGGTGAACAGGGAAATCTGGTCTGACGTGAAGCTGCCCCGTGGGATCGCGACGGTCTGGTCGGACAGGTTAATCGTAATCGTCAGGTGTTCTACTGAGGATCTGCGCGTGAAGCAGAGGCAGGTGTCCGACGGACCGGCAACGATTGACAGATCGCCTGCATTTAACGCGGAATGGTGCGACCTGAACCAGCTGAGCCGTCTCGTGAAGTTCAGCACCGACGTCGGGTCTGCCGACTCTGTACTGTACGACATGGCTGGTGCGCTGACGGGCAGCCACGGGGTTCCCGTGGTGAAGCCGCGGTCGGGTGTCGCATTCCACGGCATCGGCGTGCGTTCGCCGTCCCGGCCGACCGGCAAGGGCCAGTATTTCTTGCCCACAGGGTCCTGAAGGAGTCTCTTCGGGAGCGGCGTGTTTGCAAGCCCCAATTCCTCTCCATTGTAGAGGAACGGGGTCCCCTTGAGCGTAAGAAGGAGTCCTATCATGCTCTTCGTCATCGGCGGTGTGAGATGGTAGCGCGATACCGCACGCACGACGTCATGGTTGCTCAGGACCCAGGCGGGCCAGGCGCCCTCGGGCAGCAGGTCGAGGGTTTGCTGGATGATGTCGCGGAAGTCCTTCGCCCGGAAATGTCGAACGAAGAAGAAGAAATTGAACACCAGGTTCAGCTCACTGTTGCCATCCCCGTAATAGGACAGCACCTGACCCTGCGTGCGCTGTGCGATCTCACCCACCATCATGTGCCCGGGCTTCTCGTCAATGACGCCGCGCATTTCCCGCAGGGCGTCGTGCGTCTCCGGCTGATCCACGGTGTGGTCGTACACCTCGCGCGACATCGGGATGAACAGCGTCTTCGAAGGGTTGCCGGGCATGGGCTGAGCAATGACAAACTCGTGAGAGTTGCCCCGAAGCATGGCGTCCTTGACGTAGTAATTGGCGACGTCGAGACGGAAGCCGTCGACACCCCGGTCCATCCAGAACCGCATGATGTCGTGGATCTCTTCACGAAGCCGGGGGTTGCGCCAGTTCAGGTCCGCCTGTTCCTTGAGGAAGCTGTGCAGGTAAAACTCATAGGTCTGTTCGTTCCATTCCCAGGCCGAGCCTCCGAATGTCGAGCCCCAGTTGTTGGGGGGTCTGCCATTGGCTCCATCGCTCCAGAGGTAGTAGTCGTGGAATGGGTTCTCGCGGGACGTGCGTGCCTGTTTGAACCAGGTGTGCTCGGTCGAACTGTGATTGACGACAAGGTCCATGATGAGGTGAAGACCCCGTGCACAGGCACCGGCCACGAGGCGGTCGAAGTCTTCCATCGTACCATACATGGGGTCAATCGAGCGGTAGTCGCTGATGTCGTATCCGAAATCGCGGTTGGGCGACGGGTAGACGGGCGACAACCACAGGCCCTCGATGCCAAGGGAAGAGGGCGTACCGTCCCGCAGGACGTCCAGCTTGCTGGTCAGACCAGGAAGGTCTCCGATGCCATCGCCGTTGCTGTCCATGAAACTGCGGACATAGCAGTGATAAATGACGCCCCGTTTCCACCAGGGTTGGCTCTGAGCGTCAGTCGCAATCATATTGGTTTTCTGGTGTCACACGGGTGGTGCGACTGAAGCGGGAGGATCGAGAGGCGGCACCGAGAACATCGGAGGCCTCACCTCCTGCCCGAGGCGTGCCTGATACAGCGTAAAACCCGTGTCCGAGAGGAAGGGTTGCCGCAGGACTCCGTTCATGTGGTCAGCCATGCCAGGGGCCATCAGGCCGTGCGACAGCCGAAAGAAGGCTTCCAGAACTTGGAACGACATTTTGGACAGTGCTTCCAGGGGCTGATTGCGGTGGATGATCTCGCCCAGCTCCGATTGGGCCAGACCATCGATGCCGTACTTGCGGACGTATTCGATGACATTCCCGATCTCGACGCCATAGCCGGTCATGAAGTGCAGCTCGCGCAGGATGCCGGCACGTGCTGCGATGGTTCCCGCAAGTGGCTGGAACAGCCCTCCGAGTTCCGGATACCAGAGGTTCAGCAGGGGGCGTGCGGTAAGCTCCGTGACACGGCCGCCGCCCACTTCCACGAACTCGTTGACGACACGCACGGGTCTGCGGTAGAAACCCTTGATGAAGTTCAGGCGCTCGTCCAGAAGAAGAGGGCCGACAAGTCCGGAGACAAATGACGGGTTGGGATTGGACAGGTCGGTGTCGACGAAGACGAGAATGTCTCCTTTTGCGACGAACAGTGCTTTCCACATCGCCTCGCCCTTGCCGGCATAGGTTCCGAGGTCCGGGCGTACCTGCTGGTGGATATAGACGGGGATGCCGCGTGCGGTCGCTATGGCACGTGTGTTGTCGCCACTGTCGCTGTCCATGAGGATGATCTCGTCGAGTAGCGGCCGTTCGTCCATCAGGGGGCCCTTGAAGGCGTCGATGACCTGCCCAACCGTTTTTTCCTCATTGAGCGCCGGCAGGATGAGAGAGATCGATACATGCCGGTCACGCTTGGCCTGGAGGAGCCGGTCGATGTCCGCAAATTCGTCCTGGGAGAACGTGTTCTTGAGGATCCAGGGCTCGATGGCTTTCGTCGTGTCTGATAACTGCTCAACCTCTGCACCGCGCGCGTAGACGAATACGGCGGTCGCGCGGAGCAGTCCTGCTATGACCTGCGCAAGCAGGTGCTCGGTTACCGAGCGCTTTCTCGGGTGCTGTGGCAGTCCAAGGACGAGCAGGCCGTACTGACGCGAACAGTGTTCAATGGCGGATTCCACGGTGTCCTCGGCCTGTTCGATGGCGAGACGGGCCTGTGGCAGTTCAGCCTTCACCTTACCATACGCCTCGAGGACGCTATCATCGACGGTCGCAGACTCGCCTGCATGAGTGACGTGGACAAAGCTCGCCGTGTCCACGACTCCGGCCTCGGTAAGCCGGCGCACCACCGTCCCGGCAAGGGCGGCATTGGAGTCGCCGCGGGCGAAGATGGCCGCCGCCCTGGAAGGGTTCTGATGGAGCTTGTAACCGATGACCTGCGAGCTCGAACTACAGGCGGACTCGAGCAGGCCGGCGTTCTCGTGATGCACGAGGTCGAGGTCGATCACGAGTGCCCGGGAAGGATCTCCCGACGTTGCCAGGCGGATTGCCTCGTCGATCTCGACGATCTGGAAGGGTATCGATTCGGCCCCAAGTGCCTTGCGAGCCGCTGCTACCAGACGGTGGACACGGCCGATTTCCTCATCCGGTGTTTTGGGAAGGACAAGGACAACATCTCCGGCAGCGCCAGCCGAGCGAGCAAATGCGACCTTGGCCATGAGCCGCTTCGGTGCTGTGAGTTCAATAAAGTGTTGTGTCAATTTCCAACTCCCTCTCCGTAGAATGTACCCTGTTTCCAAGAGTATAGCAGAAGCACGGCTTCTGTCACTTCCAGACTGTATTGGGAAGGCTGCCGGCGTGCTCACTGTCTCTTTTGACTTGCAGATTGCCAATGTTATACTAAAAAGCTCAGTCCACCTGGCCAAGTCGTTACGGACTTGAAACTACGGTCTAGAGGTGTTTGGGGCATGGACAACAAACTTACGCCGGCAAGACGAAAACAGGTTATCCGCGACAACGTCGCTGGCTGGCTCTTTACTCTCCCCTCGACACTCGTTCTTTTTGTCTTCACCTTCCTTCCGGCGTTCATCGTCGTTGGCCTCAGCTTGTTCGACACGAACCTTGTCGGCCAGAGCATCTTCGTGGGACCTGGCAATTTCAGGCAGATGCTCACCTCAGGTGATTTCTGGGGTTCGGTGTTGAGGACACTCTATTTCACGGTAGGTAGTGTCCCGATTGCGGTCGCCGTTTCACTGCTGATCGCCGTGCTCCTCAACGCGAAAGTCCGGGGACGGACATTCTGGCGCATGGGGTTCTTCATCCCCTACATTACGCCGCTGGTCGCCACGTCCATCATCTGGCTCTACATTTTCAACCCCGACTACGGCATGCTCAACGCGACACTGCGCTTCGTGGGTCTGCCAGTCAGCAGGTGGCTGACGGACACGGCGTCGGCGATGCCCGCGATGATCCTTTACTCGACGTGGCATGACATTGGGTTTGCGGTCATCATCTTCATGGCTGCCCTGTCCAAGGTACCGACCGAGCTCCTCGAGGCTGCACAGATCGACGGAGCCAGCGGATGGAGGACCTTCTGGCATGTCACGTGGCCCATGATCTCCCCTTCCACCTACTTCGTCGTGATCATCTATACGATCAGCGCGTTCAAGATGTTTACGCAGGTGGCTGTCCTGACGCAAGGGGGACCAGTCGATTCAACGACAACGACAGGCTACTACCTTTATCAGCAAGCTTTTGGGCAGATGCATTTCGGCTACGCCAGCGCAGTTTCCATAGGGCTGTTTGCCATCATTTTCCTCTTGACGATGCTCCAGCGTAAGGTGACCGGACGCAAGGTCTTCTACGGATGATGGTGTGACATGACGACGATGCGACAGTCCATCTTCTGGAACAGGGTCACCAGAGTTCTCCTCTATCTTGCCATAGCAGGACTCTTTATTCTGGTCGTGTTCCCGTTCTACTGGATGATTGTCACGTCACTGCAGCCTCAGGACGCCGTCTTTAACGTTCCACCCCAGTTCTGGCCCAGGCACGCGACGTTCCAGAACTACATCGACGCCTGGAACTCCGCGCCATGGCTGCGCTACTTCGGCAATACGCTCTTCGTGGCAGTCGCTGCGACATTGATTTCCCTGGTGACGTCGTCCCTCGCCGCCTTTGCTTTTGCCTGCATCGACTTCAGGGGGAAAGAGGTGCTGTTCAACCTCGTCCTCAGCGTCATGATGATCCCCGCGGCGACGACGCTGATCCCGAACTTCCTCATCATCCGGACACTCGGATGGTATGACAAGTTCTATGCGCTGATTATCCCCTTCGCAGCGAGCGTATTCGGCATCTTCCTGTTGCGGCAATACTTCATGTCGATGCCCAAGGAGCTCTGGGAGGCGGCACAGATCGACGGCGCATCGCGCCTGCGCTATTTCCGGAGCATCGCCTTGCCGCTCGCGAAGCCCGCGATCGTGACGATCGCCATCAATTCGTTCCTTGGTTCGTGGACATCATTCCTGTGGCCCACGGTCATGACCCAGTCGCAAAACAAGCAGCTGATCGAGGTTGCTCTGAACGCTTTCCTGGGCGAGAAAGGGCAGCAGTGGTCTCAGCTGGCTGCAGCATCGGTTTTCACGACGATCCCCATCGTCATCCTGTTCTTCTTTGTGCAGAGGCAGTTTATTGAGGGCATTGGCGGGGGCGGTATCAAGGGGTAGCCGTCTTAATGGAGTTGAACGTCACCATCCGATTTTCCAGGGGAGGAAGTATGCTCAACGCACGTAAGTTGCTGGCTACTGTATTGGCGTTGCTTGTAGCATTCACTTCGGTGCTCGCTGCTGTTCCGAGTGCCAAGGCTGAGTCGATAACAACGATCGTGGTTTACATCGGTAAGAACACGGGTACTGTCAACGGAAAGACCACAACGCTCGAGCAGGGCGCTGTGATCAAGAACGGCCGCACACTGGTTCCACTGCGCTTCATCACTGAGGCTATGGGAGCCACGCTAGTGTGGGACGCTGTGACCAGGACCGCCAACATCACGCTGGCGGGCAACAAGATTGCCCTGACGATTGACAAGACGGTCGCCAAGGTCAATGACTACGACGTCACGCTGGATGCTCCTGCTGCGATCATCAATAGCAAGACCGTCGTCCCAATGCGTTTCGTTGCCGAGTCCATGGGTGCAACCACTGCATGGAATGCTGCGCTCAAGCAAGTCACCGTCCAGTTCTCGATGGATTGGCTGAAGAACAAAGCAATCGTCCCGTTCTGGGAAGCCATGGCTGCAGCACTCGGCAAGTCCCTCACCGGGCTGACCACAGAGTTCAACGCGACACATCCGAGCATGGAGGTTCAGCTGGTTCAGATGGCCGACTACACCACGCTGCAGACGAAGACCATCGGTTCCATTGCGGCAAAGGATCCGCCCCTTATCGCACAGGCGTATGAGAACTGGGCCGCTCAGTATGCCACCGGGTTCTATCTCAGCACGTTCGACAGCTACATCAACGGTGCCAATGGTCTGTCGAAGACAGACATCGCTGACTTCTTCCCCAAGATGTGGGATTCGTCGAAACTCGCCGACGGCAAGCGCTATATGATGCCGTTCAACAAGTCCAACGTAGTGCTCTACTATAACAAAGACATGTTCAAAGCTGCCGGCATCACACATGCGCCGGCGACGTGGCAGGAGTTTGCCGACGACTGTGTCAAGCTCACCAAGACTGACGACAAGGGCAACCAGACACAGTGGGGCGCTTCGCACACGCCATCCGTCGATCTCTGGTACGGGCTGGTCTATGCATACGGCGGCAAAGTCCTGAGCGACACGTATGACAACGTCCTGTTTGGCAACAGCAGCGCTGCCAAGACTGCAACACAGCTGTTCGCCGACCTGTATGCCAAGAAATTCATGCACTACACGACAGCTTATGGCGACCAGACTGATATTGGTAACGGCAAGGCTGGCATGACATTTGGCTCCGTGGCGGGTCGCACGTACTACGAACAGGCTGTCGGGGACAAGTTTGAGCTGGGCGAAGCACCTCTGCCCGCCGGACCTGCAGGCCAGGCCGCAGCACTCTACGGCACCAACATTGTCATGTTCGGCAATGCTCCCAAGTACACGCAGCGCCAGAAAGATGCTGCATGGGCGTTCATCAAGTGGTTTACCTCGGCTCATACGCAGGCCGTCTGGGCAGCACAGACCGGCTATATGCCGGCTCGCCAGAGTTCCCTCAAGGATCCAGTCCTCATCGCAGCGTACGCAGCCAAGCCCGAGACCAAAGCGGGCCTGGAACAGCTGGACGGAGCAGTTCTCGAACCGCCGACTGGTGGATGGAACGATGCGCGCAACAAGATCACCGCAGATCTGCAGAGTATCTACCTCGGCAAGGTGACAGTTGCTGCCGGTCTCGCGAAGATGGCCCAGGACGTTCAGGCGGTCATCCAACCGTAACGTCGAAAGGTTTATTGCTCCATAGAAACGAAAGAGGGGGCGCAGCATGCTGCGCCCCCTCCTGTTTATGATCACACCATCGTTAGTATCAGGGCACAGGCAATTGTTGCATGCTACTTGCCGATACAGAAGGTGCTGAAGACGGTTGCGAGGATCTCATCGGGGGTGATGTGTTCACCCAGAAGTCGTTGCATCGCTTCACGGGCTTCGCCGAGAAGATACGCGAGGACATCGGAAGAAGCCGTCGCGCTTGAGTTCATGAAATCGCCCAGCGCACGGTCGGCGATCGTGAGTTCTGCAGCTTGTCGATGCGTCACCATCTGCCTGGTTGCGACCGTCCCGGCAGCTGTCTCGACGAGCTTCGTCAGGCGAACGGTAAGTGCGTCGAGTTCGGTCCCTTCCGTGGCGGAGATACCCAGCACTGGTTCGCCGACTTCTGCCTCGAGACCCACGGGGACGGGTCCGGCATCGATCTTGTTCACGGCCACGAGATGGGGTAATGAACGGGCGCGATCGAGAAGGTCACGTTCGTATGGCTGGAGTCCTGTTTCGGCATCGAGGACGATCAGGACGATGTCCGCGCGATCGATGGATTGGCGCGCCCGTTCACCTGCCAGACTGTCGAGGATGTCGGCAGGGGTTGTACCTATGCCGGCCGTGTCGACCAAGGTAACCCGGTGTCTTCCCAGGAGGATCTCTTCCGCTACCGAGTCACGGGTCGTTCCGGGGATGTCCGACACGATGACTCTGGGATACTTGAGCAGGGCGTTCATCAGAGAGGACTTGCCGACGTTGGGCGCACCGGCGATGACGACTGTGACGCCGTGATGCAACTGCGCGGTTGCCTGCGCGTCTGCGAGGAGCTTCTGGATGTCTGCGTGTGCCCCTGCTGCAAGACTTGTGGCTCCACGCAGTGCGTCTCCCTCGTCCTCCTCCGTGAACTGGTCGGGAAAGTCGACCGGCCCCTCGATGGATGCAAGGGATTTCGTGATCAGGCTCAGGACCCCGCGAAAAGGCTGAGACGTATTCGTGAACAGCGATTTCCTGGCCAGGGAGAGTTCTTCGTCGGACCCTGCATCCACGAGATCGCGCACCGCTTCAGCCTTCAGGAGGGACAGCTTGCCTGCCAGCAATGCCCTGAACGTGAACTCCCCCGGACGGGCAGGCTCTGCCCCAAGTTCTATGCAGGCCCCGAGAACGCTGTCCAGCAGAAGAGGGCTTCCGTGCAGCTGCAGTTCGACGGTATCCTCGCCTGTATACGAACGAGGGCCGCGCATCGGCAGGACGATCCCCTGGTCCAGAACTTCTCCGCTCGTCGGGCGACAGATGCGTCGCAGGTTGGCCATACGGTCCACAAGCGTGGGCTGGCCCGGGGTCAGCTGCTCCACGATTGTCCAGGAGTCCGGGCCGCTGAGTCGTATGATACCGATGCCGCTACTGCCACGGGCGGTGGCAAGAGCGGCAATGGTGGAAACGTGCGGCATGCGCCGCTCCTGTTACCTCGTGAGTTCGACGATGACCCTGCGCTGTGGGTCACGGCCTTCGCTGTGCGTCGTGATACCCGGGTAGTCCTTGAGGGTCACATGGATGATGCGTCGCGCCTTGGCGCTCATGGGCTGGAGCATGACCGCCTGTTTCTCACGCTTGACGCGTAGAGCGGCGTCGATGGCCATGCGCTTCAGCATCTCGCGCTGGCGCATGACGTACCCGTCGACGTCAACGGTGACGATGCCGGGGGCACCCTCGCGGTCCTTGTGTGCTACGACGTTTACGATGTGCTGCAGGGCGGACAGGCATGTTTGGTCCCTGGTGAGGAATGTGCCGTTTCCGGTGAGCCCGGTGATGTTGATATACGGGTCGCCGTCTGTATATGCTACCTGAATCTCAGGGTTCTCGTCAAGTGCCTTGAAGAAATCGACAAGGAACTCTGTGACCAGTTGCTCAGCGTGTTTGGAAAGTCTCATGGTAGTGCCTCCTACTTCTTTGTCGACTTCTTGACGACAGGTTCCAGAGCGGGCATGTCTTTGGTGAGGCGCCTGATGACCAGGTACTGCTGTCCTGCCGAGAACAGGGAGAAGAGCGCCCAGTACAGCGCCAGGGCGATACTGAAACCGTATGCCCAATAGCCGAGCAGCAGTGGCATGAAGTACGTCAGCATTGCTGTCTGAGACCGATCCTGTCCCGGGATGAAGGAAGTGATGGACTGCACGTAGGTCGAAGCCGCAACGATGACGGGCATGATGAACCTGGTGGCCAGTGGAAGCGCGCTCGAAGCCATGGACAGGGCAGGTGCCCAAAGGAATGGTGCGTTGTTGAAGGGCGAGTAATTATTGATGGCCGTGAACAGGGCCAGGAAAACGGGCCACTGCACCAGTAGAGGCAGGCACCCGCTGAACAGGTTGACGTTATTGTCCTTGTACAACTGCATCGTCTCCTGATTCAGTTTCGTGGCGTCATCCTTGCTCGGATACTTTGCCTTGAGTTTGGCGAGCTGCGGCTGCAGCTTCTGCATGTCGACCGTCGACTTGAACTGCATGCGAGTAAGCGGCTCAGTGAGGAGCTTGAGGCCCAGCGTGAGCAGGATGATGGCCAAGGCATAACTGTGGACAAGATCGTTCAGTTGTGCGATGATCCAGCGGATTCCGGCGGACAGGAAGTTGATGCTGCCGATTCTAACGATGCCGACATTCGGGATGATCTTGGTGACTGCAACGCCGTCGCCATCCTTGTAGGAGACGCTGACATTAACTGCGTAGGACTTGATGGCGGCCGGAGTCTTTTGCTGCAGGAGCAGCTTCACCTGTATGCTCTTGCCGGGCATGAGGGGGGCAGTCAGTGCAACGGAGGCGTCGGGAGTCTGCCAGAGGGCGAAGGGAGCAATGCCCGGATTGCCATCGATGGAGACAATCTGAACCTTCACGTCACTCACAAACTTGGTCATGTTGTTCTTGATGGTAATGTTGATTCCGACGTTCTCCAATGGGCGTGCCACTGCCGCGAGACCAATGCCCACAGGGTCGGAGCTCGCGACGGGCGCGGCGGCTCCGACGCAGCCGGCTAGCGTCAGGGCGCCAAGGAGCAGGGTGACGACGAGCAACAGTCTGTACGTGTTCTTACGGGAGCTTTTCTGAATCAATGGAAACCTCCAGGGTGTGAGTTGAATGCGCGCAGTCGCGATGCAGGTCGGGTACAGGGTCGAACCCTCCCCGATGATATGGATGACACCGAAGAATACGCTTGAGGCCGAGCCATAGCCCGGTTAGGACACCATATCGCTCGACAGCCTCGAGCGTATACTCCGAACACGTTGGATAGTAGATGCAGGTCGCGCCCTTGAGTGGAGAGAGGAATCGACGATAGAAGCGCAGCAGAAATGTAACGACCTTCTTCATCGCTGGTGGTACTGGGCCGTAAGTCGTGCCAGCTCACGCCGGACATCGTCGACGGAAGAGACGACAATGGGCTTGCGAGCCACCAGGACATAGGCAAAGTCGGGCATGAGGCTGGGCGAGACAGAGCGGAACGCTTCTTTCATGAGACGTCTGGCACGGTTGCGCTCAACGGATTCTCCTACCTTGCGGGAAGCAGTGAAACCCACCACATGCATAAAGGCGGGAGATACAAAAACCACGATCAACGCACCATGATAGGCCTTCGAGTTGTCGAAGGCCTTCTTGTATACGCTGCCTGGGATTCGTTTCCACAGTCTTGCCAACTGCTACTGCACCAACAGGTCAACCATCCGCGGAGCGGACGGACGCCTATGCGACGATGAGCTTCTTACGCCCTTTGAGTCTCCTGCGGGCGAGAACATTCCGTCCACCATGGCTCCTCATGCGGCTCAGGAAGCCAAGGGTGCGATTGCGCTTGCGGTTCTTAGGTGAGTAAGTAGTTCTCATTGTTCGATACCTCCACTGATGAAACTCTTTTATATCATAGAGGAAAGAGCGTGGTTGTCAAAGCGACCGCGCATTATAAGCGGCACAGAGCTTCATCTGTCTACAAGCGGGTTCGCAATGACATGCCCGGCAGGAATATGGGCTGGTCCGGGCATTATCAGCGGCGTGAGCGATTCATGAAGAAACAGGGCCGGTCGAGTATCAGCCCGCCTCCGATCTCCAGAGTGCTTT
>NZ_QXIW01000005.1:0-17680 GCF_003570985.1 Candidatus Cryosericum hinesii
TTGTATACGCTGCCTGGGATTCGTTTCCACAGTCTTGCCAACTGCTACTGCACCAACAGGTCAACCATCCGCGGAGCGGACGGACGCCTATGCGACGATGAGCTTCTTACGCCCTTTGAGTCTCCTGCGGGCGAGAACGTTGCGTCCACCATGGCTCCTCATACGGCTCAGGAAACCAAGGGTACGATTGCGCTTGCGGTTCTTAGGTGAATAAGTAGTTCTCATATGTCGATACCTCCACTGATGAAACTCTTCTATATCATAGAGGAAAGACCGTAGTTGTCAAAGCGACCACGCATCATGAGCGGCACAGGGCTTCATCTGTCTGCAAGCGGGTTCGCAATGACAAGCCCGGCAGGAATATCGGCTGCTCCGAGCATCATCAGCGGCGCGAGCGATTCATGAAGAAACAGGGCCGGTCGCGCATCAGCCTGTCTCCGATCTCCAGAGTGCTTTTACTCGGCGGAGTGGGACAAGAACAAGAAGGCAAATGGCAATACTCGGTACGACGTATGCTGCGTTGTAGGCAAGAGAATAGAGCAGAGGCGACATGTGCCAGCTGGGAGCAGCTGACGCGAAGAACACCAGACCGGATATGACATGGAAGACGTAGCGTACGAGTCCTGCGGTCAGAACGCCTTTCCACCAGTTCTGGCCCTTTTGGAAGACGGGCAAACCGGCTAGTCCGAGTGCGAGCCCTGGCAGGGGGTAGTCGAGGAGGATCTGCACAGGATTGACGAACCACGGATCAGTTATCAATGTTATCAATCCAAGGGCAAGACCGACGATGAGCCCATCGCGCCATCCCCACTTGAGTGCGATGTAGAGAACTGGAATAACACCCAGTTCAAGCGTTCCCCCCATAGGCATAGACCAGATCGCTTTTGAAAGATATGAGAGCGCAACGCCGAGCGCTACGGCGATTCCCATCTCGGCCATTTCCTGTATTGTCACGATCTTTGGTGCTGCTGAATGTTCCACAGGTACCTCCTCAATCCGTATCCGTGATAGATTGCGGGGTGTCGTGATACTGCTCTGTCTCCCTACGCTGGCATTACCCAGATCAGGTTCAACGAGTTGAGCCGTATGACTCTCTCAGCCCTTTCGGGCACCCCATAAAAGCATAATGCCTGATCATCCAGAGTCAACGGCACCATGTCGCGCAGGGGATTCCGCAGGTGAGGGAGCACCATACGGCAGGTCAGGGGTCCGGCTTTACTTGCAGGGTGATGTTGGTACAATGGCGTGTGAACCAAGGAAGGGACTGTGCCGGGCATGAGGGTTTTGTCGTAGAAAAAGAGAGATGCCTGGACCGGGGGAACATGCGGAAACCGTGCTTCAGAACGTCAGTCTAGTAATGGGAGGCTAGAGAGTATGAAGTTCCTGAGAATCTCACTGGTTGTACTGCTTGCTATCGCGTTCGTCGTAGGTTCGACCGGCTGTAAGACGGCGGCAACGCCAACTCCAACGCCAACTCCAACACCGGCTCCTGCTGCCAAGAAGTTGAAAGTAGCCTTTGTCTATGTTGGACCGCATAATGACGGTGGATACTCGCAAGCGCACGAAGACGGCCGCCTGTACCTGCAGCAGAATGACCCGAACGTCGAGACCACCTACGCTGAAAGCATACCAGAAGGTTCTCAGTCTGAGAAGACCTTCCGTGATTATGCAAGTGCAGGTTACGACCTCGTCTTCGGCACCAGTTTCGGTTTCATGGACGCCATGGTGAATGCGGCAAAGGACAATCCTACTACCAAGTTCATGCACGCGTCCGGGTACAAGCGTTCGGACAACCTTGGAACGTACTTTGGCCGTATGGAGCAGCCCGATTATCTTTCCGGTCTTATTGCCGGCAAGATGACCAAGACCAACAAGATCGGATTTGTCCTGCCGTTCTCCATCCCTGAGTGCATCCGCGAAGTCGATGCCTTCACGGTCGGTCTGCGCGAAGTCAACCCCAAGGCTACCGTCACCGTCGTTTACACCAACTCGTGGTTTGATCCCGCCAAAGAAGGCGATTCGGCCAAGTCTCTGCTCAACAAGGGTTGCGACATCATTGTGTCCGGTGTCGATTCCCCTGCACCTCTCGATGCAGCGTTCAAGGCGGGCAAATATGGTATCGGCTACGACATGGACATGGCTGCTGGCATGAAGACGCCGGAGGAAGCCAAGTCCGTGCTCACGTCCCGCATCTGGCACTGGGGGCCCTACTATCTCAAGGTTGCGCAGTCTGTTGAAGACGGAACCTGGAAGAGCGGCGATTACTGGGGAGGCATGGCTGACGGCATCGTCGACATTGCTCCTGTCAGTTCGGCTGTTCCGCAGGCTGTCATCGACTATGTGAACACTCGCAAACAGCTTATCCTTGACGGCAAGTACACGCCATTCGACGGCCCAATGGTCAATCAGGCAGGCAAGGTTATCGTCCCGAAGGGAACGACCATGTCCGACGCTGACCAGTTGAACCTGCAGTGGTTCGTGCAGGGCGTCATCGGCGCGATCCCGAAGAGCGGTTCATAGAGAACAGTCACGGCTCCCCGGCGCAATGCCGGGGAGCCGTTCTTCTTCTGTGGAGGAAAAGATGGAGGGCCAGGAACAATTGATGCTCGTCATGAGCAACATTACCAAACGTTTTCCGGGCATCGTGGCCAATGATCACGTGAACTTCGCACTGCGGAAGGGTGAGATCCATACATTGCTGGGCGAGAATGGAGCCGGAAAGTCGACGCTCATGAACGTTCTCGACGGCATCTACTATCCCGACGAGGGCGAGATCACGATCGAGGGGAAACGCGTGGATCTGCGCTCGCCGCTCGATTCCATGAAGCACGGTATCGGGATGATCCATCAGCATTTCATGCTGGTCGATTCTCTCTCTGTCATCGAGAATGTCATCCTGGGACTGGAGTCTCAGGGTTTCTATATAGACAAGAAGTCCGTGGCCCACCAGATTGAGGCCATAGCAAAGAAGTACAATTTCCGCGTCGACCCCTATGCCAAGATCTGGCAGCTCTCCGTGGGCGAACAGCAGCGTGTCGAGATTATCAAGACACTGTTCAAGGGCGCTCGCATCCTGATCCTGGATGAGCCGACTGCCGTCCTGACGCCACAGGAATCCGAGGAGCTGTTCGGCATCCTCCGAGAGATGAAGTCAGAGGGAAAATCCATCATCTTCATCAGCCACAAGCTCAACGAGGTCATGTCCATTTCCGACCGCGTCACCGTGTTGAGGAAAGGACAGCTCGTGGGTACCGTCGATACGGTCTCCATCACGGAGCGCGAGCTCGCAAAGATGATGATCGGGCGCGACGTCCTGTTCCGCCTGGAACGTAAGGACATCGAGCAAGGCCGGGAGGTCCTCAAAGTCGAAGACGCTCAGGCTTACAATGACCGTGGCATCATGGCGCTCAACAAGCTGAACATCACCGTGCATGGCGGCGAGATCATGGGTGTCGCCGGTGTGGCCGGCAATGGGCAGGTCGAGCTGGCGGAATGTATCACAGGACTGCGCCACCTCGTCAGCGGACACGTCACGGTCGAGGGCATCGATGTGACCAACGCGACGCCGTGCACGCTGGCATCCGCAGGGGTGAACTACATACCGGCCGATCGACTTGGTGTGGGCCTCGTACCCAATCTCTCTACCGTTGACAACGCTATGCTGCGGAAGTACAAGCAGCAGCCCATGCGCAGGGGAACATTCATTGACTACGCTGCTGCCTGTACGTATGCTGACGGACTTATCGAGAAGTTTGACATTGCCGTGCCGCTGAAGAATGCACCAGTCAAGGTCCTGTCCGGCGGGAATATGCAGAAATTGCTGCTTGCCCGCGAGATCGAGGAGAATCCGAGGCTCCTGATCGCAGAACATCCGACCCGCGGCCTCGACGTGGGTGCCACCGAGTTCGTGCGCAAGATATTGCTGGAACAACGCGACAACGGGGTAGCCGTGCTTCTCATCAGCGAGGATCTGGATGAGATTCTCATGGTTGCAGACCGGGTGGCGGTGATGTACGAGGGGCGTATCGTCGGTATTGTCGACGCGCACCACGTGGACATTGCACAGATCGGTCTGATGATGGCGGGCGCCGTAGGCGCCAAAGCTTGACCGGAAAAGGGGTCTGAGATGCTGCGATTCGAGAAACGCGACAAGACGCCGATACAGCTTCGTGTCCTGGTACCTATCTGCTCGGTCCTGCTGGGCCTCCTCATGGGGTCTGTCGTCATGCTGTTCGCCCATGTCAACCCGCTGAGAGTCTATGGAGCCATTGTCAAGGGCGCGTTTGGGTCGGCCTACACCTTCTCGGAGACCCTGGTCATCGCGGTCCCCCTCATCCTCATGTCCGTCGGGCTTTGCCTGGTCTACCGCATGAAGTTCTTCAACATCGGGGCAAAGGGTCAATACATCATCGGGGCCATTTGTGGGTCCTACCTGGCGTTGTTTGGCCCGGCGACGATGTCCCGGCCGCTGCTGCTGACGCTGATGATGGTACTTGGCACCCTTGGAGGAGCGCTGTGGGCTATCATTCCCGCACTTCTCAAGGTGTATTGGAATGTCAACGAGGTCATTGTGACACTTCTGCTCAACTACATCGCCTCGTACATTCTGTGGTTCTTCATGTATGGGACATGGGGCACCCGTGGTTTTCCACTCTCCAAGAACTTTGCCCTCAATGCCCAGCTTCCGCGCATCCTCCCGCCTCCCTCGCGGCTCCACATCGGGCTGTTTTTCGGGCTGGCTGCTGCGGTGATCATCTGGATCATCATCCGGAAGACGCGCTTCGGATATGAGACCAGAGTCCTGGGCGAAAACGAGCGCGCAGCCAGATACGCCGGCATCAATGTGTTCAAGACGGTCATCATCGCTGCGGTCATCTCGGGAGGCCTTGCCGGCCTTGCCGGCATTGCGCACACCTCAGCCGTGCTGCGTGTTCTGCAACTCGAGATCAACTCGGACTACGGGTATACCGCTATCATCGCGGCCTGGCTGGCAGGGCTCGATCCGCTGGTCGCCGTCGGGATCTCGGTGCTCCTGGCGGCTCTCGAAGCCGGCGGCTACCAGATACAGATCGTCATGCGCGTGCCCTTTGGCATTGTCGGCGTGATTGAGAGCTCGATCCTCTTCTGCCTGCTGGCAGGAGAGATCGTCACGCACTACCGCGTAATCCTGACGAGGAGGCTGAGTACGCCCCCCGGAAGCACCCCTCGCATTGGGAAAAAGTGCTCGGTTGCCTTAGACGAAAGGGCTCGGGGGGGCGCATGAATCCTACTTTCGGCAGCATCCTGATCAGTGTTCTCGCAGGAGCTGTCCAGTCAGGGACGATTCTTTTGCTTCCCACACTGGGCGAAGTGCTGACGGAGCGCAGCGGTGTACTGAACCTCGGGCTTGAGGGACTGATGCTGATTGGCGCGTTCTTTGGATTCCTTGGGGCTATGAAGACCGGCAATCCCTACGTTGGCCTGCTCCTCGGCATGGCAGCGGCAGCGGTAGCGGCAACCATCCACGCCTTTATCTGCGTGACTCTCCGTGGTAACCAGACGGTCACGGGCCTTGCGCTCACCATCTTCGGGACGGGTCTCACGAGTTTTTATGGTGACAACTGGGTCTCTCAGCGTCTCACGACCGTCATCCAGCCCATGGCTATTCCCGGGCTGTCACGAATTCCTTTCGTCGGGCCGATTCTCTTCAGTCAGGACCTGATCGTTTATGCCGGCTACATCCTGGTAGCCCTGTTCTGGTTCCTGCTGTTCAAGACGAAGGTCGGGGTCAACCTGAGGGCGGTCGGCGAAAACGCGAAGGCTGCAGATGCCATGGGCGTCAACGTCGTGGGTACCCGCTACTTCTGGACCATCGTGGGAGGGGCGCTTGCGGGTGCGGGAGGAGCGTACATTACGTGCTGTATCCACCCGTACTGGCTCAACGGTATTACCTCCGGTATGGGGTGGATTGCCGTAGCCCTTGTGGTCTTTGCCATGTGGAATCCCTTCAATGCTCTCGTCGGAGCGTTCTTGTTTGGAAGTATTGAGGCCTTGCAGCTTCAACTCCAGGCGGCGGGCACCTACATCAACAGTGCTCTACTGTCGATGCTGCCCTATTTGGCGACGTTTGTGGTCATCATCGTGGCAACCCTGATTGTCCGTGTGCGTCACGTCGGGACGCCAAAGGAACTGGGAATACCCTACGCACGCGAGGAGAAATAGAGGGCGTCTCTGAACCTGAGAGGCAATATCCATGCGAACCGGCAGCCCATTGCGGCTGCCGGTTCGGTTCATCCAGGGACGCCCTGCCGTTACTTCAGAAGGACGGCGACTAGGAGTTTGATGCAATCTTCGACGTCGCCGATGTCGACCATTTCGCTGGCGCTGTGGACATAGCGGTCGGGGATGCTGATGACGCCGGTAGGGACACCATTGGCTATGGTCTGGATGGCGGCTGCGTCGGTCGTGCCTCCCTGGAGGACCTCCAGCTGGAACGGGATGCCGTGGGTCTTTGCAGCCTCGATGAGCAGGTCACGGATAGCAGGCGTCGCGACCATCCCCGCGTCCTTGACCTTGATAGCGGGCCCTTTGCCTAGACCGATGTCCAGAACATAGCTCTCCGGGGTATCACCCCAGGCAGTGACATCCAGAGCGATGGCGAGGTCCGGCTGGACACCCCAGGCGCCGACCTTGGCGCCCTTGATGCCGATCTCTTCCTGCACACTGAACATGGCATACGTCTCGTAGTTCAGTTCTTTCCCCACTGCAGCCTTGAGGGCCTCGATGAGGACATAGCAGCCGATACGGTCGTCGAGTGCCGCAGAGGTCACGCGGTTACCCACCTGCACACAGTCGCCCGCGTACACTGCGAAATCGCCGACGGCGACATGCAGCAAAGCGTCATCCTTCGATACTGCACCGATATCAAGGAACAGCTTGTCCAGTGTCAGATGCTCGAGCGTCTTGTGCTCCTTGCTTTCCACGGCTGCCACGCCGAGAGTGCCGTTCGCGAAGACGAAGCGGTGTCCCAGGACCTTGTATGGGTCAAGCCCACCGACCGCGCCGAAACGAAGGAAGCCATCCTTGTCGACGTGCGTGATGATGATACCGATCTGGTCCATGTGGGCGGACACCAGCAATTTCGGCTTTCCTGAGGCGGGGATGCAGTAGATCAGGTTTCCCAGTGCGTCCACCCTGCAGTCCATATGCAGAGAATCGAGTTCGCGCGTGATGACACCGCGAATGCCCTCTTCGTAGCTGGTTGGTCCCCAGGTCTGTGTCAATGTCCGGATAAGTTCATTCATCTATGCCTCCGTGGTGGCAAGTTGTGCCAGAAACTTTGAAAGAAGTGATACCGTGTTTTCATAGTCACAGACCTTGATGAGCGACACGGGAGAGTGGATGTAGCGCGAAGGGACGGCAACTGCCAGTGCCCGTACACCCGACTTGGTGAGCTGGATGCTGCGAGCATCCGTGCCACCTGCCGGCATGCGCTTGAACTGCCAGGGAAGCCCGTTCGCTTTCGCGACCTCGATCAGCTGGTTGCGAAGCCGGTGGTCCGTGATCATGCCGCCATCCTTGATGGTGAGAACAGTGCCGGCGCCCAGGTTGGTGACCTCCTGGTAATCCTTGACCTCGCCAATGTCGGCAGCGATGGTGCCCTCGACGGTGATGCTGATGTCAGGCGTGTATCGCCACGCTCCAACGGTGGCCCCTTTGGTTCCCACTTCTTCCTGCGTCGAGAACATCCCGATGACAGGGAAGGGCCAATCCATCTTGAGCAGCTCGGCCACGATGGCGCAACCGACCCGGTCGTCAAACGCCTTGCCAACCAGATACCCGTCGCCGAATGTTCCGAACGCCGTATCGAACGTGATCTGATCACCGATGGCCACCTTGCCCGCCAGTTCCTTGTCCGACTTGGCGCCGACGTCAACGACGATGTCGTCGGCTTTGACAACGGTGGTCTCGATTTCTTCGCGGGTGGACAGA
Organism: Candidatus Cryosericum hinesii; assembly: GCF_003570985.1. GTDB lineage: Bacteria > Caldisericota > Caldisericia > Cryosericales > Cryosericaceae > Cryosericum > Cryosericum hinesii. The sequence goes on from NZ_QXIW01000005.1 coordinate 7,972, forward strand.
TGCACTGCCTTGATGGCTGTTACGCCGGGAAGGCGGTCCTTGCCGACCAGCACCTTCTTGCCCAGCAGCAGCCGGTCGTCGATACCACCGGCCTTGCCGATGTGGAGGTACCCTTCCTTGGTGATGCGGGTCACGTACAGCCCGACCTCGTCCATGTGCGCGTTCAACATGATCTTGGCCCCAGGCTTGTCCATGCCCTTGAGCGCAAAGAGATTCTTGATGGGATCGCGCTCGAACCGGTCGACGTGACCTTCAAGCTCTGCTCTGAGGATGGCTGCGACCTCGTCTTCGTGCCCCGAGATGCCCCGTGCTTCGGTGAGCTTCTTCAGCAGCTCAATGCGTGTCTGTTCCATACAACTCTCCTATGAACGCCGCGTCGAAGCCCTTCGCGACCTCGGCAATAAGTCTCGCTGCCCTGTCGACATCAACCTGGTCGGCGGTCTCGACGGGGGAGTGCATGTAGCGCAGCGGAATGCTCAGGACGCCGGTGGCGATACCGGAACCGACAAGCTGCAACGCGTCCGCATCAGTGCCGGAATATGACATGCAGGGTTCTTCGCTGGTGGGGATCTCGACTGCCTTGGCTCTTCTGCGAATGAGTTCGAGGACGCGGTCATTGGCAACAGGGCCGACCGCGATGCCTGGACCGCCGCCGAGCGGGATGGTCTTGTGCTCAGGGACACCCTCGGTATCGGCATGCGTGACGTCGACGGCGATACCGACGTCTGGATGCGCGAAGTAGCCACTGGTCCAGGCGCCGTTCCCGGTGATTTCCTCCTGGACGGTGAAGGCCATGACGACATCATACGGCAACGTCATATCCTTGAGGAGTTCGAGGGCCTCCACCAGAGCCACGCCACAGAGGCGGTCGTCCTGGGTCTTTCCCGCGAAGCGCTCGTTCATGAGTTTGCTGATGCCGGCCGTGAAGGTGACGGTGGAACCGATGGGGACCATTGTGACGACCTGCTCACGGGGGAGTCCGACATCGATCCAGAGATCATCGGGGCCAACCGGCTTGTTCATTTCGTCGTGTGACATGACGTGGACCGGCTTGAGTCCGATAATACCGGGCAGAGGTTCTGTGCCATGGACGACGACCTGCAGTCCCGGCCAGACGCGATCGTCGATCGAGCGGCAATGGATGCCGAGAAAGCCCTTGTCGTTGATCCTTGTTACCCAGGCGCCGACCTCATCGAGATGTGCGGCGAAGAGGATGGAGTGTTCACTCGAGCGGCCCTTGCGGATGGCGATGAGATTGCCAAGGGGTGTGTCGTGAATCTCGTCGGCGATGCCATCGAGTGCGCTGCGCAGGATGTCATGGAGACGGCGTTCGTCTCCTGAAACCGCATAGGCACTTGTCAATTGCTCTACAAGTTTGTGCATGTTCGTCTCCTTTCCAGTGACCAGACTATTGTACGGCAAACGAACAGAACGTCAAAGCCGGCTTCGTGGGACGGCTTGACCACGTCGTTTGCCGCACTAAACTGAATTGCTATGAGGAGACACGCTGACACGATATCGCACGAGAGCTCTCGCAACCGGCACATTGCGACAGTGGTGGCTGCACTAGTTCTCAGTGCCGCCATGTTCGCCTCGGCATTCATCATGGCACGTTTTCCGTCGGCAGTCGCGCCGGTTGTTCAGACAGACGTGACGATAACGAAGGTGGATCGGGTCCTCGTTTTGTCTCCACACCCAGACGACGAGTCCATCGCGTGCTCGGGTCTCATCCAGCACGCTCTCGAGGCAGGAGCACTAGTCCGAGTGCTGTGGATGACGGCGGGCGATCACAATATCGTGGGTCCGCCGTTGTTCTGGAGGACGGCGCCAGTCACGCCCGCACAGTTTCGGGACATCGGTCACAAGAGAATGCAGGAGGCGAAGAATGCAGCACACGTGCTCGGCCTGAGTTCGAATGACCTCATCTTCCTTGGGTATCCTGACGGAGGACTGTCGGACATCTTCATGAATGTATGGACATCGAAGCCCTACCGGAGCGGCGTCACAAACGCGGAGTCGGTCCCCTACGTGGAATCCGCAGTTGCGGGCCAGCCACAGACGGCTATGAATCTCCTCACCGACCTGGAGCAGGTCATGACGTCGTTCCAGCCGACCATTGTCGTTTATCCAAACCTGATCGATGAGCATCCTGATCACCAGGCGACCGAGCTGTTCGTCACTGCCGCTCTTGCCGACCTGCATCTCTCTCCGCAGCGTCTGGAGTATGTCGTTCATGTTGCGGGATGGCCAAGGCCCCTGCGATACGCGCCGTTCGTCGATGCCTATGCTCCCCCAGCTGCACGGGTCCTGGGTCTGCGTCAGGAGGTCGTCCATCTCACTCCGCAGGAAGTCGGCATCAAGACGAGTGCGATCCAGGCGCACGCCTCGGAGCTGCTTCCGTTTGCGACCCTGGTCGCATTCGCCCGCCGGACTGAGGTGTTTCTGGCTCCTGCGGACCTGACTGATCGCACAGATGAGGTCCGGATGGCCCAGTTCTTCTTCCCGATCAACCGCGTGGGGGACGAGGATCGCCCCGTCATTCAGACGTTCTCCGTGACGGATGGCGCTGGCGGTCTCCAACTCTCGCTGAAGATGGGTCGCATGCTCAATCGGCTCGAGGAGATGGAGCTGTTCCTGTTTCCAGTCCCGGCGAGCGGCAGCTTCGGCTCCGCGCCCAAGCTCCACGTCATCTATCGCGGAGGCGCGGCTACCGCAGAGGTGTCAGACTTGGAACATCCGACTGCGAAGCCCGTTACTGCCACAGTCATCCATGATGGGACAACGATCAGTCTGACGTTCGACGATGCGTTGACAGGCGTGCACCTCCAAGGGTTTTTCCTCCGTATCGAGAAAGGGCCGGGGCGCGTCGATCTGACGCGCAGTAGAATGGTCTGGATCGGCATCGCACCAGCCGTTTCGTGAGAGAAGTGGCGGCTCGACAACAATGAAGCGGCGCTTGCGCGCCGCTTCTGTTTTTCTATGCCAGAGAATACTACTTCTTGGCGATGGCGTCCTTCAGAGCCTTGCCGGGCTTGAAGAAGGGGGCCTTCTTTTTCGGAATGGTGATGGCCTTGAGGGTCTTGGGGTTGACGCCCTTGCGAGCCTTGCGCTCCTTGACGCCGAAGGTGCCGAACCCAACGAGTGCGACCTTGTCGTTCTTCTTCATGGCTTCCTTGACGGCATCCATGAATGCATTAACCATGACCTCGGACTCCTTCTTGGTCATCTTGGTCATGTCAGCAATTCTGGCTACAAGTTCTCCCTTGTTCATGCGATCTCCTTTCTTGTCTTTTATCGCGCTTTTCCCCGCGACTGGGAAGGTACGCACGTAGTATAGCACATTTTGACAAAATCGGGTAGCGTTATAGTCGCTTCCCATGGGAGATGACAGCGAAACGCGCCCACGATGAGGCATCACCACGTGGTGATATGCAGTCCTGGACAGCAGTTGATGGATGTGACGGGAAAGTTGCCCCTCATGCCGGATAAGCCGAATCTCTCACCGGATTTGTCAAGATTGGCCGAGGAAATTTGAAAGAACGACAGGTCAGACGTCCTGAAATTGATTGTGTCGGGTCGGTCCAGGCACCCCTCAAGTTTGTTTGTGCGTGATGACGCAATGACGACAGGGATATAGCCACCACTCATGGGAGCGCCAGCTACCTGCGGCGGCTGGATGGTGCTTCCTGGCATGCTGACAGTCCAACGGAAAATCTGGACATGCCAAGCGCCATGTTGTGTGTATACTATGCATGAGAACTTGTCCACATCGTATCGGGAGGTATGTATGGCGATAGATGAGAAGCTTGCAGAACTGGGGATCATATTGCCAGAGGCGACGGCGTCCGTTGGCAGTTACGTTCCGGTCAAGCTCACTGGCAACCTTGCGTTCGTGTCGGGAATGCTGCCGAGCGAGGGCGGTCATGTCAAACAGACCGGGCGCGTTGGAGAAAGCGTCACTACCCAGGAAGCCTATAATCTTGCCCGCATCTGTGCCATCAATGGTCTCGCTGCCCTGAAAAATGTCATCGGCACGCTGGACCGCGTCAAGGGCATCGCGATGGTGCAGGGATTTGTGCAGGCGGCTCCGGACTATGCGGAAGTGCCCAAGGTGATCAATGGAGCTTCCGACCTGCTTGTCGCGCTCTTTGGCGATGCCGGTCGCCACGCGCGCTTCGCCGTGGGTGTCGCATCCCTTCCCATGAATGCGCCCGTCGAGGTTGCATTTGTCGCGGAGATCATGCCCTGACACGCATCTCGGATCATCGGCAGTTGGGAGCCTTCGTTGAAGCGACACCCGGTAGTATCATTATTGAGCCTGTTCAGGGGGTAGCCACAATGACCAGTGAGGTACGTGTTGTCATGAAGGTCAATGGCACGGAGTATCACGTCACGACGCAAACCTGCAGGACACTCGCCGAAGTTCTGCGGGAGGACCTGGGGCTTCTCGGAACCAAGATTGGTTGCAACAAGGGCGAGTGTGGTGCTTGTACGGTCATCATGAACGGCCGCTCGGTTACCAGTTGCCTTGTGCTGGCAGTGCAGGCGGAAGGAGCAATCATCACGACGATCGAGGGGCTGGCGGAGGGCGGCAAGCCATCGCCGCTGGAACAGGCGTTCGTCGAAGAGGGAGCTGTCCAGTGTGGTTTCTGCACACCGGGAATGGTCATGTCCGCAGAGGCGCTGCTCGCCCTGAACCCCCATCCATCGGAAGCAGAGATAGAGACCGCCCTGGAGGGGAATCTTTGCCGTTGTACGGGCTACAGGAAGATCGTTGCCGCGGTGCAGAAGGCAAGTCAGAGCCGCGAATGACTGCAGCAGTCGTTCTGGCGGCTGGACATGCCGACAGGATGGGTTCAAACAAGCTGACATTGCCGCTTGGCTCTGGGACGGTTGTTGGTCGCGTTGTTGCGACTGCTCTCGCCGCCTGTGACAGGGTCATCGTGGTCATCGGGCTGCACGATCAGGGGACGAAGACCGCTGTGGAACAGACAGCAAGATCTCTTGGCGCTGAAGGACGACTCGAGGTGGTCGAGGGCGTACTCTACGATCCAGGCATGTTTATCTCGGTTCAGGCGGGACTGCGACGGGTCACGGGCGCCGATGTCGTCCTCATCTTCCCCGGGGACATCCCCCTCACCTTGCCCGAAACCGCAATTGCCGTGAGAGATGCGGTATCGGAGGGGCGGGTCGATGTGGCTGTGCCGTCGTGCGGTGGACGACGAGGTCATCCCGTCGCAATCAGCGGGCGGTGTGTCCCGGAACTGCTTGCCATGTCGGAGCACTCCACGTTGCGGCAGTTCATGACGCTCCATGCGTCCACCATGAAGCTGGTCCCTGTCGACGACCGTGGCATGCTGTTGGACCTGGATACTCCTGACGAGTATGACCATGTCCTCGAGTGTCTCAAATCTGCGGGAACGTCTACCAAGGAGGTCTGATGGATTCCATCTATCAATATGTTGCGAAGCTCGAACAGGAGGGCCGTGAGTTCGCCGTCTGCACGGTCATCGATGCCCAGGGCTCTTCTCCTGGTCGCACCAGTTTCAAGATGGTCGTCCTGCCCGACGGCACCCAGCATGGGACTGTCGGTGGTGGCAAGCTGGAACTGACTGTTCTGGGGGCCGCTCGCGATGCCATTGCCGAAGGAAAGTCACGTGTCGTCACCTTCGATCTGAGCCAGAATGGCAAGGACAGCCTCGGCATGTTGTGCGGCGGTCAGGTCACACTCTACATAGAGTACGTGGGCAGCCGTCCGCTTCTCTATATCTACGGTGCCGGGCACGTCGGCCGTTTTCTGGCGACATTCGCGTCTCTTGTCGGGTTCGAGGTGACGGTGCTGGACGATCGGCCGGAGTTTGCCACCCCCGCTCGTATCCCCGACGCACACCACTTTCTGACCGGCGAGTTCGTAGAACTGGTTCAGACGACCGCCTATGGCCCGCAAGGGTACCATGTCATTCTCACGGACAGACACGTGAGCGACGAGCGAGTGCTGCAGGCACTTCTGGAGCGCAAGGTGGACAACCGTTACATCGGGATGATCGGTTCCCGGTCGAAGACGCTTGAGGTCTTCCGCCGCCTTGTGGCCGCAGGAGTAGGCAAGGAAGACCTCGCACGCGTGTATGCCCCAGTCGGCATAGACCACGGCGGCCAGACTGCCGAGGAGATAGCACTTGCTATCTGCACTGAACTCGTGGCCGTGCGTCACGACCACACCCTGGCCGACTCGATGAAGAACAGGGCGGACGTCATTGGACTACTGGAGAGCAAACCATGATCAAGGAACTCGAGTATTATGCTGCACGTGACCTGAAGGAAGCGCTGAAACTGGCGGAGCAGTACGGGTCACGCAAGCGCTTCCTGTCCGGGGGTACGGACGTGACGGTGCGTCTCAAAGAAGGACTCGTCAAGGAAGATGTTATCGTCGACCTCTCCCACGTGGCGGAGCTTCGCTTCGTGCGTGAGGAGTCGGGCATCGTCCATGTCGGGGCCTGTGCTACCCATGCGGATCTCAGCGCTTCCCCCATCCTCCAGCAGCACGGCTGCGCGCTGGCCCTGGCGGCTTCACGGGTCGGCGGTCCCCAGATTCGCAACATGGGGACGGTCGGTGGCAACGTGGCCAACGCGTCTCCCGCAGGTGACACGATCCCGGCGCTCATCGTTCTCGATGCCGTCGTGTCCATCGCCAGCCATAAGGGCATCCGGGAGGTTCCCATCATCGACTTCTTCACGGGGCCGGGACGGTCCGTACTTGCCGCAGAAGAACTCGTGACGGAGCTCCATTTCCCTGCAACGGGGTCAGGCGAACTGACCGGTTTTGGCAAGCTGGGTGCACGGCAGGCGATGACGATCTCCACTGCCAACGTGGCCTTCTACTTCAGGATCGGTGACAACCACCGTATCGTCGAGGCCCGCATCGCCTTCGGTTCGGTCGCGCCGACCGTCGTCCGGGCACATAAGACCGAGCAGATGTTCTGTCAGCTTCCTCCAGTCCTGTCATGGGACGCTATTCGCGGCGCTGCCCAGATGGCCTGGAAGGAAGTAGCCCCCATCGATGACCTGAGAGCAACTGCGGTCTATCGCAAGGAAGCCGTTGTCGGGCTTCTTGCCGAGGCCGCCTATGAAGCGCTTGCCTCTTGCTGGCATGAACGTTAAGATCAAGCTCTTTCAGGACTACAAGCAGTACCACGACACGCCCGAATACGAGCTGGAACTTCCTGCAGGAACGACGGCTGGGGAGATCGTGAGACAGCTTGGGATCAAGGGCCCGGAACTGGCGTACCTCATTCTCATTCTGAAGGGCAAGCGCGTGTATGAGGAGTATGTCCTTCAGGACGGCGACGAGCTGTTGTTTGCGGCCCCTATCGGTGGTGGCTGAGCGTGAAAGGAGTGATGTGATGGACGATATCCATTTCGAGCAGATCGCCAGGGTCGACGCACAGGGCAAGGCGTGCGGCACCACGGCGTACATGTCCGACCTCTCATTTCCGGGGATGCTGTATGCGTGGTTTGTGCGCAGCAAGTACCCGCATGCCCTGGTCAAAAGCGTCGATATCAGCAAGGCAATGGCACTGGACGGCGTCGTCACGGTGCTGACGGCGGCAGACGTGACCGGGTTCAACGGGTTCGGGATTGTTAATCCAGACATGCCGGTCATCTGCGGGGACAAGGTACGGTACATGGGAGATACCGTAGCGCTGGTGGCTGCCACGACCGAACGCATCGCCGAACAGGCGGCGGCTCTGGTCGAGGTGGAGTACGAGGTCCTGCCCGTCGTCGACGACCCCATCGAAGCGCTGAAGCCTGATGCCCCCAAGGTCCATGACAAGGGCAACGTCTGCCTGCATACCCTCATCACGAAGGGTGACGTGGAGCAGGGTCTCCGTGAAGCGGATGTGGTCATCGAGCACGAATACCGGACGCCACGTCAGGCTCATACGGCGCTGGAGACCGAATCTGGTGTGGCGGTGCCGGAAGCCGACGGCTCGCTGTCGATGTATGCGGGTTCTCAGTATGCGTTCCGTGACCAGCTGCAGCTTGCTCGTATCCTGGGGATAAATCCCCGGATGATCCGGGTCTACAGCAACCCAGTGGGTGGTGGTTTCGGAGGCAAGGACGAACTGACTATCCAGGGTGGCATCGCCCTGCTTGCCATGAAAACGGGCAAGCCCGTCAAGGTTGTGCTCTCACGCGAGGAATCGCTGGTGTCGGGCTGGAAGCGCCATCCGTTCATCGTACGCACGAGAACCGGCTTCAAGAGCGACGGTACGATGCTTGCCAACGACGTCACCTGTTACGAAGACAAGGGTGCCTACTCGTCGCTCGGCGGCCCCATTCTCAACCTGGCGCTCGAACATGCCTCATCCCTGTACCGCGTCCCCAACACACGCCACGAGGGCTGGGCCGTGTTCACCAACAACGGTATCTGTGGCGCGTTCCGTGGCTTTGGCGTTCCGCAGGTCCTGTTTGCGCTGGAATCCAACATGGACGAGGCGGCGGAGAAGCTGGGGCTGGATCCAGTCACGATACGACGGAAGAACGTCCTGTACCAGGGCGAGGTTTCCCCTATCGGCCATACCTTGCGCACAGGTGTTTCCATGGACTTGGTCCTGGACGCCGTTGAGAAATCCGACCTGTGGCAGCACCGCGAGGAGTACAAGAAGACAGACAAACCATGGCTCCGGCGCGGGGTAGCTCTGTCGCTTGCCCCGCAGGGAGCTGGACTCGGGGTCGGAATTCCCGATTATGGCGGTGCGTACATCGATCTCGACCGGGACGGCAACTTCACGCTGCGTATTGGTCTCGTAGAATATGGCCAGGGCACACATACCGGTTTCACACAGATGGCTGCAGGCCTGCTGCACGTCGATCCATCACGGGTCCGCATTGTCGCGGGTCAGACCGAAGGCTCGGTCGACGCGGGGCCCGCCACCGCTTCCCGCTCGATGTACACGGCCTCGAACGCCATCGCGGCAGCGTTCCATGACCTCGGTGTCAAGGTGGCTGGCGCGCTGGATGCGAAATATCATACGGGAGCGGATGCGGTCTGTGAGGCGAAGGATGGCGGCATGACGACGCCGGCGGGCTTCCGGACGTACGAGGAACTGGCTCAGGAGTTTTCGCAGGAATCGCCGTTGCGCGGGGAGGGCTACTTTGTGTGGCCGACCGCTGACCGGGAGATCCCCGGAGCTGCCGGGCTGCCACACTGGATCTACAGTTTCGCCGCCCAGGCGGCGTTAGTAGAAGTCAACACCCTGACTGGCGAAACCCACCTGCTCAAGGTCGCGACAGCCCTGGATACAGGACGCACGGTCAACTTGCAGCAGGTCGAGGGGCAGATCGACGGCGGCGTTGCGCAGGGCGAGGGGTTCGCCTTGTTCGAGGACACGTTGATCGCCAAGGGGCAGGTACGCACGAAGAACTTATCCACCTATATCATCCCGACCGTCCAGGATGTGCCCGAGCACGAGTACATCATCCTGGAGAACCCTGAGGGAACCAGTGCCCTCGGGGTGCGAGGTATTGGCGAAGTGGTGATGGTCCCCGTCATTCCTGCTGTTGCCCTGGCGATCCACGACGCCACGGGTGTCTGGGTGCGTCAGTTGCCCGCGACGCCCGAGCGCGTCTATCGGCTGCTGCATCCCGACGTCCAATAGCTGGATTCAACGTTCAGAGCGCCCTCGCCGGTTTTCCTGTTCTGGCGGGG
>NZ_QXIW01000005.1:17723-23839 GCF_003570985.1 Candidatus Cryosericum hinesii
TCTTGATTATCGTTTCATTGCTGGCGACTTCGTTCGCAGGCGTCTGCCTTCCGCGGGCAAGGGCTGCAACGCAGCCACAGGTCGTGCTCACGACGAGCGGAGCCGGCCTGACATCCGGGTATACGGTCACCTTCACGACTGGTCCTGCCGGTGACCTCACAGGCAACCAGGGGAAGGTCTCCATCATCTTCCCCGCTGGTACCTTGTTGCCCGCAACCATCTCGCCGAGTTCTGTGCACCTCAATGGGCTGACTCCGCCTGCAGTGCAAGTCGTAGGCCAGCGCGTCGACGTCACCGTAGCGGTCGGCGTAGGTGTCAATGCTCAGGTGCAGGTAATGTTCGACGTGGCTGCGGGAATCCGCAACCCGTCGACCCCTCAGTCTGTTGCGCTGCAAGTGTATACGACGTCGGAGAATAGCAGTGTCTCGAGCGCGACGTATCAGATTGTTGCTGTTGGTCGCACGACTGCGGTAGTGACCCCTGTGAATCCTGACGGACTCAACGGGTACTACAAGACCCACCCTGTCGTCAGCATCGCCATTATTGGCGGCTCCAGTGCAGGGTTGTCTGTCTTCTATCGAATCAACGGTGGCGCTGAAACGCCATATGTTTCGCCCATTCAGGTCCCAGATGGTAACATAACGGTTGTCTACTATGTGCGGGACATCCTGGGGAACCAGGAGAATCCAAACACGTTGAGTTTCAAAGTGAAGACGACGCTGCCTCAGATCACGATTCTCTCGCCAACGGAAGGGAGCTCGGGCAGGGTTCAGAACGTGACACTGACCGGTCGCACGGAAGCAGGCAGTTCCGTCACAGTGAACGGGATTGCCGCGACAGTCCTGCCTACAGGCGAATTCTCTGCGGGTGTCAGCTTCCACGAAGGAACCAACGTTGTCCAGGTCATCGCCACGGATGTCGCAGGCAATGTCGGCCAGATACGTGTGAATGTGACCCTCGATACCAAGCCGCCTGTGCTTGCGCTGACATCCCCGAAGATCTATTCGACGGTGACGATGCAGCAGGTAGCGGTCACCGGCAACACTGAGGCCGGTGCGACCCTGACGGTAGCGGGCTCACGGGTAAACGTCGCAGCGGACGGTTCGTTCAGCGTCATGTACATGTTCCCGAAGGAAGGGCTGAACGTTGTCGAGGTAACGTCGACAGATGCAGCGGGGAACAGTGCAAAGGCCGACATCCCTGTCACCTATGTCGCGCGCACGTTGATTCGGCTGCAGGTTGGCAACAGGACTGCAATGATCAACGACGTGTCGAAGACGCTGCAGGCGGCTCCCATCAACGTGAAGGGCGTCGTGATGGTCCCGCTCCGGTTCATGGGAGAGGCGTTCGGAGCCATGGTGGAGTGGGAGCCCGTGTTCCAGATTGTCCGGCTTCAGCTGGTCTCCACGACCATTTACCTCCAGATGGGATACAACTATGCGTCGGTGAACGGCAAGAGGATAATACTCCAGGGTCTGCCGTCCATTATTGCGGGCACAACGATGGTTCCAATTCGGTTCATCTCGGAAGCATTCAACGCAAAAGTCGTGTGGAACGCTCCCACTCAGGGCATCGACATCACGTATCCGAAGTCCTGAGTCCAGCACTAATTCATCAGAGAGGGGTGTAACATGAAGCATGAGGGATTGATCGTCGGTCTGCTGGTCGTCACGGTCGTCTGTTCCGTGGCAGCGCTTGCTCTGGGTATTGCACGTCTCCCGCGTGTGTCCAGGGTTGTTGCTGCTACCGGTACGGCCCAGAAGTCGTTTGTACCAGATACCGCCCATTTGGATCTTGGCGTCCAGACAGACGCTCCGGAAGTGCAGAAGGCTCAACAGGACAACGCGGCGACAATGAACGGCGTCCTGGCTGCCCTGAAGGCGCTCGGCGTCAAGAGCGAAGACATCCAGACCAGCAGTTTCTACGTCAGCCAGAACTTCGACTACTCAAGTGGGAAGTCGGCGCAACCGACAGGGTGGCGGGTCACAAACACGGTGACCGTGACTACTAAGCCCGAGACCGTGTCGGCCATCATCGATGCAGGTTCGAAGGCTGGGGTGAACATCTTCAACAGTGTCAGCTTCGATATCAGCAATCGCGAGGAGCTGAAGGCAGGACTGATGAAGGATGCCATGGCGAACGCCCGGGCGAAAGCCATGGGAACGCTGGCAGGCACAACTCATACCCTGGGTGACATCGTTTCGATAGCGGCAGACTGGTCCGGGCCTTCAGTGGTCTATGCTGGTCCACAGGGAATGGGGGGCGCTACAGATTACGTCCCCGTGGAAACCGGTACCAATATCCTGTCGGTCTCGGTATCCGTCAGTTTCGAGCTCGACTGAAGGCGTTGCTGGCATAGTGTTCGTCCGTTTTGCCCCGTCGGACACGACGACGGGGCAAAACCATGTTGTCGGTGTTGCATACAGGCGACAGGATGGTAGTATGATTTCATGTTCTTCACAATTGGGAACGGAAATCCAGTTGAATGCCACTTCTTGGCGTGATTGAACCATAAGCGCTATTCATGCTGTCTTGCGGTTCACTGTCTGTTCACACAAGGCGATGACACAATCATCCATCGAGGGTAGAATACAACCATGAAAAAGATACTTGTCGTCGAAGACGAAGAGAACATCCGTACGCTCGAGAAGCTCTATCTGCAGAAGGAAGGCTATGAACCCATTCTGGCTGCGACTGGGCGCGAAGCATTGCGCCTGTTCGACGAGCAGAAACCTGATCTCGTGATCCTGGACCTCATGTTGCCCGAACTGAACGGCGAGGAGGTCTGCCGCGAAATTCGCAAGAAGTCGACCGTGCCGATTATCATGGTGACGGCCAAGAGCGATGAGATCCAGAAGCTTGAAGGCCTGGAGATCGGCGCAGATGACTATGTGACCAAGCCCTTCAGCCCGCGCGAGCTCATGGCCCGTATCAAGGCGGCGCTCAGGCGGTATGACTGGGAGCGTCTGGCTGACACGGCGCCGGTGGAGAAACTGGTCTTCAAGGATATCGTCGTCTATCCGGGCAAGCATCGCGTTGTGAAGGCGGGTAAGGATATCATGCTCACCCCCAAGGAATTCGAGGTNNATCTACGGCGGCAGCGATGACGAAGTCTTCGACCGTACCATCGATGCCTACATCAAGAATATCCGCAAGAAAATCCAGGACGACCCCGGAAACCCGACGTACATCGAATCTATCTACGGAGTCGGATACCGTATCCTGGTGTAACGTGACCTGTTGAAGAAGGCGTCCAGCTTCCATACCAGGCTGATCCTCAGCTACGCGGCGCTTCTGGTGCTGGTTATGGTGCTGTCGATCAGCATAGCGGACGCCTTCTTCATACGGGCATTCAAGACCTTCCTCTCCGGCGGATATGGGTCACCCTTCGGCATCGAGTCGATGGTCATCGAGCCGAAGACCTATCTGCTGACTGCCACGTATCTCAAGTTCCATGACATGATGCGTCTCTCTGTATGGATCGGCGGATGCGCCGTCATGTTGATCGCACTCGGCGTGGCGAGCTGGTTCACGCGACGCTTTTCTCAGCCTATCTCCGGATTCGCTGGCTTCGCCGACCGCATCGGCCATGGCGACTACGACGCACAGATCTCGGACAATCAGGGACTGCGTGAGTTTGCCGAGCTGTCCGACTCGCTCAACCACATGGCACACGAGCTGAAGTGCCGTGACGAGGTGGAGCAGGAACTCTTCTCCAACCTTTCTCACGAGCTTCGCACCCCCGTGACGGTCATCAAGGGCTACATGGAAGCTCTTGATGCTGAGCTGATCTCCAGCCCTCAGGAGCTGCATTCGGCGGCAGAGGCGATTTCCCAGGAGACGGCCAATCTCGAGATCATGATCAATGAATTGCGGCAACTTGCCCAGATCGACAACAACGCTGTCATGCCCGAGGAGTCGAACTTCGACGTCGATGAGGTGCTGGGGTATATCTGGCGAAGGTTCGCCCCCATCGCTGTGGCCCGTGGAGTTCTATTGTCGCACCAGTTCGGGGCGAACGTGAAGGTTCACCTCGACCGTCAGCTTCTGGACAGGGCAGTGGCCAATCTGCTGAGCAACGCTATCACTGCCACGCCGTCGGGACACTCCGTGACCCTCTCCAGCGCAATCGATGGGTCGCACGGGGTCAACATCGTCATCGAGGATACCGGGTCCGGAATTCCCGAAGAGGACCTGGCTCACGTGTTCGACCGCTTCTTCAGGAGTGATCGTTCGCGCAACAGGAGGAGTGGAGGTCTGGGCCTCGGTCTTCCCATCGCCAGGGATCTCGTGGAGATCGAAGGTGGCCATCTCGACATCAGGAGCACGGTAGACGTTGGCACACGCGTAACCATATCTTATCCGCGGTCTGTCATCGCTCGCGACGAGTCCCTTCTGGCTTCCTGAAGAACTCGTCTTGTACCTGTTGCTCGCAGGATTACACTGACATCTGCGGCCCATGGCGGCCGACTTGTTTGCGGGGAGTAGTCCATGGCCGGAGACAACATGTTGCACGCCGAAGTTCATCAGACTGAAGGACTCACATTCGTGGCACGCGGTCCTTCCAATCACTGGGTTGTTCTCGATACGTCCGAATCGGGTGGTGGTCATGGAGCTGGGTCCAACCCTATGGAACTGGTCCTGATGGCGCTCGGTGGATGCACGGGGATGGACATCGTTTCGATCCTCGCCAAGATGAAAGAATCGTATTCAGGATTTCGTGTTGAGCTGTCCGGCGAACGCGCCGAGGAACCCCCTCGCCGGTTTACCCGCATCTTCGTCGACTACTACCTGACCAGTGACACTGTTCTGACGGACAACGTTGTCAAAGCGATCCGGCTGTCCGCCGAGAAGTACTGCTCTGTCGGTGGGACGTTGGCCCCCGGTGTGGCGATGGTCCACAAGTACCACATCATCCGTGGTACGGGCGAGGAGACCGGCGAGGTCGTCTGATCGCCATGCGTCATTCCCGCGGGGCTCTGTCCTTCCCACGCCCTCCGTCATTCCCGCGAAGGCGGGAATCCATTCCTGCATCACCATATAGATGCAGTGCGCTGGTTTACTCTGCCCCATGATTTGATATGATAGGAATATGGGAGCCAGAAGACACAGAAACAAACATCAGGATCAGCCTCTCGTGGGCGCGCCTGTCGCCGGGCCGCGCAAGGAGGATGCGGCTGCGCCGAGAGCCGTGGCAGCAGACACCTCCCAGGACCATACGCTCGATGCGTTCTTCGATCCCGCGCATATACGTCTGAGCAGCATCATGCAGCGCCAATCTGAGCTGGCGACGCTCGCTTGGCACTTTGCCCTTGCGTCTGTGTTCGTGCCGGTGGCCGGCATTGTCCTCGGTCTTCTCGCGGTCTTGTTCGCGCGCGAAGCCCAGGACATGTTCGACCTTGTCGGGGGGGCCGACTTCGACAGGCGTCGGGCGCACAAGTCTCTCGTCATCGGAGGCACGATGACAGGAATCTGGCTGATTGGGACGATCGTGCTTATTGTTGTCCTCGCATCCAGGGGATTCTAGTCGAACTACACACACCAGTCTGCGACACAGAGATTGGCTGGTTGTCACAGATGGTGTAGACTGCCTCAGAATTTGTAACCGAACTGTCGCAACAGGGTCTTTCTGTCACCTGCGTCGCCATCGGTCTCGACGCCCTTCGGCTTCTCTCCGTCGATGACGCCCAGGATGCCGCGGCCGGTTCCGTCGTCCGCAACGATCACCTGGAGTGCGTTCGCCGTGGCAGCGAAGATGCTGCAGACCTCCGGCACGGTCTTGAGAGCGTTGAGCACATTGATCGGGTAGGCGTTTCCAAGCAGCAGGACGAAGATATGCCCTGCGCCGATGGCCAGGGCGTTATCCCGGGCCAGTGCGATCAGGTGCTCATCCGTCCCGGAGCACCGCACCAGGCAGACCCCGGACGCTTCGTTGAACGCCAGCCCGAACTTCACGCCCGGCACGGCGTTCACCACAGCCTCGTAGATGTCCTCGACACTCTTGATGAAGTGTGTCTGCCCGATGATGACGTTCATGTCCTCGTCCTTCGTGACTGCTACCAGCTCCAGCTGCATGGCATCACCTCCACGTGCATTGTAGCGCCAGAAGTGCAGGA
>NZ_QXIW01000006.1 GCF_003570985.1 Candidatus Cryosericum hinesii
TGTTCTCCCTGATACCCGCCAACACGTTTGCTGTTGCAGCATCCGACATTTCAGGTCATTGGGCACAAGTCAAGATTCAAAGCTGGATAGACAAGGGCCTGATAAAAGGGTATCCAGACGGTACGTTTAAACCTGATCAGAACGTAACCAGAGCCGAGTTTATGACACTCGCCAACCGTGCTTTTGGTTACACAACAGTTGTTCCAATAACCTATACGGATGTCAAGGCAGGGTCATGGTATGCGCCTGAAGTGGCGAAGGCTAAGGCCGCAGGCTATATTTCCGGGTATCCGGATGGCACCATGAGACCCGAAAACCCAATCACCCGTGAAGAAGTGGCAACGATTGTTGCGCGTATAAAGAACTTAACCTCCGATGCCAACGCTGCTGACAAGTACAGCGATGCGTCCAAGATCGGCAGCTGGAGTAAGGGACAGGTCGGCGCAGTAACGTCTGCAAAAATCATGCAGGGATACCCTGATGGCTCCTTTAAGCCGCAGGGACTCATGACAAGAGCAGAAGTTGTCGTTGCCTCAGACAATGCTCTGTATTATACAACACCTGTGGCAAACATAGCCGTAAGTGCTATTACCGTTACACCAACAACAATGGCGTTGACAGCAGGAGGAGCAACCGGAGCTATTACGGCAACTGTTGGTCCTTCAAAGGCGACAAACAAAATAGTAACGTGGTCATCGAGTAATGCAGCTGTAGCAACTGTTGCAGGCGGTGTAGTAACACCAGTAGCAGCAGGAGCGGCAGTCATCACTGCAACAACCGCACAAGGTAGCTTCACGGCAACTTGCACCGTAACAGTAACTGCTCCAGCACCAGCACCAGCCACCTACACCGTCACCTTTGACAGCCAGGGTGGAACTCCAACACCTGCTGCAATAACAGGCATCGCCTCTGGTGCTACAGTAACACTGCCAACAGCTCCAACCAAGACCGGCTATACCTTTGCAAGCTGGAACACGGTTGCAGTCGGTGGTGGTACAACATTTGATGCCTCGACACACGTCACAGCAAATGTCACCGTCTATGCGCAGTGGACCATCGACACCTTCACCTTGGCCTACACGGCAGGTGCAAACGGCACGATCACGGGCACGTCTCCTCAGACCGTGAACTATGGCACCGACGGTGCTCAGGTGACCGCCACTCCGAGCACGGGCTACCACTTCGTGAAATGGAGTGACGACGTCGCCACCGCTGCAAGGACGGACATCCACGTGACGGCGAACATCAGTGTCACCGCCACCTTCGCCATCGACACCTTCACCTTGGCCTACACGGCAGGTGCAAACGGCACGATCAGCGGCACGTCTCCTCAGATCGTGGACTACGGCGCTGACGGCACCGAGGTGACCGCCACTCCGAACACGGGTTACCATTTCGTGAAGTGGAGCGACGACAGCACCGCGAACCCCAGGACTGACACCAACGTGACGGGGGACATCACTGTCAGCGCTTCCTTCGCCGCCAACAGCGGAACGATCACGGTTGCGGCAGGCACTGGCGGAAGCATCACCTCCGCAACGTCTTTCGACCAGGCATACGGCGTAGCTGGGACCACCATCACGGCCAGCCCGAGTGCCGGCTACCACTTTGACACCTGGACGGCCACGACGAATCCTAGCTATGTTACCATCGCAACTGCTACCGATGTATCCACGACGGTCACCGCGACGTCCTCGATGCCAGCAACTGGTGGCGCTGCCACCATCACCGCCACCTTTGCCGCCAACAGCATCACGGTCACCATCGCTTCGGCCGGCAACGGAACCGTCACGCCAACGAGCCCCGTCACTCAGGTGTATGGAGCTGGTGGCACAGCGATCACTGCTACGCCAAGTGCCGGATACCACTTTGCCGGCTGGTCGGGAACGGTCAATGACACCTATGTCGCCATTGCGAATACAGCGCTTGCTTCTACGACATTCACTGCCACGACGTCAGCTGTCGACGGTGGTGCTGCCACCATCACAGCCACCTTCGCCGCCAACACCTTCGCCGTCACCTTTGATGGCCAGGGTGGGACACCAAGCCCTGCATCCATTCAAGTAACGTATGGCTCGACGTACGGGACCCTGGCTACGGTCACCAGGACCGGTTATACCTTTGCCGGGTGGTGGACCTTGGCAAGCGGCGGCACTCAAGTGACGTCGGCCTCCGCCGTGAGCATCACCGCGGCTCAAACCCTGTATGCGCAGTGGACAGCAGATAACGAAACCCTTACCTTTAACAGTAACAGTGGTTCTCCCGTCGCGGCTATTACCCAAGCCTTCGGTACTACGGTAAGTGCTCCGACAGCTCCAACAAGATCCGGTTGTACCTTTGTTGCCTGGTACAATGAAAGCGGGTTCGAGACGGTTCACACCTTTAGCACGATGGGCTTGAGCACCATTGTCTATGCCCAGTGGGCGGCTACCGTCACCTTCGACAAGAACGGCGGCGACAACGATGCCTCTCCCACGACCAGCACTGGCATCCTCCTCTACAGCGGGAGGGCAACCTTGCCGACGACCAACCCGACCTGGGCCGGCCACACCTTCGACAGCTGGAACACGCAGGCCGATGGACTCGGCACGGCATTCACGGCAGCTACGCAAGTCATCGCAACGATTACCGTCTATGCCAAGTGGCTAAGCAGTGATGCAACACTGTCATCAGGATCACTCGGAGGGGTGGGATTTCTAGGAACATCTGCAGGTGGAACTGACATCGCACCGTCCTCAGGATTAACCGTTACTGTACCGGCAGGAATGGAAGCTTTAGCATTGACGCCAGGCAATACAAAGTCGGCAATCTCGTTTACTACTAGTACGGGTGCCACGCCAGTCGATGGTGGCTATAATGTTCTCTATGTGGCAGGTGCACAATCCATCGACCTAACCGCCTTCGGCGGTAGTAGTGCTGATATCTGGGTGCGGGTAACAGCTGAGGACAGAACTACCAAGCTGTACTACCAGATTATTGTAACAGTAAGCGCGCCACTTAAGATTGGTGACCCCTATGGTGGCGGCAAAGTCGCCTACATTCTTCAGTCCGGTGAAACTATTAAAGACGCAAGCGGCAATGTTCTCTACAGTTACGATGCAAATGTGCAACATGGACTGATTGCAGCCCTGACTGACCAAAGCACAGGCATCATATGGGCAATTCCGGCCTGTCAATCAACTGGAGTCACTGGGACACTCGATTCGATAGGGTACGGCTCAGCAAACACGGACAAGATCATCGCCCAGAATGTCGGGGGGGGCACCACCTACGCAGCAGGTTTGGCACGAGCCTGCACTGACGGCGGCTTTAACGACTGGTACTTGCCGTCATCATCCGATTTGGCGCAGTTGTATTCCAACCGGAGTCTAATCGGAAATTTCAATAACGCCCTCTACTACTGGAGTTCCTATCAGTCCGGTGCCACCGCCGCGTGGACCACGTACTTCGCCACCGGTAGCGGCGCGACCGAACTCAAGAGCAGCACCCAGGCCGTTCGGGCCGTCCGGAACTTCTAGTCTTTAGTAGCTCAGTAGTGTGTGGTCAAGGGGGCAGCGATGCCCCCTTGACCGTGAATCGGCAATGGCGCTCTATTACGACTTGAACGTCTTCAAGGATATGTACCGGTTGACCCTCAAGATGGTTGAGGACACACAGGGGTTTCCCCCGTGAGCACAAGTACACTCTTGGCCAGGACATGAAACGAGATGCTATCGTTCTGGTAAGAAGCATTTACCGGGCGAACAAGGCAAGAAGCAAGACTGAGGACCTTGAAGCATTTCTGGACGATGTCGAGATCTTGAAACTCGAGGTCCGCCTGTGTGCCGATATGAAGATCCTCTCCATCAAGAAACAGGCTGAACTTGCGCTGTTGATGGACGGGATAGGCAAACAGATGACGGGCTGGCGTAATGCGGGTTTGTCATGAGTGCCGGAATTCCGGCGATATGGGGTCAGCTGGTAATTCCACCATGCGTGGTACATTCACTGCCTCAGACGGAGACATGGATTCCCGCCTGCGCGGGAATGACAGAGGGTGCGGGAAGGACAGATCAAGGGATGGATTCCCGCTTCCGCCGAAAGCACCCCTCGGATTGAACAAAAGTCCTCGGGGGGGAATGACAGAGGGTGCGGGAATGACAGAAGGCCGCTTGACAAGAAACCGCCCCCCGATACCCTGCATGCAGGGGTAGCATACCTTGAAGCTGCACCCAATTGACAGGAGGTACCCATGCAGTACAAGATCATGTATCAGCCGTCTTACTCCTTGCTCGAGCTGCAGCTCGACCCGTCCGAATCCGTCCTCGCCGAATCAGACGCCATGGTCAGCATGACGCCGAACGTCAAGATGGACACAGGGGCCAAGGGAGGTCTTTTTGGCGCATTGAAGCGATCCATCGGTGGGGAGAGCATGTTCCAGAACACGTTCACGGCTCAGGACGGACTTGGCACAGTGACATTCGCCCCGACCATGGTGGGGGACATCGCAGCTCGCGAGATGAGGGGCGAGAGCCTGTTCGTCCAGTCAGGCTCATTTCTTGCGTCATCTCCGACGATCGAGCTCGATACCAAATGGGGCGGCGCCCGGACGTTTTTCTCCAGTGAGGGGTTGTTTGTCCTCAAGGCGACCGGCGTGGGCATGTTCTTCATGTCCAGCTATGGTGCCATCCATGCGGTCACACTTGCTCCGGGAGAGCAGCTGGTCATGGATACTGGTCATATGGTCGCCTTCGACGCGACGATGGGGTACCACGTCCGGACGGTCGGAGGTCTGAAGCAGACACTGTTCTCCGGTGAGGGTCTGGTTGTGGATCTCACTGGACCAGGCACGATCTATATGCAGACGCGCAACTTTGGAGCTTTCGTGAATTTCCTGGTCCCCAAACTGCCCTTCAAACGCGACTGATCGTCGCTCCCGCAAGAGGAAAAGGCCGGCAGCATTGCCGGCCTTTTCGCATGGAAAAATATTCACGGGCACTGACTGGTCGGCAGAACTACTCGATGACGATGACCTCTGGCGCTGTCGCTGTCATGTTACTCTGGACAAGGGCTGCGCGTTCGGCGACGATTGCCCTGAGATCCCCGTCCTGTGCCAGTTCTTCGCGTTTGAGCAGCAGGACGTCGTCGCGACGGTCAAGCTGTCCTCTCTCGACAAGAAGATCCCCCGCGTGCAGCAGGAGCATCCGGGCGTGTGACAGCGACTTGGCGATGTAGAACCAGGCCTTTTCGGTAACGGCGGACGTCCGTATCATCGCCTGGTACCTCTTCCTGAGCAGGACGTCGTTGCCACCGGGCAGCGAATCCAGCCAGGCGAGCGGATCACGGGCTGCTTCCACACGAGTCGCCGCTCCAGTTTCGCGTGCCCGCAGCAGGGCAACAGGAAGCAGGTCGCTGCGTTCCTGCAGGGTCGGAGATCCAACGTCCACGATCGATGTCCTGAAGAAGGAGAACGTCCGCAGGAAGGCTTCCAGATCGCGCTCGACGGTGATGTCTGTACACAGGGCGCGCAGGGCCTGTTCGGAATCACCCTTCGCCATCGCTTCGGCAGCGAGGCGCGCGGTATCGTCGGAGACCCTGGCTGCGATGCGGTCGAGGTGCGTCCACGGGTCCAGGCCGGCCGTGTCGCCGGCTGCCTCCAGTGCCTCGACGAAGCGGTCCTGAATGCCGCGGTGTGCCAGCGCACGCTTCAGATCGTCTGCCCGGAACGAAGACGAAACTAGCAGCAGGAGGAGGTCCAGAGCGAGAGGACGCGTGAAGGTCAACAGCTGTTGCAGGCTGGTCAGCGTCTCGTCGCTGGTCAGGGCATCGACCTGGGCACTGTCCAGCTCTGCGAGGCGGGTACTGTTGTCGCTGATCCATCGCTGCAGGCGGGGCACGGCAAGCCGAACAGCTACCGCTGCCCGGGACGCGCGTGGAAGACGGATGAACGACTCGGCGGGCAGCTTGATGCCGGCAGTTGTTTGCTGCAGCAGCACGTCGTCCAGTGCGCCTGGCGGCAGCCCTGCGTGGTCGAGCAGGTAGCGGGCGAAGGTCAAGTCGATGTAAACGGAACCGTCGAACTCTCTTGCGACATCCGGTGGAACCGATGGTGCCCGGTTTCCGAGCAGCAGTGTCCCGACGTCCTGCAACAAATCGTGGAGAAGTTCGACGACGATACCGGCTGCCATCGGACCCAGTGGACGTGGTGTCAGACGAGCCAGTGAACGTCGTGAGAACGTTCGTGCGCCAAGGTGTGCTGGGGCAGGAAGGGCAGACAGGAACGTCAGTTCCTGGCCGTCCCAGATCCAGTCGAGGGTGCAGGGCATGGCAATGCGGTCGCCGAGGAGCACGGCCAGGCGCGCAGACTGGATAATTGGACGTTCGTCAGCGGGTGATGGCGTTGGCCGGCGGAGGACCTCTCCGGTCGTGCTGACAGTCCACTCCCAGGCAGCGGTTTCACCATCGCTTGCCCCCAGTGTGCACTGCACTATGGCATTCAACTCCCCAAGGCTGGCATTCGGCGACCAGGCGCGGCCCGAGAGTCCGGGGTGGAGCTCGGCGCGTTGTACGAGGACCGCCATGGAAACGGTCGACAGGTACTCGGCTTCCGTCACACCGGCGTCACGGGCTCTCTGGATGGTCTGAATATCCAGAAGTCGCAGCCATGATTCCCGGATGCCGTCTTGCAATTCTGCGAGTCCGTGGAAGATCTCCGCTGTGTCGAAGGTCGCAGGGTCGAACCAGGACCAGGCTCGTGGCACGACCGGGGAGCATCGTTCCATGATGTCGGGACCGACCGATTCGACAAGCCGGGTGAAGGAGGAATCGTCGGCAGAGAAGTCGTACTTTTCCAGCGCACGCCGGGCGTCAGCCAGCGTTTTTGCTCCCGCAAGGGCATGACGATATGTGATTCCGGGCAGGACAAATGTCTCAGTGACGTTGAAGCTGGCTGCAATCATGGCAAGGGTGGCCTGGCCAGCCATGCCGGCGTCACGAAGAGGCAGGAGGCGTCGTTCCTGCAATCGGATCCATTTCATCGTGATACCGTGACCGGGATGATGGCGCCGACCCCGAGGAGACCGATAAAGATAGTAAGGAACACGGCAGCAAGGATCCGTCGCGTCTTGAGTTCAGTGCAAGCGTACTGTGCCATCAGGTCACCTCAATTGGCCGCTCATATGCTCAAATGAAGCCTTTGAGTTCAAAGACGACAGTATCGTATCTGTGCGTGGGAGGGCTTGAATTGATCCGACGTGAGCATCTGACCACAGACATGGACGGTTCCAGACTGGCGGAGAGGGTGGGATTTGAACCCACGAGGCAGGGGTTACCCACCTACTCGCTCTCCAGGCGAGTGCTTTCAGCCGCTCAGCCACCTCTCCGCATGGTAGGAACACGAACAGAACAAGTATAGGGAAAACGTTCCCAGATGCAACGAATTGGGAGCAAACGGCGGACTATTCCGGGGGTCCCGGCTCAGCCTGTTTCTGGCTGGCCAGGCTTCCCAGGACGTAAATAGTGTTCTTGCCACTTTTCTTGGCCTGGTACATCGCAAGATCGGCGAGCAGGAGCAGATTCTTTGGGTCAGACACGCGGTCCTCGAAGCTTGTGACGCCACCGCTCAGTGTGACCAAGGTACGGAAGTGGCGGTGGTCACGACCACTGTTGCGTTCGACGGACGCGCGAATACGCTCGGCGGCCTTGCGCGCGTCGGTGGGAGAGGCCCCCGGCATCAGGATGACGAACTCCTCGCCGCCGTACCTATAGGCTGAATCGACAGTCCGGATGCTATGGCGCAGGATGTCCGCGATGCCCTGGAGGGCGAGGTTTCCATCCAGATGGGAGTAGGTGTCGTTGTACTTCTTGAAGTCGTCGATATCGAAGAACAGGAGGGAGAACTCCTCACCAAACCGTGCTGTGCGCTCCGACTGCTCGATGGAGTGTGTCACGAACGCGCGATAGTTGCCCAGGCCCGTCAACTCGTCGGTCACCGAGAGCTCATCGATGCGATGGACGTAGAGGATGTTCTCGGCGACCAGGCTGCAGTCTGAGACGAAAGCCTCCACCATATGCCGTTCTTCATCTGTCAGAAGCACGGGGCGTTTGAACGATACGTACAGGACACCGTACAGGACACCTTCGAGCGTTATGCGGAGGGTCAGCTCGGTCATGGCCGCTGGGGCGAGCGGGACCATCGTGTTCGAGACTTCAGCGTGGACGACCGCAAGGCTGGGACTACTGAACGCTTCGCCCAGAATACCCGGCTCGACCCCGGGTTCGGGAGTGAACCCGAAGATGTCGGCCTGGCTGACAACCAGCTGTCTGGATCCTGCTTCGAAGGGGATGTATGCCGATGCGTCCGCCTCCATGGCATCCTGCAGCTTGTGAGCCGTGGCAGCCAGGAACTGTCGCAGGTCTGTGCGTTTGAAGGAGTTGTCGAGCAGTTCCCTCGCCGCGAGTCGATACTTCGTGAGCAGGGCGGAGCGCTGCTTCACGAAGATCTTCTGTACGATGGACTCCGCATAGGCCATGAAGAGGTCGAATGCACTGGTTTCGCTGACTGTCAGCAGTCTGTGTTCTCCGATACCCACGATAACGAAGCCGACGAGGCGCTGCTCGAAGTCAAGCTGACGCACCATCAGGTCGCGGTCCTGCAATAGGCCGGTGACCGAGCGTGACAGCGAGTGTGTCATATCCAGTCGAGCCCGCAACTCGCTTTCGAAGACACGGACAGGTTCCGCCCCTTTTGTGCTGGCGGCCCGGATGGCAGTCCAGGGGCGTGCCGTGTTACCCGCGTTTTCCAGCAGGATGACACTCCCTGGCCCTGGCAGGATTCGCCACAGAAGGCGACTGAGATGCGCTGTTGCCTGTTCGGCTGTTGAGACGTCGATGTTTTCCAGCTCTGCCCTGTTGATGGCTTCGCGGATGTTACGCTGCTCTTTGACTTCTTCCCAGATCAACCTTCCCTGCAGGAATTCCTGTACCTCCCCGGCAATCGCCAGGACGTCCGCGGAGACGTCGCTGGTGAAGTAGTCACTCTGGCTGTTTTCCAGGCTGAGCACGGCGATGACCCGCCCTTCTGCATTCTTCATCGGGATGGCCAGTTCACTGCGCGTGGCCTCATCGGCCATGATGTAGTTGGCATACTCGGCGGTGTTGGGGACGTTGACGATCGCTCGCTCACGCAGCGCCTGCCCAATGGCTCCCGCTCCTCCGTTCATGCGTGCAATGATCTCCTGAGGTGGGACAGGGGACTTGGGTGGCGGTACCGCAAAGAACCGGGTGAAGCGGTCGTTTTCCACCATCAGCAGATTGATGCGCGACAGCTGGAACGCGTTGCTCATGATGGAGAGGAAGCTGTTGATCTCCTTGTCGAACGGCAGGGCGGAGACGATGGCTGACGAGAGCTGGTTGGTGACTGTCAACGTGAAGTTCTTGCGCCTCAGTGCCTCCATGATCGTGGCATTGTCCAGCACCGAGGCGGCGATGTTCGCGAACGATGTGAACAGGGCCAGGTCGTCTTCGTTGAAGGGATTCTCGACGCCAATGCGGCTGACAGAGACGAGACCGTACTTCTGGTTGCCCTTGCGCAGTGGAGCAGCCATCATCGATTCGGGCTCTTCGGGCGTCCCATAGATCTGCATGGCGCGCGGGTCCAACAGGGCGTTCTTGATGAGTTCGGGGGCGTCGCCGTCGAAAATCTTGCCCAGAATTCCCTGTCCCCGTCGGATGTGCAGGTGTGAGAGAGCTTCGCGATATTCGCTCTTGGCGGCGACAACGGACAGGCCCTCCATGTCCGCGTCGATGGTGGCAACGATAGCGTCGTCGGCCGAGAAGAACAGCGCTGCACGGTCCGTGATGGCCTCCAGAACCTGCTGATAGGCCTGAGACGCGGCCATATCCCGGATAATGGCGGTAAGGAAGGACAACTTGTGGAACGTGGCCTGCATGCGGTCCTTGTCACGATTGACATCAGTGACACGGGTATCCATGGCGCGAAGCCTGCGCCTGACATGTTCGTCGGCAGCATATGACAGGATCCCCACACCCGCAACAGCTAGCATCCCTGCCCCGATGTCTCCCCAGTTGGCTGACCGGAGCGCTTGCATGAAGCCGCCGCCCTGCTGCTGAGCAATCGACAATCCCTGGCTTGCCACAAGACTTGCAAGGGCTGCCGTCAGGTACAGGGGAAAGTGCCCGTTCTGCAGGACGATGGATGCAATGACGATGAAGGCGCCACTGACGATGAAACTGAGGTCAAACGGCAGGACGCGTGTTCCGCCATAGAACGCGGGTCTACCCATCAGCAGGGGGCTGCCCATCGCGCCCAGGAAGAGGTTCATGGCAATGCCGTCGAAGAGGATCTGGTGCCGGAGGATGGCGCGCGCTATCCTGCTGTGAGGCGCGAAGCGGTCTACGAGATCAATCGAGACGTTGAAGACGATTGCGGTGACAAGCAGCCCGGGCAGAAGCACGAGTCCGATGGACCGAGGGGGCTGACTGAGCATGACAAAAAGCCACCAGACGCTGCCTCCAGCAATGATGACATACCGGAGCAGAATGAATATCCTGGTTATGTTGCGTTCGGCAGGTTTCACGGTGTGCAAGCCCTTTCCATAGAGAAACTATAGCGTTCCCATGGAAAATGCAAACCGCAGCGCAAGTCTCTCGCTGACGGGTCTGGGCGGGCGTCAGGGAGAGCTTGTCAACAAGATGGCAGTCTAGAGGCTGAGCAGAACCTCGACAACGCGCGAGGAGGCGAGAATAATGAGGAACGAGGCGCCGGCCAGAGCGAAGGCCAGGACTGGCGTCCAGCGGGCCGTCCGTCCGTCTTGCGGTTCGGTTGTTGTCAGGACATGGCGCAGCACGTGCTCCGGTACCGTCACGCCGTCGACAGCCACGTGATAGTGTGTCCGAAGCAACTGGTCAAGCTCGTCGTCACTGTGTTCGATGATCACGATGTGCCTCCATGAAGGCCTTCAGCTCTTCCTTCGCGCGAAAGAGGCGCGATTTGACGGTTCCGACCGGCTTCCCGATGAGTTGTGCAATCTTCTCGTAGGGCATCTCCTTGTAATAATAGAAGTACAACACGTCTCTCAGATCGCCCGGGAGGTGCCGCATACCTGCTGCGACATCCTGTACGGTCTCGGCTTGCACCGGATCATACCCCGTTCCGTCCGGACCCGGCTGCGGCAGGGCCTCTCCCGGGGCCAGCAGGAGCAGCTCCCGGGCCTTGCGCTGGCGAAAGCTGCTTGCTTCATTCATAGCAATCCTCATGACCCACGTCGTTGGGCTGGAGTCACCGCGAAAGGACGGGAGGAAACGACGCACCTTGAAGAACGTGGATTGGAAGACGTCGTCCGCGTCGAACCGGTTGCCCATTCGTGAGACCAGGTACGCGTAGATTTCATCTGCACAACTATTCATAAGCGTCTCGAAATCCAGGAGCATCGATGCTAGAAGAAATCCGTCAGGCTTGGCAGGATGAGATACCGGTACAGCAGGACGATGGCCAGTGCCCCGATCCAGCTGACGACCAGTGTTGCGGCGAACGCGATTCCCCACCATGACACGGCTTGTCTGAAGGACAGTCCCAGCATCGCCGAAACGACCAGACACGCGACTACGAAGGCTGCGACGAACCAGAGGACCGCCCACGGCAGTTCCTGGAACAGCGTGTCCCGGACAAATGAAAATCGCAGCAACGCCGTCGTGCGAGGCAGGATCAACGGCCCAAACAGCAGAAGAAACGAGATGGTAGACACCAGGAATGCCTTGAACCAGGAAAGTCTGACGGGCAGACGATACGCGTCGTAGCGCACCATGAACAGCATGACAAACGGTGCGACGACGACACCGCCCAGCAACCCGGTCAGTCGAGCCGTAATAAGGCCCGGAATGATGCCAAACATCTTCCGCCTTATCCTCCCATCTGTGTCAGCTGGGTATGCAGGAGTTTGCACCTCACCACAAGAAGCCGGGTCCGCGTGATGGTTGTCAGGAAACGCGCCTGTCCTGCAGTACCTCTCTTCAGAAGTATCCATGAGGCTTCTACACGCTTCTCGGTGGCCAGTGCGAGGATGTCGGCGAGAAGGCGGCCACTGGCATGCTGGTCCCGGACAACGCGTCGGGTTGCGCTGTTCACCTGATCGAGTGCAGTCAGATAGGTGCGGACGAGGAGACGGTACTGTGGCGTAGTCCCCTTGAGTGAGTGCGCAAAGAGCACTTCAGCGGTGACATAGGCCGCCAACTCGTGCGCAGCGTCCGAAGTCGTCTTATTGTGAGTCCTGTAGAGGTCCAGATCGGCGGTGAACGTCGACGCCGCACTGGCGACCGGTGCCAGGAGTGAACAACACAGCAAGCCCACGATCAGGCAGGAAATCAATCTTAGTTTTCTCATCACATCACCCGCTATTAGACGGCCGATGATCCGACATTGTTCAACGGATGGGCGCAGTCCTGCCCGGGCCGGAGGCTAGCTCTTATGACTCAGCTCCAGGAAGGCCTGCAGCGCTTCCTCAAAGCGTGAATCTTCCAGCAGACCGTTGGCGTATCGCATTGTTACATGAGCGGGTTCGGCCGGTTGCGAGGGCCGTTCGGAAGAAGCGGGCTCGGCTACGGATATTGGCTCCCGATTGGTGGGGGAAATCGGCTGAGGGATACTGGACACGGGGGTGGCTTCGACCGGAGCACGGGACATCGGAGCCGGCGTGGGGGTGGGCCGCAAGTCGCGTGCGATGAGCTGTGCCTGTTCCAGCATACTTACCATGTGGGCCATGACGGGCTGTGAGGGACCTGCCGGCTCCTCGCTCGCCAGGGACACGACCGCGGGGGAAATCTCGGGAGGTGCTTCCGGCTCAGGAACCTGAGGTTGTTGTGAAATGCCCGGCAGGATGAACGTTTTCTCAAGCGAGGCAGCTTCTCTTTCCCCCAGCGGCGTCAGGGCCGTGATGTCGAAAGCCTCCGCTTCCGTTGTTTCAATGAGGTTCTCCAACTCCCGAACGGGCAGTACCCCGGCAAAGATAGAGTCGGGAAGGTCCTCGAGAGACTTGATGAAGTTGATATGGCGCAGCGTCTCCTCATCAAGGTTGGAGTAGCCCAGACCGGTGGCCCGGTCGTTGAGTGGATCGACCTCGAGCAGGCGCCGGACGAAGAGCTCTCCTTTCTGATGGTCACCAAGCTGGTCGTCATACGTCTTCCATAGCAGATAGAGTCTCTCAGGAAATGCTTCATAACTTGCCAGGCCGGTCTCGAGAAGGGCGAGGGCCTCACGGATCTTGCCGCTGCGTCGCTGCAGAGAAGCAAACAGTGCCTTCAGCACAGGGTCGGTCGGGTTCTGTTCGACCAGTTGCTGCACGTCGGTCTCGGTCATGTCCGGGACGCGCAGCCTGAGGTTGCTGTATGCTGCGAGAAGCGGGTTCTGGAGTTGGGCGGCATAGATGGCACTGCGGTTGTGGAGTCTGAGGTCGGTGAGGAAGGTGTTGTCAGAGGAGAGCGAGAGACACTTCAGGAACGCGAGTCTGGCTTCGTCGGTGCGCTGAAGAGCCAGCAGGATGCTCGCGTGGACCAGATGGCAGAGGGGGCTGGCAGGATCGATGTTGAGCGCGTACCGGCTTTCGATGAGCGCTTCGCTGGGTTTATCGCGAAGGTAGTACCCGAGTGCGATGGCCAGCTGGACGCGCAGGCTCTTGGAAGAGACCGACAGCGATGCTTCCAGGGCGGACTTGAGTGCATCCTGCGGTCGATTGGAGAGAATGTACAGATACGTCTTGCCGACGCTGACCAGGCCGTCGCGCGGGTTGCGCTCGGACATTGCCTCGTACAGATTCAGCCGTTCGCCCAGGTTTTCCTGTATCATTGCGTCACCTCTCCTCGGTCATTATTGCCCTCGGCGTTGTTTTGTCAAAGCATTCTGGAGCGGCAATGCCCTGTAAAACGGGAGCACGTCGTCACTCCCACTTAACGCAGGAGCGACACCAGGTTCCAGCCCCAGTTGACCATGGCGCCAAGGGTGAGCGCGAGCACGATCTCTCCTGCACTGACGAGCGCCGCACGGCGATTGCCGAACTCGCGTTTCAGTGCAGCGATAGTGCTGACACAGGGGACGTAGAGCATGACGATCAGAGCGAAGACGTACATCTGCTGAGGTGTCATGACTGTCCCAAACTGGGATGTATGCATCAGCGTGGCCAGCATGATGAGCGCAAGCTCTTTGCGCAGGACGCCAAAGATGAGGACGACCAGCGCCACAGGAGGGAGCCCCAGGACACCCTGAGTGAAGGGCGCCGCCCATGTCGTGAGAGGAATCAGCCACCCCAGTTTGTCGACAACATAGAGGACGATGGAGCCGGCCGCGATGATGGGGAACGCAAAGATCACGAAATCCTTGAGCCTGAACCAGGTCTGCTTGAGCGTGATGCGCAAGGGCGGCCACTTCAGCTTGGGCATCTCCATGATGAGTCCTGGATTGGTCCCCGGGATGAAACGGTTCAGCACGCGGCCGACGATGAAGACGATGATGAGGCTGATGATGTACAACGACAGCGCGGGCCAGAAACCCATGAAGGCGCCCACGAGTCCCAGGATGACGACCGTGCGCGCTGAGCATGGGACGAGCGTCGCAAGCACACCGGCGATGAAGCGGTCCCGGTCGCGTTCCATGATCCGTGTCCCCAGGACTGCGGGTACGTTGCATCCAAACCCGAGGATGATGGGGATGAAAGCCTTGCCGTGCAGACCCATACGGTGCATGATGGCGTCGGTGAGAAATGCCATGCGCGCCAGGTATCCCGAGTTCTCCAGGAACGACAGGATGATGTAGAACGGTACGATATAGGGAAGGGCGACGGAGACGCCCGCCAGGATACCCTGCAAGATGCCACCCCACAGGAAGTCCCGCAGCCACGGGACAATGGGGAGAGCCATGAAAACCTTTTGGAGAGAGCTGAAGAGGGCATCCAGGGTGGAGGAGAGCCGGCCTCCCAGGACGAAGATGAGACCGAAAACAGCGAACATGACGGCGACCAGCACCACCCATCCGAAAACGCGATGGAGCAGGACCTTGTCCAGGCGGTCGCCCGGCGCGTCGTCGCGTCGTTCGGGTCGCCGTACCGATGCGGCGACAATGCGGGCACAGGCACTGTACCGTTCCGCGGACATGATGCTGGCGCCCGATTCTCCGTGGATCTGTTCCAGGTCGTGCGCAAGTTTGGCTGCCATTGCAGTTACAGAAGCACACGCTCCGCAGCGGCCCACGATCTCAGCGTCTCCTTCCAGCATTTTGATGGCGAGGAAACGCGGAGCGTAATGGACCAGGTTGTCAGGGAGTGCGATCGTCGACAGTTCCGTCTCGACCGCCAGAATGGCGCCCTCGACCTCCTTGCCGTAGGTCAGCGGCGCGACGGGGGGTCTGCCGGCCGTCGCCAGGCAGGCGTCGACCAGAGCGTCGAGTCCTTTGCCGGCAGCTCCCGACGTGCGGACGACGGGTACGCCCAGGAGCGAAGAAAGCTTCGCTTCGTCAATGACCAGACCCTCCCTGACGGCGAGGTCGATGAGGTTGAGCGCCGTGACGAGCGGGGTGCCGAGCTCCCTGAGCTGAAGCGTGAAATACAGGTTGCGTTCCAGTACCGTCGAGTCGACCACGTTGACGACGACGTCCGGCTGGGCCTCAGCGATGAACTCGCGGCTGACCACCTCTTCCTGTGAGTAGGTCGACAGGGAATAGATGCCCGGCAGGTCGACGACCCGGATGTGCTTCCCCTTGTAGTCGAAGGAACCTTCTGCCAGTTCGACGGTCTTGCCCGGCCAGTTGCCGATGATCTGGTTCATGCCGGTCAGGGCATTGAAGATGACGGACTTGCCGACGTTTGCGTTGCCGGCCAGCGCGATAGTCAGGTCGAAACGTTCCCCGCGTACAACGCGGGGCGTGACCTCACAGCACTCCACTACCGGTTCTCCGGTGTGACAAGGACCTTCAGGGCAATGCCGCGCCCGAGAGCAACACACGCTCCATGGGCTTCGACCTCGACGGGTCCTCCGGATTGACGGTTGCAGACCGTCACGGTCGAACCCTGCCCCAGTCCCATGTCTTCGAGACGCCTGCGGACCACCTGGCCTCCGCGTATCCAGCGCACGCGGTAAGGTTTTCCCGTGTCTGCCTGGTCCAGCGTGACCGCTCCGAGGTCGACCATACTGGTCACCATGGCCATACGCTTCTCGAGGTCCGCGGCATCAGTGTCGGTCAGGACATGTTCCAGCTTGCATGCCTCTCTGTGGGCGGCATCCTTCCGCAGCCCAAGCATGCACAGCATACGCTCGGCCAGCTGATGCCGGCGCACGATGCGTCTGCCTGTCGCGCGTCCCTTCTTCGTGAGATTGAATGATGTCCCTTCGGTCGTGACATCGCCGGACATCACCAGGTCGAGCAGCAGGTCGGCGAGCCGCCTGCCGGCGAGGTCCTGGTCTGCCGCCAGGTCCGCGGCTGTCGAGGAGTGGTGTGCTTGCTCAAGACGGCAAAGCGCCTCCAGGCATTCCTCGCGGTCTTCCGACGTAACTGATTCGTTTTCGTTGCTCATGTGACACGGTCCTCTCTGACCGCTGCATGCGGTCTGCCGAGCTATGCCCGGTCGGTGACGCTGACCTTCCCTTGCGGGAGGTCTGCCGGTGATGCTATCCGGCGTTCAATTCCTTGATCGTAGCGGCCAGAGCCATGATGAGTTCCGGTGTTCCCATCGACTCTTCCCCCATGACCTCGGCTGCCGCATCTCCGGCAAGTCCATGGATGAAGGCTCCCTGAGCCGTTGCCAGGTCAGGCGCCACTCCACGCGCAACCAGCGAGAGGATGATGCCCGCGAGAGCGTCACCCATGCCGGGTTTGGCCATGCCGGGATTGCCAGTCGTATTGATATACAGCGAGCCGTCGGGCAGGACGGTGAGCGAGCGGTGTCCTTTGAGATGTACGACAGCACTTGCCTGAGCAGCAAGTGTCTGCGCTGAACTGAGCGTTCCACCCTTCTCGACGTCCTCCGGTGTCAGGCCTACCAGACGGGCGAATTCGCCGGAGTGCGGGGTCAGGATCGTCGGAGCGTCGCGTTTCCACAGCACGTCCAGATGACCCACACAGGCGAACAATGCATCGCCGTCCAGGATGAGCGTTCCCTTGAAGGCGGTGGCAAGAAGCAGGACGGCCTCCAGTGTCCGGGGATCGCGCCCCAGACCTGGACCTATCAGCGCCGCAGTCGTATCTTCCAGCAGTTCCAGGATATGAGGGAGTGCCTCGACGGTAAGGACGTCACCGGCGAACGCTTGAACGATCGGTCCGTCGACCTTGACGCGGACGACGTCCGCGATGCTCTGAGGCACGATGAGGTGGATCGTGCCTGTCCCGGTGGTGAGTGCAGCCTCGGCGGCAAAGACGGGAGCGCCCGTGTAGTCAGGAGAACCGGCGATGATAGCCACCTTGCCATACGTGGCTTTGTGCATGGTCCGCATTCGTTCCGGGAACTCGGGGGGCTCGGTCAACTGAGCATGGATCGCACTCTGTTCCAGCAGGATGTCGGGATAGATGAGCTGTTCGACGTGGACTTCGCCTGCCGCTTCTGTGCCCGCTCCCATGTACAGGCCCAGCTTTGGCAGACCGAATGTGACGGTATCGCTGGCAAAGACGGGAGTCCCCAGCGCCATGCCGGTATCGCAGTCGATGCCGGACGGGATGTCTACCGCCACGACAGCGTGCGCCAGACTCGCGTTGACGATTTCGATGATATCCCCGGCTATTCCTGAAACCACATGGTCGAGGCCGATGCCAAACAGGGCGTCGATCACGATGGCGTCGTCGTCGATCGATTCCTCGATCTTGTCCAGGACCTCTTCGTCCGTGACGTTGATGAAGGTACCTTCGGGGGCGACTCGCTCCAGGAATGCGCGTTCCGTCTCTACATCGTCGCTGGGGTGTCCTTTGGCGGGGAGTGCAAATACCGTGACGGGGAAGCCCGCGAACAGGAGGTCACGCGCTGCGACAAAGCCGTCGCCTCCGTTGCCGCCCGTTCCACACAGAACGACGAAGTGCGGCCTCAGCCCCTCTTCTGCGTCCTCGTCCGCAATGTTTAGTGCCACGTCCGCGACAGCCTGGCCGGCACGCTCCATAAGCACGATCGACGGCATGCCGTATTCGTTGAAGGTGTGTTTCTCGATACTGCGGATCTGACTACGAGTCGCCGCTCTCATACATGCTCCCATATTCTCCCTGGATCACCATGGCCACGGCGACCGCGTACTCGCGTTCGTGGCTGATGCTGAGGGAACAGTTGAACCAGGGTGTCCCACGGATGACGGCAATCGGCGCGCCCTCCGGCCCTGGAGCGATCTCGACCTCGCGCAGCGTCGGAAGGTCCCTTGAAGGCAGCAGCTTGATGACAGCCTCCTTGGCGGCCCAGCGGCCTGCCAGACACTGCCAGCGGTCAGGGCGGTCACATGTCGAGAGTTCGGAGGCGGAGTAGACGCGGTTCAGAAAGCGTTCTCCATACCGTTCTCCCAGAGCCCGGATACGCGCCACGGCCACTATGTCCACGCCGAGTTGTTTCATTATTTCAGTATAGCAGCAAAGACCCGTACGGCGCGGTCTTCACCGTGAATCGGCTCAGAAGGCCCACGCATGTGGGCTGACCCAGCATTGAACGTCTTCATTTCATTATGCTTCCACTTGGCTAGAATATGGATAGAAGTCAAGCATGGCTGGGGAGGCCGATATGGCAAAGAAGATTGCTGTTCTGCTGGACGAGCTGGTGCACGAGCATGAATTCATCTATCCCTACTTTCGTCTCAAGGAAGCCGGGTTCGAATCGATCAGCGTTGCAACAGAAAAACGTGTCTACAAGGGCAAATTCGGTGTGCCCTTCACGCCGGACATGCTCATTGCGGACGTCACCCCGGGAGAGTTCGAGGGTGTGGTTGTGCCCGGCGGATATGCGCCGGACTACCTTCGCCGGTCGAGGGCCATGCTTTCGCTGGTTCGGGAGATGAACGACAAAGGCAAGCTGGTGGCGATGATCTGTCACGCCGGGTGGGTGGGCATCAGCGCTGGGATCGTCAAAGGGCGTACACTCACTAGTACCAGCACCATCAGGGACGATATGTCGAACGCCGGGGCAATCTGGATCGACCAGTCGGTTGTTGTGGATGGTAACCTCGTCACGTCCCGCTCGCCGGCGGACTTGCCAGACTTTATGCGTGAAGTCCTGAGGGTGCTCTCCGTTCAGAAATAGCACTGTCTGGAGCAGACCAGCAGCATGCACCGCCGGCCGGTGCGGTTGGCGGCCGGCGGTTTCCATATACAATGAATGAGGAGCAACCATGGGGTTCAAAGAGAACGTCGAGGTACTGCTGTCAAGGAGCCACAGGAGTCAGCGTGAGCTGGCTGCTGCTGCCGGCATCTCCTCGGGGAGGATCTCTCAGATCCTCTCCACCCCAACGTCGCCCACACTGGCTACAGTGACCAAGATCGCCGCCGCATTTGGCCTCAACGCCGCAGACATGGTACGCGACAAGAGGCTGCCTGCTCCCGGCGATGAATTGGAGCTAGCGCTGCGTCACCAGGGGGACCTCAACACCGAGGACATCCAGGCAGTCTATGCATTCATCGCTTATATCCGCGACGCACGTCCAAAAAGGAACAGGCATGGCAAGTGAGACAGTCCTGATCCCGCGCCTGGTAAGAAAGT
This sequence comes from Candidatus Cryosericum hinesii, assembly GCF_003570985.1. Classification (GTDB taxonomy): domain Bacteria; phylum Caldisericota; class Caldisericia; order Cryosericales; family Cryosericaceae; genus Cryosericum; species Cryosericum hinesii. The sequence goes on from NZ_QXIW01000006.1 coordinate 19,698, forward strand.
TGTGCATCAATTGTCGTATTTAAACGGCGTGCTCGTGACCATGGCTCGCATTTCCATGCCCCAGTCAATCGCGGAGGCAGCATGAGCAAATTCATCTTCGTTACCGGTGGCGTTATGTCGTCATTGGGCAAGGGCATCTTCGCCGCCTCTCTGGGACGTATCCTCCTCGACGAGGGCTTCTCCGTGACCATTCTCAAGATGGACCCATATCTCAACGTCGACGCCGGTGTGCAGAACCCATTTGAGCACGGCGAGGTCTTCGTGACGGAGGACGGCGCAGAGACCGACCTGGACCTGGGACACTACGAGCGCTTCCTCAACCAGAACCTGCACCGCATGAACAATATCACCAGCGGGCAGGTCTACCTCTCCGTCATCGAGAAAGAGCGCAAGGGCGAGTACCTGGGGCACACGGTGCAGATCATCCCGCACCTCACTGGGGAGATCCGCAGCCGTGTCACCAAGGTTGCCGAGGCGTCGAAGGCCGACTTCGTGATCGTCGAGGTTGGCGGCACGGTTGGTGATATCGAAGGCCTGCCGTTCCTCGAAGCCATCCGCGAGTTCTGGGCCGAGGATCCTGCCAACTCGATCTTCGCTCATCTGACGTACGTCCCTTATCTCGAGACCACAGATGAACTCAAGACTAAGCCGACCCAGCACAGCGTCGGTGAACTGCGCAAAATCGGCATCCAGCCCACGCTGGTCGTGGCCCGCGGGGTGAAGGAACTGCCGGTCGAGCAGAAGCGCAAAGTGGCCCTGTTCTGCGGTGTCCCCGCCGATCACGTCATCTCGCTGCCCAATCTGAGCTCCGTGTACAAGGTCCCAAACTACTTGCAGGAACAGCGTGTCGGCCACCTCGTCCTGTCTGCGTTCGGCATGGCGCCCCGCGCGGCCGAGACCGAGACGCCCTGGGTGCGGTTCACATGGACGATCGACCAGGCGAAGACGCCACGCAGGCTGGCCATTGTCGGCAAGTACGTTCAACTGAATGATGCCTATCTGTCCCTCCGCGAAGCGCTTCACCATGGCGCATGGGCGACCGGGTGTGATCTGCACATCGACCTGGTTGACAGCGAAGACGTCGAGAAGCAGGGGGTGCGCCTGCTGGACGCGGGCAAGTATGACGGCATCCTGGTCCCGGGCGGTTTCGGGAAACGTGGCATCGAAGGGATGATCCTGGCTGCGGGATACGCACGCACCCACAATCTGCCCTTCCTGGGCATCTGCCTGGGTATGCAGGTTGCCAGCATCGAATTTGCACGGAACGTGCTCGGTATTGAGGACGCGAATTCCCAGGAGTTCAAGCCCGACGCGAAGGACCTTATCATCTACCTGATGCCGTCGCAGAAGGGCGTACAGAAGCTGGGCGGGACCATGCGGCTTGGCGTCTACGAGAACACCATCACACCGGGGAGCAGGGTGGAAGAGGCCTATGGGGCATCCACGCTTTCCGAACGCCATCGTCATCGCTTTGAGTTCAACAATGACTACCGTGCAGCCTTCGAAGAACATGGCATGCGCGTCGCTGCTGTTTATCCGGAGGAAGACCTGGTCGAGGCCCTCGAACTCGGGAATCATCCGTTCTTCGTCGGTGTCCAGTTTCACCCTGAGCTCTCGTCCAAGCCACTCCAGCCAGGCCCCCTGTTCGTTGCGTTTGTGAAGGCCATGCTTGCACATGAGGGGTAGAAAACGGGTCCGCTCTGTCCCCGTCAGCCAGGCTGCGAGCGACGTGCTGGACCGGCTGCAGGTCATCGGCGGCACGGGACAGGTGCGCACGGAATCCGAGGCACGCCTGCGAACGGTGCTGACACAGACAGCCTCGGCGCTGTTCAAGCCCGAGGAGCTGCCACGCTACCTGCAGGTACAGCTTGCCGGCAAGACCGGGAGTATCCCGTCCTGGGAAAATCTGACCGGCGAGCGCCTGACGCAGCTGGGTCTGCCCCGTCATCCTGAGGGTGTTCGGGCGGATGAATGCGGCACGCTCATCCTGACACTGGTTCCTGTCACTATCGACTACGTGGCACAGGTGGAAGGGCGCGAGGTCTGTTCCTCCGCAGCGTATGACCCGAGGGCGACGATGGCTTCCTTCGAAGACGGCATCCACCGCATCGTCATGACGGCACCCGAACTCACCGTGACCAGGAGTGCGTTTCCCCATGGATTGATGGACCTGCCCTTCGTTCAGGTCACGTTCCGGCTGCGCAATACCAGTGATCAGTTTCACGCTGTGACGCTCGTCCTCCTCATCAAGCCGTTCGACGAGGTGGGCATCACGAGTCTGGAACGGTTCAGCTTTTCACGTGAGAACCTCATCATGCTCAACGGACAGCGCATCGCCTTTGCCTGTGAACGACCGAGCAGTACCAAGGTCAGCGTCTACGATCCCCGGACTGGCAGCATGGTCGACGCCGATGCCGGCGGCGAAGTCGTCTCGCCGACGGGGCTCATGCAGCTGCGACTTGCATTCGACCACCAGCTCGAACCTGGCGGCGATACCGAAGTCACGTTTTTCTTCTTCGTCGACAGGGACCGTACCTACAAACCTGAGGAACTCACGCTCCTCCTTGGACAGAGCGCCGGGATCCTTGAGCAAGAGCACCGGCTCGTCGTAACACAGGAAAAGCATGTAGGATATCGCACGGGCGACGAGCGCCTCAACCGTTTTGCCGCCAACCAGCTGCTTCACCTGTCGTCTCTTGAAGCCACTGCTGCCTCGGCGTTCGAGGGCGGCCTCGATGCCGTTGCCCTGCCGGCGCTCGTCGAGGCATATGACCGTGTGGGAGAGGTCGACACGGCTTCCAGCCTCTTGCGTTCCTATGCGGCGCAATTACCCCCAGGGCCCGCTCTGTCGGCGGATGCACTGTTTTCGTACGCAAGCTTTGTCATTGCTCTGGGTTGGCATCTGAAGGTGGCGCGCCAGGTGCAGCTCCGCAGGCAGCTGTTTCCCGTCGTGGACCAGTTCGTCACCTGGCTCAGCCAATCGCAGACAACAGTGGAGCCTGTCGCCATCGGCTTGCTGGGACCATTGCGGCGTTCCGGCCCTGTGCTGCATCTGGTGCTGGGCAAGGCCATTGAGAGCTATCAGAGCATGCTTTCCGAGAAGGACGACGTGCGCCTCAGATTATGTGACGACCTCCAGCTGCGGTTGCTCAAGCAGGCGGATGCGGCCGATACTCATGTCGGCCCTGGCAAGCCGATGTTTGCCGACATAGCACCGGTTGCGGCCTACGCCCTGTTTGGCGCGCACGGCACCGAGGACGCCATCCTGACTGGCACCATGAGCTGGATCGCCGAGCATTGGCTGCGTGACGGCTTCGTCGCAAACCCCTCCCTCGGCTCCCTCGGCGACATCCGTCTGTCACTGCTGTGCGCCAAAACTCTGATCCTGCGCCGTGAGAGCGGAGCGTACGGTCTGATGCAGGAGGGTCTGGAGCAGCTTGGGGTATCCGACGCTCTCCCCGACTATATCGACCTGCATACCAGGAGAGCTCTTGCCGGTCCACGGCACAGCGCCGTCGCGACGGCGCTTGCCCTCGAGCTGCTGACCAGCCTCATCTTTGTCGAACGCGGCACCTACCTGAGCATCATCCCAGTGCCGACGCCCGAGCTGTTTGCCGGCGACGGCATCGACGTCCACGGTCTGCAGTCTACGTTCGGCGAACTTTCCGTGCGCATGCAGCGTCTGGGCGACAAAGTCCGGTTCAGCATGCGTTCAGATTTCCTCCGGGGCGTCAGCGCCATCGAACTCAACTTCCCCTGGGAACTCAAGGAACTGGTCGCGCGCAAGGGGACGGTCAAGTACGTGACCGGAGGGACCATTGTCATGGAGCCTGCAGATCTTATTGAAGGCGAGGCTATCGCGGCCAACCCCGGTCCGTCGTAGACGGTCCGTTCTTCACATTTCCTCTTGAGGGGATGATCCCTCAGCAACAGGCGCTTGTGTGTTCGATTGAGGATGGACAGGTTACTTCTTGCTGACCGCCAGTCCGAAGTGTTTCATGGTCACCAGCTTGCGGTTCCAGTTCTTCTCGACCTTGACGCGGACGTCGAGCTCGACCCGCTCGCCCAGGAAATGGACGAGGTTCTTGCGAGCGACATCCTTGATGGTCGCGATGAGTTCACCGCCCTTGCCAATGATCATGCCCTTCTGAGAGTCCTTGGCGACGTACACACTGACCATGGCGCGGATACCCTTGGCGGACTCCGTGATGTCGTCCGTGACGACGGCCGTCGAATAGGGGAGCTCGTCCTGCAGACGGCTGAACAGCTGCTCACGTACGGTGTCAGCAACGATGAGTTCGATCGGGTGCGACGTCAAGGTCTTGTCGTCGAAATAGGGCTCGCCGACGGGCATTGCGTCGATGGTCGCCTTTACTAGTGGTGTGACCCCTGCGCCGGTCGCCGCCGAAACGTGGAAGACAGCTGTCGGATGAAGCTTCTCCACGAAGGGAGCAGCCACCATCTCGTGGCGCTTGGCCGTGTCCAGGTCCAGTTTGTTGACGACGAGGAAGATCGGTTTGCCGAGCTTGATGACGATGGGGAACATCTCCTCGTACTCGGCGTCAGGATAGGCCGACTGGTCGATGACGAAGTAGACGACCTCGACGTCCTCCAGTGACTGCAGCGCCGTCTCCACAAGGTACTTGTTGAGCTTGCTCTTGCTTACCTTGTGATATCCGGGCGTGTCGACGAAACAGACCTGGGCGTCCTTCTTGTTGAGAACGCCAAGAATGTTGTACCACGTGGTCTGCTGTTTGGGCGACACGATGGATAGTTTGGTACCAAGGATAGTATTCATCAGCGACGACTTCCCGACGCTGGGCTTGCCAAAAATTGATACGAATCCACTCTTCATAATGTAAGTGTACAGGCTTTTGCGCCTCAGACAAACACGTGTACAATGAATCCCATACTGTCTCATTGGAGGTTTCCCATGCTGATCCAGGTGGCTATCAACAATATCGAAAGCATTGAGCAAGGCGAAGAGATTCTCAAGAAGTGGCACTACCACCTTGACGAGGACCAGTCTCACGTCGTCGTGGAGCGTGACGTCGACGGCGTCACCGTTCGTATCTCGGGGTTTCATCCGTGGGCCGACGAGATGAGAGAGGACGGCGAAGAGTGTTCTTGCGGTGGGGACGACAACAACTGCGGGTGCGAAGGCGGTCACTGCAAGGACGGCCACGAGCACGCCGAAGGTGAGTGCTGCAAGGACGGCCACGAGCATACCGAAGGTGAGTGCTGCAAGGACGGCCACGAGCATACCGAAGGTGGGTCCTGCTGCTGCCAGGTCGGAGATGATGCCGCGGATGTCAAGGACAAGGAAGCCGAGGACGACGAGAGTGACGACGAGGGCGAGGAGTCCGAAGTCATCTATCTTGGCCAGGCCCTGTTCATGCCAGCCGAGGACCAGGCTCATGTTCTGGCCAATGAACTGATGGACGACGACTACATCGGTACGGTATCCGTTTCCATGGCCGGCGTCGAGCTCACCGATACGGACGCATTCCGCGCGCTGCCTGCGGACACAAAGAGTGCCGTTATTGCTGCCATCGAGGAACTCGGCGATGCTGAGGCGTATTTCTCGATGTACGAAATCATGGGGCTCAAGGTCTAGGTACATCATCTGTTCATGAGTATTCTTTCGGCAATTACGACGCTGGTTGCCGCCCCTTCGGGGGCGGCATCGGGTTTTGTGCTCAGGTTCCCTCTGAGCGCGACGGTCAACGCGATTGCAGTTGTAGTCGGCAGCCTGGTCGGCATGCTCGTTGGCAAGTTTCTCAAGGAGGACACCCGCAACGCCATCTTCATCGCGAATGGGCTGGCGACGCTTTCCATCGGGATCGGCATGGCCCTCAAGACGGGCAATGCCGTTATCATGGTCATGGCTATCGTAAGTGGTGTCGTCGTGGGAGAGCTCTTGCGGCTCGAAGACAGGGTCAACGCGGCGGCCGAGCGCTTCCAGAAGCGGCTCCATGTTGCGTCTGGCAGCCGGTGGGCAGAGGGGCTTGTCACTGCTTCCCTCATCTACTGCATCGGCCCCATGACCATTATTGGTTCCATCCAGGAGGGGATGACGGGCAATGGCACGCTTATCTACACGAAGTCCATCCTCGACCTGGTCATCAGCATATCGCTCGCTGCGGCGCTGGGCAGCGGCGTTGCGTTCAGCGCCATCCCCGTATTCATCATCCAGGGAAGTCTGACCTTGCTGGGTTCCGCGCTGGGGTTCCTGATGCAGCCCTACATCCTCAACGAGCTGACGGCCACGGGCGGCCTCATGGTCATCGCCATCGGCATCAACCTGCTGGGCCTGAAGAAGATCAAGCTGGCCAACCTCCTGCCCGGCCTGATTTTCGCCGTCCTGTATGCCCTTCTTTTCCATGCCCTGAAGTTGGTCTGACCCTGTTTCTCCCGTCAGGGAGACGCCACAAGCGCATCCGCCATACGTGCCTCTCCATAACAGGAGAGCAGGGCAGCCCCCTGCCAAGGAGGCACGACATGGACGGACTTGTCACGCTGATCGGCAACATTGGCTTCCCAATTGCCATCTCTGTGTATCTGCTGACGGTATTCGGAAGCAAGCTGGATCGGATGCAGGCAAGCCTTGACCGGCTGGCCGACCTCATTCAGGCTGGTTTGCACATCAATGGTTCGGCAGTCACGCCCTGATGCGGCCGCCATGGCACTACCATGACAAACCCCCCACCTGCAGGTGGGGGGTTTGTCATGTCTCGGTGTGGTGCTTCAGGGGCTCCTGTCGATATAGACGCGCGGCACGCGCTTCGAGATTCCAATCAAGACCTCGTAGGAAATGGTCCCCATGAGTTCCCCGAGTTCCTGAGCGGTGACGAAAAGACCATCCTGCTCGCCAATGAGGGTCACGGGGTCGCCGGGCACCGCCGCTGGGATGTCCGTGACATCGAGGGCGCAGACATCCATGCTGATACGCCCCACGATGGGCGCGAACCGTCCCCGCACGATCGCATGTGCTTTGTTGGACAGTCCGCGCAGATAGCCGTCGGCATACCCGATGGGGATGAGTGCCATGCGGGTGGGCCGTTCCGTGATGAACGTCCTTCCATACCCGATACCGTGGCCAGCCGGCAGCTCCTTCACTATTTCCAGCTCTGTCCGTAACGCGAGGACCGGCCGTACGGGGCAGGTCAGGGCAGGGACGGGCGGACAGCCATACAGGAGGATGCCGGGGCGCACCCCGTCCAGCATGACACCCGGAGACGTGAACAGGCCCGCCGAATTGGCCAGGTGCACCATTGCCGGCTGGAGGCCGCCCGCGCGGAGTTCACGCACGACCTCTGCAAACCGTGCCGTCTGCAGCGCCGTGAATGCCGGATCGGATTCGGCGCACGCGAAATGCGAGTACACGCCGACAATACTGACGTGGGGGACCGTGGCACTGTGCAAGATCTGGTCTGTCGCATCATCTGCCAGGATGCCCGCACGCCCCATGCCGGTGTCGACGTTGTAATGCAGGCGTACTGTATGTGTGCCCGCCGCTGCTCCATACGTCATCGTCGTCGCCTGGTTGACCGTTGTGAGAGAGACGTTGTTCCTGACGGCATATGGGACGAAGTCGGCGGGCGAGTTTCCCAGGACGAGAATCTCAGCCGTAATGTCGCTCTCGCGGAGCTCGACGGCCTCGTCAGGCGTCGCCACCGCCAGCAGCCGGACCTGTTCCTGTTCCAGCACCGCCGCAACGCGTGCTGCGCCGTGTCCATATGCGTCAGCCTTCACGACACCAATGACCTGCGTCTTGAATGGAGTGAACGCCCGGATGGCCCGCAGGTTGTCGCGGATTGCTGTCAGATCGATCTCTGCTACAGTAGGCCGATACATCGTCTTTGTTTCCTCCAGATCCAGGTATCTCGTTTTCCAGCCTCATGCCATGGTACTGATGCCCCGCTCCAATGTCAAGAACGTTTGGTCGGAGGTCGCGTCCGGGTATACTGTCTCCATCCTGGGGAGGAAAGCATGATGACGATACTCGTGACCGGATTCGAACCCTTTGGCGGCGAAGCCCTCAACCCGTCATGGGAAGCCGTCAGCCGGCTGAACGGCGATACGGGTGATGCCCGCATCGAACGCCTGCTGGTGCCGACAACCTACGCAGACAGTATTGGGACGGTGACAGAGGCTATCGACCGGCTTCGCCCGGCCGCTGTCGTGATGGTCGGTCAGGCGGGAGGCCGGGCCGAACTGAGTATCGAACGCGTTGCGGTCAACTGCGACGATGCACAGGCTCCCGACAATGGCGGTGTCCTTCGCGAGAACGTACCCATCGTTCCACAGGGCCCGACCGCCTACCTGGCCACACTGCCCATCAAGCAGATCGTTGCCGGTCTTCGGAGTGCCGGGTTCCCGGCTGCCGTCAGCAACACGGCGGGCTTGTTCGTCTGCAACCATCTATTCTACGGCGTCCTGCACCACATCGTCACGCACAATCTGGAAACGCAGGCCGGGTTCATCCATGTGCCGTTCCTGCCCGGGCAGGTGGTGGGGAAACCGGGGACGCCTTCCATGTCGCTGGAGACGATGGTGGCCGGGCTCGACTGCATGGTCGCTGTCCTGACGTCGAACGCACGGCCGTAGCAGGTCTGCACAACTATGCGAATGACAGAAACACTCGACAAAGGGGGAGCCATGAAGAGGAATCGGAAACTGCTGTGTGCTGCACTTGTCGTCGCTTTTGCGCTGTTTTGTCTGGTCAGTCCGGTGGACGCGTGGAACAGCCACGGTGCCTGTACGAAGCTGATTATCAGTGATCAGGAGTGGCTGAAGGCGTATGACAGCATTACCGTCACGCCATGGACCTACCAGGACGTGGATACGGCCGCAGTCGGACCCAACTTTGTCCTCCAATACATCGAGGGCAAGCCGGGGACGGTGACCAGCGCCGCCGCCATCCTGACCAACTATGCAGATGAGCCCGACTGGAAGATGGATGAGGACCTCCAGCTCAGCCCGTTGCAGGCGTTGACGGGTGGTTCGCAGGGTTGGCGCCACCAGTATTATGGCCTGGGCTGGCTGCGCTTCGGCGTCGCACCGTCGCGTGCGCAGTACTTCTTCGACTTGGCAGGCAAGGCAAGGGAGAAGGGCGACCTGTACTGGACCTTCCGCTACCTCGCGCGGGCGATGCACTATGTGCAGGACACCACTCAACCATATCACGGTGTTCCTGCGCCCGTCGGCATCATTTTCAAGGGTATCGGGAACTTCGGTACGCTCATGGGATCAGCGACCAACCATCACTACAACCTGGAGGAGTATCAGGGTGCAATGGTTGCGCGCAACAGTCCGGTGTTTGTAACCGCGTTGCAGAACGCCCTTCCGCTGGACATTGCGACAGCAACCTCGCCAAGCTGGCTGTGCCGCCACGCCGCCTATCTGGGCAGGCCCGTGGTCCGCGAGCTGTGGCCACTGGAGACCAAATTCTTCGGGGACAGTATCAACGGCAAGGACAGCTGGTTCTTCGACGAAAGCACGCTCCACGCCGCTGATCCTGGCACAACGCAGGCAGCGTATGACCAGGAGATCAGTACTCCGTTGGGCCGCATGTCCAGCTACACCAAGACACTGTTTCTGCTGGCACGCGCTGCGTACGGCCTGTAACAAATCACATCTTCACCAATTGTGAATCCCTAAAGTACCAGGTACTTTGGGGATTCACAATTGGGGTCAGGTGCCGTGGATGTCTTCCCAGTCGGCGCGGGCCCGCTCGAAGACCTTGTCGACGGTCTCGCTGAAGCGTGACCACAACGTCTCGTTTTCTTCCGGCGGAACGGGTCCTGAAAACTTCCACCGCTGCTGCAGTTTCTTGGCTTTTTCCTTGGCCTCGAACGGGTCACGTTCATCCAACAGTGCTTCCGCCTCGGCGCACAGCTGTTCCTTGACCTCGACGTTGTCGCCGGTCCACGAGCGGTAGAGCTCGAAAAAGCGGTCACAGGCGGCCCGATACTCTTGCCACAGGGCTTCGCCCTCGGCGTGCGCAACGGGACCAGCTCCCATGTACTGCTTCTGTAGGACCAGGACCTTGTCGCGGGCGTCGCGCCACGAGACACCCTTGCCGGCCTTGTCGGTCAGCTCGCGGATGAGCCGGATGACGTCGCCGCGCTTCTCGGTACTGTTGCCCCGCAGGGTCCCCAGCTTGCCGACAACAGCCTGGCAGGCGGCGCGGTATGCTTGCAGCAGATCGGCTTCACTGGCCGTGGCGACCGGACCCACATCCGTATACGCCTGTTGAAGTTCTAGGAGGACGGCACGCGTCGCCTTCCAGTTGTCCAGGGGACGCCGGCCCAGCGCCTGGATGCGGGCGACGATCTTCTCCTTCTGCTTCAGGGCCTCGTGTTCCGCTTCGCCCTGACGAACGTGGAAGGCAGTGAGGACGCGCCGGAGTTCGCGTTCCATGATCTCATGCTGGTCGTGGGGCAACTGCCCTGCTTCGTGCCAGTCATGTTTTTCGATGTCCGCCACTTCGCGTCGTGCTGCTTCCCATGCGAGTCCATTTGTGGTATCCGTCAGGGTCTCGATGTGGTGCAGCAGCTTCTCCTTGCGTGCGTGGTTGGCGTCGTACCATGCGTCCCGATGTGCTTCGAAGGCGCGCTCGGCGGCGGAAAAACGTGCCGACAGGGCTGTATCTTCCTCATGCCGCGCCGTCTTCTTCCACAGCTGGGCCAGCTGCTTCAGGCGCTCGCCAGCAGCTGCCCACATCGTGTCGTCTATCTCTTCCAGCAGCTGCTCGGCGCGTGTGCACAGGTACTCGCGATACTCGCGGGTAGGGGCGCCGCGCATGCGCTGTTCATCGAACCACTGTTCCTGCCTTCGGGTGAAGGTGACTACCGCGTCGTTGAATGCCTTACGGAAGGGAGCGGTCGCTGCGTCGTCCGACCAGCCTGCCAGGCGCCACTCATGCATGAGTTGGTCCAGTGTCGACCGTGCGCCCTTCCAGTCGGTGGACTGGGCCAGGGCCACAGCTGCGGACGAGAGCTGCTTCTTGCGCTCCAGGTGCTCGACTGCAAGGTGTGTGGCTTCCTTCTGCATGCGGACAAGACGCGCGAGCTGTTCTTCGGCTTCGTCCCGGTCTGCCAGGGCGGTGATGCGGACGGAGGCGGCTATCAGCCGTGGCAGCAGCTTCGCCTTGTCTCGTGCTTCGCTGTAGGCATTGGCCAGGGCGGCGACGGCGTAGGAGATGACCTCCAGGGAAGGATCGGCCCGTTCCTTGTGGGGAACGGCGCCCTCTGTGGCCGGCGCGGTGGTTACAGGATTCTGCGGTGGCTTGCCCTGCCGTTTCATTAAAGTGCGGGCTCGAGCAGGACCCAGCTGTCGTTGATGCAGGAGTTGCCGTCCGGCGTGAGTCCAGGAGCGACGAGCAGGTTGACGCCCTCCACTCCTTGCGGCAGTACGATGGTCTGAGTGGCGATGCTCTTGTCCAGGTGGATCCGCACATCCAGCGAACCCAGTGCATTGCGCAGGGTCACCTTCTGGCCCTCGGTCAGGCAGCGTTCGTGGGCAAGTTCCCTCGACACCGATGCCACGGGAGGCAGGACGCGAACCCGTGCCTGGTTTGGGTCGATGCCGTTGATGTAGTCGCGCACATGCACGGTGATGAGACGCAGCATACCCGGTTCGACAAGGACATCGGGCACGCGGGAGGGGAAGTGAAATGCTCCCTGGATGCGCGGTGCATCCTTGAGACGCCACATGCCGGGACCCGCGGGCGTCAGCCGGGGGTCGTTCTCGACATCTGCCAGCCGCGCCCTCTCGGTTGTGAACCGGTCTGGTAGCCCAAGCCGCAAGGCAACGTCCCGGACAATGTCCAGCTCGTCGCGGACGCCCTCGGGCGGTTCTGTCGCCTTGTTCGTCTTTTGCAGCAAGTCATGGAAGTAGCTCATGACATAGTCGTCACCTCGTTCGAGGAACACGGTCGTCGGCAGGACGAGCGTGCACGCACGCGCGGTCACGCTCATGTGCCAGTCCAGGCAGACCGAGAAGGGGCACTGCTCCAGGAATTTCAGCACCTTGCCGGCGTCCGGGCACTGCGATGCGGGGTTGCCCCGCACGAACATTGCAGCCTCGACGGGCAGCTCGGCTTCCAGCAGTGAGGCTCCCAGGTTGGGACGCGGCATGAAGCGGGTCTGAGCGCCGGGAACGGTCGCGAAGTCGTCCGGCAGCAAGTTGTCGTCGCCCTGGTCGAACCAGACGCCGCCGCCGGGGACGCCGTGATTGCCCAGCAGGAAACCGAGCGTGTCGATGACGTGGACCAGGTTGGCGCCCCACCGGGTCCGCTGAAGACCAGTTCCGGTCCAGATGCTGAGGGGCGACTGATTCGTGACGAAGCCGACGAGTGCGTGCAGAGCCTCGGCGGACAGACCCGTGGCCTGTTGTGCGTCCTCGGCGGAGACCAGCAGACAGGCATCCCTGAACGCGTCGTATCCTTCGTGTGCGGCCTGAGGTTCACCATGGAGATTGATCGCCTCGTGGCACAGGTACAGGGCGAGCGTCAGGTCCGAACCCGGGCGCACGATCCACGCTGAGTCGCTGATCGCAGTCGTGGGTGTGGCGCGGACATCGATCGTGCCCAGGAGAGCCCCTTTACGGCGCGCGTCATGCACAATGGCGAGGAAGTGGACACTGTTTTCAGCCGGGTTGCGACCCCACAGCAGGATGGACTTGCTCTCCAGCGCAGCCAACGGCTGGTCGCGGCCGACCGTGCCATAGCTGCGAGCCAGGCCGACCTTGCCCTCGGAGCCGCACAGCGACCCGGTAGCCATCGTGCCACCGCCCAGCATCAGGGGAAGCAGGCGCTGGATCTTGTTGCCCATGAGCAGGTTGCCGGAACCCTCGTAGAAGAGGAAGGACTGGTGACCGTGATGCCGGATAGCTGATTGGATCGCCTGTGCCGTCATGTCCAGGGCCTCGTCCCAGCCGATAGGGATGAACTTGCCATTCCGGCGTGCCAGGGGCGACGTCAGACGATCCTCGCCCCGCAGATCACGGACCCAGCGGCGTCCTTTGTGACAGATGAAGCCACGTGTGTATGGGTTGTCCTTCCGACCTTCCAGCTCGACGAGTCGCCCTTCGCTGCAGGTTGCGACCATGCCGCACGAGTCGGGACAGTCATACGCACACACACTTAGATAGTTGCCATCGGCCAACATTGGTTCCTCCATCGTTCAGGGTACCAACAGTATATCTGAGAACAGGACAGATGAAGGTGATGACGCTGCGCGGTGCCAATTCGTCGAGAGTGTTACACTTTGGGACCCCCCGAGCCCTTTTTTCGCAGGCGAGGGGCGCTTTCCCCGAGCCTTTCTGTTCAAGACCCCTGAGCCCTTTTGTCCAAGGCGAAGGGTGTATTCCCCGAGTATTTCTTTTCAATGCGAGGGGCGTTCTGAGGGGAGCTTCTGTCCCAAGACTGTCACACCTTCCCAGGAACTGCGAACCCCCGGCTGCGATGACCGGGGGTGGGTGATGCCTTTTCGGAAGGAGAACTATGTCAGTCTGACCTCGATATCACCACTGCCGGTGTGGACGGAAAGCTCGACGGTCGCCAAGCCCACGGGAATACGCTGCCGCTGGACCTCGACATCGACGCCTGGACCCTTGATGCTTGCCTCGCCCGACCGCGTCTCGACGTCGACCATGACGTCGTGCTGGTCAAGTTCTGCACGCACGTCGCCGCTGGTCGTCTTCAAGCGGGCGCTGCTCTGGACGGTCACCCTCTCCAGGCTCACGTCCCCGCTGAAGCTGAGGACGTCGGTGTCGTTCAGGACGGTGTTGAGGACGGCAACATCGCCTGAATACGACTTGAGCATGCCACGGACGGTCGAGTTTCGAATGTCCAGGTCGCCCGACTTGCTGATGACGTCGCCATCCACCAGGCACTTGTCCATGTCGACGTCGCCCGACGTCGCCTGTGCGGAAGAGAGGTGCGCCATGGAGCTGGCGTCGACATCGCCGGACACGCTGCGCACCACGACGTCTCCCGTGATGTCGCTGACCGTGATGTTGCCCGAGACGGTCTTGAGTTCGCACGACATGTCGACAGGTACTTCGAGTTCGACCGGTTCGCCGTCGTTGCCGAATCCGAGGCTGAACGAGAAGCCGTGGAATTCGCCTGCAGTCAATCTCGACTCGACCTCAACATTCTGGCCATCCTGGCGGGTACGGACGCTCGATTGGCCTCGCACGACCCGGACAGCTGGGAGTCCCTGGATACCACGCACCTGCAGGTCCTCAGAGATCAGGCGTACGGTCAGACTGCGGCCTGTGGCCTGGGGCGCAGATGCGGGAGTCACCGGCTGAGCAGGGGGCACGGGTGCCATAGGTTCGGCTGGTAAACGAGGTACTTGTGGAACCTGTGGCAACTCGTCTTTGATCGCACCGAGCGCGGCCAAGAGCTCGTCGTACTGCTCCTGTGTAATAAGTCCCTTGTCCTTCAGTTCACTCAGTCGTTCCGTCGCTTGGCTCATCGCTGCCCTCCTTGATGGTCTTCAAGACCGTATCGACGCTCAGGTCGCCGGCTTCCAGCTTGTCCAGCAGTTCCATGATGTTGGGTTTGCGCACGGCCTTCTCGGCGGGTTTGTCGTCGCCGGCCAGTCCCAGCGCCGCCAGCACCCTGTCCAGACGGCCCCGCACGGTCGGGTAGGACAGGTCCAGGCGGTCCTGGACTTCTTTCAGGTTACCGCGCGCCGCCAGAAAGGTCAGCAGGAACTGCTCGTCTTCACCGGACAGGGCCGCGAACCGGTCGAGCGGGTACGCTCCTCGCACAGTTGTGTCACAGGCGGTGCAGTGCAGCTCGGCAATCTCCAGCTGAGACCCGCACGAGGGGCACGTCGTCGGCAGGTGCTTCATGGCAGCCTCACTCGATGCTAAGGATGACGTCGTCACCGTCACCTGCATGAATGTGCATCAGTTCCCCTACGAAGGCCGGGTCCGCGATCAAGCGCCTGATTTCGTCGACATCGATCGGGACCTGCTTGCCGTCGACACCGACGGTCGCCCTTCCCTTGCGGGCGAGGATGTTCAATCCGATACCCGCGAGGGCCATGGGGAAGCCCAGGTCTACGTGCTCACCTGTTCTGGCTTCGTCGACGTGGATCCGGAACGTCCGACGTGTACGAGGCTGCACCCCCTGGATAGGTGGACTGGACTGTTGGGATTCCTTCGGCTCGAGAGCCGCAAGCAACTCATCTGCCTCGGCGCGCGTAAGCTTGCCTTGCTGGACCATACGTTCGATCTTCTCGTACTCTTGCGACATAGTATCCTCCCAGTCTCGGATGTGTTCAATCCCTGACGATATACTCGCGTTTGCCGCTGACCGTCCAGACGACGTTGAACAGCAGCACCGCCGTAGTCGTATCCAGCCGGCCACGATACACCAGGTCCATCAGTCTCGTCGTCGTGTCGGTCATCTCGTGCCTCCTAATAGAATGTTGTTCACTTGCACCTAAATAATATTAAGTCACAGATGAATGTCAAGAGGCACGTCATGAAATAGTGAAGAAGACGTGAACGCACTCAATATAAGAGAAATACTGGTGTCAACACAGATCATGTTTCCACAGAGTCTGTTCACTCGCAATCTATATTATTTATATATCACGCCTTGGCTGGTCGAGCCGCTCAGGTCCGGGGTACCGTTCTACCGACCCGACTGTATCCGGCTGTTTCCCGAGTTCATTCGGATGGCGCCACGTAGGTCCGAACCCCATTTGTTGGTAGGGTTGCATTGGTAAGAACGTCGCCCTTCCCGTTGATTCATTTCAGAATGTGATATAATAAACAAGAAATTATCGGGGTCATTGTTGAGGCTGTTTACCCGCATATGGAGTGAAGCCAGACCCTTTCCAGTCGGAAGCAGAAAATGAGTGATAAGGAGATGATGATGCCGGACACTGTTAGTTCGAGCCTGTGGCTGTCCCTGGTGGACATGCTGGTCGTGTTTGCAGTCTTGGCGTTTCTCATGGTTGTCTGCTACGGGTTGAAATTCTTCAGCCGTGGGTCCCGAGGTGAGGGGTCCGCTGACGACGAAGACAGCCGGATCGACGTTGCGGCCGGGGGTGAATCTGTCTCTGATCTCCCGATGGTTGAGCGTCCGGGACAGCTGTCCACGATGCCGGCCGTCGTTGACGCTGGTCATGTGGGGACGGATGGTGCCATCAGTATCGGCCAGGGCGAGGGAAGCTTCAGGACAGCGACCGCGCAATCGCGCATCTTCAGAATCACGGTCAATGGGAAGGCGTTCGAGGTGGGGGTCGAGCAGGCGACTGGTGCACAGTCTGTGAGTCAGGTTGCGGCAATTCCCGCGCCTGTTGCACAGCGCCCTGTGATTGCTCCTCCGTCTCCACCCGCCGTACCTCGTCCTGCTCCTTCTGCGCGCGCGGGTGACACGTCGAATCTCATGAAGTCCCCATTGCCCGGCAAGATCCTCAAGGTGTTTGCCGCGCCCGGCAAGGCGTTCAAGCGGGGTGACACGCTGCTTATCATCGAAGCGATGAAGATGGAAAACGAGATCCTTGCCCCGCGTGACTGCGTGGTCGGCGAGGTCCATGTCGAGGTCAACCAGTCCGTGAAGACGGGCGAGCCTCTCCTGAGGATGGAGTAGAGTTATGAGTGTTATTCTGGCTGCAATCAAGGGTTTCAGAAGCTTCTCCGGCATCTACAACTTCACGTGGGGCAACGCTATCATGCTGGTCGTGGCCTTGGTGCTCATGTATCTGGCTATTGCCAAGGATTTCGA
>NZ_QXIW01000007.1:0-2367 GCF_003570985.1 Candidatus Cryosericum hinesii
CTGGCTATTGCCAAGGATTTCGAGCCGATCTTGCTGCTGCCGATTGCGTTTGGCTGCTTTCTCGCCAACATCCCGGCGGCCAAGGGTTCCTTCTTCAGTATCAACCCCGACTATGTCCGTGACCTGACCGGCACCATCAAGCCGACNNGGCATCGGTGCCATGACGGACTTTGGCCCGCTGCTGGCCAACCCCGTGTCGCTTCTGCTGGGTGCGTCAGCGCAGTTTGGTGTCTTTGTTGCCATGGTCGTCGCCAAGATGCTGCAGTTCAGCATCGGTCAGGCGGGTGCCATTGGTATCATCGGAGGAGCCGATGGGCCGACGGCTATCTACACTGCCACGAAGCTTGCCCCGGAGCTGCTGGGTCCCATCGCGGTCGCCGCCTACACGTACATGTCTCTCGTACCGCTGATCCAGCCGCCCATCATGCGACTGCTGTCGACACATGAGATGCGCAGCACGGTCATGGAGCAGCTGCGCCCGGTCGGCAAGCTCGAGCGTATCCTGTTCCCCATCGTTACGACTTTCGTCATCGCTATCCTGCTGCCACCGGTCGGGCCGCTCGTGGGCATGCTCATGCTGGGCAACCTGCTGCGTGAGAGCGGTGTGGTGGAGCGGCTCAGCAACACGGCCGCCAACGAGCTCATCAACATCTGCACGCTCTTTCTAGCGGTCGCCGTGGGCGCTTCTATGAACGCCACATCCTTCCTGAACCTCAAGACGCTCTACATCATCGGGCTGGGCGTCATCGCCTTCGGGTTCAGCACCGCGGGCGGGATGCTCCTGGGTGACCTCATGTGGGTGTTGTCCGGACACAAGATCAACCCACTCATTGGTTCAGCGGGCGTGTCGGCGGTCCCTATGGCCGCGCGTGTCAGCCAGAAGGTCGGGCAGAAAGACAACCCTGCCAACTTCCTCCTCATGCATGCAATGGGTCCCAACGTCGCCGGCGTTATCGGTACCGCCGTCGCGGCGGGTATCATGATCAGCCTGCTGGGTCACTAGCAAGAGCGACCCCTGATGATGAGGCCGGCAGCGCACAGCTGCCGGCCTTTTTGTTATTCTGGAGTGTCAGAAGGTCCAGAGGGTGATCAGGACTGTGGCTCAAATGCTTGCCGGACGGCTTCTGCGAGCAGGACGCCCTCCGCCACCAGTTCCTCGTCCGATGGACGTACAGCTTTTGGGTCCGGGATGTATCCCAGTACTTCGCTATGCCCGACGACGGAGGCTCCGCGCGCGCTCAGCCGCTTCCCCAGCCGGGCGATGGTTCCTGGGTTGGCTGCAGTCCCGCCGACGGCGACGATGAATGTTTTCTTGTCCTTAAGGATCGCATTGCTGATGAACGTCGTCACAGCAGGAGCCGGGTTGCCGATCCAGACTG
Organism: Candidatus Cryosericum hinesii; assembly: GCF_003570985.1. GTDB lineage: Bacteria > Caldisericota > Caldisericia > Cryosericales > Cryosericaceae > Cryosericum > Cryosericum hinesii. The sequence goes on from NZ_QXIW01000007.1 coordinate 1,380, forward strand.
GTGTCATGACCACGACTGCTTCAAACGGTTCGACAGTGTAGTCGGGGTCCACCAGCGTCGTCCCCAGACCAAGCAGGGTGGCGATCAGGGCACGGAACATGCCGCCGTTCTCCATCCTGCGGCTGTCCACCAGTTGCCGCAAGGTGCCCCCGGTCGCCTGTGCCAACCCCTGGGCGATCTGTGCGGTCGAGCCCTCACGGCTGTAGAACACGATGAGTGTTTTCAGGCTACTACTTCCACTAGGGATGTTGCTGCATCAGGGCATTGTCGATGGCTTTGAGCGTGACCTTCTGACTGATGGTCGCACCTGTTACGGCGTCCACCAGGACCGATCCTGTCCGTACGACTTCGGCGATCAGTGGGTCCATGTTGCCCAGCGGCCGCTGGAGGAACTCGATGGCCGTGATCCCCTGAGAACCCAGTGTCACGCGGACCTTTGCAGCGACGTGTCCGACGTGCGCGCTGCCCTCATAGACACCGGGATACCGGTACGACAGGATGGGTGATGAAAGGACCAGGGCATCAGCTGTCCGTCGCAGCCAGGGACCATAGACAGCCTGTGAGACGATGGACAACGCCACCATCAAAGCGACGAGAACCAGTAATGTCCGCAGCAACCGAGCGTGTCGACGCATGGTCAGTCTTCCTGATTGTGGGGTTCTTGGAGCACGTCTGCAAGACGTTGGCCCGCTTTCTCCAGTTCCTCGACTGTTGCTGAAGGGCCCGCCTTGCCCGAGGAGTTGAGGCCGTGGATGTGGTGGACGCCGATGACCTGGCCGCCTCGTGCCCGAGCCATCTGCTCCAGGTGGCTCGAGGTTGCAAGGTTTTCGCCGCTCTCGCCAAGTGCCACGATCAGGACCTTCTTGCCGGTCAGGTTGACCGTCCGCAGGAACGTATTGGCAGCCGGGGCAGGGTTCCCGACCCAGGCAGGGGTCAGGATCACGACGGTTTCGTAGCCCGCAACGTCATAGTCGGGGTTGACCAGGCG
>NZ_QXIW01000007.1:2399-17980 GCF_003570985.1 Candidatus Cryosericum hinesii
TCCACTTCTGCTGTAGTACACGACCAGCGTCTGCATAAAACCCCCTTATGCTCGATAGTGTGGAGTCTCTCTTTCGAGTATCGTCCCTTAACTATTATTATAGAGTCGCACTGGCCACGCGCAAGAAGTCACCTCGCATGGCCCAAGTGTTGCCGCCATGAGCTTCACGAGTATGATACTCATTGGATGGATCGTGGCGGATATGGTCGCACCGGGTGCAGCATGCGAGATAGCACACTGAGACAGGGAGGGCAATTATGATAGAAGAGCAGGGACAGGTACCTTCCATCGTGCGGAACGAGCTGCCTCTGGTGGGTAGGCATCTCCTGCTGGTCCCAGGACAGGCACACACTTCCGAAGACGTCCTGCGGGCGTCCGCCACGTCGTTCGAGAGCTGGAGCGAGGTAGAGTGTGCAGATACCGAGTGTCGCGATGAGCTGACCCATCTGTTCGGGACCGAGCGGGCCGGCATCGTTGTCGTTCCCGGAGCAGCATCCCTGGGCATGGAGGTAGCGGTCGTCGCAGCGTCACCTCCGGGTGCCGTCGTTCTTGTCCTGGGACACGGCCCGCAGTGCGATCGGATCGCCCACGTGGTATCGCGCCGTGGCCGCGTCGCTGACGTCATGCGGGCTCAGGAAGAAGGCAGCGTCGACCTGCAGCTCCTGCGCGCGCGCTTGGCCGACATACGTCCGTCCACCATCGTCGTGTCCCACGTGGACGCCGACAGCGGTATCGTCGCTCCGCTTGACGACTATGCTGCGGTCATCCGCGAGGTTGCGCCGAAGACGCTGCTGGTCGTGGACGGGACATGGGCGACTGGCTGCATGGCCGAGCGCATGGACGACTGGCAAGCCGACATTGTGTTTACCGACAGCGCCTCATCGCTGGGTGGGTGCTCGGGACTCGTGCTGGCAGCGGTGAGCAGCCGTCTGAACGAACGCAAGGTGCGACATGACGCAGCTGCGCCACTCTACATCGAACTGTCCCGGTGGTCCTCACCGACCGGCGCCGAAGTACCGCCGAGTCTCGTCTTTGCGCTGCGTGCCGCCCTGGACCGCATCTATGCTGAGGGACTGCCGGAACGGTTTGCCCGGTGTGATGCAATTGCCCGGGACTTCCGTGAGGAAGCTGCGGCCCACGGGTTCGGTGTCGTGGCGCCACCCGGACACGAGGCCGCGACACTGACGGCTCTCAGGCCGCCGTCAGGGGTGGACATCCAGGACCTGCACACAGAGCTGGAGCGCCGAGGCGTCGACGTGGGCATGACCCCCACAGGTCTGGTTGTTGCGCATACAGGTGGCATTAGCCGTGACGATCTCCAGCACTTCTGGCATGCCGTGGAGGAACTGCACCTGCAGGCATAACAGAGCCAGGTCCCATCGACGTACCACGAGATGAAATCCTTCCGGGGAGGTTGACTGATGATGGCAAGGCGCTGGTTGCTGATCATCCTGTGTGGGGTGATTATGCTCACCCTGACCACGAGGCTCGTGTTCCGTGAGTTCGACTTTGGGACCTCCCTTCCCGTCGGCTTCCCCAGCGACGTCCCAATCGTACCCGGTATCATCACGTCCTGTAAGACGGCGCGGAGTGACGACCTGGTGCGTGTTGTCGAGGTCCACATTCAGTCCGATCTTCCCTTCCAGGACGTCGTGCAGTTCTACCGCAACGCGTTCGCCATTGGAGCGACGGAACACTGGAATGTCCCCGAGTTCCCCCTCGCCGGCACTGGCGCCACCGAGACGTCCAGCAATGCCCTCTTCGGCAAGAACACGGTCGTCGTGATGATCAACGCCACGGGGGCGACCACCAGTGTGCTGGTTCAGGTCCGGGGCACGTCCATCTTCATCTTGCCACGCTAGCTCCTTTGGGGTCAGTTGCTCATTGTGGCCTGAGTGGTACATTGGCAGGTTTGTCGTATGGGCGGTGCCACCTATACTTGTCTCTGGAAGCACGGATTCGGCCGACAAGCCGCAGGGCGGCAAAGGAGAGCACCATGGGACTGATTGCGAAGAACGAGGTTGGAGAGAAGGGCGTCATCCCCGCCGGGACGCACGTCGCACGCTGTTACGGCATCATCGATCTGGGGACGCAGTACTCTCAGAAGTTCGGAAGATGGGCGAATAAGATCATGGTTCAGTTCGAACTGCCCGCGGACCTGACGGACGATGGACGTCCCTCCGTCATCTCCAAGACGTACACCCTCAGTCTCAACGACAAGGCCAGCCTGAGGAAGGACCTGGAGTCGTGGCTTGGCCGTCCTGTCACTGCCGACGAAGAACGCGATGGGTTCGCCCTTGGTTCCATGCTGGGCGTCGCCTGTCTGCTTTCAATCCTCCACGGCGAGAACGCCGAGAAGGCATACGCATATATAGCGGGTGTGGTGAGTGTCCCCGAGGGGATGGTTGTCCCCGACGCCGTCAACCCTGTGGTCCTGTACGATATCAACAATGGCGAAGACGCGGTCTACGCCAAGTTGTCCGACTGGGTCAAGAATCTCATCCAGCAAAGCAGGGAATTCAAGGGAGATAAAGAGCCGGCCAAGACGCAAACCCACGAGTAAGAACCTGCGCTGGACAGGAGTGATGTGAGATGCATACGGGCAAATTTGTAACGGCAATCAACTGTATGGACGGGAGAGTTCAGGAACCTGTCATCGCATGGATGAAAAACGAGTACACAGCACAATTCGTGGACCTGATTACCGAGGCCGGTCCAAACAGGGTTCTCTCAGCCAACAGCGATCAGGGCGCCATCGACTCGATCAAAAGCAGGATCGAAATATCAGTGAAGAACCATGGTTCGAACGTCATTGCGATTGTCGGGCACTACGACTGCGCAGGCAACCCGAACGGAAAAGAGGTCCAGGTGAACGACATCCTCGCAGCAAGAGAGCTAGTGAAATCCTGGTATCCCGAATGCACAGTTCTGGGCTTGTGGGTGAACGATCACTGGAACGTCACCAGAGTCGACTGACGGAGGACAGGTAGTTGCCCCACTGTCCTCCCGCAATATTCTGCTCCGCTGAGCCGAACGATGTACCACTCATGGTTCCTTTACCAGCTGACCCCAAAGGCTAGCCGATAATCAGATCCTCAAGGGACCGCTTCGGGACATGATGGGTTTCTTCGGCATCTCTCCAGTATTTGATGTCTCCATCCGCAGGGACAGGCTCAATGACAACGTGCTCCTTTGGCTTGCCAAGTGCTATAACGAACACGATTTCATACGTGTCGGGGATATTGAGTGCCTGTTTGAGACTGGGTTTGTTGACTGAAGCAATAATACAGCCACCAAGGCCTCGTTCTGTCGCTCCAAGGAGAATGCTTTGCGAGCAGATGCCGGCGTCCCAGTTGAAATTCGCAGAAATCTCCTTGTCTGCAAGCACGACGATATATGCTGAAGGGCGCTCTCCGACAGACGGTCCACTCCAATCCTTGAGGTATGCAGCCCAGGCAAGGGTCGGGAATATCAGTTCATTCTTCTCCTTGGTGCAAGCAAGCATGTACCGCAGAGGTTGTTTGTTCGCGGCAGAAGCGGACAATCTTGCAAGGTCGACAAGTTCCCTCAGCGTCTGGCTATCTACCTCTACATCTTCGTGGAATCTGCGGTAACTCCTGTTCTTCAATACCAGATCCTTCATCATGGCAGCCTCCTGTTCATCATCCGTTCTTGCCTCCAAGTCAATTTCAGCCTGTTTGTCCCATGCGTCCTGAGCAGTCTCATTGTACGCTTTTCCGTGAAATTCTCGCCGGACCGTGCCTATCTCCACGTGTTATAACTGTGAAGTTCACCTGTTGTTTCTCATACGATACAGCATACACTGATTCTTCGTTGACTGACAAGTCAATCAAAAGGAGCTGTGTGAAGCATGCCTCGCAGTGAAGAAGCAAACGTACAGATCAAAGACGATCGGCAGAAGCAGATCCTGGCTTCTGCGTTGAAGGTTTTCATACACAAAGGCTTCGCAGCCACAAAAATGAGTGACATTGCGACGGAAGCAGGGATCAGCTATGGGCTTATGTATCACTACTTCCAGTCGAAGGATGAGATCTATGCCGAGCTGGTCAAGAACGCAGTCGATTCCTCGAGATGCATGATTGAGCAAGTGAAAGCAGACGATAGGGAGCCGATCGATAAGATGAGGGCCCTGGTCGCGCAAATCTTCAAGAGCGTTGGACAGCACCAATCGGCAGGATACCTCTTTGTTCTCATGATGGAGGCCATGACGAGTGGTATGTATCCCATTCTTCCAATCGAGCACCCGCATGGCCCAGGGAGACCGTTCGACATGCTGGTCCAGGTGATCGAACAGGGACAGCATAAGGGCCAGATAGCGCAGGGAGATCCTGCGGAGCTTGTTCAAACGTTCTTTTCAGCAATCCTCGGCCTCGCCTCACTGAAAGTCTCCGGAACCATAGAAACAATGCCTGACCCCGAAATACTCATGCGAATATTCCAGCCTGCATCACAGACGACAACCTGACATTGAGGTGGTACCGTGCGTAACCTGTTCAAAATATACCGGAACCTGAAGCAGTTCACTATTCTCATTATTGTCGGTGTGGCACTCATGTACCTGTCGGTCAGGGCCAACCTTGAGCTGCCCACGTTGATGTCAAACATAGTCGACAAGGGCATCATTGCTGGCGATACCGGCTACATCTGGAAGGAAGGAGGCATCATGCTGCTGATTTCAGCAGCGGGCGGGATCTGTGCCGTACTGGCAAGCCTGATGGCTTCCCGGTCAGCCCTGGGCCTGGGCAAGGTCCTTCGTTCCAAGATCTTCACGCATGTTGAAAATTTCTCCCTTCACGAATTTGACAAGTTCGGTGCGTCGACGTTGCTCACGAGGACGACAAACGACGTCGTCCAGGTCCAGACCAGCACCGTCCTGTTCCTGACCATGATCGCAAATGCACTTTTCACCAGTGTTGGCGCAGCATTCCTTGCCTATGCCGCAGACCCCAAGCTGACGCGGATCCTGTACGTCGCTCTGCCGGTCATCGCTGTGGCGATCGTGGTCGTGATGAGGCTGGTTATACCACTCTTCGGCATAGTTCAGACCGAGATCGACAAGATCACGAAGGTTGTTCGCGAGAACCTCATTGGTATCCGCGTCATCCGTGCGTTCGATCGGATCGACCATGAAAAGGCGCGCTTTGACAAGGCCAACGCTGATGTCACCAATACGTATATCAGCGTGAACCGCATCATGGCGGGACTGATGCCGCTCATGATGCTCGTGATGAACGGCGTAACGATCGCGATCATCTGGTTCGGCAGCGAGCGCATCGCCACCGGGAATCTGACGCTGGGCCCGATGCTTGCCTTCATGCAGTACGCCCTTCAGATCCTGATAGCGATCCTCATGCTGACCATGCTATTCATCCAGCTGCCACGCAGTGTGGCGGCAAGCGACCGCATCATGGCCGTGCTCGAGACGCACCCCGAGATAACGGATGCTGCTGAGACACTACAGGCCAATACAGAACGGGGGTATGTGACTTTCCAGGACGTCACCTTCAGCTATGACGGAGGCGAAGAGCCTGCCCTGTGCAACATCAGCTTCGACGCAAAGCCCGGCGAGACGACAGCTATTATTGGCAGCACCGGCAGTGGAAAGACCACGCTGGTCAGCCTCATCCCCCGGTTCTACGATGTGGACAGTGGCAAGGTCCTGGTTGACGGCGTGGATGTACGGGAGCTTTCGCAGGAGGATCTGAGGCACAGGATCGGTTTCGTGCCCCAGAAGGCCGTCCTCTTCACCGGCACCGTTGCCGACAACATCCGCTACGGCAAGGAGGATGCCACGGACATGGAAGTGGCACACGCCGCCGATGTGGCACAGGCGGCTGAGTTCATCACCACGCTGCCGGACGGGTACGCGACGATGCTCTCCGAAGGCGGACTGAACCTTTCCGGAGGACAGAAGCAGCGGCTTGCCATGGCGCGCGCCCTTGTCCGCAGGCCGGAGATCTACGTCTTCGACGACAGCTTCTCGGCGTTGGACTTCAAGACGGACGCCAACCTCAGGGCAGCACTCAAGAAGGAGACGCTCGACGCAACAGTCATCATTGTCGCCCAGCGAGTGGGCAGCATCATGAATGCTGACCGCATCATTGTGCTGGATGAAGGCAAGGTCGCCGGTATCGGCACGCACAAGGAGCTGATGAAGACCTGTGAGGTCTACCGCGAGATCGTTTACTCGCAGCTCTCCGAGGAGGAACTGGCATGAGCGATGATACGAGAAAAGAGCGACCGATAGCTACCGGTGGACCTGGGCCTATGGGTGGAGGCCCCCGCGGTCTGCGTGGGGTGGTAGAGAAGCCCAAGGACTTCCGGGGCACGACCAGACGTCTTATGCAATATCTCAAACCACAAACCGCCAAACTGATGATAGTCTTTGCGCTTGCCATCGCGAGTACTGCGTTTGCCGTGTATGGCCCCAAGATCAGTGGAAATGCCGTGAACCAGCTCATGAACGGGTTTGTTGCAAAGAGCATGGTCAGCGGGATCTCCAAGGCCCAGGAGCAGAGCGTCCCTCAGATCCAGAAGGTCCTGCAGGGGATGCAGACCGCTCAGGACGCAGCGGTGACGCAGGCCCAGGCAGCGGTCAAGAAGCAGTTTGACGCCACGCTGGCGACCCAGAAGCAGCAGGCGTACACGCAAGCCGAGGCACAGGCAACAAAGATCATTACGACCAATCCTCCGAAAGAGCTGGTCGCGGCTGAACAGCAGGTGCAAGCAGCGGTCACGAAGCAGTTTGACGCCACGCTGGCGACCCAGAAGCAGCAGGCGTACACGCAAGCCGAGGCACAGGCAACCCAGACGCTGACGACGAATCCGCCACAGGAGCTGATAACGGCTGAACAGCAGGCGGAGGCGGCAGCTGAGGCGGCTGCAAAGCAGCAGGTCGATGCACAGTTTGCGGCGAAGTTTCCGGGTGTACCATTGGAGAGTATCCCAGGGTACGCTGCGGCGCTCGATGCCGCCCAGAAGCAGGCGGCCGCGGCAGCCAAGGCTCAGGTAGACACTGCCGCGCTGACTCAGGCGATTTCCCAGGCGAAAGCCGTGGTCGACGCCGCGTTCGTGAAACAGCAGCCGGCGATGCAGGTCGCGCTTGCCGCTGCCCAGAAACAAGGCGTAGCACAGGTGCAAGCTGCCGCTCTGAAGCAGGCGATTGCCCAGGCGAAAGCCGCGGTCGATGCGGCGTTTGTGAAACAGCAGCCGGCGATGGCGAAGGCTCTTGCCGATGCCCAGGCAAAGGCTGCAGATGCAGCAACAAGTGCGGTGCAGAAGGGCTTCCTCGATACTGCCAAGTTGACGCCGGAGCAGCTCGTGGCCATGCGCGAGTTCGTAGCGCTGCCCGTCGTGAGCGGCATCACGGACAACAACAAGAAGGCCGACACCGTCCTGACCATCATCAATCTTGGCAAGACACTACCGATGACCGGTCAGCAGCAGACGATCAACGTCTCACAGACCGACCTCGACAGGGGCATCGCCGATATCCGGGAAAACGGTGGCACCATACCGTTGCCCGCGATCGGGAAGACCTTGCTCTTCCTTCTCCTTATCTATGTGCTGAGTGCGCTCCTCACCTTTGTCATGCAGTACATCATGTCGGATGTTGCCCAGAAGACGACCTATGACATGCGAAAGGAACTCGACTACAAGCTGGCGGCACTGCCCCTCCGCTACTACGACATGCACTCCAACGGCGAGATCCTGAGCCGCATGACCAATGACATGGACACGATCTCGACCACGCTTCAGCAGGGCCTCACACAGGTCATCGTTTCCGTGTTCCAGATTCTTGGCTACATCTACATGATGCTTACGATCAGCGGGAAGCTGACCATCGTGACGCTTGCCACGCTGCCGCTATACATCCTCACAACGGCACTCATCGCGCGAAAATCGCAGAAGTTCTACCGTGCACAGCAGGTGCACCTGGGTCGCCTCAGCAGTCACGCAGAGGAGATGTACACTGGCCACAATGTGGTCAAGGCGTTTGGCCATGAACAAGAATCGATCGCTACCTTCGAGGCCGTCAACAATGACCTGTATCAGGCCGGATGGAAGGCTCAGTTCATGTCAGGCGTCATGTTCCCCCTGATGAACTTCATCAGCAACCTTGGCTATGTCTTCATCGCGGTCCTTGGAGGTGTCTATGTCACCAGGAATCTCCTCAACCTGGGCGACATCACGGCATTCATCCAGTATTCGAGGTCCTTCTCGATGCCGATCATTCAGACGGCGAGCATCGCCAACGTCATTCAGTCGACGATGGCGTGTGCCGAGCGTGTGTTCACCGTGCTCGACGAGCCCGAGGAGAAGCTCGACGCGGACGATGCGATCGTCATCGCCGAACCTCGTGGTGCCATAACGTTTGACCACGTTGCGTTCAGTTATCGCCCGACCGAACCCCTGATCGCGGATATGAATCTTGACGTCAAGCAAGGCGATACCGTTGCCATCGTCGGACCGACTGGAGCAGGCAAGACGACGCTTGTCAACCTGCTCATGCGTTTCTACGACATCCAGGGGGGTGCCATCACGTTCGATGGTGTCGAGACCCGGAAGATACGCCGGGGCAGTCTGCGCACCATGTTTGGTATGGTCCTGCAGGATACCTGGCTCTTCAACGGCACGATCCGTGAGAATATTGCCTATGGACGCGACGACGCTACAGAGGAGGAGATCGTGGCTGCCGCCAAGGCTGCGCATGCCGATCACTTCATCAGGAGTCTGCCCGAAGGATACGATACCGTCCTCAATGAAGAGGCCTCCAATATCTCGGCTGGTCAGAAGCAGCTGCTGACCATCGCACGTGTGGTCCTGGCAAATCCAACCGTCCTGATTCTCGATGAAGCTACAAGCAGCGTCGATACCAGAACGGAAGTACGCATCCAGAAAGCAATGGCACAGCTGATGACCGGCAGGACCAGTTTCGTCATCGCCCACCGTCTCTCGACCATCAGAGACGCGCACCACATCCTTGTCATGAACCACGGTGCGATCGTTGAACAGGGCACCCACAAGGAGCTGCTTGCACAGCACGGATTCTATGCCGATCTCTATAACAGCCAGTTCACCGGTGCGGCAATCACCTAGGAGGCTGTCTGAGTTCATCCAGCCGTTGACCTGAAGTACATCACCGACCCCGGCCTTCATTGCCGGGGTCGTTTCATTGTTCTCTTTCCGTCGTTCCCCCGAAGGCGGGAACCCATTCATCATCTTCCTGCTTTACGTCAGGCGCTGTCGGCCTATCATATAAGGTCGTCTGGCATGAACGCAGAAGCAGGATCGTTGTCTGTGCAGGAGAAGATGAAATGCATCCAGGAACGGATATCATACGACAGCTTGGCTACTCGTTGCTGGCTGTCTTGCAGGACAGTGTCTTCCTCCTGTCTGCATACCAGTCGGTCATGTCGCTGTTTGGGTTCTGGCAGAGGCGCAAACCCCCGCTGAAGGACCCTGCCACGCGGTTCGCTGTGGTCGTTGCGGCGCACAACGAGGCGCACGTCATCAGCGACGTGCTGGATTCGCTGACTCGGCAGGAGTATCCACGTGAGCTCTTCGATATCTATGTCGTCGCGGACAACTGTACCGACGAGACCGCCGATGTGGCCCGTGCGCACGGAGCCATTGTCTATGAACGCACGGATGCGGTCTTCATCGGCAAGGGACATGCCATTGGCTGGCTCCTCGCGTGCATCAAGTCCACGGCCAAGTCGTATGACATGATGGCGATGTTCGACGCGGACAATCTGGTCAGTGCCAACTTCCTGCGCGAGGTCGATCGCTACGCGCAGGCCGGGTACCGCGCCGTCCAGGGGTATCTCGATATGAAAAACCCGGGAGACACTTGGATCTCGCTGTCGTATGCCATCGGGTACTGGTACACCAACCGTTTCTGGGACCTTGCCCGCAGCAACATCGGGCTTGCCGCCATGCTGGGTGGAACGGGTTCCTGTATGGCCATGTCGCTCATCGACGAGATCGGCTGGAACCCTCATTCCATCACCGAGGACTTGGAGTTCACCATGAAGTGCGTCCTGCGAGGCGTTCGCCCGACCTGGGCGTGGGATGCGCACGTCTACGACGAGAAGCCCCTCACCATGCGAGCCTCGTGGAACCAACGCATGCGCTGGATGCGGGGCCACTTCCAGCTGGGCTTCCGCTATACCGGGCCTCTGTGGAAGCGCTTTTTCACCCGGTTCGACATGGCGGCATTCGATATCCTGGTCTACATCTCACAGCCGATCTGGATGGTCTTCTCCTATCTCCTGATGCTCGCCAATATTGTCATTCACTTTGGGCATATGGCGGTACCCGCGTGGGCGTCGGCCGGCATCGTGCTCCCCTGGGTCTGGGTCGCCCTGTTTGCGCTCGAGTGGTTTGCTCCTCCGATGCTGGTCGCTGCTCTGCTGCTCGAGAAGGTCAAACCAAAATACTGGTGGGGCGTGTTTATGTTCGCCGTGTACGGGTTGACATGGGTCCCGCTCGATTTCATCGCCTTCTTCACGCGGAACGACCAGACCTGGTTTCACACCATCCACAAGCAGGCCGCAATCCCCAGCAAGTAGCGGCGATACCCGGTTGGCAGCATAGAAATACCCGGGGACCCGTCCGGGAACGGTCGCACCCGTTCCACCGCAGGCATCCTGCTCAGGTCCGTTTCATCAGCTGATCGACGGTGTCCAGCAACTCATGCAGTTCGTACGGTTTGCCCAGGAATCCCTGCACGGTCCTCTCGGCCAACATGCGCTTGACGGTGTCGTTGGAGGTATACCCGGAGTTCAGCAGGATGGGAACCTTCCGGTCCAGGGCCCGGATGGCCTGCACGATTTCGTCGGTGGTCATGCCCGGCATGGTCATGTCCAGAAAAACCAGCCCGACGTTGGCACGCTGGTCCTTGAAGATGTCGATGGCTGAGGCACCGTCGACAGCTGTCAATATTGTACAACCGCTCTTCGAAAGGAACGCCTGAGCGACCGAACGCACGACCGGCTCATCTTCGACGACCAGGATCATTCCCCTGCATGCGTTCTCAGAGAGGGGACTGGGAGCGAAGGACTGCATGGGTTCTTCCAGGCAGCGCGGCAGGTAGATATCAAAGGTCACCCCGACACCTTTCGTGGATACTGCCGTGATCCAGCCGCCGGCCTGCTTGACGGCACCGTAGACGATGGAGAGTCCCAGCCCCGTGCCGGACCCCGCCGGCTTGGTCGTATGGAAGGGCTCGAAGAGATGCTCCAGGATTACTGGTGGAATCCCCGGACCGGTGTCTGTGACACTCAGGTGGACAAACTCCCCTGTGCGTGCAAACGGATGAGTCTGGACGTAGTCCTCTTCCACAACCTCGTTCCTCCTTCGTATCGTCAGCGTCCCCTTGCCCTTCATGGCATCACGTGCGTTCACCGCGAGGTTGAGCAGGATCTGTGTGATCTGTGACTGGTCCACCAGGACGTTCCACGCCGTCAGCTCGTAGTCACGGATGATCTCCATGGTGGCCGGCAGGGACTGCTTCAGCAGTACCAGGGTCGCGTCGAGGGCGTCAGCGATTTTCGTGGGTACCGGCAGGACCACGGCGCTGCGGCTGAAGGTCAGCAGTCCTTTCGTGAGGTTGGCAGCCTGACGGGCGCAGGTCTCGGCTGCGTTCAGGTTCTCCAGCAATGGATCTGCCGAGGGCAGGGTGCTGCGCATGAGTGCGATGTTGCCCAGGATGCCGGTCAGCAGGTTGTTGAAGTCGTGCGCCACCCCTCCTGCCAGTTCCCCGATGGCTTCCATCTTCTGGGACTGACGGAGTTGAGTCTCTGCCTGCTTGCGCTCGGTGATGTCGGAGAAGGACCACACACGACCCACGACCTCATCGCCGATTCTTTGGGGTTGGGAGTAGCGCTCGAAAATGCGTCCGTCTGCAAGAACGAGCTGATCATTACTCGATTCTTCCGGTTGTCCATACAGTTCTCTGACTTTGGCCAAAAACGTCTCCGGCTGAGCCATCTGCTGGAGAACATAGTTGAGTGCTAGTTCGTCAAGATGCTTGGACAGGAGTGCTTCCGGGATTTGCCACATGTCGGAGAATTTGTGATTCCATAATGTAATGCGTCCGTCCAGGTCCACCACGAGGATTCCATCGGCTGTCGATTCCATAGTGGCCTTGAGCAGAGACAGGGATGATGCAAGAGCCTCCTCCGCCTGCTTGCGCTCGGTGATGTCCTGGAAGGTTCCACGGAGTTGGACCGTCTTTCCCTGTTTCTGGACCGGAACTCCTCTCGTTCTCACCCATTTGTGCTCGCCGTTTGCTGCACGGATCTCCAGTTCGAGGTCATATGGAGTTCCATGTTCCACAGCCTGCTTGATGGCGGTTTCGATTCTGGCCCGCGATTCGTCGACGTAGAAGCTCACTCCCAGGCCGGCGTTGGTCGGAGCGGCGGGGTCCAGCCCGTGAATGAGGGCGACCTCATCCGTCCATGTTCCCTCGCCAGTCGCGACATCGAATTCCCAACCGCCAACGTGGGCCATCTCGCCCGTCAGGCGCAACAGGTCGCCTTCGTGTGCGAGCCGCTCCTCCGCCTGCTTGCGTTCGGTGATGTCGAGGACAACCCCTGTCAAGGAGGAGACGTGGCCCTTGTCGTCCAGGGTCATCTCCCCCGGTTTCACCCAGACAGTACGAACGGAGCCGTCGGGCCACACGATGCGGTACTCGAGGGGCTGCGGGTTGTGATCCTCGATAATGGCTCTGTTTGACTCCTCGATGCGGGCTCGGTCGTCAGGGTGGATGGCATGTGCGATGACGTCCTGCACGGACCCGGTGAACGTATGCGGAGCAATCCCGAAGATGCGGCACATCTCATCCGACCAGGCGAACTCGTCATGGGCTATGTCCCAGCGCCAGCTGCCGACGTGTGCCACGGCCTGCGCCTGCTGCAGATCGAACTCAGATACAGCCAGCTTCTCCTCGATCTGCTTGCGGTCGGTGATGTCGCGGCCCGAGCCGATGAGGGCGACGACATTGCCCTGGCTGTCCAGTTCGGCGCGGGTGGCCCATTCGACCCATCGCCAGCCGCCCACGGTCATCGCGCGTTCCTCATAGTGGTAGGAGTGGGGTGGATGAAACAAGTCGGCGACGGTGTGCTCGACGGATGGGAGGTCGTCGGGATATACCAGTGGCTGGTAGCTTAAGGTTGTCAGTTCCTGCGGGTTCTTGCCAAACAGTGCGCAGTAGGTGGGGCTGGCGTAGAGGAGGCGTCCCTCCGGGTCGGTCTTGACGATGAGGTCGGTCTGGCTTTCAACCAGGAGGCGATAACGTTTCTCGCTTTCAACCAGTGCCCGCTCGGTGTCGCGCTTGCGGCGACGCTCGTCCGTGTCGCGCAGCTCCCGTTTGACGACGGGACCCAGCCGCGGCAGGTGGTCTTTCATCACGTAGTCGGCGGCGCCATCCTTCATCAACTGGGCCATCACTTCCTCGCCGATACTGCCCGACACGATGATGAACGGCACGTCCAGCCCGGTCTCCCACAGGATGGCCAGTCCCTCAGTGGCTGAGAAGTGCGGCAGGCTGTAGTCGGCCAACACCAGGTCCCAGGTTCCCTGCGCCAGCGTGTCCCGCAACTCTTCGGCCGTCTGGACACGCTGTGCCTGCACGACGTAGCCGGCATGCTCCACTTCGCGGGTGACCAGCAGAGCGTCGTCGGGGTTGTCTTCGATGATGATGATGCGCAGGGCAGATTTCATAGGGTGGCCTGGTATCAGCGATGGACCTGCGGTGTCTGGTTCAGCACCAGCCAGTACAGGCCGAGTTGCCGTATGGCTTCCACGAACTGGTCGAAGTCGACGGGCTTGTGGATGAAACTGTTGGCTCCAAAGTCGTAGCTGGCGATGACGTCCGCCTCCTCAGCAGATGAAGTCAGAACCACCACGGGCAGCAGCCGTGTTCGCGGATCCGCCCGAATGGCACGCAGGACCTCGAGCCCTCCCAGCTTCGGCAGCTTCAGGTCGAGCAGGATAACCTCGGGCCGATCGGTGGTGGCAGGCCCCTCATGCCTGCCGGTGCCCGTCACGTACTCCATGGCTTCCGCACCGTCGAGCGCGACGACGACCTCGTTGGCGATATTGTTCTTCCTGAGCGCGCGCAACGTAAGGGCGACGTCGTCGGGATTGTCCTCGACCAGCAGGATGAACTTGTCACTCATGGTTGTTCCCCCTTGACAGGATAGGATACATGCAGGTCTGGAATCGTAAAGTAGAATTGTTGCTCCCCGGTCGACCAGCAGGGCGTCGTCGGGGTTGTCTTCGATGAGGACGATGCGCAGGGCAGGCGTGTCATAGGATCTGGCGACATCAGTGATTGGCCGGCGGGGCCTGGTTCAGCACCAGCCAGTACAGGCCGAGTTGCCGTATGGCATCCACAAACTGGTCGAAGTCGACGGGCTTGCGGATGTAGCTGTTGGCTCCCAGTTGGTAGCTGGCGATGATGTCTCGCTCCTCGGTGGATGAGGTCAGGATGACCACGGGCAGCATCTGTGTCCGCGGGTCCGCCCGTATGGCGCGAAGCACCTCGAGCCCGCCCACCTTTGGCAGCTTCAGGTCCAGCAGGACGACCTCGGGCAGGTCGGCGATGGCACGTTTCGCATACTTACCGGTGGCCATCAGGTATTCCAGGGCCTCCGCACCATCGCCCGCGACGACGACCTCGTTGGCGATGTTGTTCTTCTTGAGCGCCCGCAACGTAAGGGTGACATCGTCGGGATTGTCCTCGACCAGCAGGATGATCTTGCCACTCATGGTTATTCCTCCTTGGTTGGAATGAATGCGTGCAGGTCTGGAATCGTAAAGTAGAACGTTGCTCCCCGGTCGATCTCGCCCTCGGCCCACACGTCACCGCCATGGCGGCGGGCTACCCGCAGAACCGTCGCCAGTCCGATGCCGGTTCCAGGGAACTCGTCTTGCCCGTGCAGGCGCTGAAAGGCCACGAACAGCTTGTCCTTGTACTGGAGGTCGAATCCCGCTCCATCATCGTGCACGAAGAACGCGGGGCCATGCTCCGGGTCACGCACGGTCCCCACGCTGACGTGTGCGTGCTCACGCCTGGAGGTGAACTTCCAGGCATTGCCCAGCAGGTTGACCAACACGATGCGCAGCAGCTGAGGATCGCCCGTCGCGGTCATGCCCGGCTCGATGCTCAACTGGACGTCTCGCTGCGGGTTGTCCCGCACCAGTTCCTCGGCCACTTCGGCTGCCAGCGCACTCATGTCGGTCGCCTCCATGTGCATCTCCCTGCGAGTTACCCGTGACAGCAACAGCATGTCGTCGATGAGCTGTCCCATACGTTGAGTGGCGTGCCGGACGCGTTGCAGGTCCTCGCGCCCCTCTGGCGGGACAAGGGGGCCAAAGTCCTCGAGGAATGCCTGACTGAACCCGTCGATACTGCGCAGCGGGTCGCGCAGGTCATGTGAGACGGAGTAGCTGAACGCCTCCAGTTCCTTGTTGGTGGCTTCGAGTTCGGCAGTCCTGTGGCGTACCCGTTCCTCCAGACGTTTGCGTGCGGTGTTGTCCGTGCCGATCAG
>NZ_QXIW01000007.1:18019-90136 GCF_003570985.1 Candidatus Cryosericum hinesii
AATGCCTCGAAGCCTGGCGTGATGGGGGTGTCGAGTTCGGCGCTCAACGCCTTGGCCCGTGCGATCACTTCCTGCGGGTCGGAGATGTCGGCCGGGGTGATCTTGTTCATGACGTCGGCGGCCGCGTACCCCAGCATGCGCTCGGCACCGACGTTGAAGATCTGGATGACGCCCTTTGCGTCGGTGGCGATACTCGAGAAGTTGGCACTGTTGAAGATCGCGTTCTGCAGGGCCCCGGTCCTAAGCAAGGACTCCTGGCGTCCGGCCTCAGTGATGCTCGTTGCCGTGTCAGCGACGGGGTTGAGAATGATGGAATCGTGGATTTCTTTGGACATGGCCGACCTCTCTTTCTTTAAGCGCGAATTAGTGGTAGTGTGCGTTCGCTTTTGAACGCACTGCTTTTATAACATATAAAACTGATGACCAGGGTGCAGATGGCGTCACTAATGACTCCGCCGATCAGGGTGGTGCGGATGTCCAGCAGATTCATCGGCCCCCTCCCTCTGTGGTGTGCATCAGATGGGCGACGGTGGCGAACAGCACCTCGGTCTCGTAGGGCTTGGCCAGGAATCCCTGCACGATGCCATTGTCGAGCATGTGCTTGACCGCGTCACTGGACGTGTACCCCGAGGTGAGCAGCACGGGCAACACTGGATACAGGCGCCGCATCTCTGTCAGGATCTCCTCTGTGGTCATCCCGGGCATCGTCATGTCCAGCAGGATGAGGTTAGCGTCGCTACCGTGCGCCTCAAGTGCGTGCAGTGCCGATGCGCCGTCGGCTGCCACAAGGACGTCGTACCCGGCACGTGACAGCAGGGCCTGAACGACGGCGCTGACGACTGGCTCATCCTCGACCACAAGCACCGTGCCGACGCAGGGACGTGCGACTGCCCGGGTGGCGACGACCGCGGGTAGCAGCTGTTCGACCAACCGTGGCAGGTAGACCTCGAACAGCGCCCCCTCGCCGGGGTCCGACTGGACCGTGACCCATCCACCGGCTTGGTGCGCCGCACCGTACACGATGGAGAGGCCGAGGCCCGTGCCATTGCCCACTGACTTCGTCGTAAAGAAGGGTTCGAAGATGTGTTGCAGGACCTCAGGCGCGATCCCCGGCCCCGTGTCTGCAACGCTCAGCACGACGAACTCCCCGGTGCGGGCGAAGGGATGGGCTTGCACATAGGCCGCGTCGACGACCGTGTTCCGCGTGCCAACGGTGAGCGTGCCTCTGCCCACCATCGAGTCGCGGGCGTTGACGCCCAGATTCAGCAGGATTTGTGTCATCTGGGACTGATCCATGAAGACGTTCCAAATACCTGGTTGCAGCTTGTTGACGATGGCGACAGACGCTGGCAGGGACTGTGTCAGCACAGCCAGGGTCCGCTCGACCGATGCGTTCGTGTCGAGCGCGACAGGCTGGATCATGGCCCCACGGCTGAACGTCAGCAGCCCTCTAGTCAGATTCGCTGCCTCCTCGGCTGCAGTTCTGATGGCATCGACGTTCTCGCGCAATGGGTCGTTGGGGGACATGCTTTCCTTCACGATGGCCACGTTGCCCAGGATACCGGTCAGCATGTTGTTGAAGTCGTGCGCGACGCCTCCTGCAAGTTCGCCAATGGCTTCCATCTTCTGGGACTGCAGCAGCTGCGCCTGCACCCGCTTGCGGTCCGTGATGTCATTGACGAAGGCAAGGAATGAAGACTGACCCTCTCCCTGGAACCGCTGAAGATGGACTTCGACCGGGTAGGTCGTCCCGTCCTTGCGCCGGTGGACAGTCTCGAACACCAGCACTTCCCTGGTTCCGTCCCGCAGGGGCAGCAGCAGCTCCTCGAAGGAAGGCCTGGTGAAGGCAGGCTTGATGTCCAGCGGCGTCATCTGCTGCAGTTCCGCCAGGGAGTAGCCCAGGTTGCTAAGGGCGGCGCCGTTGACGTAGACGAACCTCAGCGACTCTTCGTCGAAGACATAGATCTCGTTCAGACTGCGATCGAGCATGCTGAGGTAGCGTCCCTGTTGTGACTGGGCTGCCTTGGTCTCTGTGGTGTCGATGACGTACGCACGCAGGGTCGCCGGTTCAGGTGGTGCCATGATCACCCTGTAGAAGGTGGCCTGGCCCAGGATGAGTTGGTGAGCCTGGGGATGTTGTTCGCACTGGTGCCTCAACCGTTCAAGCTGCTCGGCGTTCTCTGGCAGAAACTGACGGGCATCGTCAGACAGACCAAGTCGCTCGAGCGCGTGCAGCGCGGCCGCGTTGGCATATCGAACAGTACCGTCCAGGGCGACCTCTACCACTGGGTTGGGATTCTGCTCGGGGAAGGACGCAAGTTGAACTAGCTCGTGCCCCATGGCCCTGCGCTCGGTAATGTCCTCCATCGTGACGTAGGCTTGGTACGGGGTGGTTTCGCCCGCTCGGAACTGCGGTATGGCATTGACGCGAACCCAGTGATAGGCTTCTTCGCGCTGATTGAAGATGCCGACGATGACGTCGTGGACAGCCTCTCCAGAGCGCAGGGCGAGCGTTGAGGGCATGGACTCCCCCGGGAACTCCGAACCGTCCTCGTGGATGTTCCTCCACGACGGGTCCATAGACGTCCGATTCACGATCTCGCGCTGGCTGAGCCCCAGGATGCCCTCGGCCGCCGGGTTGGCTGACATGATGGTACCGTCGGGCGCGAAATACAGGACACCGATAGGCATTGACTCGAACAGCGTGCGATACCGTTCTTCCGAAACCGCCAGGGCATCATCGGCGCGTTTCCTGTCCGTGATGTCCTCGATGGCGGCCATCATGAAGTCGGGCTCGTCCCCCTCGCCCCACAGCCGCGACGCGGTGATGTTGGCCCAGATGACGCCTCCGTCCTTGCGCACGTAGCGCTTGACCAGGACGTACGATGAGATCCGGCTGGACACTAGTTCCTGTATGCTCCGACGAGTCTCTGCCCGGTCGTCTGGATGCGTGATGGTCTGCAGGTCCAGCGCAAGCAGTTCCTCGCGCGAGTACCCCAGCAGGTCCGCGAAGTGCTGGTTGACGAGAACTAAGCGGCCCGTCCTCGCGTCGGCCTCGGCGACCCCAAATGCTGCCTGCTCGAACAATACCCTGAAGCTGCTCTCACTCTCGCGGACGACCGCAGCCGCCTGGTCGCGCCGCAAGCGCTGGACCATCAGCGTTCCGTATGCGGCGGTCGTGATGGGATAGATGACGAGGACTGGGATGGCGATGCTGCGCAGGATCTGGATCGCCGTCTGCAACGGTTGAGTGAATATGAGGGCAAGCATGACTACATGAACGACCACCCCCAGGGAGTACAGCGTCCAGAACGAGAGGATCGCACGCGGACGCTGGTGCGTGTGCCGCCAGGCAACGCCGATGCCCCCCGAGGCGATGATGACCGAGACGCCTGTCCATGCGCCGCTGCCGCCCAGGACCACGCGGAATGCGGCCATCATGACAACCGCGACGACGGTCGGGATCATGCCGAAGAACAACCCCGAGACGGCCAGCAGGACGGACCGTGTGTCGAAGATGATGCCTGTCACAAAGGTCCAGGGCATCAGCATGACGCAGATGCCGATGGCGCCGATGGCGAGGCCGGTAATTACCTGCCGTATCCAGGTTCTGGACAGCCGACGGAAGATATTCAGCAGGTCATAGACATAGACCAGCGAGAGGAGCAGGGTGGCGTTGCCGACGAGCGCGACGAAGGAGTCACGCGTCACCGGGCACCTCCCGGAGCATCCTCAACGTACAGGCGAGGACTGTGAGCGGTTCAAGTGTCGTGCCATACTGCATCGCACATCTCCCCTTGCACAGACCGTTGTCACGCTGGTCACGGGCCCATTTGGCCCATAACTTTACTTTCTACAGCATAGAAATCGGCAGCCGCAAGTCAAGCGGAAAGCGTGTACAGCTAAATAGTGTTCCCCGGCGAGGGCACGCCTGGGCAGGAGGCGTTCCATGTGTCATTCCCCCCCGAGTATTTCTTTTCAATACAAGGGGTGCTTTCGGCGAAGGCGGGAATCCAGTCTGGGGCCATGCGATTCCAGGGCAGCNNGGCAGCCATGCTTGTCACCCAGTGCCACCGTGTGACACAACGACCGGTCACGTCGTCGATTCGGTCATGAACGCCTTTCTGTGCTGATTGGCTCCTGCCTTGGCGGATGAGCCGGGCACATTCATCACCATCTTCCTGCTTTACATCAGGTGCCGTTGGCCTAGTATCCTGGGTTGTCATGGCAGGAATGTGCGGGAAGGTATCACGCGCCAGGTTCTTCCTGCACTGGAGATGATGGAATGCATCTAGGACCAGAGTTCATACGACAGCTTGGTTACGTGCTGCTTGCTGTCTTACAGGACGGTGTCTTCGTCCTGTTTGCGTACCAGTCGGTCATGTCGCTGTTCGCGTTCTTCCAGAGGCGCAAACCACCGCTGAGAGACCCCGTCACGCGGTTCGCCGTGCTCGTTGCGGCGCACAACGAGGCGCATGTCATTAGCGACGTGCTGGATTCCCTGATACGGCAGGCCTATCCACGTGAGCTCTTCGACGTCTACGTCGTCGCGGACAACTGCGCCGACAATACCGCAGACGTGGCCCGTGGGCGCAGAGCCATTGTCTATGAACGCACGGATACGGTCCTGACTGGCAAGGGCCACGCTATCGGCTGGCTTCTCACGCGCATCAAGTCTACGGGCACGTCGTATGACATGATAGCGATATTCGACGCGGACAATTTGGTCAGCGCCAACTTCCTCCGCGAGGTCGACCGCTATGCGCAGGCCGGGTACCGCGCCGTCCAGGGGTATCTCGACATGAAGAACCCCGGAGATACGTGGATCTCGCTGTCGTGTGCCATCGGGTACTGGTGCACCAACCGTTTCTGGGAGCTCGCTCGCAGCAACATTGGTCTTGCCTCGATGCTAGGCGGTACTGGTTCCTGCATGGCCATGTCGCTCATCGACGAGATCGGCTGGAATCCCCATTCCCTCACCGAGGACCTGGAGTTCACCATCAAGTGCGTCCTGCAGGGCGTTCGCCCGACCTGGGCGTGGAATGCGCACGTCTACGACGAGAAACCCCTCACTATGCGAGCCTCATGGAATCAGCGCATGCGCTGGATGCGTGGGCATTTCCAGTTGGGCTTCCGCTACAGCGGGCCTCTGTGGAAGCGCTTCTTCACCCGATTCGACATGGCGGCATTCGACATCCTGGTCTACCTCGGGCAGCCAATCTGGATGGTCTTCTCCTATCTCCTGGTGCTCGTCAATGTCGTCATACACTTCACCCACATGGCCGTGCCTGTGTGGGCATCCGCCGGTATCGTGCTTCCCTCGGTCTGGGTCGCCCTGTTCACATTCGAGTGGTTTGCCCCTCCCATGCTCGTCGCGGCCCTGCTGCTCGAGAAGGTCAGGCCGAAGTACTGGTGGGGCGTATTCATGTTCGCCGTGTATGGGCTGACGTGGCTTCCGCTGGACTTCATCGCCCTCTTCACGCGCAACGACCAGACCTGGTTCCATACCATCCACAAGCAGGCCGCAGTCTCCAGCAAGTAGCGTCGACAGGCGGTTGCGGCATCCGGTAGCCATTGGGGTCAGCTGGTAATTCCGACCCAGGGTGGTAAGTTCACGGGATGACCTCCAACCCGTCCTCGCCAGGCCTGCCTGCTGTCCTTAGTCCATCATTCCCACTTCCCCTCCGTCATTCCCCCCGAGCCTTTCTGTTCAAGGCAAGGGGTGCTTTCGCGCAGGCGGGAATCTATCCCTGTTTGTATCCTCTGCACTGCTGGGAGATGATGTTGAACGGATGAGCTCAAGGATACGTTATAGACAGAGACATTTGAGTTATATACGCTTTAGCGTATGAAAGGGAGATGGAGACCGATGTTGTTCGACAGTATGTGACGCGCCATCGTGGCAATCCCTGCGATGTCCGGTATGCTGGTGCTCATAGAGTGCTCATTGTTACCGGAGGTCCCTGCATGCACATCCTGGTAGTCTCTGATTCGCACGGCAACACGTCCAACCTGAAGGAGGCGATGCTTCGGCATCCCGAAGTCACCCGCGTGCTCCATTGCGGGGATGGCGAGGCCGACGTCGCTGCTCTCAGCGCAGCGTATCCGTCCGTGCGCTTCGACGCCGTGCGTGGCAACTGCGACCTCGGTGCATTGCTCCCGCTCCAGCGCCTCCTGCGGATCGCCGGCAGGCGCATCTTCATGACCCACGGTCATAGCTATGGCACCAAGTATGGGATGGAATTGCTCCTCGAACAGGGGCGCAAGGAAAGGGCCGACGTCGTCCTCTTCGGTCATACGCACCGCCGTCTCATTGAGCGCCAGGACGGCATCCTCCTCGTCAACCCCGGCAGCATCGGGGGCCGCTTTCCCGCCCGCACGGCCACCTACGTCGTCCTGGACCTGTCAGACGGTGTGGTAACGGCCGAGGGGTATGAACTGTAGAACAGCGCCTGCTTCGTCATTCCCGCGAAGGCGGGAATCCAACTCTTGTCGTTCCTCCATCCAGTGAACTCACGACCTGACGGGCGTGCATTTGGACCACTCCATAATAATCGCACCGGAAGTCATTCCAGCACCAAAAGAAACCATAAGCACGTTGTCGCCATTTTTCAGCTTTCCTTCTTGATAAATCTTGTCAAGCGCAATAGGGATGGAAGCAGCAGAGGAATTGCCATACTTATCAATAGTAACAACGACCTTTTCCATAGGTATACCCAGTTCTTGAGCTCCAGACTGAATGATTCTGAGGTTTGCCTGGTGAGGCACGAACCAGTCAACACTCTCAAGGGGAACATGTGCTTTCTCAAGAACTTTCTTTGAAATACGCGAGATCTCACGGACAGAAAATCTAAATACTGCCTGGCCATCCATTTTAGTGAAGTAACTTCGTTCTTTTAGTACTTCTTTGCTGAAAGGTTTCCTCGAGCCACCAGCAGGTAACGTGAGGTACTCCGCAAGAGAGCCATCAGCAAACAGTTCAAATGAAAGGAAACCACCATGTTCGACGGTGCTTAGTACAGCAGCGCCTGCTCCGTCACCAAACAGAACATACGTCCCTCTATCTGTATTATCCATCATCCTGGTGATAACTTCCGCTCCTACGACAAGAACATTCTTGTACATGCCTGATTGAATGAATTGAGCTCCAACAGTAACTCCATATACCCAACCTGGACAACCTGCCTGAAGGTCAAAAGCAGCTGCATTTTTTGCTCCAATCATTTCTTGCAGCAGGCAAGCCGTAGCAGGATAATGCATATCAGGAGAGTTTGTTCCAACAATGATCAAATCAATATCATTCGGAGACAGATGTGCATCTTCCAGCGCCCGTTCAGCAGCAATTTTTGCGAGGTCACTCGTTGCCTGGTCTTTTCTCGCAAAACGCCGTTCCGTAATTCCTGACCTGCTCTTTATCCATCCATCAGTCGTGTCGAGAATCTTCTCCAGATCAGCGTTGGTAACAATCTGTTCAGGAACATAACTACCCAACCCGACGATTCCTACCATCAAACAACTCCTGCCTTAAAGAGTTTCATTATCAACAAAAACCGCAACAATGACGCCTTGTGCTACGAGAGAATCACCAGAATAAATCTTGGACTCACTTCTTGCAACGTTATGCCTGAAAGAAAGAAGCGTTGCTTTTACAGTAAGAGTCTGTCCAGGAAACACCTTCCTCAGAAACCTGAACTTATCCACTCCGGCAAAGAAGCCAAATAAGTTTCTATTCTTTGGAACAGTAAGGATCAGAAATGTAGATACCTGCCCAGCAAACTCCATCAGAATAACACCAGGAACAATAGGCATCTGTGGAAAATGCCCCTTGAAAAAAAACTCCTTTCCAGTAAAAGTCTTCTTGCCTGTCACGCTTTCTCCGGGCACAAGATCAGTTATCTCGTCGACAAAGAGGAATGGTTCTCGTTGAGGGAGTATTTGTTCTATATCCCCCTTGGACAACTTCAGTTCATGCGTGTTCGTCTTCAACTAGGACCTCCTGCCCAAATTATACGACATCAAGAGGATTTTTCGAATTCATCGCACGGGACATCTCTATATTCTTTTTGCAAAGTTTCGATCAGTGCTTTCACGGAAATTATCTCTTTTACACGATACGCATTTGCACCAGCAAAAACAAAACCATACTCAAGATTTCCTTTCTTGGCGTTCGTTAACGCAAGTGCAATACAATAAGGAGAATTGGCATAATTACACGGCTTTAGACATTTCCAGGGACAGTTCATTGGTTTCTTGATCCCCTGGTTTACGTCATCCAGGAATTTATTCCTGATCGCCCGTCCTGGCATTCCAACAGGACTATTTATGATGACAATATCTTCTTCTTTGCTCTTCAGGTAAGCCTCCTTAAATTCCATTGAAGCATCGCACTCGTACGTTCCTACAAACCTTGTTGCCATCTGAACTCCACTTGCTCCCAACTGAAGAAACCTGTAAATGTCGGCTCCGGTAAATATACCACCTGCGGCAATGACAGGGATGCTTTCCCCGTAACGTTGCTCGTAAATTTTCATGACAGTAATAACATCGGGAAGGATCCTTTCCAGGGCATAATCAGGATCGCCAATTTCTTCCTTCTTGAATCCAAGGTGCCCACCAGCCATCGGGCCTTCAACAACTACCGCATCTGGTACGACACCATACTGCCTCGCCCAATATCTGAAAATAAGTTCTGCCGCTCTTCCTGAGGAAACGATAGGAACAAATTTCGTCCTGTTCTTTTCACTCTTGCCCTGCAAAATCTTCTCCGGGACTTTGAGAGGAAGCCCCGCTCCTGAAATAATGAGATCAGCACCCTCTTCCACCGAGATATTTACGTGATCATCATAGTCTGAAAGAGCGACCATTATGTTGACACCGATGATGCCTTTCGTCTCTCTGGCTTTCCTTATTTCTTTTCTAAGAGCTCTTGCGTTTGCCTCTCTGAAATCTTTGCCAAAGTCCGGCTCCAACATACCAATCGCTGCAGAAGAAATAACTCCAATAGCTCCTTCCTTTGCAACTGCTGACGCTAAACCCGATAAAGAAACACCAACGCCCATGCCTCCCTGAATAATTGGTACACGAGCTTCCAGATCACCGATCTTTAGAAGTGGCATTTCGCTCATATGGTGACTCCCGAAATTTGAGATGCAATGAGGACCGGGTCAAGACAAAGCTGTCAGGCTCTGCCACGAAAACACTATTTCAAGGTACTATAGTCCCTTTGTTGAAGAAATTTCGAAGATGCCACATCGACTCATTCAACATGGAGGCGAACAGTGTGCTCGGTCCGTCATTCCCCCGTCTCATCCGTCATTCCCCCCCGAGTATTTCTTTTCAATGCCCCCGAGCACTTTATTCCCATGCGAGGGGCGTTCTGAGGGGTGCTTTCGGCGAAGGCGGGAATCCAGTCTTGTCCTTAGATCTTTCGTTTCCGTTCCCGGTTCGTCTCTCAGCGCAGCAATTGGCAGTATACTAATATAATAGAGGGGTGCTCGGTATGCCGCCCCGACCTCGGGAGGAATGACGATGCTGGGAGCAGTAGCAGGAGACATCATCGGTTCGGTGTATGAGGCTCACGCCATCAAGTCAATGGACTTCCCGTTGTTCAGCCAAGGTTCAGAGTGGACAGACGACACCGTCCTGACCATGGCCGTGGCCCAGACGCTACTTACGGGCCGTCCGTACGAAGAGACGCTGCGAGAGTTTGCGCTGGAGCATCCAGATGCTGGGTTTGGTGGGCGGTTCAGGCATTGGTTCACCACGCCAGGGGCGAAACCGTACGACAGCTTCGGCAACGGGTCGGCCATGCGCGTCAGCCCTGTGGGCTGGGCCTTCGACACCTTGGAGGAAACGCTGGAGGAAGCGCAGCGTTCAGCCGAGGTGACCCACAACCACCCGGAGGGCATCAAGGGTGCGCAGTCAGTAGCGGCCGCCATTTTCCTTGCCCGTCAGGGGACCAGTCAGGTTATCATCCGGGACGCGCTCGAGACTCGGTTCGGGTATGACCTGCACCGTGCCTATGAGGACATCCAGCCATCCTGCTCGTTCGACGAGACGTGCCAACGGTCGGTACCCGAGGCGCTCATCTGCGCGCTGACCTCCATGTCTTTCGAGGGCGCGGTGTGCCGCGCAGTTGCTCTGGGCGGTGACGCCGACACACAGGCCGCCATCGCAGGCTCGGTGGCCGAGGCACTCTATGGTGGAGTCCCAGAGAGTATTGCCAAGGAAGTACGCGCCCGCCTGACCCCGCAGTTCATCGGCATCCTTGACGCTTTCCAGGAGAAGTACCACATCCAGCATTCATAGGCTATCCGGCACGTTGCAGTCAAGCGTTACCATTTCCAAGTGGTATCGCTTGGCTGCAACGAGATATTACTCTATTGCTTCTGTGTCTTCTCCGTTATGTTCTTCCAATTCTTCTGGCTTGGTTTCCTGCAGCAAGCCTTTTGCTTTGGCCACGTCATCATCTGAACCATGAGCAATAACAAGGTACTTGCCAGCTACCAGCCTGTCCTCATATCTGATGATGTGCCTGTGAGAAACACCCAGTCCAGCCAAAGCACCCAGGATGCCTCCTCCTGCCGCACCAAAGGTCGCGCCTTCTGCACCGACGAAAAGCATGGAGGCTAAAGAACCGGCAGCCATAAGCGGCCCAAAGCCAGGTACCAGGAAGAATCCTGCACCGACCAGGAGACCAAAAATGCCACCTGCCCACGCGCCTGTTCCTGCACCTGCCTTTGCTACATCACGTGCCGTAACAAAGCCGTGGACTTTCTCTTCAGTCTTCAAGTTCTGAGCCACGATTGACAACTGTTTCGCCGGCAGACCATTTTCAATGACTTTCTTTATTGCACGTTCTGCAGCTTCCATGGTTCCGTAGACAGCTATTACACTCTTCTCCATTGGTACCGCCTCCTTTGATGAATTGAGGGACTGATGAGCTCTCTGTCAAAACCAGCCCGCCTTCTTCATCGCTTCCATTGAGATCTTCGAGCTTGGTCCATCGCCCCGTGCAACGGTGATGCCGACGTTGGGCCCCACGAGCTCCTGGATCTCCGCGATGTCCTTGTGTGTGAAGCCCGGGCAAAGGATGATAGCCTCGATGCCCTCTTCCTTGACAAGGGTTCTGCAGACTTCCAATGCCTGAGCCTGACCTTTGACCAGTCGTACGTAGAGTTTGTACTTCTCCGTTCCCAGTAGGCAGGCATCCCTTTCGGGGTCTGCGTCAGGTGCGTGCGCCATGAACAACGATGTGAATGCCATAATTCACCTCCTATAATATTCTAACTCTTTTTGGGGTCAGCTGGTAATTCGAGCACAGTGGTACATGTCAAGAGTGACCGCCTTTGCCTCTGTCATTCCCGCGCGCCATTGCGTCATTCCCCCGTTCCCCCCTCTGTCATTCCCGCGTATGCGGGAATCCAGTCTTGTTTTGGTTGTGTGCCCGTTATTTTGCCGCTGTCAGGGTAGCCAGGACAACGAAGTCCTGCTCGTCGGCGGTCTCGCGGACAAGGATGATGGGTGACTCGACGGCTATGGCAGTCGGGCTGGAGGGGCACTGGGACGCTGTAGTTGCGCCGCTGTGGGACAAGCGTGCCAGAGGCGTGCAGCTGCTGCACACGAAGTACTGCCCATTTTCCTGCGTGATGTGCAGGGTCGCTTGGTCCAGGTTGCGGAACATGGCAGGAACGTCCCGGTTGTCAGGCTTGAATTTGCAGAAACTAATGTACGTGTCTCCCGGATCCAGTTCGTGGCTCCAGACGGACTGCGGCAGGGTCGCGGGGTCCATTACCGGCGTGACGTCCGATGGATACGCCAGGGGCGGGCTGAGCAGTTGTCCCAGCAGCGGACGCTCGCAGGGTGGCACGAACATCGTGAGCCGCGAGCGGGCCCGTGTGCAGGCGACATACCAGATGCGTCGCTCTTCTTCGTCGATCTTCCACTGGTCGGTGCCGACCAGGATGACGTCGTCGAACTCAGTGCCCTTGGACTTGTGCATTGTGTCCACAGAGATCTGGGGTCCCTCGCCGAACGCGCGCGTCGAGGCGGTCGATGGTTCAAACAGCCATCGCACCAAATCGTGCAGGAGGTCCTGTCCGGTCAGCTCCTCGGTGTCGTCGCATACAAGGTCGCGTATCCAGTCATGCGCCTCCTGCATCTGCCAGTCGCACAGGCTCTGTGCCTTCTGTAGGCTATCGCACAGGGCTGTCAATGCACTCGGCGTGTACAGGCTGTTGGGGTTGGCTGTTAGCTCGTTCTTCACCAGCCACATGGACAGCGGCAGGTAGCTGCAGTGGCGCTGGTTGAGGTCACTGAACGCGATGCCCTCGTGGTGCAGCGTCCATCGGATGTGCGCGATGTCTTTGTTGGCCTTCCCCAGGATGGCGATCCTGCGGCCTGTTGACTGGCGCACGAGCTCCACGATGGTGGCGGATTCCTCGGCGCGCGACCGGTACTCTGCCCAAAACACCGAATGTGGCTGGGACGCGGGCTGTGGGTCATTGGCGCGGAGCGTCATGTCCTTCTTCATACGGTCGTGGTTGCCCTCGATGAGGCGGTTGGCGAACGTCACAATGCCAGGGAGGGACCGGAAGTTGATGCTCAGGCCGTACTGCACGGCGTCGTAATCCTTCTCGAAGGCTTGGATATGCCGGACGTCGGCCCCGTTGAAGGCATAGATGTTCTGGTCGTCGTCGCCGATGGCAAAGATGTACTGGCGCTCGCCCGACTCACGCAGCCTCCCCACCAGCGCGCTGACCATGCGGTACTGGTCGGCCGTGATGTCCTGATACTCGTCGATCAGCACATAGCGGTACGGCAGCGGTATCCGCTCGGTCTCGGCATGCCGTTCCAGGATGTTCGCCGCTGCCGTGATGGCGTCGGCAAAGCGCTGGTCCTTGTGCTCGCCGCGCAGGATGTCCATGACGTTAATGTGGCAGACCTCGCCAAGGGCAAAGGAGTGAAACGTGTGGACAGCGACAGAGAGTGCCGTGTCACCCAGCAGCACGCGCAGGCGCCTGCGGATCTCCTGCCGGGCCGCGTGGTTGTAGACCAACACCAGGATGGTGGCCGGATTCACCTGCTCGTTGGTGATCAGGGCGACCACCTTGGCCACCAGCAGGCGCGTCTTGCCCGACCCGGGGCCTGCCAGGACCATCACTGCGTCCTGTTTGCTGTCCAGCACCGCTTTCTGCTCAGGAGACAACTCCTCGAAGTTCTTGTCTGTCGCGACGGATTTCTGCCATGTGACCGGCTTGTAGGCGATGGGCTCGACATCCGCCAGGTGCGTCTTGATGAATTCCTTTTCGGACAGGCGGAAGTAGTCGGTGAGGAAGGACGTATTGGCTTTCCCAAACAGGTTGCCCACGCCGAGGCGCTTGCCTAGGATCAGCAAACAGTACTGTTCCATCGCCCGCACCTTGAAGAACTGCTCATCCTGCATCTTCCTCAGGTCCTGGCCATGGATGGTGCCAACCTTCTTTGTGACTGTCACGTTCAGGCTCATGACGGGCGAGAACAGGCCGGGCACCTCCAGCAGGGTGATGAAGCGGAGCAGCGAGAGGAGTCGTACGCCGGCGTCCAGGATACCGGGTGTCTCCTCACCCAAGTCCAGACGGGCTGTCAGGTCTGCTGCGTCCACGGTAATGACCGTGTGAGGAGAGTTTCCTGCCAGTTCCAGGAAGATCTGCATGGCGCGCAACGTCCCCAGACACTGCGCCTCCAGCATGCCCACCGGCAGCGGATCATGTGATGCCTCTCCCTCATGCTCCATGAGTGTCACCGAGAATCGGTCCTTCTGCTTCTTGCGGAACTTGAGGAACCGTACGCACGAGAGGCAAGACAGCAGCTCGTACAGCCGTGAGTGTTCTGTGATGATCGTGGAAGATGCTCGTTCGACGCGGGGCACGATGGTGTCGGCGTCCACCACCAGTGTCAGACCGGGCGAGGCACCATCAGACGGGTGTTGGGCGTCTTCCCGCAGGAGCGCATACAGGGCTTTCATCTGTGTCGTCAGCTGCTCCAGCTCCGGCAGAATCTCCTTGACTTTTTTGGCACGCATGGTTAGCCGCAGCTGCATGCTGTACTCCAGAATGTGGAGTTGGCGCAAGGTCTCCATCGTGTTCCAGACCAGCTGCCTCTCGACGCCCAGGGCCACCAGCATGCCATCCGTATTCACCACCCAAGCGCTCGCATCGTCCGTGGAAGTCGCCTCAACGTGGTCGAACAGATAGGTCGCGATCGCACGCGTACGGGCGACCATGCAGGCTGACTGCTCCAGCAGGACCAGTGCGGCGTCTTTGCCCATCAGCAGCTTGATCGAAACGGCCTGGCCGTGGTTCAGGCCACGCTGCGCCGCATCCTGCAGCTCCAGGAAGTGCAAGGCAACCTTGGTACGCGTGTCGTAGTCGCGGTCATCGAGGCCAAAGGAAAGCTCACCGTCATCGCCCTGGATGATCTCGCCCGACGTCAGCTCCAGGTGTGTCGAACCCGTCTCCCGTACACGGTTGCGCAGCGAGCTGAAAATGCCGACCAGATCGCGGCGGCCAATCTGGTGCATCAGCAGCATGTTGTACATGGCGCTGATGTCCTGCTCGCTGTAGATGGCCAGCGTGTCCGAGGGCAATCCATCCCGGCCCGCGCGCCCAATTTCCTGGACATACGACTCGAGCGAATCCGGTGCGTCCACGAGCACGACCGTGCGCACGTCCTTCTTGTCGATGCCCATGCCGAATGCCGTCGTCGCGACCATGACGCGGACCTCGCTGTCCTGAAACGCTTGCTGCTTGATCGCGCGCGTCTGGGCATCTAGCCCTGCATGATAGAAATCCGCCTTGATCTCGTTGTCGCTCAGGAAGGCAGCATACTCCTCGGTCTTGAGGCGTGTCCGGGCGTAGACAATCGCCGGGCCGTCATTCGCCTGCAGGACATGCAGCAGCTCTGGCTTCTTGCGGTCTTCGGGCAGTTCCTTGATGTGGTAGCTCAGGTTGGTGCGTTCCTCCTCGGGGGTGAAGCGTGTGAATGGCTGGGTCAGGCAAAGGGCGAACTGCTGCTCGATCTCCTCCACGACCTCCGCCTTGGCGGTTGCGGTGAAGCAGCTGATGGGCACCACCGTTCCCGTGATGGAAAGGATGGCCGTGGGAATGTAGGCGTAGTCGACGCGGAAGTTGTGCCCCCACTGCGAGATGCAGTGTGCCTCGTCGACGACCCAGCGCCCGATTTCGCGGGACTCCAGCAGTTCGATCGTGCTGTGATTGCGTAGCTGCTCCGGGCTGATGAACAGCAGATCGACGTTGCCCAGCCGTACCTGGTCGAACACATCCTTGCGCTCCAGCGGCGACAGCGCGCCACCCAACAGTGCCACGTTCGTGATCTCGAACCGCTGCCTCAGTCCGGTAACCTGATCTTGCATCAGGGAAACGAGAGGGGACAGTACCACCGTCAGGGTCTTGCTGCGCTCCGCCTGCATGAGGGCCGGCAGTTGAAAGCACAGTGATTTTCCGCCGCCCGTGGGCAGAACGGTCAGCACATTCTTGCCAGCCAAGGCCGCCTGGACAATCGCCTCCTGGTTGGGCCTGAAGTCGTCAAAGCCAAACAACTGGCGCAGCTTCTCACGCGGGCTGGAGGACCGGCACCAGGTGCACGAGGGATCATCGCAGGTGGACTCGCGCAGGTCGTGAAGGAACTGAGGGACCCAGGGCGCCTGCTCGCGCGGCCATTTGCCGATGACCGAGACGCCGTCCTGTTTGTCGATCCATGCGAGCACGACTGCCAGAGCCCATGCGCCCATCTCGTCGTCCCATGCCTGCTGGACGACAGCGGGCAGGGTGTGTAAACACAGGCGCGGTCCCCATAGCTGCTTCACAGTTGCCAGCAGCTGCTCCTGCGTGAGTATGGTCCCGTCGCCGATTAACTGGGACGTGATGTCAGCGGTCTTGGCGCATCGAGCAAGCAGAGTGACCAGGACTGACCGCACGTCAGCTGGGAAGCCGGCAAAGGCCGCGGCCTCCTCATTCATCAGCTGGACAGATGCCTGCGAATCCTTGACCGGGTCATTCTGCGCCAGCGGGTATGGCTTGTAGTCCTTGTACAGGTGGTGATAGGGATTGGTGGGGAACGCGACCGGACTCAGGTACAGCGTGTCGATGACCGGCTTGTTGCCAACCGCCGGCTGCATCGTAGGGAAGCGCTGTTCCAGAAACGGGATATCGGAGTCAATAATGTTGTGTCCTACCAGGATATCCGCCAGCTCTATCTGCTCGATCAGGTCTCCGATCTCCTTGGCAGCACGCATACCAGTCTCAGGGCTCACCTGGTCTGCGGTGGTGTACACTGCCCACCCGGCACTGATGAGGTGTTCGCCCTTTCGGTCCCTCTCTATGTCAAACGCGCACAGTCGTTTCATCCTATCCTGCTAGTAGCATAGCACACGGACATTTGCATGTCACGTGACATTAAGCCAGATGCCCCGCCAGGAAATATTGTTGGTGCCAAATGCAGTCAGGAGATTTACCCCTGACTTTCCTGGTGCACACGTATCATAGAAGACTGTCTACTGCTCGCAAGGGAGGCGCGTGTATGACTGCGACGCCGCTGTGCGAGAGTCAAACATCGGTTAGTTGTTCTGAAGTTCCGTTTTCCACTTCTTTTTGCTGCACCTCGAGGGCATGGATGTTCTCGAGGATTCCGTCAAGCTTATGTGTTCGCACTCCAGTAAGTTCTTTGAAATCTTCCTCGACGTTCTGGATGTGCTTTTCGAGCTTTTCGTACTTATCCGTAAACTGTCCCCACTGTTTATCGAACTCGGTGAACTTCGCCAGGATTTGGCCAACGTTCTGTTGACTGGAGAACGTGTCGGTTGCTTGATGGATAATGGCAAGCACAGCGAACAACGTTGATGGTGAGCACAAGATGACATGTTGGTTCAAGGCTTTGTCGAGAAGCTGTGGGTCCTGCTCTTGTGCAAAGGCGAACACCGACTCAACCGGAATAAAGAGGAGGACGCAATCGACTGTTCCATTTCCTGGATCGATATATCCTCGTGAGTTGATCTCTTTAACACGTTGCTGCACGTCTGATAGAAATTTCTTCGTGAACGAGGATCGTTCTTCCTCTGTGGCAGCACTGATGACACACATATAGTTGTCCAGCGGGAATTTGACATCCATGTTCAATCGCAGGTTTTTGGGAAGGAAGAATGTGAAATCCGGGCGATTGCCGGAAAGCTCCTCTTTTTGTTTCCGATAATTGACGTCTTCCCTAAACCCAGCGGCGCGGAGAATGTCGTCAGCCATGCGCTCACCCCACTGCCCACGCGTTTTGCCGCTGGCAAGGGCTTCCTTGAGAGCAGTAGTTATATCGGTAAGTCTACTGGTTTGCGAAGACGCATTAGTGAGTTGTTGCGTAAGCCCGCCAAACTGGTTTTCTCCCTTTTCCTTGAGTTCATGTATGGCGCTCTGGACCTTAGTAAGTTCGGTGTTCATCGTTCCCAGTGTCTGGTCTATAAGGGCTTTTTTATTGTCCAGGTATTGAGCTGCTTGGCCCTGTTGCTCTGCCAGTTTACTGCCGGCGATTATTGACAATTGGTTTGTAACGGGGCCAAGAGCGTCCATCGAAAGGCTTTTGAATGATGCGGCAGCTTGACTGCTGAACGCTTCTCTTGCTTGATCGATTGTCTTCTGATTGTTTGTTGCTTGCGCGTGACGCAGCAGCAAGCCAATAGCGATTCCAATAACAACTCCTATCGCAATGCCAATGATAAGGAATGACCATGCATTCATATAACTGCCTCCCTTGTGACATGAACAACACACATGTGTAAACTCATTATGGAAGAATTTGCAATGATAGCCAGCAGAAGGTTTTGCTGAAAAAGGAGCGGTCCAAGCCGTCCACTGAAACCAGATGATTTGTTTAGGATATGCCGAAGCACATTGACAAACCCGCCAATCGGCTACAGTAGTACTGTCGACTGTGTTGGAGGGTGGAAATGCTTCCTGCGTTCTTGGGTATCACAGACAACAACTGGTTTGACTCTCTGCGGAGGAACCAGATCACCGACGAGGTGAATTTCTGGATTCCCAGCGCTCCGGCACGCAGACATGTCGAACCCGGTTCACTCTGGCTCTTCAAGCTCAAGGCACCCCTGAACTTCATTGCTGGAGCCGGCGTGTTCATGCACTACTCAGTCCTGCCGCTGCAGATGGCTTGGGATGCATTTGGCGTCGGCAACGGTGTGCCGACAGTGGACGCGTTCCGCGATGCCATCATGCGGTACAAGCACCCCGGTGCAGATTCCTGGAACACGGACGTGGGCTGCGCAGTGCTCGATCAGGTCGTCTATCTGCCGCGGGAGCTATGGATCCCGTGTTACACGGGCAGTCTCGTGAGTGGGAAGCATATGGTCAGTGCCGATGATCAGGCCATCGTGCGTCAGGTACTCCGCAACCTGGAGCTGACCCCATCAACGCCGCAGGTTCATGCACTGCCCTTCTACAGCCCCGACTACACGCCGCAGTACGCTCTACGTGAGGTCCGTCAGGGTCAGGGGACATTCCGCGTCGAAGTGACCGATGCCTATCATCGTCAGTGTGCCGTCAGCAGGGAGCACTCGCTGCCCGTGCTGGAGGCTGCCCATATTGTGGAGTGGTCAGACACCCACACCAACGACGTTACCAACGGTATCCTCCTGCGGGCCGACATCCACAAGCTGTTCGATGCCGGCTACGTCACCATCGACCCTGACGGCTATCGGTTTGTGGTCAGCAAGCGCCTCAAAGAGGACTACGACAATGGCAAAGAGTACTATCAGCTCCACGGCTCGCGCATCCTGTTGCCCGAGGATCCGAACGCGTGGCCGAATAGGCTGATGCTGATGAAACACAGCGATCTTCTTTACAGCGACTAGGAGAAATAGGGCAGAATGTCCAGGCGGAGACAAGTCGAAGGGGTCTGCAGCATCTGTGGCAGGGAGGGCCCGCTAACATTTGAACATGTGCCTCCGCAGGCCGCATTCAACAAGAGCAAGGTACTGACTTGCAGTGGATTTGACTACCTGAAGAGGGATCCAGAAAACCTCCCGTGGGAGATGAAGGGTGTTCGGGAAACTGTCGAGCAGGGTGGGGCCGGAGGGTATACCTTGTGCGAACGCTGCAACAATACAACCGGCGCTTGGTATGCCCGTGACTACGTCCACTTCGTGGAATGCGCCATGCAATCGAGAGAACACTCAAGTCTGGTGTACGTGGGAGATGTAGCGTTTGTCGTCATGCGCTTTGAGCAAGTGTACCTTCTAAGGATCATTAAGCAGGTTCTGGCCATGTTTGCCTCGGTTTGCGGTCCTGGCCTAGCCAACGCAAATCCTGAACTGCGGCGTCTAGTCTTGGGCAAGGATGAACGGGGTTTGAACCCCGATCATGTCGGCATCTACTGCTACGCTTGGCAGGGAGAGATGCAGCGTCGGGCTGGCGTTTCCGGATGGATGGGGCTAACAGGCAGCTCTTGGCGCGAGCGAGTCCTAGCGGAATTCTCGACCATTCCCTTCGGCTTTGTGCTGGAGTTTGCCCCTCATGGCGGTACCGGATTGTGGGATATCACGGATTTTGCGAACCAGTTTTCGTATGATGATTCTGCCACATTCTCTTGGCCGGTGCCGATTCGCGAAAACAACACCATCTTCCCTGGCGACTTTCGCACGCGACAACAGGTTCTTGACACCTACCTTGAGAACCAGGCCAAAAAGCAGACAGGGCAAGGTGACACGAGTTGATGCAAAGGCCACCTTGGGATGCCTGTGGCGTCCGGATTGAGGTACTCAGCCTTGACCCATAGGCATAGTCTCTCATGATGGAATACAGCGCCTATATTGTTGGGAGTCGCCGGAAGACTGGTTCACGGTACCAAGGAAACTCGAAGACGGTAGTCCCGTGGGCTGTGCGAGCACAAGCTACTCGCACCTGACTACGCATTGCGCGGTTGGTAAAGCTTTGACGGCAGCACACGTGAGAAGGGGGAACTGATCATGATCACTGGTGAGATTAAGAACAAGATCGACCGAGTATGGGACGCATTCTGGTCGGGCGGCATCTCAAACCCGTTGGAGGTGATCGAACAGATCACCTACTTGTTGTTCCTGCGCCGGCTTGACGATCTCCAAACGCTGGCAGAGAACAAGGCGGCTCGAACCAAGAAATCCATGGAACGACGCATCTTCCCGGAAGGCAAGGATGCAATGGGCTGCCCCTACGAGAACTACCGCTGGTCACGCTTCAAGAACCTGAGTGCCGCAGAGATGTTTGATGTTGTAGAGAAGCACGTCTTCCCGTTTCTGCAGACTCTAGGTGGCGACGACTCCACATACGCAAAACACATGAAGGACGCGCGCTTCAAGATCCCAACAGCAACTTTGCTTTCAAAGGTTGTCGATCTGCTGGCAGACGTGCCGATGGAAGACCGGGACACCAACGGTGATCTCTATGAATACATGCTCGGCAAGATTGCCACGGCAGGGCAGAACGGCCAATTCCGCACGCCACGCCACATCATCGGTCTCATGGTGGAGCTCGTTGCGCCAGCGCCCAATGACGTTGTCTGTGACCCAGCCTGTGGTACCTGTGGTTTCCTCGTTGCTACCGGCGAGTATCTGCGGAGAAACTACCCAGATATGCTGCATGATGCCAAATCCAACAAGCACTTCCACGACGAGATGTTCCATGGCTTCGACTTCGACAGTACCATGCTGCGCATCGGCAGCATGAACATGTTGCTGCACGGAGTGGAGAATCCTGACGTTCAGTACCGCGACTCGCTGGCACAAGAGCATGCCGGCGAAGAAGAGCGCTACACACTCGTCATGGCCAATCCGCCGTTTGCAGGCAGCCTGGACTATGAGAACACGGCCAAGGACTTGCTGCAAATCGTCAAGACGAAGAAGACCGAGTTGCTCTTCCTTGCCCTGTTCCTCCGCTTGCTCAAGCCGGGAGGCCGTTCGGCAGTCATTGTGCCGGATGGAGTCTTGTTTGGCTCCAGCAAGGCACACAAGGAACTACGTCGTATGTTGGTCGAGGATCAGAAGCTTGACGCCGTGATATCGTTGCCCAGTGGAGTGTTCAAACCCTACGCAGGAGTCTCTACTGACGTTCTGCTCTTCACCAAGACCAACAGCGGCGGCACGGACTACGTCTGGTTCTACGATGTACAGGCAGATGGCTGGAGCCTTGATGACAAGCGCACGCCCCTGCTGCTCGAAGATAAGCTTGGTGCAGTGCCACGGACCATCCTAACGGAAGGAGACTATGCTAAGAACAACCTGCCCGACGTCGTGGCTCGGTGGCAGCACCGCGACGATAGTGAGCGCGAGAGACCACGTACTGCGCAGAGCTTCTGCGTTCCGAAAGACGAAATTGCCGCGCAGGGCTACGATCTTAGCCTCAACCGATATAAAGAGGCAGTGTACCAGGAGGTTGACCACCGCGCACCCAAGGAGATCCTTGCTGATCTTGCGAAGTTGGAACAGGAAATACAACAGAGTATGACGAAACTGGAGGAGATGCTGTGAGAACGGTGCCTATCGCGGACCTGCTTGTCTTGCAGCGAGCCGGCTATTGGGGAGAGGATGCAGGCACCTCAGAGATTGACGTTCCTGTGATTCGAAACGGGGACGTGCTTGATTCGGGAGACATTCAGTGGAAGCATTTGCCAACGCGTGGTTTTCGCGAGGACGATGCTGAGAAAGCACGAGTCATGAGCGGCGATGTTGTGCTTACGGTATCGGGAAACTGCGGCTATGCAGCGTACGTCGCGACGGAGCCCATCACGACGACCTGTGCGTCCAACTTCGTGCGAGTCCTCCGCTTTGACGCCACACAGGCCAGTTCTCATTATGTGTTTCACTTCATGCACCGCGCTCAGTTTCGAGCTTCTCTTGCTCCCTTCATCAGGGGCACAACTATGAAGAACCTAGCGGTGGCGAACGCGCTGGCACAAGTGCGAATACCTCTTCCCTCGATTCGTGAGCAGTGTCGGATCGTGGAGGTGTTGGACGAAGCAGAAGCGCTGCGGGCAGAGCGCCGAGCATCCCTAGTGCAACTCGATTTGCTCACCCAATCGATCTTCCTGGACATGTTCGGTGGTCCAACTGCTGTGCTCAGTAGGTGGCCAGTGAGACAGCTGGGACAGTTGCTGGACTTCATGACGAGCGGGTCACGCGGCTGGGCTGAGTACTACGCCGAGTCTGGTGACTTATTCATCAGAATACAGAACGTTCAACGAGACGAGTTGGTCTTGGATGACATCACTCACGTAGATGCTCCACATTCTGCCGAGGCGGAGCGGACGCGAGTTCAGGCGGGCGATGTACTGTTGAGCATTACAGCTGACCTGGGTCGTACGGCCGTCGTGCCTGAAGGACTTGGAGCAGCATTCATCAACCAGCACCTATCGATTCTGCGGACACGGGCGCTGGTTCCTCGCTTCCTTTCAGCCTACCTGACATCGCCCGCTGGTCAGCGACAGGTGCTTGGCCGCAATCGACAAGGCGTGAAGGCAGGGCTCAACTTCGATGATATCCGGGCGCTCACCGTGCCCATCCCGCCGCATGAGCTCCAGTGCGAATTCGCCCGACGCGTCGCTGCCGTCGAGAAGCTGAAGACGACCCACCGTGCCTCGATGGATGAGCTCGACACGCTCTTCGCCTCGCTCCAGAATCGGGCTTTCCGGGGTGAGCTGTAGCCATGGATGGTCAGTTCATTGACGTCTGGTGCGAGACCTGGCAGGAAATCTGGACTCCGTTGACTGACCGGGAGGATGTTCCGGACGACATTTTCTGTGAGCTCTACCGTGAGTTGACGTGTGCACTCAAAGAGCCTGTGGCTGAGGCTGCAACAGCACTAGTGATCAATGATGCAGTCCAACGGCGGGAGATGTTTGACCGAGCACTCCAGCTTGCTGGGGCTAAGGTCGATCGAGCGACGTATGACGAGATCCTCAACAAGGTGCTCCAGGAGACTGTTTCTGGCTTATCGCCGAACATTGGTTCGCTGGAAGCTGCATTGGACGAGGTCATCAGTGATGTGTCCATAAGCAGAAGAGTGCTGGAACAAGCACTGTCGGAACTGGTCAACGATCCGAAGAAGCGTGCCGAAGCACTGGAGCGGGCAAACGACATCATCATCAACGACAAATCGAGAAGTCTTGATGCGTTCGAGAAAGTAGAAGCCAGTAGCATCGCAAGTGAGGCAGCGCTTATCGGGTTTCTCGAGGCCGCTCACGCTATCATGGGCGACTATGGTGGCAACTCCTTGGCGAGTGCCTACGTTGGCCTGTTGACAGACTTCATTGAGAAGTACAGTCTTCGGTATGACATATGCCCCCCGTGTATGTTGTGTCCAACACTGCCTGGTATCTTCACGAGCCTCTTCCGCGATGCATGCCGGCTTGGATCGGTCAATGGCAACATAGCCGAGCGCCTCGAGGATTTCCAGGAGGCTGTTCATGGCCTGCGACTCGGTCAGACAAAGGGTCGCATCGCTACCTGCATATCGAAGCAGGTGATGCTGCTTGAGGCTATTGGAGCAGCCACAAACAACGTGAAGGGAACCGAATTGGGGGCAATAAGCGATCAGATGCGGCAGTGGCCACACCCCGCCGTGAAGTTGTCGCTGCAGAACCTGTATGGCTTCACATCTGACTTTCCTGGTCTCAGACACGGGACTCCCTCGGCAGGCATGCTTCGTGATTTGGATATGCGTGACTTGGTCGCAATGTCAATCTTGCTTACGGGGTTCACTCCGTACTTCAGTGACCAGATCAACGCGGACAGCGTCTATCGACGTGGCTGATACGGACAACTTCAGCTTCCTTCGGACAGAGTGGCCTGAGGTCTATGAGGCGGCGAGCAAGGCCGCCGCAGCAGCCTATCCAGATCCTCGGACGGCATGCTTCTACGCGCGTCGTGCTCTGGAGCTTGCTGTCAAATGGGTCTACAAACATGACAGTTCCCTGCAACTGCCGTACCAGGACAACCTGGGGGCTCTGATTCATGATCCAACGTTCAAGGCTGTAGCTGGCGAGGCGATTTTTACCAAGGTATGTGTGATCACACGACTTGGCAATCAAGCGGTTCACAGTCATCACCAGATTCTGGAATCAGATTCACTCGAGGCAGTGCGAGAGCTCTTCCATGTGTCGTACTGGCTGGCCCGTACCTATGGACGAGTGGCACCTCCGGATTCGGGGTTGATGCTCGCTTCTGAGTTGTTGCCACGCACGTCGCCCGTTCCTCGGCAGACGCTGGATCAACTGCAGTCGATGGAGATAGCACTCAGCGAGCGCGATGAGAAACTGTCAGTCGTGCTTGCAGACAAGGCTGCGCTGAGCGAAGAGCTCGCGCGTCTCCGCGTCGAAGTGGCAGAAGCCAAGAAAGCAGCTGCCACTCGTCCAGACACACACGACTATGCTGAGGCGGAAACCCGTGACTACTTCATCGATTTGCTGTTGAAGGAGGCTGGGTGGCAGCTCGACCAGGCGCGCGACCGTGAGTTCGAAGTGTCTGGGATGCCCAACAGCGAGAATAAGGGTTTCGTAGACTACGTGCTGTGGGGTGATGACGGCAAACCGCTTGGGCTCGTAGAAGCTAAGCGCACGCAGCGCGATGCACGTGTAGGCCAGCAGCAAGCGAAGTTGTATGCTGACTGCCTCGAAAGGCAGTTTGGCCAACGGCCTGTCATCTTCTATACCAACGGGTACGAGCACTGGTTGTGGGACGACATCAACTATCCGCCACGGCGAGTGCAAGGATTCTACGAGAAGCCGGAGCTGGAACTCCTGATTCAACGGCGCACCAGTCGCAGGCTACTTGGTCAAGCCAACATCAATGAGGAGATTGTCAACCGCTTCTACGAGACGCGCTGCGTTCGACGAATAGGTGAGGCGTTTGAACGCGATCACGACCGCAAGGCGCTAGCAGTGATGGCCACAGGTGCGGGCAAAACGCGCACAGTGATTGCACTCTGTGACGTGCTCATGCGATGCAACTGGGTCAAGCGCGTGCTGTTCCTGGCCGATCGAACTGCACTAGTGAACCAGGCCGTAGGTGCGTTCAAGCGCCACCTGCCCGATGCTGAGCCGGTGAATCTGGTCACAGACAGAGACACCGAGGGTCGTGTGTTTGTGTCCACCTACCAAACCATGATGGGATTGATTGATGAGACACAGGACGGCCATAGGCGTTTTGGTGTGGGGCACTTCGATCTGGTCATCATCGACGAAGCCCACCGCTCAGTCTTCCAGAAATACCGCAGCATTCTTGACTACTTTGATTCGCTGCTTGTCGGATTGACCGCTACGCCAAAGGATGAGGTAGACCACAACACCTACGGCCTGTTCGACCTGGAGGACGGCGTACCCACGGACTCGTACTCACTGGAAGATGCTGTTCAGGACGGATTCCTCGTTCCTCCCAGGGCCGTATCTGTGCCGTTGAAGTTCCAGCGCGAAGGCATCAAGTACAACGATCTCTCCGAGGATGAGAAGGATCGGTGGGATGCACTCGAGTGGAACGAAGACGGGGACGTTCCTGACCAGGTGGAAGCTGCAGCCGTCAACGCCTGGCTGTTCAACCAGGACACCGTGGACAAGGTGCTTGCTCACCTGATGACCCGCGGGCAGAAGGTGGCTGGCGGTGACCGGTTGGGCAAGACGATCATCTTCGCCAAGAATCAGGCCCATGCCGACTTCATCGCGGAGCGGTTCAATGCGAACTACCCTCACTTCAACGGTGAGTTTGCCCGCGTGATCACATGCAAGACTGAATATGCCCAGAGCCTGATCGACGACTTTTCGAAGAAGGACGCAGCTCCCTACATCGCAATGTCTGTGGACATGCTGGACACTGGCATCGACATACCGGAGGTCTTGAACCTGGTGTTCTTCAAGCTCGTGCGCTCCAAGACCAAGTTCTGGCAGATGGTGGGACGTGGCACACGGCTCTGTCCAGACCTGTTTGCCCCGGGGCAGAACAAGGCATTCTTCTACCTGTTTGACTACTGTCAGAACCTGGAGTACTTCAGCCAGAATCCCGAGACGACTGACGGAGCGGTCCCGAATTCGCTGAGCAAGCGCCTGTTTCTGGCCCGGCTGGAGATGATCAGGGAATTGGACAAGGCTGCCGGTGATGCGGGCAGCGGTGTCAGGGAGACCGTAATCCCTGGCGGTGACCCGTCGAATGACGTAGAGATGCGGTCCTCACTCGTGGAACTCCTGCATGGAGAAGTGGCGACAATGAACCTGGACAACTTCGTCGTCAGACCCAAACGGCGTGTAGTCGAGAGGTATGCCAAGTCTGATACATGGACGGTTCTCTCGGACGAAGCCGTGGATGAGCTGTCTCACCAAGTGGCAGGACTGCCTTCGGAATTGGAGGCGGAGCCAGAGGAGGCAAAGCGGTTTGATCTGCTCATGCTCAGACTGCAGTTGGCATTGTTGTGCTCAGAGCCTGTGTTTGAGCAGCTCAGGGAACAGGTCAAGGCGATCGCTGGACTCCTGGAGGAGAAGACGGCTATTCCAATGGTGATGGCGCAAATGCCGCTCATCCAGTCTGTGGCGACCGACGAATGGTGGCAGGACGTGACCGTGACCATGCTTGAACAGGTACGACGACATCTGAGGGCACTCGTCGGGTTGATCGAGAAGCAGAGACGGAGGTTCATCTACACCGACTTCGAGGATGAACTGGGTACGGAGGCTGGCATGCTACTGCCTGGCCTAACACCTGGCCAGGACTTCGAGAAGTTCCGCGCGAAAGCCGAGGTCTTCCTGCGTTCGCGCCAAGACAACGATGCAATCCGGAAACTGCGCAGCAACAGGGCCCTGACAGCATCGGACTTGAAGGAGCTGGAGCACTTGTTGGGCGAATGCGGGGGCACTGCTGGCGATCTAGAACGCGCCAAGAAGGAGGCTCAAGGGCTTGGGCTGTTCGCTCGGTCGCTGGTGGGCATGGACCGCGAGGCGGCCAAACAGGCAATGGACGGCTTCCTGGCAGGCAAGACTCTCAATGCCAACCAGATCCAGTTCGTGAACATGGTTGTGGAGCACCTGACCGAGCATGGTTTGTTGGATACGGCTCTGTTGTATGGGTCTCCCTTCACGGATATTGCCCCGCGCGGGCCCGATGGATTGTTCGATGCAGCACAGGTCAGTGAGCTGCTGGCAGCTCTTGAGAGAGTGAGAGAGACGGCAGTTGCGGCATAACATTCGAGACGTCGTTGTGCCTGAGAAGTGGATGGAATCACGAGGAGGAACTCATGGCAGTATGGGTAGTACGTGGAGGTAAATACGGAGAGCAGGAAGGTATTGCGCTTGACAATGGCGTCTCGGAGATCCGTTGGCTCGAACTTCCGGACCTGTCTCCGGTCGCTCGGGACAGCGATGAGGATTCAGCGCGGGCCAAGTTGGAGCATATGTACGCTGAGGTGTATCCTCAGAATTCACCTGGCTCGCAGGCGGTCAACCGTGGACAAATCTGGTCATTCGTACGCCTCATCAAGAAGGGTGACCTTATCCTCTTGCCTCTCAAGTCAACCCATGCTATCGCTGCCGGAACAGTCATAGGTGACTATGAATACCGCACCGATTTAGGAGACATGGTCCGTCACGTGCACCAGGTGAAGTGGCTCAAAACAGACATCTCCCGGGCTGCCATTCAGCAGGACCTTCTCTATTCGCTTGGATCCGTACTGACGGTATTCAAACCCACTCGGAACGATGCCCAACATCGGCTGCAGGTCATCGCCGAGAAGGGGAGAGATCCAGGACCCGGATATACTCCACTTGGCAAGCCTGATGCTGGCGATGGGCCGCCGGAGGCCATGCCTGATCTCGAGGAAGTCGCAATGGAGGACATTCGAGCGCGCATCAACGCCAAGATGAAGGGGCATGGGTTCGCCCGTCTTGTTGAGGCCATTCTGATTGCAGAGGGCTATACAACGTTCACCTCGCCACCTGGAGCCGATGGTGGTGTCGACATCCTTGCCGGTCGAGGTGCCTTCGGGTTCGATGAACCAAGGATCTGCGTTCAGGTCAAATCACAGGACTCGCCTGTGGACGCTCCTACCGTCTCACAACTCCTTGGAGTCATGTCCGGATTCAACGTCCACGAAGGACTATTCGTCTCCTGGGGAGGATATACGAAGGGTGTCGAGCAGCAGCACAAGAAGAACAGCTTCTTCAGGGTACGTCTATGGGGCGCAGAGGAGGTCATCGAGAAGGTCTTCGAGCACTATGAGGAGCTCCCTGCCGATATCAGGGCAGACTTGCCGTTGAAGCGCATTTGGATGCTGGTTCCCGACGAGGACGCATGAAACATCACATTTTC
This sequence comes from Candidatus Cryosericum hinesii, assembly GCF_003570985.1. Classification (GTDB taxonomy): domain Bacteria; phylum Caldisericota; class Caldisericia; order Cryosericales; family Cryosericaceae; genus Cryosericum; species Cryosericum hinesii. The sequence continues at coordinate 46,389 of NZ_QXIW01000007.1, forward strand.
CTGTTGCACGAAGGGGAGAAGTTGACATCTATGGAGGAACGGGCGTACGATTCGGAGGACCGCCTGCAAGCACTACTGGCCAACTATCCTGAGTTGCTGGGTGGTGACCAAATGGACGAGACCTATCCGCGTCGGTGGCTGCTCGTTGAACGCGAGATCAGCATTCCCGGTGACGAATCAGGAGCCGGCCGATGGCACCTTGATCATCTCTTCATCGACCAGGATGGCGTGCCAACGCTGGTCGAGGTGAAGAGGGCGACTGACACGCGCATCCGGAGGGAGGTCGTCGGGCAGATGCTGGACTATGCTGCCAACGGAGTTCGTTACTGGCCGATCGAGCACATCATGGAGCAATTTGAACATACGTGCGTCGCACGCAAGCGTGACAGCACGGAGGAGCTCGGCGCTTTTCTGGCAGGTTCACAGGAGCCAGAGAAATTCTGGGGAACCGTCAAGGAGAACCTTCGGAATGGCAACGTCCGGATGCTGTTTGTTGCCGATCAGATTCCTGAGGAACTCAAACGCATCGTCGAATTTCTCAATGAGCAGATGGATCCGGCAGAGGTACTGGCTGTAGAAATCAAGCAATTCGCCGAAGGTTCTACCCAAGCGCTCGTGCCAAAAGTCATCGGTCAGACGTCAGAAGCTACTGCGCGCAAGCAGGTGTTGTCCGGACGCAGGTGGGACGAGCCATCGTTCTTCGAAGTGCTGAAGGCGGGTCATACCGGAGAAGTGGGTACGGCGAAACGCCTGCTAACATGGTTTCAGGAATATCCCACGGTTGAGGTTCGGTGGGGGCGCGGGTCTACCGCGGGGTCGTTCATCCCCATGCTCTTCACAGCTGGACAGAAGAACCAATTGTGCGCTGTATGGACCAATGGGACGGTGGAGCTGTACCTGCAGTGGATGGTTCAGAAGCCTCCATTCTCTGATCCAGAAGCGTACGAACAACTCCGTCAGCATGCTGAGAAGTTGCTGAACAAGAAGGTCACCGACGACATGATGCAGAAACGGCCGAACATTCGGCTGACGGAAGTTGCATCTGAAGCATCGTTTGCGCGCCTTACTGACTTCTTTGGTTGGCTCATTGGCCGCATCAATCAGACGGAGGAGAAGCAATGAGAGGTGGATCGTCCGTACGGCATGTAGTTTCTGTGAGCGATTGGGATGACTTTGTGGCCGTGTGCTACTTCGGGCGCGAGGGCGACTGGCTTGACCGTTGCATACGGCGTGCCTACCTGGACATGAACCGTACACTCCACGGCATGAGCAAACTTGGAGAGCTTCATTCGGATTGGAGGACGGCGATGCTCCGCGTCCTGAAGGATCGCCTGACGATACTCCCTGGCGTGCACGCTTGGACTCAGGCGTCGTTTGACGCATGGCACCACGAATCGGTGGACATGCTGAAGAGAATCTCCTCAGAACATGGGTTCTCCTCGTTGTCGGTCGGCCAGGCTCAGAAGTGGATCAACATAAGTGTCAAGTACGCGATTGCTCTTGGAGAGCGTCGAGTGCCAGGGTTCTTCCGCGTGTATGACGTCGCTCATGTGGCTCTGGACAACATCGTGCTGGAACGCCTGACGGAACTCGGGATGTCACCTCTTGGCTGTGCCTGGAGCAGGCTTGATGACTATGGTCAGTATATGGCGGTCCAAGAATGGGTCCGTAAGAACTTTCCCACGGTGCCTGTCGAGGCAGAATACGACCTATGGCTCAGACCGCGGGTAGACGTAGATGCAGAGGAGTCACGAGAATCCTAGCAACAGGTCCGATTGGTCATTGTGCCATAGTCCGGAAGTGATAGCTTGGAGCGGAACGAGACGGTCATTCTTAACGGAGGAACACACGGAGCATCAGCATGACGAATGAATGGGAGGCCTGCATGAAACTTGTTGTTATTCCTTGTGGTAAGAGCAAGATCTGGAAGAAGAACCCTAGAGCTGGTCCACAGAAGGCGCGTGACGCATACACAGGTCCCCCTTTGTAGTCAACCGAGAGTATGCTGAGAGTCGAGGCTGTGATTGGATGATACTATCACCCAAGTACGGCTTCATGCGGCCAGATTTCGTCATCCCTGGCAACTACGATGTCACTTTCGAGAGTCCTGACGCTCTCCTGGGGCCAGAGCTGAAACAACAGGTGGAGAGACAAGGGTTGGGCAAGTACGCCAACGTAACCGTTCTGGGCGGTACTGAGTACGTGCAGATCGTCAAAGACTCATTCTCCAGCTCGAAGTCGAAGCTGGAGGCACCCTTCGTGGGTCCCCGCTTCGGTACTCAAATGGGACTGATTAAGAAGTTTCTGCGCGACGAGAGCAGCCAGGGCAGAAGAAAATAGGGACAAGGCTTGCTGCTTGGCAAGCCCATGGGCTTGCCAAGCGCAATTGGCGTCGCGCTGCTTTCTCTAGATCACCTGCGTCGCTTGTCCCATAGCTCGCCAATGTACTCAGCGTGTTTGACGTCCAGCTTGTAGTTGGTCAGCAATGCGAACCTCAGTATGAGCATGGAGTTCACGTTAGGGTCGTGCAACAATTCCACCCTGGCAATCATGCCCTGCTCTTCCGTCAGCCTGACCTCGTCTAGCGATATGCGGACCCTTGGCATCGAGAGCGGTACCTCCGGCTGCATCCAGAGATCAGGGGCATCATCGAGCATGTCCTCAGGGGCCGAGGTTATCGTTCCCTTTGCCACAATACCTCCTGTTCCTGGGTTATGCCCATTGGCCCGCCATATGTAGACCTCATCTCCGATAGTGATGTCTTTGATAAAATGCTTCTGCCTAATGGCCCAGACAATTTGTTGGTGTTGTCGGGAACTCAGATACTCGTCAATGTGAAACAGATTTGGATTGCCTTGAAATATCCAAGTTAACATGTTCTCATACCTCCTTGAGCTCGTATTCGTGAGTGAGGCGCACGTGAAATCGCTTTGAGAGCAGGACTCCGGCGAAGCGGGGAGACCGCTCAAGAATGCCGCAGCCTCCTCGTTGTGTATTGCGCGCCGCGTTAGTTGTCTTCTTCCCAATCTAGGCGTCGCCATAGAGCCGAATATTCCATTCAGGTTCGTATGACTTGATCAGAAGTCTCTCCAATCGGTCAATCTCCGAATCATCGTCAATGGAACAGACATAGAACGACACGACGTCATGAACCTCGGCGATCAGCGAATTGACATGACAGTTTGTTGATTGACCATCCAGATAACAGTTCTTGGGCGAAATGTGGCCATACCCTTGATTGAGCCTTCTTTCAAACGGGTCATGGCTTCGACCAGCATACTTGATTCCCTCACCGGTTGTGAAGCAGTAGATACCTTTTGTCTTGCTCGGGACTGTTTTTTCGATGGAGAAGTCGCAGAAGACCTTATCTCCATGCTCGTTCAAGAAACGCAGATAGAGGCTGTCGTCAAGTATCTTGAGCCTGTAGAGAAACTCGCCGAGCTTTTCATTCAGAGAACTGGGGTAGCGACGTTGAACTTCTTCCGACAGCCTTGTATACCGTCTGGCGGATAGTGTCTCAGTCAATGTCTTGTTGTTCTTCTGCGCGAAGAGATTGACAATGCTGCGTTCATGGAATCTCATCGGAACCTGAACGAATTCCAGTTGATATCCCTGAACGAGGACTTTCATGGCTCGTGCCGTCCTGATCTGACGAACGAGAGTCTTCGCTCATGAAGGCAGGCGACCAACGGTTTGCATCGGCCGGCCGGAACGTGCCGTAGAGAATGCCCTCGGAGCTGACTCGCCGCAATCAGAAGAATCCGGCCTGCTGCCCGTTGAACCGCTTGGCTAGATTGTATCATGTTGACCAATGTCGAAGATTAGCGCGGTGATCTCCAGACTCTTGACAGGTAGATCGTACAGGCACTCTATTGAGCAGTAGGTACAGTAATCGTCTTTGGGGTTCCACTGCAAGTTGTTTCTAAAAGGGTGGAGCAGGTTGGTTCTCCCGAAAAGGGCATGGTTGCCGTCTTCCAATAATGATCTTACCAGGGCGTCATTGGACAACCCCAGATTCTTGCCAAGTTGCCCGCTGACATAGTCAATATTCGAACCATCGTGGCAGTGGAGGGCAGAAGTGATACCGTCTATAAGTGGTTTTACAATCGTGGAACAGGCTATACGGAGAGAAGAAGGGCTGTTTATGACTATCGATATGCCCCACGGCTTTGCCACGTGGCACCTTTGCCTCAAAGTGATGTTTCCCATTTTGGCAGCATACCAGACGCTTGCACAACTATGAAGAGCAAAAGTGGTCAGTTCAAACGACAAAGACGCCAAGGGTCTGTTGTCTTGCCCTTCGATAGATAAGAACCTATCGTCTAGCAGCAAGTACTCATATTGATGTAGAACAGGGGAGGACAACTGCACCGGGCAGTCCCGAGAAATCTGGTAAGAGCGTTTGAAGACCAACCCTTTCGTAGTCGCATTTGACAATTGGGCGGGACCAATGTTGTAGATCAGTAGATTCTCGACATCTGCATACTTGCTAATCGGGGATCCATATGCTGCATAGAGGATCCTACCATCCACTGAAGGAAGTCCCGCTACAGCCGACCTCAGTTGATTCCTGAACTCAAGAAGCCAGCCCTTCGGTTCAAAGGGTATGCGTGCGACGCTCCATGCTGTCACAGACGAGGTACCTGTCTCAATGTAGTAGTTGGAACTCATGACGCCCTCCCTGCCAGCCGCCAAAACCTAATGCCAATTGAACAGCTTGGTGAGTACTATGTGCGGGAATCTCCAGGCCTCACTTCTTCTGCGACATTAGGGTCTCTCTTAAGGATTCCCTATAGTCCAGGTACGCGTTGGCGATCTCTGCCCCCACGCCATCACCGGACCGCTCGTCGATTGCTCGAACGAATGACTTGGGCAGGATGCGGCTACGGGCCTTTCTCGCGCTGTAGACATCCACGTAGTCGACCCGTGCCATGATCGCGAAGTCAGCAGGGGTAATCTCCAGACGGGTCAGATAGGCGACAAATGGGTTGTTCAAATCATCTTTGTTGATCATGTCTCATTCCTCCATGTCTGTCAGACTCATGCCATATGTATCGCTCGGACTGTGTTTGCCTGGTCACTTTCCGGCTCGTCGACCAAGCCATTTCGTCATCTGCTGGGACTTCTTTGTATATCTCTTTCTCTACTGTATATATTTTCCTTTCTTCTATTATATACCTATTTTAATATATTTCTGCCAGAAGACTATGAACTGAGACCGAACCCACGAAAAAGCCGGCAACCCTACCCACTTCCGAATTGTTCAAGTTTCGTATGTCCTTCGTGTCTTTCGGCGTGCTGGGGGTCTAACCCACGGAGGTACGAGAAATGCCACTCCGTAGTACGGGTGGCTAGACGTACGATCTCATCGGCATGTACGGACAGGCAACAATCGGACATCTCAAGAATACGTTCGCCAGTGGCGAACTGGCATGGGAGGCAGCTGTTTCCAAAATGGAAATGGTTCAACCTGAAAGATGGCGTCGGACGTCTCGAGAGGTTGAGTTCAATAGCATGGATGCAATCTTGGCTCGCTGAGTGGTGTCTGACCATGTTGTTGACGCCAACAAAATGGTCGGTCTTGGCTCTGGTCATCGGGGGGAGTTGAGTATGTGGTGCGGACACGACACGCCGGACCATTTCGCTGCGATTCTTTGATGATGCAACTCGACGATTCATCCTGGCGACGTGGAAAGGTTCGTGGATCCACCCGGTACTCCTATCCCCGTGGATTCCACTATCAATGCAAGTGACCACCTGAGCAGGAGTTAGTGCTTGCTCATCCGCTAACGAGAAGCCTGTGGCTCATTGAGGTACCCACCCTGAAGCTGGCATCCAAGGAGGATGCTGGCAGAACAAAGTGGTATGTCGAATTCAGGCACGAAAGCATCGACTACCGACTGAGCATGACCGATGATTACTTCTTGCAGCGCCTACGGGGGCAGGGCAAGCTTCACGACGGCCCACGACCAGAAAAGTATGTCTGTATCAGCATCGGCGTATACTTTGAACCCAGGGACGCCCACTACAAGCTGGCTGCTGCAGTCCTACCGTAGACGGGTTCTGACGATACAGACGGTCTGGCTGGTCGGCGTCAGACAGCATTTGTGTGAGCCCGCGCTTGGGCTGTGTCTCTGTTGCGCTTAGTCGCCAGTTGTGGTCTGCATGGCCTCACGCGCTTCGTTGACAGTGGGAACCGAGTTCCTACACTATGCTCAGAGTTGACGCAGCGTCGTCAGCGGTATCAGAAACGGGGCTGGTTGCAGTTGCGGAGGGCGCAATGGGGAAAGTCTGTCCGATTTGTGGCGCAGAGATGGTGGTGCGCACGGCAAAGAGCGGCCCGTATGCCGGGCAACGGTTCTGGGGATGCACGGGGTATCCTCACTGCAGAGGGATTCTGCCGTATGACGGAAACGGAGACGATACGCCGGTGAGCATGGCAGGAGATGTCTATCGCAACGCCGAGCCGATCGATCTGCCAAGGTCCGTCGTCTGCAAAGCGAGAACTACTTCTCAGCAGGTCACTGTGTTCGAGTCGATGGCTGTGCCGGCATCACTGCTCAAGTCGATATGCGACGAAGACCTTTCGCTGGACCCGGCAGTGTGGCAGTACCTCGCCCAGTGGCGGGTCGACTTCCCTGCCAACAATCGCGCGCCTTCACTGGATACCGCCGCCCAACGTGTTCTCGCCGTGCTTGAGAAACTGGTGTTCCGAGGGCGGTTGACGCTGCTGTCTGAGTCGCTTGAGCAAAGGATAGCCCTGTTGTTTGGCATCAGACTACCGAGTGCATTCTCGGTGGAAGATATCACTGGGCTGGTCGAACAATGGCCACTCGAGCTGCCACGTGTTGCGCTGGACAGTCCTACCGAGACAGCCTTCTATGACTCTGTTCTCCGAGTAGCGTCACAGCGCGATCCATGGCTCACCGTGGTCCCTCAAATAGAGATCGCGAGCCTGGTGGAATCTGCCGAATTGTCACCGGACAATACCAGGAGACGCGTGGACTTCATGGTATGGCATCTTGGCAACAAGCGCAAGTTCATTATTGAGATTGACGGAGCTCAACATTCCGACCAGCTGGCTGCCGATGCCGATCGCGATCGGGTCTTGAAAGAGGCAGGCTATGAAGTGCTGCGTATTCCTGCACATCAGGTCATGGCAGGGGCAGGGCCTGAGCAGGAGAACGTGCGAGACCTTCTATTTCAGATGTCGACACCTTTGGTTGAGAAGCCACGATCGGTGCAGACTGTGTACCTCAAGGCGGTCACGGTGGCACACCAAATCCAGGTACTCCTCGTACAAGGGATGAAATACGGACGCCTGTCGCTGACGGAACCAAAGTCCTGGTCTATCAGTACAGACCTGGATCGTCTTGCATGGTTCGATCCAGAAATCACGCACCTGCTCGTCGCTGCGGCGATTGAAGACTTCGTCCGGCTTCTGCGGGCGGTTGCCAGCGTACATGGCTGCACTGTCGGGAAAGGCATGCCGACATGTGCGTTCGAGAATTCTGGTAAGGATGGTTTCACTGGAAGCGCGATGACCATCCTATTTGACCCTCGGTCCGAATCTGGGGAGTCATGCTTTCAACTCCTACCCTGTGCGTTGCCATTCCACGCCTCCATGGCATTCTACTCGCCCGTCGAGCAAGTGACTCCAGCGCTGTCTCCCGCCGACAAAACCCTGCAGTTTCTCCTCCAGTACCTCTTTCGCTTTGAGAAGTTCGGTGACGAACAGCGGGATGCAGTCAAGCGTGTCTTGGCCGGCAAGGACACATTGGCCCTTCTTCCCACCGGAGCAGGCAAGTCCCTGATCTACCAATTCGCATCGTTGCTGCTGCCGGGGAGAACAATCGTCATCGACCCACTTGTCTCACTGATGGATGATCAGGTCGAGGGCCTGAGAGCAAAGGGTATTGACCGTATCACCGCCATCAATAGCAGCACATCGACAACAGTGCGCACCCAATTGATTCAGCTCCTGGGGCAGGGAGAGTATCTCTTTGCCTTCGTGTCGCCTGAACGCTTCCAGATCAAGGAGTTTCGATCAGCGCTGACTTCCCTGACCAGCCACACGTGTGTCTCCGTCATCGTCATCGACGAGGTACACTGCGTCTCTGAGTGGGGACACGACTTTCGTCCGGCGTATCTCAATCTGGGCCGCACTGCCCGCAGGTACTGTGCTGCAGAAGACGGACATGTTCCTCCGATACTGGGACTTACCGGCACTGCGTCCCGAGCCGTCCTGCGCGATGTCCAGCGTGAACTACAGCTGCAAGATTTCGACTCGGTCATTACGCCCAAGACGTTCGACCGGGAGAATCTGCATTTCATGGTCTTCTCGGCGAAGTCATCCGAAAAGTGGGGCCGCCTGGAGGGGCTTCTTGGCCAACGCCTTCCTTCGTTGTTCGGCGTCACAACGGGTCAGTTCTTTGGCGCAAATGGCGACAATACCTACGCAGGTCTGGTGTTTTGCCCGCACGTCAATGGGTCCTTCGGCGTTGTCGAGATCGCCACAAAGCTGAACCAAGACCTCAGGATCCCCGTCAACTTCTACAGCGGGAAGGCCCCAGATGGGCATGGATCGGGAGAATACACGCGAGAGAAAACTGAGGTGGCGAAGAAGTTCAAGCGGAACAAGATTCCGGTGCTCGCCTGTACAAGTGCGTTTGGCATGGGCATCGACAAGCCGAACATCCGATATACGGTCCACTATGGAATACCAGGGTCGATCGAGTCCTTCTATCAGGAGGCCGGCCGTGCTGGTCGGGCAAGGACTGAGCCACTGGAGCCAGCATACTGCTGCATTATTGTTTCCAACGACGATGCCGGCCGAGCAGAGAGATTGCTCTCGATGAGGACTTCTGTCGAAGAAGTGGCGCAGGTCGTCAAAGACACGAAGTACGCTGATTCTGACGACACGATTCGGAGGCTCTTCTTCCATGTGACGGCATTTCGCGGTGCTTCGACTGAACTTGATGAAGTTGCGCGCGTGCTTGAGCGTGTGGGGGCTGTAAGCATGAGGCATGACGCAGTTGCTGTACCGTTTGCCACCGCTCGGGCAGGTGGAGCCAGAGGTGACGCACGAATGCCAACCGAGAAGGCACTGCACCGGCTGCTTATCGTCGGTGTGATCAGCGACTACACTCTTGACTATTCCAAACAGCAATTCGAGGTCGACATCACGGGTGCCACAAGAACCGACATGGTCGCCTCCTACACCAAGTACGTTGAAAGCTATTTGGCCAGCATGCGTGCCCCGGAGCAGGCAAAGGCGGAGGCTCTTACGTCGCCTGATGGCAAGCCGTTTATTCTTGACCTGGTGCGCCTGCTGCTGGACTTCGTCTATCACGAGATCGAACAGTCTCGCCGCCGCAATCTTGCTGAGATGCTCCGTGCTTGTCAGCATTCTGGCGAGGATGCCTTGCGCCAGAGTATCTTGCGCTACCTGGAGCGAACCCAGTTTTCAGACCAGCTGGACGCCGTTGTTGCGGACGCGCAAGCGGGAATCCGTCTCGTCCAGGACGTCGCAGGGTTGGTCGCGTCGCCGAACGAGGCCGCCGAACTCCGAGGCCAGGTGTCGCGCTATCTCAGCAGCTATGCAACACATCCCGGACTTCTGATGTTGCGGGCCGTCGCGGAAGCGATGTGTCGCGATGCGGATGCGGACATCGTTCATCGTGAGTTCACCAATGCCATCGAGTCTGCTTTCACCGGGTTTGGTCTCGATCGCACGCAGGTGCTATACGAATTTGCCACATGGGGTGTTTCTACGATCGGGGAACGGGACGGCCAATTGGGGTCCGAAATTGCCGAAGAATTGCTACGCCTGAGTCCCGATCGCGATTTCGCACGTCATCTCGTCAAGGCGGCACCGTCCATACGACACGTGCCTGCATGGTTCCTGATTGAACAGGCAAGCAGTCTGGCTGACAAGACTACGTCATAGGGAGGGGGAGCGACATGACAGATGAAGAGAGATTCTTGAAAGCAGAGGAGGCAGCGACCCGGCTCGCTGAATCGCTGACGCGTCTCAAGGAAGAAATGGGGTCCTACCGCGAAGCGGCTGGTCGGCTCGACGGAGCAGTGGCAGCAGTTTCCGGGCTTTCTGACCAGGTCGTGAACGTGGCTCAAAGCGCCCAACAGGGGCTGGACGCGATTCGCAGTGCGGGTGGCCCTGAACTACTAACGCGCATCGACGCTGCCAGACAGGATATTGGTCATGTGCAATCTGACATGAACAGGCAACTGGAGCCACTGCCGGGTATGGGGGGTGACATCACCGGGCTTGATCAGGCCGTTCATGCCGTCTCAGAGAAGGTGATAGCTGTCGGCAAGAACGTCCAGGCACTTCTGTGGCTCACCATCTCGGCACTTGTCATTTCCGTGGCCGCTCTCGTCATGGTCATTGTCGCGCGCTTGCCCTAGGTAGCTGCAGTGAGGGGTCCCAAACCAGGGGCTCCTCATACGTCTTTACGTGACGGGATCAGGAGGCCTGCTGCTGTCTGTTGATCGCTTCGCCGATCGATGCAGCGAGCTGCTTCGGATCATAGGCGGCCTGCGCCCTGACGTGTAGGAGAGGCAATCCAGCTTTTGCCAGGACTCCGTCCACGAACGCGTCACGTTCTTGCCGGTCTTCGCGGTCATGTGAGGAATCGTCCAGTTCTATGGCGAGGACAGGTGAGATCGTACTCTTCTCAAAGAGCGCAAAATCGACGGACTTGCGGTCCACCTTGTTGTGAAATGCCAGGTAAGATCCAGTTCCGTTCTTGACAGTCACGAGGTTGTTGAGTGATACTTGTGGGAAGATGTAGTACTTGGAACTGTCGGTCACCTGTTCCAGCACGCCGAAGAACGAGCGCTCCGCCCTGGACATCAGGTACCGCTTGAGGACGTAGGGCAGGTCCCCAAGTTTCTCCGAAGGTGTTCCCTTGTTTCGAGAGCCTTTAGTAGACTGAAGTACGAGAAGAGCCACGACAATCAGGATGATCCACCAATACTGTTTGAGAAGCGTCAGCAACATGCTTACACCCCCTTCAGGAATCTGCAACAATCACATGATACCACATCTACCATATGGACAGCATACTGGAATCGTCTGGCTAGACGGATCATTTGGGGTAGACCGGCAATTTCAAGAGCGCGAGGGTGACGGGAAGGTCTTGTGCCAGACCTCGCATTGAAGCCATCACACGGCAGTTGTTTCCAAAATGGAAATGGTTCAACCTGAAAGATGACGTCGGACGTCTCGACAGATCGAGTCCAACAGCATGGGTGCAATCCTGGCTCGCTGAGCGGGGTTGACCATTCTGTTGACGCCAACAAGATGGTCGGTCTTGGCTCTGGTCATCAGGGGGTGAGGATGTAGTGCTGGCACGACACGCCAGACCATTTCGCTACGATTCTTCATAATGCAACTTAGCTCTTGCCATGACGTGACCATTTTGATACAATAATGGTCACGAGGTGATGAGATGAAACCAGATACGATCAAGCAAAGAATTGAAGAGCACATAAAACACGGTCACAAGAACAGCATCTACATGCTGACAGATTTCACTGACCTTGGGAACTACTCAGGCGTGAAAGAGGCCGTTTCAAAACTGACGGCAGAAGGCAAACTGCTTCGGGTGAAGAGGGGTATCTATGAGAGCCCATACTACAGCTCCTTTTTGCAGGAAGAGGTGGAAGCATCGCCTCTCGATGTTGCGAAGAAGATAGCGAGGAAGAACCGGTGGACGATCGCGCCAAGTGGAAATACCGCATTGAACGCGTTGGGACTCTCAACGCAGGTCCCGGCGGAGTATCACTTTGTGAGCAGCGGGACAAACAAGGAAGTAGACCTAGGAGGGATCAAGCTCTATTTCAAGCACGTTCCGCCGAAGGAAATAGCGGGGATTTCCGCCAAGAGCGCATTGATCATCGAAGCCATCAAGGCTCTCGGCAGGACAGGAATGGATGATTCTGTGAGAGCCAAAATCGCTGGGGTGTTGTCTAGTACCGAGAAGGAAAGACTGGCCCGTGAATCCAAGACGAGCAGAGTGTGGGTGGCCGAAGAAATCAGGAAGATCTTGGCGGCGACATGTACCAAATAGCAAACGAGGACGCCAACAATAGGGGCGAACTCTTTAATAGAACGGCTCGCAGAATGGGCGTCAGCGAGACGATTGTGGAGAAGGACTTCTGGGTATGCTTTCTCCTGGATCTGCTTTTCCATCATAGCCAGGATGCGATGCACTTCTGTTTCAAAGGGGGCACGAGTCTATCCAAGGGATATGGCGTCATACGACGCTTCTCGGAGGACATCGATCTGATCCTGGACTGGCGGCTGCTGGGATATTCCAGAGATGAACCATGGGCTGAGAGAACGAACAACCAGCAAGATCATCTTAGCGAGGAAATGGGTGAAAGGACAAACAAGTACTTGACTGAAGTGCTCATGCCAGAAATCGACGGTCTGGCCGGAACATACGTCAGAGAACAGGTACAACTTCATGTCGAAGGAAACGGCGAGCAGACCATCTGTTTCGCCTACCCGCACCTCTTCCATGATTCATACGTCATGCCGGAAGTACGATTAGAGATCGGGGCTTTGGCAGCATGGACTCCATGTGGAGATAAGATGGTTCACCCATATGCTGCCGACTACTACCCTGATTTGTTCAAGCAAGCCAATACCGCTATTCGGACAGTGGAAGCCAGGAGAACGTTTTGGGAGAAGGCGACCATTCTTCACAGAGAAGCGCACCGGACGGATGGGAGACTGCCGGAACGGTACTCACGGCATTACTATGACCTGTATATGCTGTCGCAAACACCCATTAAGGAAGAGGCACTTGAGGATCTGGCATTACTGAAAACGGTAGTCTGCTTCAATGAGAAATTTTATCGTTCATCGTGGGCACGGTACGAGGACGCGACGCCGGAGAAGATCAGACTCGTGCCGTCAGATGCAACAATCGCAATGCTTGCGGAGGATTACCGCAACATGCAGGAAATGCTCTTTGGAGACAAAATCCCATTTGGCACAATCATGCAAGGATTAGGAAAACTCGAGTCAGAAATGCATCAGTTGGACGCGACAACTGGAGTTGTGTAATTGAGAACACCCAAGTCTTGGCAGAGGCACAAGGCTGCTTCCTCGATGTCGCTTCTGGCGAGTTGTATCGCGGCCGTATGGGCAGGGACTACGCAGTGGCCCCGCGATGCAATGTCATGCTGGCGGCCATGCAAAACGGTGATACGGTACCAGCTGCACTTCCAAAAGGGAGAAGGGCAACACTCACGATCCGGTATCTCTTACCGAGATAAAGCTGGTTTCGCGAATCACTCCAGCCAAGAGAGGAAGGTCATAGCACGGTCTGATAATTGCCGGCAACTGTTGTGAGAAGTCATCACGTAGTCTGAGTTCATTGACGGGAGAGGCAACAGGAGAGGCACACGGTGCTATACTACACTGTGATTGGTGGCTGACGCGCCCTCTGTCACGGGAGTGTCAGTTGATGAGATCGTCACCCGGGGTATGCTGCTGTGGGCAAGGGAACGGATGCACAAGCGGAGAAAGGAGCCGGCAATGGCTGTCCACATAGTAACAGACAGCACGGCATGTCTGCCGCAAGCGTATGTTGAAGAGCACGGCGTCACCGTCGTTCCCCTCAGGGTCTCGCTTGACGGCGAGTACTTTCGCGACGGCATCGACATTACGAACGACGAGTTCTACCGCCGTCTCGTGGCGGGCGCGAAAGGGGGCAGTACGCAGCCGTCGCCTGATGAATTCGCTTCGTCATATCGTGCCATTCTGGACAAGGACCCTGCAGGAGACATCGTGTCGCTTCACGTCAGTTCACGCCTTTCGGGGACGCTCAATGCGGCTCTCACCGGGCGCAACCAGCTGGACACGGTTCACGTGCAGCTGGTAGATACCTGGAATGTTGGTCTCGGTCTCGGATTTCCGGTGATGCGAGCAGTGGAGCTCGCCGAAGCCGGGGCGCCGCTGTGGCAGGTCGTCGCTGAGGCGGAGGCGCTGTGTCTGCGGACCCATACCTACTTCGTGCTCGACTCTCTCACGTATATCGAGAGGGGCGGGCGCATTGGAAAGGCTGCTGCCATCACTGCCAACATCCTGAAGATCAAGCCCATTCTTACCTTTACCCAGGGAGTCACGGATGTCGAGGACCGTCCCCGCACCAAGAAGGTTGCGCTGGAACATCTGTGGGCAATCATCGACAAGCATGTGCAGAAGGGGATCGAATACATCGGGTTCCACTACGGCACCAACCGGGCCGAGGTTGAGGGGTTCCAGCATGAGTTCACCTCCAGGTACAACCTGCCGAGCATTCTGGTCCAGCTTGGACCTGTTCTCGGAAACCAGGTGGGGCCCGATATCCTCGGAGTCATCATCTCGGACAAGAAGCCGCAATAGCACCGTCACTGCACGGGCCCCTGGCTCGATGAAGACAGAGAACACGACAAGAACGCAAAGAAAGAAGGAGATCCCTGTCAAGAGATCCGTCGCAGTATTCTTGATAGCCTTGGTTTTGTTTTCTGTCGTTCAGGGGACAAGAGGAGTAGAAATCTTGAAAGCAGAAACCCAGCCAATATGGCCAATGGAAGGGTACAATACAAAGCATACGGGGCAATGCCCGTATGATACATCAGAGAACAATGGGAATCTCAAGTGGAAGTTCAAGACAGGCGAGAAGATCTGGTCCTCCCAAGCCATTAGTTCAGATGGAACGATTTATACTGGTTCAAGGGACCGCTACCTCTATGCGCTGAACCCTGACGGCACGCTCAGGTGGAAGTTCAAGACAGGTGGCTGGATTGTCTCCTCACCTGCTGTTGCTGCAGATGGAACAGTTTACGTAGGTTCAAGAGACGAGTATCTCTATGCAATTAACCCTGACGGCACGCTTAAGTGGAAGTTTGAAACAGGCGACGTGATTTACTCTTCCCCTGCTATTGCCTCAGATGGAACGATCTACGTGGGAGCAAATATCAACCACCTTGACATCTTCAACTTTTTGCAAAGCTACCTCTACGCACTTAATCCTGATGGAACGCTTAAGTGGAAGTTTAAAGCAGGTAGAAGGATCCAGACTTCCCCAGCCATTTCTCCAGATGGAACAGTTTATGTAGGGTCCAATGACCGCTATCTCTATGCACTTCATCCTGATGGTACGCTCAGGTGGAAGTATAAGACAAATGGCAGGATCTGGTCTTCCCCTGCTATTGCAGGAGATGGAACAATCTACGTAGGATCAAATGATCGCTACCTCTATGCACTTCATCCTGATGGTACGCTCAGGTGGAAATATGAGACAGGCCACTGGATTATCTCTGCGTCTGTCTCTTCTCCAGCCATTTCTTTGGACGGAACAATCTATGTAGCGTCATGGGACGGCTACCTGTCTGCAATAAGCCCTGACGGCAATCTTAAGTGGACATTCAAGACAGGTTGGCCCAGTGCTGGTCCATTCCAGAGCCTTCTAAAGAAAATGCCTTCCTGGTCGACGGCAGGTCTTGATGAGATTACCTCTTCACCAGTCATTTCTTTGGAGGGAACAATCTACATAGGGTCAAACAACAACTACCTCTACGCACTGAATGCTGATGGCACACTCAAGTGGAAATTCAAGACAGGCGACGGGATTTTCTCTTCACCAAGAATTTCCTCCGACGGCACCGTCTATGTAGGGTCTTGGGACGGTTACCTTTATGCAATTGGCGGCTAGTCATCATCTCAGTCGCTCCGGAAAGAAGGCGAAAGGAATTGAACGTGAGCAATGAAGTGTTGTTCTTTTCGATTGTCATTCCTGCTTACAATGAAGAAAACTATATCGGCAAGACACTCTCTGCGCTGAAGGAGCTGGACTATCAGCCCAGCAGGCTTGAGGTCATCATCGTGGAGAATGGTTCCACGGACCGGACGGACAGCGTTGTCGCAGCAAACGCGCCTGTGTCCGCGAAGGTCGTCAGGATTGCAGAGACAGGGGTTTCACACGCACGAAATCTGGGTGCAGATCTCGTCTCCCAGGCGAGCGACTGGGTCATGTTTCTTGACGCCGATACCTATTTTGCTCCGACCTTTCTCAGGGAACTTGACCGTTTCCTGAGGGTGAACGCTGGCAGAAACCTGGGGACTGGCATGGTCTCGCTCCGCCCCGTTCCTGACTCGAGGGTCGCCAGAGGATGGTATCACTTCTACAATTTCATCAGCTATGCCACCCGAACGACCAAGTCTATCCAGTTTATACGCCGGGACCTCCTGAACGACATCCGGTACGATGAGAGCCTGACATTCGGAGAGGATGAACAACTGCTCAAGGAATGCCGCCCCCATGTTCGTCACTTCTACTTGAAGACCAGGAGCGTCTTTTCGTCAACAAGAAGATTCCTGCGGAACGGATGGATACGGGAGCTTTTCACCTCAATTCATCTGATCGTCCTTCCGTATAGGAAAAAGCAATCAATTGACTACACGGCTCCCCGCTAGGCAACCATACCAGTATTCACGCAGTCATGTCACCGATCGCGGAGGCACGTACGGAAGGCAGCTGGATTCCCGCCTGCGCCGAATGTTCGTGGCGTCTCTACAGCATGGTCCAGGGCACCGCGACGATGTTCCTGGCCAGGTGCAGGACGCGCGTGCCGGTATAGATGATGGCGGCCGCGGGGCATGCCGGCTCCTGTCCCATGTACCAACGCAGGTGCTCCGTGTCGGACCAGGAGACATGGTCACTCAGTTTCACCTCGATGGCAGTCTTCTTCTGGTCGCGTTCGACGACGAAGTCGACCTCGTGCAGGGGCCCGCGGCGCGTGCGTACAAACCAGATCGAAAGACTGTCCAGGTCCGCGAGCGCTTGGATGCTCGTGCAGACCAGCGCCTCGAACAGGTGTCCAGCCAGTGTGTCATCAATGGATTCTGGTGTTCTCTTGCCCAGCAGGGAGCAGATGAGCCCGGCGTCGAACAGGTAGGACTTCCAGTTGCGCCGGACAGATGTCACGCTGGCGAGAGGAGCAGGGGGGACCAGATCCAGCAGGTGAGCTGTCTTTAGTGTCTCCACGTACCTCGCGACAGTCGAGGCGCTGACATGGGCGTTGCTCGCAACCGAGGAGTACTCCAGCAGCGATCCGGTCGTGATGGCGATCATGCGCATGACCGCCTGATAGTCGATCATCGAGGCGACTGCCGATATGCCGGGCAAGTCACGCTCAATGTATGTCTGGATGTAGCTTTCCCAGAAGAGAGCAGCTTGGGCGGGCATGGCGTCGCGGATGCCGGGCAGACAGCCGGTGAACAACACTGTCTTGATATCGGGGACGGCTGACGTGTCCTCCTCTGGCGGCAAGGTACCGTTCAATAGGCCGAGTAACCAGGACGGCTTGTTTGCACCGCGCCACTCGCTCCACGTGGGCTGGCGCAGGACACTGTACCCCGCACGTCCTGCCAGGCTCTCGTGGATTTGCCGGAGCAGCAGGAAGTTCGCAGAGCCGCTGAGGACGAAGCGACGCGACCGATCGTCGTCGACTGCTTTCTTGACGGTGATGAAGAGGTCCGGGACACGTTGGGCCTCGTCGATAACCATACGATCGGCCTGGTTGACGAAACCCTGCGGATCGTTATGGGCCTGGGTCATGGTGGTCAGGTCATCCAGGTTGACGTGCAGGTAATCGGCGAACATTGGTTCGTTGGACAGAAGGGTACTCTTGCCGGTCTGCCGGGCGCCCGTGAGGGCAAGGACGGGGAAGACATGGTCTGAAAGCTGCAATCGATCTGCCATCCAGCGTGTTCTGTACATTGGCGTCACCTCCTGATGCTATTGGCATCATCTCATGGCGGTATTGTACACAATAGCCTCAACAATGCAAGTGAAGCGTGGTACGGGGGGCACCCATGCATGCGAACATGGCTGGCCAACAGATGCATGGCAGAGAGACTGGATTCCCACCTTCGTCGAGAAATACCCCTCGTATTGAACTGAAATACTCGGGGGGAATGACGACACTGCAGGCAGGCTGTCTTTCTGTCTCAGTCCTTCCCGTGATGGATTTGCTTCGGTATCCGCTCCCATCAGCCATTGACGCGCATCGCCGATTCTGCTACAACTTAGTAAGGGTATGGCAATGAATGGCGTGGTGCCACCAACCTTATCAGAGAAGGGGTTTGTTGGTGGCCTGTCTTTGGCATGTGAGATGCAGCTCAGACACGAGGATACGCCATCAACCGGCAGCACGGTCCGGGGTATTGATAAGCGACCGACAAGGGGTTACAGATAGCTCAAGGAGGAATTGACATGGATGCAACCAATGACATTTTGCTTGGCAAGTGGCATGAACTTAAGGGCCACGTGCGAGAGCAGTGGGGAAAACTCACTGACGATGATCTTACCCAACTGAGTGGCAAGACCGAAGAACTTGCCGGTGTCTTGCAGCAGCGGTATGGCTACGACAAGGCCAAGGCGGAAACTGAGATCAACGACTGGCTGAGCAAGCACTGACCTGACCTCGGGAGCCAAGAAGTAGTATCGGCCTCGTACGCCGTTTGCGTTGGCTTGACGACCCAAAAATAGGGAGAAAGAAAAACGCCCCCTCAAGGGAGGGGGCGTTTGCATCTGGCGTGAGGGAGGCGCTCTCAGTTCTCTGCTCGTTGCCGATATGTGATACGCTGCTCAATAGGTCCGAGTGGTACATGCTCCCGGTTCCCACCTGCGCGGAGAAGCACCCCTCGTATTGGACAAAAGGGCTCGGGGGTATGACGGACCAGGGGCAATCTCTCCTTCGTCGTTCCTGCGAGTATGGACGACCAAATGACGAGGGCCCTCGTCATTTGGTCGGCTGCTCACCGACAGGCGCTGTTGGAGGGAGTGTCGGGGTTGGCCGATATGTGATACGCTGCTCATTAGACGCCCAGTGGTACATGCTCCTGGTCAGGGTGGGCTGGCCTTCAACAGCTCACAGCCAAGGACAAGTCTGGATTCCCGCATACGCCGAGAGCACCCCTCGCATTAGAAAGAAATGCTCGGGGGGGAATGACGGACCAGGGATAGGGAAGAAAGCGCCCCCTCAGGTGAGGGGGCGTCTGCGTCTAGAGTGGAGGGGGCGTGCTGCCCATGAGGACGGCACATCGCTGCGTTTTCAGAACGCCGAGGCTGTCATCCAGCACGGTGAAATAAATGTAGAAGCCATTGGGCTTGAGGTCGCGCGGGATGTCCCACGAACTTTCGAAGCTATTGCTGGCCCCAACAGGAATGGTGAGGTGCGTGACGCCCGCCGCAAATTTCTTGTTGGCCATCCACTGGTAGAAGAGATTACCTTTGGCATCGGTGATGGTCCAGTCATACTGCTGGGTGTTGGGAAAGGTCAGGACGAGTGGTTTGCTGGTCAGGTTCGTGATTGTGTACTTGACCGTGATGGTTGTTCCCACGCGGTAGATGAGTTTGTCCGTCGTAAAGCTGACGCTCAGGTCTCGGGTGCTTGTCTGGCCGACTGCGAACTGCGTCTTCGTACCGGTCGGTTCGGTTGTTGTACTGGTCAGCACGAACTCTAGTTCATATGTTCCGGAAGCGAGCTTCCCGGGCACTTGCCACGAGCCATTGAGCTCCATGGTCTCGCCCATCATGACGGTGCGGCTGGTCACGATGTCTGCGAACATCTGGCCGGTCGACCACCGGGCAATCACCTTGCCGCCCTGTCGCAGAATAAGGTCGTAGACCTGGGACGTCATAAAGGTCAGGACAAGAGGCTGGTCGTTGCCGTTGTAGAGGGTGTAGCGCCAGTCGATGGCCTCGCCCGGCATGTACGACAGCTTGCCCGTCGCCAGTGTCACCGTTGGCGGCGCGTAGCGGATACCAACGGGCGGGCTGGCCGCGTTCACCTGGCGCACGCTTAGCGTAACTGCCAGAGCAGCTATCAGGAGCACGATCAGTAGTCTCTTCATCGGTATCACCTCTATCTGGCGGCCCTTGCGGGTCACCATCCTTCTGCCAGTTTGACGAGAGCCGGCGGATTCTGGTTCCCGCACGTCATCACAGCTTTGTGCGGTGTGACGTGAATGTCAAGGATGGCATTGCATGGTGCAGGGCGTGGAGTATGGTTGGGTTAGAGGCCTAGGAGGCCTGGGACTACAGGAGGTGTGACATGTCACGACCGATTCATTTTGACCTGGGGGCAACAGACCCGGCGCGTGCGATCGCATTCTACAAGGCGGCGTTTGGCTGGACCGTGGAGAAGTGGAACGGACCGACCGAGTACTACCTCATCACGACGGGCGCTCCCCGCGAACCCGGCATCGACGGGGGTCTTGCACCGTCCAAGGACGAGGGCATCGACACGAACCTGACCTTGGGTGTCGCGTCGCTGGAAGATGCCATGGCGCGTGTCACTGTTGCCGGAGGTACGATCGTGGGCGACATCCACACGATCCCCGGGGTGGGACGCATGGTGACCTGCAAGGACACTGAAGGCAACAGCTTTGGTCTGATAGAGGAGCAGCGGCCCGACCGGCACGTTGAACTGGGCGAGCTGTCAGGCGTCTAGGGAGCTGAGGTCAGGGTCGGCTTGACCGGGACATGCAAAAACCCCTGTGCTGCAAACGGGCACAGGGGTGAGTGGTTCTTTGTGACGGCTACTTCTCGCCGTTCAGGGCCTTCAGTCGCTCGTCGTACTCTTCCTTGGTGATATCGCCTCCGGCGAACCTCTTCCTGAGGATAACCAGAGCTTCGTCCTGCATGCCGTGCATCGGGCCGTGATCGTCATACATACCATACATCCCGTGCATGCCATGCATACCGCAACCCATACCGTGTCGTCTCCACGTCACCATACGAATGATCCAGACAATGAGCGCGATGAAAAAAATCAGGCAAAGCAAGCCTATAAACAGACCTCCGAAACCAAAACCCATCATACCTCGTCCACCACTATATCCGCCAAATCTCATCATAGATATCATTTCTCCTTTCCGTGGGGCGCCTTCGCGTCCCTGTACTTTCTATACGCAGCATACAGAGGTTTCGTACACACGATTGTGAAGGTAGAACGGCTGACAACCACGGGCTGGCCCACGGGGCTGTTGAGGAGTTCGTTAATCAATCTGACGAGCTTAGGTCAGGATCCTGCAGACGTCGGCGATCTGCTGGACCGATACCAGCGAGGGACCGTACTGGACGTATGCGAGCAGGCGTGCAGTGGGCATGATGGCGACATGGGCTCCACCCGACCGGGTGGGCGGAGCACCTCCACAGGCAACAACAGAGCGGACAATCTGGTTGCATCCCGCGTCTTTCAGGATGCGGGAGCAGAGGAAGGACGCCCTCGTCACCTGCAGCACGGGGTCCGCTTCGTCACCGTCTGCGGCGACAGTACTGCTCCAGTTCCTGGTCTCGATGGCATAGAGACCCGTGGGACCGACGAGAAGGTGGTCCAGCTGCGCTGTTTTCAGGTAACTGTCTTCGAACGGAATGTCCTGGTTGGTGCTGAGGTGCAGGTCGTTGATCAGGACGAAGTCGTCCGGAAGGGTACTGAGCGTCCTGATGACCGCACGTTCTGCGATGGCATTGGCCAGGACACCAGAATGGGCGAGGGCTTCGACGCCCTTGACGATGCGGCGGGCGCCTTCGACACGCCTCGCGACCTCGGTGTTGCGGTCGGCGATGAAGTCTTCGAGGGCGCGTTCAGCGGGAAGGACGGCACGTGACCTCACACGTACCTGCGCGCGTTCCTGGGACTGCCGACCTAGACGGGACAACCCGACCCACAGGCGGGTCGTCGCCGAGGGTGAGCTGCCGAGGCGGGCAGACAGGCGTGTCAGATCCTGCTCGGAGCGAGCATGAATGTGCGCAATGTCCTTGGCAGAGGCGATGCGCTTTTCTGCCAGATCGCGTTCCAGTGCGGCTTCCTGCAGTGCGAGATCGTCGCGCGCCAGCGTGTCCTGCTGATACAGGACCTTCTGGGCACGAGCCAGCTGAATGCCAACGTCGGACGGTTCGTCCACGACGATACCGGCCGTGCGTGCCATGACCAGTACGTCCTTCCATGCCCCACTTGCACCGATGACTATTGCCACGTTTCTGCCCCCGTCCCTAGTGACAGTATAGGCGCAGGGCGGCCTTGTGCTCGTCAACCGCCCGACGTCGTCTTGCTCATACGACTATGACATTTATGCGGGTCAGTGGTGGTGCTCTTCGGCTCCCTCGCCGTGTCCGCCGGCGTGATGGATGAAGACATGGAGCTTGTTGGAATAAGTCAGCAGGTCGAGCATGGCCCCTACGTACTTGCGTGCAGCGGCGACATCATCCGGGTCGTAGGAGCGGGTGGCTCGGACCTGGGCGAACCGCTTGCCAATCTCTTCCTCGACGGCGCCGGTCAGGAAGGCGATGAGCCCGGCGGTGTCGTTGCCCTCGATCGCCCGCTCGGCGCGGGGAATAACAGGTCCCTCGTCGAGTCCAGCGGGCTTGACCCCGGTATAGGGCTCGCCTTCGCCAGTACGGTGCAGCCGTACGGCGGTCTCGAAGAACCACTGATCCGCCAGCAGGAGCGCGTCGGCGCCCTTGTCGCGCACAGCCATGGTCCTCCGGAAGGCTTCACTGAGTTCCGCTTCAGCGTCCTGGGGAGCCCAGGGAAGGATGAGCTTGACGTTGCCTGCGGCCAAGGCCTGTCGGGCGGCCTTGACGACCGGTCCGTCCATTGTGTCACAATGTGGAGGCATAGAAATCATCTCCTTTGTCGTGTAGTGATCGGTGATATGTGCGATACGACCAGACCCGGGCGGTGCCCGTCAGGTGCTGTCTCCAGCCGCAAAGGAACATCTTTGTCCTTTGGCGACAGGAGGGCGCTCCGTTCAGCTGATGCCGTACCAGTTGCCGCTGTTCAGGTCCCCCTCAAAGATCTGTCGGTCTTCTGCGTTGGTGATGCGTGTACCGGCCTCGCGTGCAAGTTCGAGATAGCGGGTCGCCTCGGGCTCGTCGCCTGCCAGAGCACTTGCTCGGGCGATGGCCTCGCAGGCGTAGGCGAGGTCGAACGGCGCCATCTCACCCGGAGAGGTCTCCGTGAGCTCCAGGCAGCGCCTGGCGTGCGCAATGGCCGCCGGTGCGTCTCCCAGCACGGTGTACACGCGCGAGAGCATCCACTCGGCGCGTTGGTGATGGACGGCGGTCCCTGCCAGCAACCAGTGGTACGCGGACGCCCAGGCGGCATACAGCATCCGTTCGTCGTCAGCGCTCGAGCGGTCTGTCGTGTCCAGCAGTTCCCAGACCTCGCCGTTCAACTGCCTGGCGAATTCGCCGTGTGCTTCGACAAGCGTGTACAGCTTTTCGTCGTCCATGCAATCACCTCCGCAGAGCCCTCCATGACGCGGGAACCCTGCTTGCACTGTAGCCCATCTGGGACTGCGGGTCAAGTTCCTGCGTGATCCTGACAAGACTGGATTCCCGCCTTCGCGGGAATGACAGAGGGGAAACAGGAATGACAGAAGGGAAACGGGAATGACAGAAGGGAAACGGGAATGACGGGGACGTGTAGCGATGGCATGTTACGTGAACTGGCCATCCTATCTTGTGAGTAATGCTTCCTCCAGTGCCTTCAGTTGTGCAGGGAGGACCTCGTGCACGTTTGTGCTGAAGGCTTCAAGTGCCTGTTCAGTCTCGATGAAGGGCCGCAGGTCAGCGGCGACTTGCTGGGCATCGAGAGATGCTGCCTTGTCTGCTGCGCTCCGGACGACGCTGACTGCGCTGTCTGCTCCAAGCAGAGCAAGAACTCGTGGCCAGAGCGGCTGGAGCTTCCATTCCTGCTGTTGCGCTTTCTGAAGAAACCACATGAGGTCAAAGACATCACGCCCTTTGAATGGTTGTGTCTGGGAGGATCCTCTCGTGTAGTCCCGTCCAAGGAAGGCAGCCAGCTTGCTGGCGAAGAGCGTGGGGAGGTCGTACGCCCGGACGAAGAACATCGTCTTGGCTGTGCTGACAGGGCTCACCTGTGTGCCGTAGATACCGGTTGACTCAGCTGCAATGTCACAGCGAAGCAGGAGGTTGGGGGTGTCAGCAGACGAGTGGACCAGTCCCAGCTGGCGCAGGACCGGGAAGACCAGTGTGACCGACGTTCCGTTTCCGCTCACTCTCGTGGTCATGTGACGATACTGGAGCGCTTTGCTGACGTATTCCCGGAGATCTGCCACGAACGACACAACGTCTGGCTGCCCAGGGACATCGAAGTCCAGGTCTTCAGACAACCGGGGGAGTCCATATAGCTTGCGCAGACACGTGCCACCGGTGAACAGGTAGTTTCGATACTGCGGATGGTTGTAGACGAAGGCCAGGACCTCATCCTGCAGAACCTCTTTCAATCTGATGCGCAGGAAGAGAGGGTTGAGATTCTTGCCTGACTGAGCCATGATGGACGCAAGTCGTTCCTCGATCATACGATTCCCTCCGCGGTCAGAATCGACAGGATGCGCTTCATCTTTGGGACGCCGCTGGTGCGGATAATCGCGACAAGCCTCTTCTTCTCCGACGGGCGCAACGCATCCCAGTTGAGCCGCCCGGTCTCGAGCAGGTAGGAACGCATCGCGCTCGACGTGCTGAACGGCCGTAGATAGAGCATGTCGAACAGCGCCTTGGCGGGAGAAGCAATGCGGACTTCGAGGCCACGATATGCCTCAAGACCATATCCTGTGAACAGATCGCTTCGGATGCTCCGGTAGACAAACCTCCCGAGGGATGTCGCGTACATGCGAGGAGTCTTGGTCGTGATGCAGGTCAGGGCAAACGGCGATTCGGGGATCATGCCTGCTTTCTCCAGGACATACTCAAGCGACAGGTAGGAGGGAGCGCGCACGATGCTCGAGAGATATTCAAGGTACTGCCGTGTCTGCTCGGGGCTGGACTGCGCTGCTCGCCAGGCCGCTGTCGGTGCATAGAGACCGCTGCGCAGTCTGAGGAGATCCCCCGTGGTCTGCATGCGCTGGACGCGATAGTCAAGCATGGCGGGGGAGACACCCAGGAGGACACCAAGGTTCTGCTTGGTGACGACGGGCATTGTTGCAATTGTTTCCAGTGTACGAGAGCCAATCATGTTCTGCTCCAGTATTACTAAACTTCTTTCATAATAATGGAGCAGAACGTTACTCCTGTCAAGAAGGTTGTGACACCTGCCAAAGCAGCACGCCCCGGCCATTGTCCTGACCGGGGCGTCGTGTTGGTAGTACAGACCAGCGCGTGCTAGTCTACGTGGATCGTCTTGATGTCCGTGTTCTGGGCCTTCTTGGGTACCGTCAGCTCGAGTACCCCGTTTTCCATATGGGCAGTGACATTCTCGATGTCGACAGGTTCCTCGAAGTGGAACTTGCGCTCGTAGATTCCGCCCATGCGCTCACGGTACACGGTCTTCAGGGTCTCGTCCTCCTTCTTCTCCTCTGTGGTCGTCTGGATGCTGAGGCCATTGTCCTCGGCTGTGATGGCGACGCGTTCCTTGGCCACGCCCGGCATGTTCATGAGGATAACATACTTGGTGGCGTCTTGCTTGATGTCTGTGGCAGGCAGGCGCCCTGACCGTCCAGCTGCGCGCAGCATGGCATTCATGCGGTAGGGAAACAGGTTGGTTAAGGTCGGGGTGGAACAGCAATCACTCATCATGACAGGGTTCGTATTGATATCGCAGTACATCGTGGTGCCTCCTCTGTTGTTGTCATTTCTCTCCGGCATACACCGGTCATCGTTTCATATACAGTCGCCGGCTGCCGTTCAGGGCTTCCGGTTACATCTAATGGTATACGCATTAGCAGTCTCATGACAAGACTGCTAATCTTGAACGACCGTCATGATTCTGCAGTGGCTCTCATGCAAGTATTGGTGACGTATGAGGAGTTTTCTACGTTATCTCTCTAACGAGGGTGTGCCGACAACAGAGATGAGCGGCAGGAAGCAGGGGATGTGAGGTGTGGAGCGAGCTTGTGTCAGCCGGTCGTCGAGGGTCGAGCGGGACGGCTCCTGAGCAGCAGGACACAGTCGCGGATCAGCAGGACCGCTCCGATGCTCATGGCGGCTCCGATCAACAACGACGCGGCAGGATCGGCCCATGTGTGACCCGCAGCCGCAAGCGCGATGCCTACGATACCAGCGGCATAGCAGACCTCGTCCTTGATGAGTGACAGGAGGCGCAGACGTATCGATGAGCCCTCTCTAGCACTTCGGACGATGTCGAACAGGGGAACATTGACCAGCAGCATGCCTACCGCCAGTACCGCGATGGCGAGGGCAGGGCTGACCGTCCTGAACGCGCCGCCGCGGATCAGGGTCGCTAGGGCCTTCCAGAGGGTGCCCACACTCAGGAACAGGATGATGAACGTCGCGGAGATAAGTGCGACAGCGTTGCGCCTGCGGCCCCTCCTCCATCTCAGGTACATGTCGACCGGCTTCTGTGACCAGGCCAGGGCGAGGAGGACGACAACAGCCACTACGGCGTTGGCGAGCGTCGCAAACGCCTGTGCGAGGACGGCCAGCATGTGAGTGATGAAGTAGCTGGTCAGCTGGACGATGAAGATGGTGATGTAGCCCACAACCGCAAATGCGAGTCCGCGGCTTGCACGTCGAATCTCGTGCATCATATCCAGCCCGAGCGTCGAGCCGGGCACAGTGATTGCATCTGGTCTATGTCTGGCACTGCCACGTCGCACGATTGTCTTCTCCTTACCAACGTATCTTTTTTTGCTCCGATGATATGGTGCCACAGTGAGACGATATTTCAAGAGTGCAAGCGGCAGGGCCAGTGTGAATGCGCGTGGGAGTTCACGATGGATGGAGATGATGCAATGTGACTGTGGCATGAGTCGCGTGCTGCGCTATACTAAAAACTACGCCAGTTGGCGCTGAGGAGGTAACATATGGACCCGTTGTGGGTACTCGTCATATTGATCGGCGGCGCATCGTTGTGTGTTGCAGGCGCTTTCATCTTCATGGCTGTCAAGGTAGCGAGCGTGGCGCGTCAGGTTGCCCCCAAGGTGACCGAGATGCAGGAGCAGCTGACTGCCGCCAGTGTCGAGATTGCCAAGGTCTCCGAAGCTGTCCAGTCCGCTGAAGCGCAGTTCAACCATCTTGCCGACAAGGCTTCCATAGCCTCCAGTCGAGTAGCGAAGGTTGTGAACGTGGTGCCGCGCGTCATGCACAAGGTCCGCGACGCCGATATCAAGGCGGAGGCAACCGTGCGCGCCGTAGGAATCGTAGCTGCCAAAGCGATCAGGGATATCCGTAAGCGATCCTCGTCTTCGCAAGAGATCACACTGAAATAGGTCTTACACCAAGTTAACGTATGAACAATACCACACTGATCCGGACCGATGAACTGGAGCGGATACTGCTGGAAACGACGCCGCGAAAGGCGGTCCAGCGGGCCGTGGATCTCATCGCCCAGTCGATACCATCCGCCTCGGTGACGGTCATGGGCGTGGACATCGACCAGCGGGTGCACTTCGACGCCGCCAACGGCATCCCGTGGAGCGTGCTTCGAACAGTCGAGGCCAGCTTCAACCAGGAACTGCCGCAGAACGTCATGGGCATCATCCGTGGGCGTGAGACGTGCTTCATCGAGGATGTCGGGGCGTACCCCGACTGGAGGAAGAGGCCGGCCAGCGACATCGTCAGCTATGTTGGCTTTCCTATTATCATTGATCGGCGCGTGGTCAGCATCATCAACGTACAGACATCACGCCAAAGGCTGAAGCCCGGAGATATCGAGGCCCTGCGGCCCTTTATCCACCTCATCAGCCTGATTATCGCCCGGTACCTGAAGGAACAGCAGTCTGCGAACCGCGAGAACTTCCTGTCCCTGCTGCACGAGACGACGCTCGACGGCATGCGCGCGACAAGCGCAGTGGAATTCATGAATACAGTCGTCAAACGCATCGCGCGGCGTCTTGGCTACCAGTACATTGCGCTCTTACTGTACGACGACGAGACAGAGTCCCTCGTCCTGCGGGCGCAGAAGGGATACACGAGCGAGTACGATGGGTTTGCACTGTCGGTCCATAGCCATGTAGGCGTGGTCGTACGGGCGTTCCGTTTACGGCATGCCGTCAACGTTGCTGATGTGCGTACCTGTTCGTTCTACCTGCGCGCTGTACCGGGTGGGCGCTCTGACCTGGCTCTCCCATTGATGGTGGGAGATAAGGTCATTGGCGTCCTGAACCTCGAAAGCAAGAAGGTGGGCGCGTTCTCCCGCGAGGATATCCGAAACCTGACGCCCCTGGCGGCTGGTGTCGGCTTGATGCTGGCAAGCATGCAGATCAAGCAGCTCCTGCGCGAACAGGCTTTGCTGGACGGCCTTACGGGAGCACACAACCGTCACGCCATGGGTGACATCGTTGTGGAGGAGTTGGAACGGGCCCGGCGGCACGGTCATGACGTGTCGTTTGTCATGCTGGATATCGATGAGTTCAAGTCCATCAACGACCGGCTGGGTCACGCCGAAGGTGACCGGGTCCTCGAGACGCTGGTGGCAGTATTGCGAAAGTCTCTGCGCACCATCGACAAGGTCATCCGCTATGGTGGGGACGAGTTCCTTCTCGTCCTGCCAGAGACCTCACAGCGGGAGACCGAGCTTACGCTCGAACGACTGCGTGCAAGTATCGAGGCGCAAGTCCTGACAGCAATGGGGGCAGTGCATTGTTCTGCAGGGATCGCTACGGTGCGGGGTGACCCTAAGGAAGGGGACCTGGTGCAGCTTGCAGACAAGCGCATGTACCAGGCCAAGGCCAGGTACCGCGCACAACTCGAGGAAGACCCGGGCTATTGAGATGACTGCAATGGACATGCTGCCACGTGTGATCGAGGGGAAACTCGTCTTTCTGGCTCCTGAACGGCGTGACAACGTTCCATTCTACTGGAAGTGGGCCAACGACCGCGAAGTGACGCGCTTGACGCAAGGGTACGGCAGAGCCCCCAGTCTCGAAACGATGCAGGCCTCCTACGACAAATCCGCCGTAGCTGATGACGTCCGGCGGTTTGGCATTCATCTGATGTCGACCGGGGACCTTATCGGGAGGTGTGCGCTCAAGAACCTCAACCTCATCGTGGGGAGGGGAGAAGCGAGCATCCTCATCGGGGACGTCAAGTACCGTGGCCATGGGTACGGCACGGAAGCGATGCGCCTCCTGTGTACCGTGGGGTTCGACATGCTGGAGCTGCATACGATTTTTCTGACAGTGCTTGCCTGTAACCCTGGTGCAGTTGCGTCGTACCACAAGGTGGGCTTCAGGGACGCCGGCTGTCTGCGCGAGGCGAGCGCCCGCGACGGGAAGCGTGTCGATATCCTCTATATGGACCTGCTGCGCGGCGATCTGGTGCCAGACGCCAAATCAGGAGCCTGACACCAGAACGACGGACTGTCGCTACAGTTCCTGTACCCTGCGGACGATAGCTGCGGCGTCGATGTCTTCGTAGGCCAGCAGTTCCTCCGGCTTGCCGCTCATCGGCAGCTTGCGCACCGCGAGTGAGAACACCGGCGTTGCGACATCGGACAGTGCTGCGGCGACGGCTTCGCCGATACCACCCTCGGCGTAGTGGTCCTCGATCGTTATGATGGCTGCGGTCTCGGCGGCTGCCTTGTGCAGTGTCACCAAGTCCAGCGGCTTGACGCTGTAGAGGTCGATCACCCGGGCGTGGATGTCCGCGGCAGCCAGCGTGTCTGCCGCCTTGAGGGCTTCATGGAGGGTGATCCCCCCGCCCACCAGGGTCACGCGGTCGTCGTCACTGTGGCGGAGGGTCTTGCTCCCGCCGATGGGGAACTCTTCCCCAGTCTTGTAGAGGCGTGGCAGCTCCTGCCGGGTCGTCCGCATGTAACAGATGCCATGGTGGTCGGCCATCTGCCGGACGAGCGCTGCTGTGGTGGTGTCGTCGGCTGGGTACAACACGACGCTGCCGACCAGCGTGCGGAACAGGGCGATGTCTTCCAGCCCCATCTGTGAGGGGCCATCCGGCCCGATGGAGACGCCGACGTGTGAACCCACGAACTTGATGTTGGCCCGGTCCAGGGCGTACTGTGCCATGCGGATCTGGTCGAATGCGCGGGAGAAGAACGCTGCAAACGTCGACACAAAGGGTATCTTGCCCCGGGTGCTGAATCCAAGCGCTGCAGAGATCATGTTCTGCTCGGCGATGTACATCTCAAAGAACCGTTCAGGATAGGCGTCCCGGAAGGTGATGGCAAATGTCGAGTTGCTGACCTCGGCGTCCAGCACCACCATCCCGGGGTGTGTCGGCGCGATGTCCACGAGGGCGCGCCCATACGCTTCGCGTGGTGACAGCGTTTTGGCGCTCACAGGCTGGTCAACCGGCACAGGAGCCCACACTGCCGGCACGGCCTCGACTGGTGGTTCGATGGTGCCGTGAAGGTTCAGGTCGACCGGTCCCAGTTCGAGGACCGCACGGTCAAACTGCTCGCGGTTCAGCGTCTTGCCATGCCATCCGTCCTGGTTCTCGAGGAACGAGACACCTTTGCCCTTGATGGTCCGGGCGATGAGGACCGTGGGACGGCCGCAGGCGTGATCGATCTCACCATAGGCCGCCTGGACCGCGTCGATGTTGTGCCCGTCTTCGAGGACGATCGTGTGCCAGCCGAAGGCGGCGAAGCGCGCCTCGTACGTTTCCAGCTCCCAGTCCAGCATGGTTTCGCCGCGCTGGCCCAGCCGGTTGACGTCCAGGATGCCCACCAGGTTGTCCAACTGGTAGTGCGACGCCAGCTCCGCAGCTTCCCAGACCGAGCCTTCGGCGACTTCGCTGTCGCCCATGAGCACGTAGGTGTTGTATAGCAGCTTGTCGACGTATCGGCCGTTCATGGCGATGCCGACACCGATGCCCAGCCCCTGGCCGAGCGAGCCGGTCGCCGCTTCGGCGTAAGCGAAGCGCGGGGTAGGATGTCCCTCGAGGGGCGAGCCCATCCTGCGATATGTGAGTAGTTCCTCCTGCGACAGGACGCCGGCGGCTGCGTACAACGCATAGAACAGCGGTGAGGCGTGCCCCTTGGAGAAGATGATGCGGTCGTTACATGGGTTCTGTGGGTGGTTCAGGTCGAAGCGGAACGTGCCGCCAAAGAACAGACCGGTCAACAGATCGGTCGCGGACAGCGAGGATGTCGGATGGCCGGACCCTGCTTCTGTCGTCATGTGCAGGATGTCGTAGCGGACTCGTGTTGCAAGCTTTGTAAGTGTCGATGTAGCCATTTTTTTGCCTCCCAGGCCGGACGAACCGGTTGCTGCTATCAGTGTGACGCATACCGGACTGGATGCAACAACATGCTGCGTGGCAGTCGGAAGCGTTGTACAATGAGCATGCCGGCGCTGCGGTGCCAAATACCCTGGAGGACGAACATGGACGATTGCTGGGAACGATCGCTGGAGTTTATCGAACTGGACCGGGACGCGGCTTCCCGTCTGGTCCATCAGTGCGATCTTCGTCTGACCGTGGAAGCCGTCACACCGATACGGGAGGGCTGTCGGGGATCCATCTACCGTGTCCAGGTTGCCGGCGGAACGCGGTTTCTCTTGAAGCTATTCTCCACAGAGGACAACCCTTGCGCAGGTGAACGGCAACTGCAGCACCTCCTGCAGGACGAGGTGCCGATGCCGGAGTTGTATTACGAGGGTAATGACGAGGTTCTTCATAGTTCGTTCGCGCTGTATGAGTTAGTCTGCGGCATGTCGTTGCGGGATGCTCTGCATGCCGGAGTTCGTCCAGGCGACGAATTGATCGAGCATATGGGGCGTATTGCCGCTACCATTCATGGGCACTTGTACAGTACGGTGGGATTCCTGGATGCCGGCTTGAACGTGAAACAACAGCTTCCTCCAGCAACCGAGTGGTATTCGCTGTTCCTCGGCCCGCGGGCGACGGTCCGGCTGGGACCGGAGCTGACGGCGGCTGTCCGCAAAATGGTAGATGCCGGCAGATGGGAGCTCGAAGACATGGACAGCCATCCGGCGCTGGTCCACGGCGATTTCCGTCCGACCAACATCATGGTCGACCATCAGCGTCTCGCGGGCATCGTGGACTGGGAATTTGCGATGGCGGGTCATCCCTTGTCCGACGTAGCGCAGTTCTTTCGCTATGGCGAGGACTTCGGTGAGCGTGAGCGGCGGACGTTTGAGCGCGGCTACCGGAGTATTCCCGGCATGCAGTTGCCACGGGAGTGGGAGCGCGCCGGCAGATTGCGGGATCTTGCTAATCTGCTCCAGATGATCGACGCCGAGGGAGAACGTCCCCGGAAGAATGAGGACCTGAGGCGCCTCATCGTGGGCATCGTCGTGTCATAACAGAAGAAGCAGGTGAGGGATCCCTCACCTGCTTCGTTCAGACAATGCGCATCCAGTTCTGTGGGATGGGACGTTACTCCAGCGCTTTGGGTTTCAGCGCTTTGAAGAGTTCGAACCAGAGGATGGTACTGATGCCGACTGCTGCCGAGATGAGGATGTCGATGGGGTGCTGCGCCGCCATCTTGAAGAGGCGCGAGGCAACCGGGACATAGAGGGTGACCGCCAGCAGGCTGAGTGCTCCAGCGATAACCCACCACAGTGATTTATTGGGCGTGCGCAGGGTATGGATGATGCTGTGTGTCCAGGACCTGTTGGTCAGGATGAGCGCCACGTTGGCGAAGATCAGAGTCGTGAATGCCAATGCGCGCGCGTCGGGTTCGGTCAGGCCGTGTACGTAGAAGCCCAGGCCAAAGACAATCAAGACGGCGACGAGGATGCCGAGGCCCTGCAGAAGGCTCGTCAGCACCAGTCTGCTGCTGAACGTCGGTTTCGAAGGGTCACGTGGTGGCCGGTCCATGATGTCGGACTCCTCTGGTTCTCCTTCGAAGACGATGGAACACGTCGGGTCGATGATGAGTTCGAGGAACACGATGTGCACCGGCTGCAAGATGAGGGGCCAGCGCAGCAGCACAGGAATCAGACACAGGCCCGCGATCGGGACGTGGACAGCGAGGATGTAGCCCATAGCCTTGCGAATGTTGTCAAAGATGCGGCGGCCCATGCGCACTGCTGCGACGATGCTGTTGAAGTCGTCCTTCAGCAGAACGATGGCGGCGGACTCGCGGGCGACGTCGGTTCCCCGTTCGCCCATGGCGATGCCGATATGGGCGTTCTTGAGTGCTGGCGCATCGTTGACACCGTCGCCGGTCATGGCGACGATCTCGCCGTTTGCCTTGAGCGCCTGGACCAGGCGAAGCTTCTGCTCAGGGACCATGCGAGCAAACACACTGACGTCGCGGATCTTATTGCTGACCTCTTCTTCGGACATGGCTTCAAGTTCTGACCCGGTAACGATGCGGTCGGGGTGTTGGAGACCGATCTCTCTCGCGATGGATAGTGCCGTGCCGGGGTAGTCGCCCGTGATCATGACGACGCGCACACCTGCACGGCGGCACTGGGCGACGGCGGCGGGCACGGTCGCGCGAATGGGATCGGCGAGACCGATCAGGCCGATGAATTTGAAATCGAAGTCGTGCTGATTGTCCGGCAGATCGTCGTTGTCACAGGAAGCGCGGGCAACTCCAAGGACGCGCAGGCCGTCGTTCGCCATGTCCAGGACCTGCTTCATGATCAGTTGCTGCTGTGCCTGTGGCATGTGGCACAGATCGAGAATCGCCTCTGGCGCACCCTTGGCGGCTACGCGGCCACCGCCGGAGTGCATCTGCCACGCATGCGACAGGGCCAGCATATGGCGCGAGAGCGGATACTCGCGCTCCAGCTGCCAGTCTTCGTGAAGGTGTTCAGTTCCCTTGAGGGCGCCCTGCCCCATGTCCAGGATGGCACGCTCCATGGGGTCGAAGGGGTCGGCTTCACAGGCCAGAATCGAGTACTCGACCAGTTCATGAAACCGTTCAGGAAGGACTCTGGACAGTCCTGTCGCGGGGATGTGAATGTACTCGCCGCCGGCCGCCAGTTTGCGGACGGTCATCTTGTTCATCGTGAGGGTGCCAGTCTTGTCGACGCACAGGACGGTCGCCGATCCCAGGGTCTCGATGGCCGGCACGCGGCGGGTCAGGACCTGGTTCTGAGACATGCGCCAGGCGCCCATGGCCATGAAGATGGTCAGGACCACGGGGAACTCCTCGGGCAGGACGCCCATGGCCATGGCCAGACCGGACAAGAAGCCTCGTTGCCAGGCGATGAGATTGTTGCCACGAGTGAGGCTGAACACGATCGTGACGATGATGCACATACCGACGCCGACCAGACCCATGTCACGCACGAGATTGGCCACCTCGTGCTGGAGGGGTGGTTTTTCGGTGTCCACGGTCTGAAGTGCTTTGCCAATCTTCCCCAGTTCGGTCCGGAGTCCAGTGCCTCGTACTTCGGCGACGCCCTGTCCGGAAACGACCAGCGTGCCGGAGTAGACAGTCGGAAGGTCCTCGCCTCCCGGACGCTCCATTTCGGACTTGCCATCCCACTCTTCCTTGCGGACCGGGACAGACTCACCGGTCAGGAGTGATTCGTCGACGTGCAGGTTGGTGCACTGCAGCACCATGGCATCGGCGGGGACACGATCTCCCTCCGACAGCATTATGATGTCGCCGCGAGCGACGTCGCGGCCGGCGATGCGGATCCACTCACCGTCACGCCTGACCAGGGCGCGGGGGCTGGACAAGTCGCGCAGCGCGTCCAGCGCGTTCTCGGTCCTCTTCTCCTGATAGTAGGTGATGCCGATGACGACACCAACGAAACCCAGCAGCATCAGGGCTTCTTCGCGGTCACCGAGGAAGAGGTACAGCGTGCCGCATGCGAGGAGCAGGAGGAACATGGGCTCCCTGACGATCTCGAGCAGGATGCGAACCCATCCCCGCCTGCTTGCGCTGGGCAGTTCGTTGAGCCCTTCGTCCTTAAGGCGCTGTTGTGCCTCTGCGGTTGTCAAACCTTGTGGTTGTTCTGCGTTCGGTGTACTTGTCATGACAAAAACCTCCATGCAAATGGTGTGGTGGGTTCCCGACCTTGACAAGGATTGACTCTGGCAAGCCCTACGTCCAGCTGCAGTTGCGCAGTGACTGGCAGGCGACCTGTCAGGAACATCATCATGCTAAGGCCAAAGTCCGGCGACGTCAAGATGATGGCAGCGCATAACGACGAACGGGATGAATGCCCGCTCTACGGGCGACGTCATCGCTAATCGTGAAGAAGCCGGCCGGCAGTGGATGGTCTCTGGCGCTACCTCTGCAGGGTGGGCCGTGTATACGCGACCCTGAAGCCGGCCCTTTCCAGGTTGCGATGCGATACGCTCCCCGGTGTTGCCAGCACGGAGGCGGTCGTACAGCCGGCGGAAGCTGCTGCTTTCAGGCGCATGGTGACGAGACCGTTCTGGATGCCTCGTCCGCGGAACGGCAACCTCGTGCTGGAGGAGAAGAGAGCTGCAAGATGGTCGTGCAGGACCATAGCTCCTCCACCGGCAGGCTGTCCTCCGACCGTAGCCAGGTAACAAACGACGCCGGGACTGTGTGCGGCGGCGCGTGCAAGGACGACATTGGCGTCCGACTCGTCGAGTCCATCGGTCGCCGCAAAACCGGAAGCGACCGCTTGTACCCATAGCTCAGTCTCGTCGGCGACGATCGTACGGATCTCGACGCCAAGCGGCACGGCAGGCAGGGAATCCTGGGGCGGCAGGTCCATGGACAGGACATCGAGGAACCGGATGACATGGTAGCCGCGTTCTGCAGCGAGCTCCAGCAGGGAGGGATCGGCCAGGGGACAGAGGTCGAACTGTGCCGGCATCTCGCGATCGGCGAAGAAGCGTTCAATCTCCTGCATCTGACCGGCGGTGACAGGACTGTGCAGTCCCATGCCGGCAGCCCTGTTGACAGGGAGATCCGGCGACGTGTAGACACAGACGCCGTCACCGATTGATTCTGTGGTGGCAGACGGGCTCAGACCCAGTCGCTTGAGCGTCTCGGCATAGTTGACCAGTTCCAGTGTCCACACACCTTCCAGCTGAGTGGCAACGTCTTGGTCGACGAACGGCATGATGACCTCCCATCCTGTGCTGCCCGGTCGGCGGGGGCCGACACTTCACCGCCCGGGCTGGCGGCGTTCACCCCTCGTCAAGGTTGACGAGGGTCAGATGTCTCGTTGCTTCGCGTTCTTCTCCAAGTATAGATAAATTGAGTCGTTCAGGAAAGGGCAATCAGGAGGGGTCTGTTTCGATGCCGTGGCGCAGCAGGGCAACATAGGTGTCTACCTCCGCGAACATGACACTCCGCACACTTGCGAGGTCAAGTGGTTGTTGCCTGAGGATAGTCGTATACTGCTTCCCCAGTCCGTCGAATGTCCAGGAGAGCAGGAGCATAGCCCGTTCGACGGTCACGCCCGGTCTGAAGGCACTCGTATCGATATCCTGGAAGAGCCGCTGGTAGGTCGAGGCCGTGATCTCGGCGGTGGAGGCCAGCAGGGCGTCACGCAGCTCAGCCGGAGGGTCGGTCATGGCTTCCTGAAGGAATGCGAATGTCGTTGGATCTTTTTCGATCAGGGACCATTTGGCCAGGGTGTACTGGCTGAGACGCTCGAACAGGTCGGGGCTGGTCGGTCCCAGGCGTTCGTCGAAGCGGCGCATCACTTCGGTGATGCACGCCTGAACAGCCTCTATGTAGAGACCCTTCTTGTCGCCGAAATAATGAAACAGCAGCCCCTTGCTGACACCGGCTGCCTCGACGATATGATTCGTCGAGGCAGCCAAGTAGCCGGCGGTGGCGAATTCACTGATCGCGGCAGTGATCAGGGCAGTCCGCCTGTCGTCGGCGACGGACCGGTGCGGTGATGCCTGCATTACTCTCGCGCAGCCTTGAGGCTGACAGCCATTTGCACGCCCAGTACCTTGCGTCGTGCCGCTCTCAACGATACCAGGTACGTGGCCAGCATGATGACGGCACAGACCAGGATCGACAGTGGTGAGAGCCGTATGGGCAGAC
This sequence comes from Candidatus Cryosericum hinesii, assembly GCF_003570985.1. Classification (GTDB taxonomy): domain Bacteria; phylum Caldisericota; class Caldisericia; order Cryosericales; family Cryosericaceae; genus Cryosericum; species Cryosericum hinesii. The sequence continues at coordinate 83,328 of NZ_QXIW01000007.1, forward strand.
TGAAACTGATGCCACTCGTTGTCGTGGAAAGCAGCTTCCCGAGGGAGGCCAGCAGCAGGGGTATGCCGAGAATGAAGCCGGTTGCTACTGCGACGATCCCTGACCCAAGGACCATCCGGTTCAGCTCCTCTGGCCGGTAGCCAAGGACCTTGAGCAACGAGATGGTGAAACGCTCTTCCTCCACGGTCAGCGTCGTGACGATCGACAGAGCCAGCAGCGCAATGAAGACTGCTATGACCGCTACTGACCCGAGTGCCACCCATAGTGGCATAATGGCAGAGTTGAAGGCAGCACGGCTCTGTGCCATGGAGAGCGTCGTCAGTACGTCCTGGGTGGGGATCTGCAGGCTTGTCGCGCTGAGGACGGCGTTGAAACTGCCGAGTGGTGCCCCGACGATGCTGTTCAACCGCTCCTGGGGCATGATGACAGTTGCTGTCGTATACATCTCAGCCACGGCGTCGACGGGCAGTGTGACCTCCTGTCCGGTGGCTGCCTGCTGCATCGTCAAGCTGTCTCCTATTTTCAAGTTGAGCTTCTGCGCAAGCGCACGCGTGATGATAATGCGGTCGATGGGGATGGCCTGACCTTTACTGTCATGAGGGACGAACAGCGTCGACGTGGCGGGCAGTCCAACCACCTGGAAGGTCAGCCGGCCGTCAGTGGTCGTAAATCGCTCGGACGTCAGCGCCTCTCCACCCCACGGGTTCTCGAGCCTCGGTGCCGTCAGCACGTACGTGTAGTTGTACTGCGTGTCCTGGAACGCACCACGTACCAGCGTGCTCATCGAGTCGCGCATGGCGCCGCCGAACAGGAGCAGGTAGCCTGCGAGCATTGCCCCGAGCATCAGAAGTGTCAGCCGTGTCAGCCCTCGGATGGCCGCCCTCACGGCGAACCGGTTCTGGAACGAGCCGCGTTTCAGGTGAAGAGACCTCTCCAGGAGACCGGGGCGGGTGCTGAGGGCGGTCGCCTGCATCAGCTTGACTGGTGCCTGGCCTAGAAGACGCGCCGCAACCACTGCAACAGCTGGAACGGTGAAGAACACGGGAGCCACGATGCCGATGATGGCGACTCTCCACGGGACGGTCGCCACGTACAGTGGAACGCTGAAGTAGCTGAGCATAAAGTTCAGCATGGGGCGCATCGTAAGAATCGACGAGAGGACACCCAGCACCGACCCCGACAACGCGATGAGCGCCGGGAGTGCCAGTTCCTGCAGAACGAGTTCCCACGTCGAGTAGCCCATTGCCTTGAGCGTGCCAAGCTGGGCCCGCTGCATGCGGACCATGCGGCCTTGTGCCGCAGCCAGCAGCAGACAGGCCAGCAGGAGGATGACCAGTGGCATGCTGGTGGATACCGATGCTGCTCCCTCGAGTTTGACTATGGCCAGGGTATAGCGCAGGTTCGTCGTGATGTCCTGCCAGTATGTGAGGCCAACCGTCTCGTTCAGCGCCTGTCGTGCGGTGGCGGTTGTCCCGTCGACGGTCCTGATGTGCCAGGTGGCAAGAGCTTTGGGAGCGCAGGTGTCCATCGCAGCAGGTGTGATGACGGCAATGCCAAAGGCCTTGGGGTCGAGAATGATGCCGGCGTCGTCTGTTGTCCTGATGGGATACATGTAGTCCGGGACTGCTGCGAACCCGACAACGGTGAACGAATGTCCCAGCAGGGTCATCTTCGTCCCCAGCGGGATCTTGAGCGCGGTGGCGACCGTCTGACCAAGGAGCATCTCATCATCTGTCTGCACGTCACGGCCCGCGGTGATGGCGGGAATGTCCACACGTGTCGTTCGTTCGAACACCCGCAGCGTGAGGCTGCTGTTGACCGAAGCATCGACTTCCCGGCGGCGTTCGATGACAAGCCCGTTGTCGTGTTCGAAGCTCGACAGGTCTGCAAAGGGCTTCTGCGGCAGGAACGTGGCCGATTCGATCCGTGACTCGCTTTCGAACCGCGATCTGCTCTCGTGGATATCGACTATCATCGCGTTGAGGCTGGCATACAGCATGCAGGCAAGCATGACCAGCGTGATACTGCCGTAGACGAGCCACTGGTTGGAGCGGATTGTGCGGGGAAGGCGTTTCAGCAGGGTGTTCACCAGGTCACTTCCTCTGCCTTGATGAGGCGACCGACCAGACGGTCCTCCTCGACCTCGCCACTGCGCAGCCGGATGACGCGGTCCGTCATGTCGGCGATGGCAGCATTATGCGTGACCAGCACGATGGTGGTGTGGTAGATCTCGTTGACCTGGACCAGGAGCCGCAAGATGTCCCGCGACGTGGCGAAGTCGAGCGAACCGGTCGGCTCGTCGGCAAGCAGCAGGGAGGGGTTCTTGATGACTGCCCGGGCAAGCGACACGCGCTGCTGTTCGCCGCCGGAGAGCTCAGATGGGAACCGATCTGCCATGGGGAGAAGCCCGACAGCGTCGAGCACCTCATCGATGAACAGGGGCTTCTTCGCGATGTCTGCCGTCACCTCGACGTTTTCGCGGACCGTCAGGTTGGGAATGAGGTTGAAGAACTGGAACACGAAACCCACCGTGTCGCGTCGGAATTGTGTGAGGTCGCGTTCCGATGCATGAGAGAGGTCGACCCCGGTGACGCGGACGGTGCCGGTATCAGCGTGGTCGATGCCTCCCATGATGTTCAGCAGCGTCGATTTGCCAGAGCCGGACGGACCCAGAATGGTCACCAGCTGGCCCTCCGGGATACTCAATGTGACGTTCTTCAACGCCCAAAACTCACCCTGCCCCATCTGGTACTTGCGCCCCACCTTGTTCAGTTCGATCAGCATGTGACATCTCCTCGCTTTCCGCCTGTTGTGTGATCTGTCGATTACGTGGTCATTGACCAGTCGGTCAATATTGTCGTCAGGCACGTGCCACTGTCAAGCCCCATCGGGCTGGCGTCCCGCAGAGCTGCTGCTACAATATGAGTGTGCTGCCTGGCGCAACATCACCGTCGCATCGATGGCCGCAGAATTGGCCGTACTGGCGGGTGTGCTTGTCTTGCCGTTTTTGGTCCACTGAGCAGGCACGAAGGGAGTTATCATGGCGAAGGTACTTGTCAGTATGAACGCGTTCAAGGGGAGCATTTCCACGAAGGCTGCTACCGATGCTGTGGCTCTAGCGTTCGAGGGTGCTGGGTTTCAGGTTGAGAAGGTCTACCTTGCCGACGGTGGCGACGGGACCACCGATGTAGCTGCAGCTCTGGGTGGACGCGTCGAATTCGTAAGTACCTTCGATCCCCTGATGCATCCCATCGAGGCGCCTGTGGTGTGGCTTGGCCAGACGGCGGTCATCGAGATGGCAAGAGCGTCCGGATGGGCGTTGATTACCGCTGAGGAACGGAATCCCATGCTCACGACCACATGGGGGACTGGCCTGCTTGTCAAACACGCAGTGGAGCACGGAGCCGACCGCATTATCCTGGGCGTCGGTGGATCTGCCACCGTGGACGGCGGGCTCGGCATGCTGGCCGCGCTGGGTTTCAGCATCACTGACGAGGCCGGCAATGCCTCATGGCGAGGCGGTGAGGGACTATCCCGGCTGGCTCGTGTTGTGGCAAGCTCGCCTATGAAGCAGACCAGGCTGGTGGTCGCCAGCGACGTGACCAATCCTCTGCTCGGCCTGACGGGAGCAGCTCCGGTGTTCGGTCCGCAGAAGGGAGCCACGCCCGACATGGTGACGCTGCTGGAAAAGGGCCTGGAACGGCTGGCTGACATCACGCTGCAGATGAGGGGCGTGCGGCTGCACGATATGCCTGGGGCGGGTGCTGCCGGCGGTGTCGGTGGCGCGGCCGTCGCATGGCTGGGCGGTCACCTGGAGCCAGGCGCTGAACTTTTCATGGACCTCGAGAACTTCGACGCCCGAGCTGTGGGATGCACTGTGCTGGTGACTGGTGAGGGAAGCATCGATGCTCAGACGGTGTATGGCAAGGCCCCGGTTCGTGTGGCGCAGCGTTTCCGGAAGGTTTCGCCGGAGGGATTGACGGTGGCTATTGCCGGGGCCGTGCGCGATCGGGCACAGGTCCGCGAGGCCGGCATCGATGTCTTTGTCACGACCCTCGACCGTCCTATGAGTGAACGTGAGGCCATGGAAAACGGTTTGGCACTGCTGACACAGGCGGCCGCCGAGCTGGCGCATCTTCTGTCACTGAAGCCATGATGCCTCACCGTTCTGCGATATACTGAGGGAACTCACAATCTGGAGGTACAAGTGACAACAGTAGGCGATATGTTTCCACCCTTGGAATTGCAGAACCATTGGATGGTCCTCACCTGCTATCCCAACAACATGACGCCAGGGTGTTCGCAGGAGGCGCTGTCATGACGGAGCTCGAGGAGTATCAGAAGGCGAGGGATCGGGTCCAGGAGGTCAAGGGGCTCTACGCCCACGCGGTCATGTTTCTGGTGGCCAACGCGGCCCTGGCCGTTCTGAACCTTGCCACGCTCAAGAAGAACGATGGCGTCATCTGGTTCATCTGGCCGCTCATCGGATGGGGCGTCGTCCTCGTGGTGCATGCTATCTCGGTCTTTGGTATCGGGCGATTTCTGGGAAGGGGATGGGAACAGCGCCAGATTCAGCGGGAGCTCGACCGCCGACACAGCGACCCTCAGGCATAAGGAACGGACGTGTCTGTGGAGGACCCTGCTGGAATTGGTATAGAGACGGTCGGCGTTCCTTCGCGCAGGCCGGAGGGAATGACCGCGTTCACCATCGTCTGGTTTGGACAGGTCGTGTCCCTGGTCGGAACGGCGATGAGCGGCTTTGCGCTGACGCTGTGGGCGTACCGCACCACCGGGCTGGCAACTGCACTATCGATGGTCGCTTTCTTCAACTTTGCGCCGATGATCGTGATGAGTCCGATCGCGGGCGTGCTGGTCGACCGCTGGAACCGCAAATGGACCATGGCGCTGTCCGACCTGGCGTCTGCCATGATGACATTGGTCGTTCTCGTCCTGTTCCTGACGGGTCACCTGTAGCTGTGGCATCTCTACGTGACAGGTGCGCTGTCGGCGGCGTTCCAGACGTTTCAGTGGCCGGCGTACAGCGCTGCGATCAGCATGATGGTCCCAAAGAAGCAGTACCAGAGGGCAAGCGGCATGATCTCGATGGCAGAGAGCGGGTCGGGTATCGCCGCGCCCATCCTTGCGGGAGCGCTCGCGGGAGTACTGGGCTTTCAACGACTGTGGGTCATCTTTGCCATCGATCTCGCCACCTTCGTCGTCGCCCTGGGAGCGCTGATCGTCGTGGCTATTCCAAACCCGCCCCATGTCGAGTCCGATCATCCAGAGAGCCTGTTCAGTCAGTCGATGTTTGGCTTCCGGTACATCTGGCAGCATCGACCACTGTTCGACCTGCAGATGCTGTTCTTCGCCTCGAACCTCATCGCCAGTCTGTGCCTCACGATCCTCCCTGCGCTGATTCTCTCTCGCACGGGCAACAACGCAACGGCACTCGGATCAACGCAGTCTGCTGCGGCTGTGGGGGGCGTTGTCGGCGGGGTCCTGCTCACGGCATGGGGTGGTCCCAGACGCAAGGTGAACGGCGTGCTGCTGGGCATGGTGCTGACGTCGTTGTTCGGCATGCTGGTCATCGGTCTTGGACGGTCGCTGCCTGTGTGGATGGCAGGTTCCTTCCTGATGATGGTGCCCGTGATCATCCTGAACGGCAGCAACCAGGCCATCTGGCAGTCCAAGGTGCCGCCCGCGCTGCAGGGACGCGTGTTTTCGGTGCGTCGCCTCATCGCGCAGGTGACCGTCCCCGTAGCCATGCTTGCGTCCGGTCCGCTTGCGGACAAGGTCTTTGGCCCAGCGATGATGCCTGCTGGGAGGTTGGCGCCGGTGTTTGGCTGGCTGACCGGTACCGGTATGGGGACGGGGATTTCGCTGATGTTTGTGTGGGCAGGCCTGGCCGGAGCTGTCGTCGGGATCGTCGGATACCTGGTTCCAAGCATCAGGGACGTCGAGCGGCTCATCCCCGATCATGACATGCCGGGGGACTAGTCGTCCTGCAGCGATACGAGACGTACGACACTGTCGTCTTGTGGTGTCTGGGAGATCAAGTGAACAGGAGGTGACACGATGATTCGAAACCAGTGGTATGTCATCCTTGAATCGCGCGAGGTCAAGCCGGGAAGACTCCTCGGCGTCCGGCGCATGGGCAGGGACCTGGTCTTGTGGCGCGAGAGGAAGGGCACGGTGTCCTGTATGAGCGACCACTGCATCCACCGAGGGGTCGCACTCAGCGTCGGGAAGGTCAAGGGTGACTGTGTAGAATGCCCGTTCCACGGCTTGCAATATGACGGCCGAGGTCGCGTCACCGTCATCCCTGCAAACGGCAAAGACGCCGCCGTGCCGGCCACTTTCCAGGGTGAGGCATTTGTCGTACGCGAAGCGCATGGCTACATCTACCTGTGGTGGGGCGAGCCGCGTGAGGAATATCCTGAACTGCCGTTCATCCCCGGGCTGGACGACACGAGACTGACATACGGTACCTGGCGCGATCCCTGGAACGCGTACTATACGCGTGCAATCGAGAACCAGCTGGACGTGGTCCATTTGCCCTTCGTTCACTACAACACGATCGGGGCAGGCAACAAGACCGTCGTCAATGGCCCTGTAGCGCGGCTGGACGGCAATATCCTGCGCATCTGGGTGGACAACGAGAAGGATCACGGCCAGATCCCTCGGCGGCCGGACGAAATGCAGGTCCCGGAGCGGGATGCGCAGCTTACCTTCGTCTTCCCCAACCTCTGGCAGAACAACCTTGGCCCGAACGCTCGCATCACCGCTGCGTTCGTGTGCGTCGACGAACA
>NZ_QXIW01000008.1:0-4496 GCF_003570985.1 Candidatus Cryosericum hinesii
TTCGTGTGCGTCGACGAACAGCACAGCATCCTGTACCTGCGCTTCTACCGAAACTTTGGCAGGTTTCCTGTCATCCGGCAACTGTTCGACCTGCTGACCGGGCTGGCGGACATCACCATCGCGCACCAGGACCGTCGTGTCGTGCAGACTCAGCGACCATTCGTCAGCAGCCTGAACGGCGGGGAGAAGCTCATCCAGGGTGACCTGCCGATCGTTCTCTACCGCAGGCGCCGTGAGCAGCTCCAGAAGGAGGCACAAGCTCCGACAGTTTGAACGCAATGGAATCAGGATGGCCCTGGGACATTATCCCAGGGCCATCCTTGTGGCACATCTGCGAGAGGCAGGGCTCTACCAGCCGCCGCCTCCACCTCCACCTCCACCTCCACCGCTGAACCCGCCGCCACCCCTGCCGCCGAAACCCGACTTGGTGCCGGGCGCCACTGCTGAAGCGCTGATGGCGTTGCTGAACCCGGTACCGATGCTGCTCGCGAACGCGGCTGGATTGGCTGGGTTCCAGTAGGCTCCGTAGTACCAGACGGGCGCGTAGGACCGTCCCTCCGCGGCCATGTGAGCGAACACGCTTGCAAACTGCTCCGACCAGCGCTGCTCGACGTCCAGCGCCAGGGCAAACGGCAGGTACTTCTCGAATATCTCGGGAGTCCGATCAGGTGGGTTGAGCAAGTTCATGCGGTCCTTCTCGGTCACCGACAGGTACATCTTAAACCCCGTGACCTCGTCCACCACCTTCCGGCCTTCCTGCGTGTACGATTTCAGCGTGGAGCCGAAGACCACGGCCATGACAACCAGCACGATCCCGACAACGACCGGAGCGACGAATTGCGACGCAGTCCTGCTGGTGGAAACGAAGAAGGTGAGCGCCGCCACCCCGACGGAGAGCAGGATTCCGGTCAGGAGGTACCCCGTATTGCTCACGAAGAACCTCGGCTGGTAGTCCGCTTCCAGGGGTTTCTGGCTGGCGAGGATCGCTCGCTGGATCTCCTCTGCGTGCGCCTGTTCAAAGTCCACGCGTGCGCTGGTTCCGATAAGGGATCCGGCAAGAGCGAGCTCATCGTCGGACAGGACGGAATCAGGAGCAGTGTCCCGCTCGATCCAGTATTTGTGGCGATCCTGATGAATGCTGATGTACCGCTTGACCGCCATGTCGATCAGCGCAGCGGTGAACGCTTTGCTATCGTGGGCCATGCGTGACAGGTACCGGGCGCCTCCAGGCGACATCCCTTCGGGAGGCGCAAAGAGTGCGAAGATCGTGCCACGTTTGGGGTCATTGCCGTGACGATACCACATGACCATATAGTACAGGAAGACGAGCAGCACGCCGAGAAGACCTGCGATAAGGGCGCTGTTGTCACGAAAGAACCAGCCCAGCCGAGTTACAGCATTTGGCGGAGTCACGTATCCCTTGGGCCACCCGACCACGATGGTCAGGCCTTCACCGGGGTTGAGGACTGAGGTTGTGACGAAAGTCGGAGTCCCATCGGCGGTCTGTGTTATTGTCACGGCGCTTGCCGTCGAACCGGATGCACCAGTATAGGCCTGCAGCCCCGTAATGTGCGCGGCGGCGCCTGTGGGGAGCGTGATGGTTGCCGATGCGCGCTCGATGGGGAAGACCCAGCCGTTGCCGGTCACGTTCCAGTACAGTTCGTCGTGGTCGGTGAAGTAGCCCAGTTCGCGGTCGACGCTGAACCGTACTACCCAGGTGTGTTCGCCGGGGTCGATGAGGGTGTCAGCACTTCCGATCTTCACGCGTTTGCCATTGGCCAGGTTCTCCACCGTGTACAGCTCGGTCTGTCCGTCGCGCTGGACCCCCAGGACGTGGAAGTCGATGACAAGACGGCCGCCTGTGCGTGCGTTGGCATAGATGGTCGGGAAGTCATAGTAGATGCCATGCTGGATCTGATCGCCGGTCACGATGGCCTTGATGGTGTTCTCGACTCGCATCGATCCATCCTGGTTGACAGTGATTGCGCTGCCGAAACTGGTGATGCGCTCCTGTTCGGCCAAGGCCAGTCCCGGGACGGACAGGAGGATTGCAATCGCCAGCACGATGGTCAGGGTCAGCAGTCTACGCTTTCTCATGTGTACTCCTTTAGCTTCTTGATTCATCAAATAACATAGCGCAGTTGAGGGCAATACTCCAGCGGTGCACGGCGGACGGTTACCAGCCCCCACCTCCTCCACCACCACCCCCGCCTCCGGAGCCGCCTCCACCACCACTACTCCCTCCACCCCCGCCGAACCCGGAGCTCTTTCCTGGAGCCACCGACGAAGCAGCAATCGAGGACGCGAACGCTCCCGAAAGCGACGAGCCGAGCGTCGAAAAGCCGGTCGAGCGCCAGGTTTCGCCAGAGAACCACACGGGCTGGTAGGACGGTTGACCAGATGCGTCAGTGCGCTCCAGGACGTCGGCAAAGCTCTCGCTCCACTGTTGTTCGACGTCGAGGGCCAGCGCATAGGGCAAATACCGTTCGAACGTTTCAGGCGTGTGGTCGACTGGAGTCAACATGTTCATGCGGTCCTTCTCGGCGACGCTGAGATACAGTCGGAATCCATCGATCTGGTCCAGGAGACCCCGCCCCTTCGGGGTATAGGCTCGCAAGAGACGGAAGAAAACTACGTCTATTGCGGCGGTCACGAAAATCAATGCCAGGAGCAGAGGCCCCGCTATTACAACAAACGCGATCGTTCCGATGAGTTCGCCCAGCAGGAACGGCACCGCGAAGAGCGTGAGACCGACAGAACTCCCAAGGCTGAAGGTGCGTTTTCCCGACGTATTTGCCGATCGTCCGCGCCACGACGCGGCGACCTGCGTAACAAGCGCTGCGACCCCGAACGTCCATACCGACAGCCAGACAGACATGAACAGAAACCCGAAAATCCTCTCGGGCTGCGTCGTGCCCAGCAGGCCGGCAGCGACGACGCCTGCGATAGAGAGGGCGACCCCGGTCGCCGCGTAGCGGAGGTTCGTGACGAAGTACCCCTTGCCGTACATCGATCGCAGTGCCTGCTCAAGGGCCTTGCGGACAGCCTGAACGCGGTCATGTGCACTCTGCCTGAAGACAAGCCGCGTCTTCGAGCGGCCTTCGAACAGTTCCTGCAGGAGTTCGGCCTCGTCGGGGAGCAGGCCGGCTGGTACCGAGCCGGTGGTGTCGACGGCGAAGGAACCGTCCTCATCCTGTGAGATGACCAGCGCACCCTTGACTGCAAGCCCCGTTATCGCGGCTGTCAGCCCCTTGATGTCGGGCCTCATGAGCCGCAGGTACCGGATTGCAGCAGGGCTGAGTCCCTCGGGTGGCACAAACTGCGGGATGATGGTGCCAGGCCGGGGGTCGCGGCCGACGCGCAGCCAGGTGAGCAGGTAGTACAACAGGAGGCAGAGGAGTGCGATTACGGCAACACCGACCGAACGGTTGTCCCGGAGCCACCATCGCAGGGTCTGGAGCGACGATGGTGGAACCACGAACCCTTTCGGCCATCCGACGACGACGCTCAGCCCTTCGAATTGGGCCAGCGGAGCTGTCGTCGTGAAGACAGGGTTCCCGCTGGTGTCGCGTGACATCACGTAGTCTGTGCCTGTTGCACCCTGGGGGCCGGTATAGGCGGTGAGTCCGGTGATCTGTTGCCACGCGGTTCCGGGCAGGACGACGGTGCAGCCGGCGTGTTCGATGGGATACTCCCAGCCATTTCCCGTCACGTTCCAGAACAGCTCGTCATGGTCGGCGAAGAACCCGAGCTGACGGTCAGAGGAGTACGTGAAAACGTACGTGTGCTCGCCAGGTTCCAAGTCTGCCGAACTGGACCCGAAATACACCCGGACGCCGTTCGTCTGTCGAACCGAGTGCCATGGTTCGGTCGCACCGTCCTGCATGAGGCCGAGGACCTGGAAGGCGACCCGCACGGGCGCACGCCCCGGGTTCGTGTAGGTGGTGGGAAAGTCACGGTACAGGCCATGCTGGATGCTGATGCCTGCCGAGACGAACCGAATGGTCTCCTGGACGGTCATCGTTGAGTCCGTATGGACAGTGACGACGCTGTCGAACGACAGGATGCGCTCCGCTTCGGCAGCCCCTGCCCTGCCCACGGGGGACAGGAGCATGAGGGCTGCCATCAGCATGAGAACAGTGCAGGCGAGTTTCCTCATGGCCGGCACCTGATTCATGAATGGACTGCTACTTGTTGTCGAACGAGACCTTTGGTGCTTCGCGTTCCTCGGCGCCAGCAAGCTCGAAGAACTCAGCTTTCTTGAAGCCGAACATGCTTGCGACGAAGACGGATGGGAATGTCTCGCACATGATGTTGTAGTCCCGCACCGTGCCGTTGTAGTACCGGCGGGCCATCTGGATCTGGTCCTCCAGGTCTGCAAGCTTCGCCTGCAGGTCGAGGAAGTTGGTGTTGGCCTTGAGTTCAGGGTAAGCTTCTGCAACAGCGAACAGGGTCTTCAGTGTGCCATTCAGCTGATTCTCAGCCGCGGCCTTGTC
>NZ_QXIW01000008.1:4521-6601 GCF_003570985.1 Candidatus Cryosericum hinesii
GCGACGCTTCAGCTGGACGTCCATGCCCGACCAGGCTTCGTCCTTCATGGTGCGCTTGCGGACAAGCTGGTTGTAAATGCCGACGAGCCACAAGACGACGAGAACAATGACTGCAAGAGCGATAATCCAACCCATTGTGTGTTCCTCCNNCATAGTGTAGAGAAAACGGCACCATTGCAAAAGTTTCCTGTGGGGTCAGGTGTAAGTACGCCTGGAAAAGTGTAACATTCTCGGGATGGTCCCGTTTTTGTAACACTGTTACACTTTTGGGACAGGTCTGGTTTGCGAAACGGCAGGAAAGACTGGATTCCCGCCTGCGCCGAGGAACGCCACTCGTATTGCAGAGAAATACTCGTGAGGAGCACCCCTCGTATTAGAAAGAAATGCTCGGGGGAGAATGACGGAGAAAGGCACTTTTCACTTGGGTTGATCCGGTAGCTTTAGCAGAAAACAGAGGGTGAAAACAGCGAGCCCGCCGTTGGTCTATGGGTCCGCTTCCGGGACATCGTCCGTGTCCTCGGGCAGGTTCGCCGGCAGCCGGAGTGTGCCATCGCTGTCACAGTACAACGGAAGTGCCGCTACGACAGCAGATAAGTTGAGAGAGCCGTAGATGTGTGGGTAATAGAGCCCGTCGGACAGTTCCCAGAGCGTTTCCGCGTTGAGCAGCTTTTGACTGATGCACAGGAGCAGCAGGTCGTTGCTGCCATGGTAATGCTTGTCCGCGACGTTGGTGACCTGATCCAGCGCCGCGCAATGGATGAAGCCGTCGCTCTCGAAGTTTTCGGGGAGATATTCCCCGTCGAGCAGTGCCTGCTGCCACAAATCTTCGGTTTCGATGTGATAGATCATGCCGTTTCTTCCTCCGGTCAGAAATGTAGTATTACGGTCGTGGCGTCGTCCCCTTCGCCTTGCAAGTGAGATGGTCGAACTGGACCTCCAGCACGGCAACACGGGAAAGGGCTTCGTCGGGGAAGACCTCTTCGGGGACGCCGGGATGGCATTGACGGGCGATGACATTCAGGTCGCGCCCCTTGACCTGGGGGTCGAGGACGAATGACGCAGTGCCGGTTCCGATGACGCTGACATAGTTCGCCGTGCATTCCTCGCCCGTTGCTCCGAACACGAGCTGGACGTCCTCGTCGATCTCGACGCAGACGCGAGGGTTGGCGCGCAGGATATCTAGCTTCCGGCCCTGGCTCGCACCGTGGAGAAGCAGGCGTTCACCGTCCCAGCCGCAGTTCATGGTGACCAGGTACGGCTCGCTGCCATCCACCACCGCGACGCGGCACAGTGTGGCACGTCCCAGAATGTGCTGTAGGACGGCGGTATCGGTTACCTCGTACTCTTTCTTTCGCATAGGTCTCTCGGTTGTTCCCATGGTTCCTCCCCTGCCCCTTCAGGGGCACCCGCACAGTATATGAGAAACTCCGCGGTCGTCACGGGCTGTGGCGTGGGCACTGCATCTCCTGACGTGCCCAGAGCGCTCCGCGGCCACCCTCTTGACACCACCGTCATGTGTACTAGATTATTAGTACACCAAGACGCTAGGTGATACAATGACCGTCCAAAGGACGGAGGAGGCGTGACATGGAGTTTGATGACAGAGCTCCCATCTACACGCAGATCATGGACCTGATCAAGAGGCGGATTGCCGTCGGGGAGTTGAAGGTCGGGCAACAGCTGCCCTCGGTTCGCGACCTTGCCCAGCAGGTCGTCGTGAACCCGAACACCGTCCAGAAGGCCTACCTTGAGCTGGAACGTGAAGGGTATGTCGCGACACAGCGCGGGATGGGGACCTTCGTGTCCGGCGACGGCGGTACCGTCGACCTCATGCGGCAGGAACTTGCGCGCGACATCGTGGCAACGTATATTGCGGGAATGCGCTCGCTGGGGTATGGACCGGAGGAGATAGCGGCGATGGCAGCGGAAACAGCCAGGAAGGAGAAGAAATGAGCATGCTCGTACAGATCAGCAGTCTTACGAAGCGCTATATCGGTACGTCGGCACTGTCCGACATCACGCTGGAGGTGCCCGAAGGGCACATCATGGGACTGCTTGGTCCCAACGGCAGTGGGAAGAC
>NZ_QXIW01000009.1 GCF_003570985.1 Candidatus Cryosericum hinesii
CAAAGTCCTGTATTGTCGCCACAGCCACCTCCAGTCCTTTTGATCAATACTACGCAACCATGTGGCCGTGGCAATGGTTACGTGGCCTGCGGCGACTCCATCGAATGGCAAATCTTCATAATCGGTGGCACGGGCTTGACATGAAACCGCTCTTCCCGAGAATGTCGGCAAGAATTACCACCACCCTTACCATCAGGAGGCCAGCATGGGTATCAGGAAGCGATTCACGATCCTGCACAGCAACGACATGCACGGCGATTTCCTCGCAGAGATGCGCGGCGAGAAGGGTCACCTGATTGGCGGCCTGTCGCTGTTGTCGGGATATATCAACGAGGTCCGAAGCGAGGAAAAGAATGTCATTTACTGTATTGCGGGCGACATGGTGCAGGGATCGCTCATCGACGCCGAATACAAGGGTATCAGCACCATGGAACTCATGAACTACCTGTCGCCGGACGTCGTCTCGCTGGGTAATCACGAGTTCGACTATGGACTGCCCCACCTGCTATTTCTGGAGAAGATNNAACGTCGACGGCTTCGACATCCTGTTCATCGGGATCATCACGGAGAAAGTCATGGACATGTTGAAGACCGACAACATGTTGTCGTCGTTTATCACGCTGCAGGAAGCCGCTTCCGAAGTCGGGAAGATCTGCAACGCCTATAAGAACGATGACATCGATCTGACGATCCTGCTGACCCACATTGGCTTCGATTCCGACAAGGAGCTTGCGGGCCTGCTGGATCCGGCGTGGGGCGTCGACATGATTATCGGTGGGCACAGCCACACGATCCTGGAGCAGCCTGCCGTCGTCAACAACATCCTGATAGCGCAGGCCGGGGTCGGTACCGAGCAGATCGGACGGTTCGACATCACGGTGGACGACGACACCAACAGCATCGTCGACTGGACCTGGAAGCTGGTCCCGATCGACAACATCCACTGCCAACCCGACGAAAAGCTCACGGCCTTCATCGGCGGGTTCAAAGACATTGTCGACAAAAAATACGGCAGCATCATTTCGAAGTTCACACGCACGCTCACGCACCCAGATCGCGCGCGCGAGACGGAACTCGGGAACCTGTTTGCCGACGCGACCCAGGAAACAACCGGTGTCGATGTCGCCTTTGTCGGCAGCGGCAGTATCCGAAAGACGGAACTGGGACCCATCGTTACGCTGGGCGACTACCTGGCGCTGTTTCCCTACGATGACTCCATCACCCGGTTCACGGTGACCGGCGCACAACTCAAGCATGCATTCGCCGGGTTCATGCGACCGGAGAACCGCAATGGCGAGGGCGAATACTACCAGGTGAACAAAGGCGTGAAGGCGGTCTACGACCTGGCGAAACATGAAGTGGTGTCGCTGGCCCTGAACGGCGTCCCCATCGACGATTCCTCGCGGTACTCCATCTGCCTGCAGGGGTACCATTACAAGAACTCGACCGTCGGGCTGCAGCTGACAAACGAGGAACTGGCACAGCTGGAGCAGCCCCGCCTGCTTGCCACGTCCGGGCGGGACGTCGTCGAGGAGTACCTGCGCAACCATCAGAACGTGAACGCCGAGGTGGAGGGCCGTCTCCAGTATCTTTAAACCAGTCTTGACCGAAGACGTGTTATGGTTAGGCTCATAGGTGGAGCGTTGACATGTGCCCCAAGATGTACGACATCCAATTATGGAGGGAAACGTGAAGAGACTTATTTCGCTTGTCCTCGTCCTGGCAATGATTGCTGGGCTCACTGCTGGTGTATCCACTGCTACTGCTGCAACGACGACCACTCTCGTTCTGACGGTCGGCAAGGTCAATTACACGTTAAATGGGGCTGCTAAGGTGGGCGATCAGGCCCCGGAGATCACAAGCTCCCGCACGTTTGTGCCGATCCGTGTGGTGTCGGAGGCTTTTGGCGCCGACGTCAACTATGACCCCGCCACCAAGACAGTTGCCGTCCTCCTCGGCGCAACGTCCTTTGAGTTCATCATTGGTCAGAAGTCTGTCAAGATCAACGGTGACGCGGCCCTCATGGATGCAGCTGCCTACATCTCCAAGGCAGGCCGCACGCTCATTCCGATTCGCTTCGTTTCTGAGAAGTCCGGATTGAACGTCGCCTGGAATGCAACCGCCCGCACGGTCACCGTCAATTCTAAGGCTCCTGTCACGGGCACTATCAAGATTGGCCTTGTCACCGATGTCGGTGGCCGTGGCGACCAGTCATTCAACGACTCCGCCTTGCGCGGCCTCGAGATCTGGGCTGCCCAGAAGTCCTTCGTCAAGGGCGGCGGATATGCTGCCATGACTGATGCCGCGTACAAGCAGTCCCTGGCCGACAACGCTCCTGACCTCAGCAGCCGGGGTATTGCTCCGATCCCAGGCATCACCCCCATCGTACTCGAGTCCAAGGAACAGACGGACTACGTCCCCAACCTCACCAAGCTTGCCGAGGACGAGGGCTGCAAGCTCATCATCGCTGTCGGGTTTATGCTTTCCGACGCCACCTATCAGATCGCCAAGGAGCATCCGCAGACCAAGTTCATGCTGATCGATGCCCAGCCCTCTGACCCCACAACATTTGCCCCTCTGCCCACCCTGCCCAATCTTGTCTGCTTCCTGTTCAAGGAAGAGCAGTGCGGATACCTTGTCGGCGCCATCGCCGGCATGGCAACCAAGGCCAACAAGATCGGCTTCATCGGTGGTATCGCCGTTCCGGCTGTCCAGCGCTATGAAGCGGGTTTCATGGCCGGCATCAAGACCACAAACCCGACCGCCTATGGCACTGCAGGCAAGAACGTGGCTGACGTGTACGCTGGCAGCTTCGGCGACCAGCCCCATGGCAAGCTTATTGCCCAGACAATGATCGCTCAGAAGTGCGACATCCTGTTCCACGCTGCCGGAGCCACTGGTAACGGTATGTTCGAAGCCCTCAAGGAAGCCGGCGGACCTGACAAGGGTCTGTGGGGCATCGGTTGCGATGTCGACATGGGCAAGAACCCGAACCTGTATCCCGCGGGCACGCTGACCTGTGCTATCAAGCACGTCGACTTTGCTACTTACGCCTCCGTCAAGTCCATCATCTACGGCACCTTCACTCCTGGTGTCGTCACCCTGTCTCTTCGCAATGGTGGTGTGGGCTGGGCCCAGGATAACGTTGCCAAGGTCCTGTCTGCCGCCCAGATTGCCAAGATCAACACCCTTCGTCAGGACATTATCGACGGCAAGATCACTCCTCCCGAAGACCCCAAAGCCGTCCCAACTTGGACAGCTCCAACTGGTTTCTAGCATCTGTTCCAGAGCAAACCACCAACCCCCGGCTTCACGCCGGGGGTTTTGTGTCGAGACATGGATCATGTATTTGTGCTACAATACTCACTGTTAGGCTATTCTGTTCTGGAGGAGAACAAATGAGAAAACTGCTGTCTGTTGTACTGATTCTGGCTCTTGCTGCCTCCGTATTCACCGGTTGCAAGAAGGCCACGCCGGTTGCCAACGAGATCAAGATTGGCCTTGTCACCGATGTCGGTGGCCGTGGCGACCAGTCATTCAACGATTCCGCCTTGCGCGGCCTCGAGATCTGGGCTGCCAAGAAGTCCTTCGTCAAGGGTGGTGGCTACACTGACATGTCTGATGCAGACTATGCACAGTCTTTGGCCGACAACGCCCCTGACCTTACCGACAAGAACATTGCTCCGCTCCCTGGCATCACCCCCGTCGTGCTCGAGTCCAAGGAACAGACGGACTACGTCCCCAACCTCACCAAGCTTGCCGAGGACGAGGGCTGCAAGATGATCATCGCTGTCGGCTTCATGCTTGCTGACGCCACATACCAGGTCGCCAAGGATCATCCGGATGTCAAGTTTATGCTCATCGACGCCGTTCCCTCCGACGCCACGACGTTTGCACCTCTCCCTAACCTCCCCAACCTTGTCGACTACCTGTTTAAGGAAGAGCAGTGCGGGTATCTTGTCGGCGCCATCGCCGGCATGGCAACCAAGACCAACAAGATCGGTTTCATTGGTGGTATGCCCGTTCCCGCTGTCCAGCGCTATGAAGCAGGTTTCATGGCCGGCATCAAGACCACGAACCCGACCGCCTATGGCACTGCAGGCAAGAACGTGGCCGACGTGTACGCTGGCAGCTTCGGCGACCAGCCCGCCGGCAAGCTTATTGCCCAGACAATGATCGCTCAGAAGTGCGACATCCTGTTCCACGCTGCCGGAGCCACTGGCAACGGTATGTTCGAAGCCCTCAAGGAAGCCGGCGGACCTGACAAGGGTCTGTGGGGCATCGGTTGTGATGTCGACATGGGCAAGAACCCGAACCTGTATCCCGCAGGGACGCTGACCTGTGCTATCAAGCACGTCGACTTTGCTACATGGACGGCCATCAAGTCCGTTGTTGACGACACCTTCAAGTCAGAAGTCGTCACTCTGTCGCTGACCGACGGTGGTGTGGGTTGGGCCCAGGATAACGTTGCCAAGGTCCTGTCCGCCGACCAGATTGCCAAGATTGACACCCTTCGTGCGGACATCATTGCCGGCACCATCGTTCCGCCGACCGACCCGAAGGCAGTTCCAGCCTGGATCGCTCCGACTGGTTTCTAGCATCTGTTTCAGAGCAAACCACCAACCCCCGGCTTCACGCCGGGGGTTTTCCATTTGCGGACACTCTCATTTGAACGGCGAAGAGGGGATAAGCCCAGAAGAAGGAAACGCCCCAGGTGGGTTAAGCCCGGGGCGATGTGAAAAAGGAAAGCAGTTGAGGTACTGGCTACATATTTTCAGGGTCTGAAAACGTTCCACCCGCCCCGCTTCATCTGGAAGTAGAAGTAGGCTACCCAGGCTACTGGAAATATCACAAGGTTCCATGTTCTTCCAACGTGCCAGAACATGATCTCGCTGAGGATAAGTGGCACAAGGAATACTGCGAGTCTGACCCAATAGCGTGGTTGCCTCTTGTGACTCAGCCCAGGCTTCGGCTCGACAGTGGGTGTCAGTGTTTCTGGTGATACAATGACTCCTTTATCTTTCTGCAGGTCTTTTGCCATGTCAGTTCCTATGATGTCTCGCTTTTTGCCGGAATATTCCTGCTCGCCAGAACGTTGATACCAGTACCGAGCACGTTCTCAATGACGACGTCCCCAAACTTTACGGGAGCCGTAAGCTCGATCTTCCGGACTTCGGCCAGTAGATCAAAAATACGTGGCTTGGGAATCGGCGACTCGGTGTAGACTGGGGCAAGAGGATGTACGCCGCCCTTTACCCTGACCGTGGTCGTCACCATGCGCCTCGGGTCCTTCAGCTCCCCCGTCGCATAGTCGACACCGCGCTTGCAACTGTTCCCTTCCGTCTTGATGACGGTCTCACCCTCCACTGTCACAACCAAGGCGCAGCCCCTTGGACATGTAATGCAGATAAGCTTCTTCTGTTCCTGCGTCATATCAGTCTCCTTATCGCCTGACGACTCGCACACTCAGCTCGGACGCGCGTTGCACCGCGTCGTAGGCAGACTGTGGAAGGTCGATATTGACCATCTCGCCCGGGCGCACGTAGAGTTCCGCCTTTCTGGTCACGCGTTCTTCGCCGTTCATGACTTCAACCCAGACGGGTGCCTCGATCGGCAGTGTCACTCTCATCTGTAAAAGTTGAGCCGATTCCGCAAGACTTTCCTTGTCCAAAATATGAGGGATGACGTAGCGAACATTCTCTCCAGCTTTCATCCTTACCCGTCGGCCGTCGTGTTTGCGCGCAGTGATGGCGTATTGCGCCGCGTTCCGCCCGCATAACAACCCAGCTTGAGTCACCCAATCTACCAGGTCGTAGACATGTACCACATTGCCCGCGGCAAAAATGCCCGGTACACTGGTCTGCATTTCTTCATCGACAAATGGTCCACCGGTGACGGGATCAAGTGCAACGCCTGCTTTGCGCGAAAGTTCATTCTCCGGGATGAGACCCACCGAAAGCAACAGTGTATCACAGGGAATGGTCTCCTCGGTGCCCGGCATTGGCTGGCGGTGTTCATCGATCTGAACCGATTCTATCGCTTCTACCCTGTCGTTGCCGATAATGCGCTTGACCGTATGGTGCAACTGCAGTGGAATATCGTAGTCCAAAAGGCACTGCACATAGTTGCGCGTCAGGCCGGTCAGGAAGGGCATGATTTCCAGCACTCGTTCTACCTTGGCACCTTCAAAGGTAAGCCTGCGTGCCATGATCATACCGATGTCGCCCGAGCCCAGAATCACGAAGCACTTGCCAGGCATGAAGCCTTCGATATTAACAAAGCGCTGGGCCGTTCCCGCGGTATACACGCCCGCCGGCCTTGTTCCCGGCAAAGCAATCTGTGCCCGCGTTCGTTCACGGCAGCCCATAGCCAGCACCAGAGCCCTCGTGTCCAGTTCGACAAAACCGGACGACTGACTCGTCACATACACATGCCTTTCGCTGGTCACATTGAGTGCCATCGCATCCAGCAACGTATCAACGTGAAGCCCTGCAAGCTCATCGATAAAACGCTGCGCATAGGTAGGACCTGTCAGGTCCTTCTTGAATGTCTGGAGGCCAAATCCATTATGAATGCACTGCTGCAGAATCCCACCCAGCTCCTGTGCCCGCTCGATGACGAGCACATCCTGCGCACCCGTCTTCTTGGCTTCTATGGCTGCAGCCAGACCGGCAGGGCCGGCGCCTATGACAATAACGTCGTACTTTTTCTTCAACATTATTCTACCTCCTTATCCTTGGTCGGCCGGACAAGGAATTCTGATCCCTTACCCTTCTTGGTGATTTCGAGCGGGGAGACACCCAGTTCGCGGGCAAGAATCTCGACGACACGCGGAGTATCAAAACCACCCTGACAGCGTCCCGTACCCAGCCAGGTGCGCCGCTTTATGGCATCGTAGGTGCGCGCGGGTATGGGTGCATGTATTTCGGCCACGATTTCGCCCTCGGTGACGTTTTCGCAGCGACAAATGACGCGTCCATAGCTCAGATCGTTCTCTATGAGCAACTTCTGCTCAATCGGCAACATGTCACGGAAGCGCGGACGAGCCTTGCGTATGGGGTTCCAATCCGGCTTCTCCTCCAAGTTCTCACCAGCGCCCTTGAGCAGCTCGACGACCCGCACGGCAATGGCAGGAGACGAGCTAAGTCCCGGCGACTCGATGCCGCCAAGATTGACCAATCCCTCGACCTCTTTGGGAATCTCAATGATGAAATCCTTGTTGTACTTGACGTCGGGGTTGGCGCACGGGGCGTTTCCTCCCGGCCTGAGTCCAGCAAATTCGGCTATCGAATATCGTAGACTGAGCGAGGGAACCAAGTTGACAGCCCCCTGCCAGATTTCATCCAATCCTTCACGGGTGATGGAGCGGTCTTCTTTGTCATCTATCTCCAGGGCGTTCGGTCCTATGATGGTATTGCCATGCACAGTTGTGGTAACCAGAATACCCTTGCTGGTTGCAGACGGCACCGGGAAAAGCACGTTATTGATGGTGATTTCGGCTTTGTCGAAGACGTAATACTCGCCCTTTCGAGGCGTAATCTTGAACTCCGGCCGCAGTCCAGCCTTGTGCATCACCATATCAGAATACATGCCTGCACTGTTGACAACCCAGCGAGACATGAAATCGCCGCGGTTTGTCTTGATGCCGACGATGCGTTTTCCATCCATAATGAAGTCCTGAAATGCCGTGTCGGTCATAAGGGTGACCCCGTTGACGACGGCATTCTCCGCAGCGGCAATCACAACGCCAAAGGGGTCACAGATACCGCCGGTAGTGGCCCAGAGAGCACCGCTTACCTCGGGATTGATGTTGGGCTCCCGTCGGCGAACATCTGCACCGTTGAGTATGACCATTCCGGGAACCCCATTCTCAAGTCCCTGCTGCCGCAGACTCTCAAGCTTGCCAAATTCTTCCTGTCCTATAGCAACGACGTAGTCGCCGCGCCTCTCAAAGGTGAAGTTGAGTTCGCCTGCCAGCTGATCAAACATCTGGTTTCCCACAACGTTCATCTCGGCCTTCAGAGTACCTGGCTTGGGGTCATAACCGGCATGGATAATCGCCGTATTCGCGGAGGAGGCACCCATGCCGATGTCGGAATCCTTTTCAATCAGAAGGATATCAAGTTTGTAGCGCGAGAGAAACCGGGCCACCATACTCCCGACCACACCCGCGCCTATGATGATGACATCGTATTTTTTGTCCGCCATTGTCGCCATTCCTTTTGCTCAGTATCGTAATTCTAGAAAATAGAGTCCAACATCGTTGATAGACTCTGCCCAGACAAAAACGAGCCGCGACCGCCGGTCGCGGCTCGTTTCGAATACGAGAAGCCTACAGCAATAGTTCTACTGCTTTACCCAACCGAACGTGCGCTTGACAGCTTCAAGCCAGCCGTTAAAGAGCGTGGCGCGCTTGGCGCTGTCCATCTTGGGCTCCCAAGTCTTGTCCACGCCCCAGTTAGCGCGCAGATCTTCGACCTTGGCCCAGAAACCGACTGCAAGGCCAGCTGCATAGGCAGCACCGAGAGCGGTGGTTTCGGCTACCTTCGGGCGGATGACGGGAACGCCGAGGATGTCCGACTGGAACTGCATCAATGTATCGTTGAACACCATGCCGCCGTCTACCTTGAGTGCGGTAAGCGGAACGCCGGAGTCCTTGTTCATGGCTTCGAGGACTTCGCGAGTCTGATACGCAGTCGCTTCGAGTGCGGCGCGGGCGATGTGACCCTTGTTGACGTAACGGGTCATGCCGACGATGACACCACGAGCGTCGCTCTTCCAGTACGGGGCGAAGAGGCCGGAGAATGCGGGTACGAAGTAGATGCCACCGTTGTCCTCGACCGTGTTGGCCAGGGCCTCGATGTCGGAGGATTTCTGGATCAGGCCGAGGTTGTCGCGCAGCCACTGAACCAGAGCGCCTGTGATGGCGATGGAACCTTCAAGGGCGTACACGGCGGGCTCTTTGCCGATCTTGTAGCCGAGTGTGGTAAGCAGACCGTTCTTGGAAGGAACGGGCTTGGTGCCGGTGTTGAGCAGCA
This sequence comes from Candidatus Cryosericum hinesii, assembly GCF_003570985.1. Lineage (GTDB taxonomy): Bacteria > Caldisericota > Caldisericia > Cryosericales > Cryosericaceae > Cryosericum > Cryosericum hinesii. The sequence continues at coordinate 9,039 of NZ_QXIW01000009.1, forward strand.
TGAAGCAGCCGGTACCGTAGGTGTTCTTGGCTTCTCCCGCGCTAAAGCAGGTTTGGCCAAAGAGCGCTGCTTGCTGGTCGCCAAGGTCACCGGCAACAGGAACGCCTGCGAGTACACCAACGGCTGTACCATAGACTTCTGAAGAGGCCTTGATATCGGGGAGCATAGAGCGCGGAATGCCCATCAACTTGAGGTTCTCTTCGTCCCAGTCAAGGGTCTCGAGGTTCATCAACATAGTGCGGCTGGCATTTGTCACGTCGGTGACATGAACGCCGCCCTTGATTCCGCCCGTCAGGTTCCAGATGACCCAGCTGTCCATGTTGCCAAAATACAGTTCGCCCTTCTCGGCCTTCTCTCTGGCGCCAGGAACGTTGTCAAGAATCCATTTGACCTTGGGGCCGGAGAAGTACGTGGCCAGGGGGAGTCCCACTTTGGCACGAAGGCGATCCTGTCCACCGACTTTTGCCAGCTCATTGCAGATGAGGTCAGTACGTGTGTCCTGCCATACGATAGCATTGTGGATCGGCTTGCCAGTGTTCTTGTCCCAGACCACCGTGGTCTCACGCTGGTTGGTGATGCCGACTGCTGCGAGATCCTTAACATCGATATGTGCTTTTGCAAGTGCACCAGCTATAACCGTCTGAACGGATGCCCAGACTTCCATTGCGTCATGTTCGACCCAGCCGGGCTTGGGGAAAATCTGCTCATGTTCTTTCTGATCGATACCGATAACCTGTCCAGCATGGTCGAAGATCATGAACCGAGTGCTGGTCGTACCCTGATCTATTGCTCCTACATACTTTGCCATGATGATTTCTCCTTTGTCAACTATTGTTAACTCTTCTCGGGGAGATTTGGAGTGATGAACGTATCGTACGCCAAGGCACCCAGGACGCCACCGATCAAGGGCATAAGAACAGGTGCAACAAGCCAGTAGGCGCCGGTGAAGAGACCCTTCGTTCCGACAATGGCACCGAAGATACGGGGGCCAAGGTCACGAGCTGGGTTGATAGAATAGCCGCTCGGTCCACCGAGAGAGAGACCGACGGCAAGAACGGCGCCACCAACGATCAAGGCGCCCAGGTTGTCTTTAAGACCCATGTTCTTGGCGTCACCAGATGCAAGAACACCGCAGAGCAGGATGGCGGTCCCGAAGATTTCGGCAATGCAGGCAACGAGCAAGCTGTAGGGGCCGGCTGCTGTAGCAGCTCCAGCTCCCCAGAACGTCTGGCCAAAGACTGAACCAGGCCCGGTGGCCCATACGTTGGGCATGCCGGCAGCTTTAAGGCCATCAAGGTAGACAAGGTATACGCCGAAAGCGCCAAGGAAGGCGCCGATCATCTGGGCGATCCAATATGGAATGACCTTTGCCCATGAAAAACCACGCTTTACGGCCAGGGCAAGGGTAACAGCCGGGTTCAGATGCGCACCGGAAACGCCACCAGAGACGTATACGGCGATGATGACAGCCATTGCCCAACCAATTGTAATGGTATTCCAGTTATAGCCACCAGCAGCAAGGCGGGGGGCGAGACCAACGTTGGCGACTACGCCGTCGCCGAGCAGAATCAGGATAAAGGTTCCAAATACTTCACCGACTAACTCTCCAAACAGACCGTGCTTCTTCATTCTGCTGTCTCCTTTACGTGCAGGGATAGTACTACTTGTAGAAACCCAATCGCCAAACATTTTGGAGATGTGAACTATCTGTCAACAACGTCGATCTCCCGTTCACCCCCTTTCCTTTCAGACATCACCTGCTATAAGTACCCAGCACCCAGGGCTTCTGAAACCCTGAAACCGGGGAAACACTGA